>NZ_DASWTN010000010.1:0-194275 GCF_036402135.1 Allosphingosinicella sp. | reverse complement strand
GATCATGGGCGCGCTCTACAAGGGCTTCTGGGTCACCGCTTTGCTGTCGATCCCGGCGCTCTATTTCGCGACCGAGATTACGCTTGGCGACCTCAACGCTGTCTATGGCGGTCCGCGCACCGCGGGCGGCTTCGAAGCGGAGCCGCAGGTCGTTGCCGGCGCCGGCTTCACCGGCATGGACCTGTTCTGGTCGATGCTGGTCGGCCTTGCCGTCACCAGCCTCATCATCTGCATCACGGAATACTACACGGGCACCAACTATCGCCCGGTGAAGTCGATCGCTAAGGCGTCCGAGACCGGCCATGGCACCAACGTGATCCAGGGCCTGGCCATCAGCCTCGAGGCGACCGCGCTTCCGACCCTCGTCATCTGCGTCGGCATCATCGTCGCCTACCAGCTGGCGGGCCTGATCGGCATCGCCTTCGCCGCGACCGCGATGCTTGCGCTTGCCGGCATGGTGGTTGCGCTCGACGCCTACGGTCCCGTCACCGACAATGCCGGCGGCATTGCCGAAATGGCGCACCTCGACGACAGCGTCCGCGTCCGCACCGACGCGCTCGACGCGGTCGGCAACACCACCAAGGCGGTGACCAAGGGTTATGCGATCGGTTCGGCCGGCCTTGCCGCGCTCGTCCTGTTCGGCGCCTATACGACCGACCTCAACCTGTTCTTCCCGGACGTTGCGGTCGATTTCAGCCTTAGCAATCCGTACGTGATCGTCGGCCTGCTGCTCGGCGCTCTGCTCCCGTACCTCTTCGGTGCGATGGGCATGACTGCCGTCGGCCGTGCAGGCGGCGCCGTGGTCGAGGAAGTCCGCGGCCAGTTCCGCGACAATCCGGGCATCATGCAGGGCACCAGCCGTCCGAACTATGCCCGGACCGTCGACCTCGTCACCAAGGCCGCGATCAAGGAGATGATCATCCCGTCGCTGCTGCCGGTGCTTGCGCCGATCGCGGTCTATTTCATCATCAGCGCGGTGGCGGGCCAGGCCAACGGCTTTGCGGCTCTCGGCGCGCTGCTGCTGGGCGTGATCGTCTCCGGCCTGTTCGTCGCTCTGTCGATGACGAGCGGCGGCGGCGCCTGGGACAATGCCAAGAAGTATATCGAAGACGGCAATCATGGCGGCAAGGGCTCCGAAGCCCATAAGGCCGCCGTCACCGGCGACACGGTCGGCGATCCCTACAAGGACACCGCGGGTCCGGCCGTCAATCCGATGATCAAGATCACCAACATCGTCGCCCTGCTCCTGCTGGCGGCGCTGGCGGGCGGCCACGCCGGCTGATCTTCTCAACCGAACTTGGAAGCCCCGCCCGGAGCAGCCCTCCGGGCGGGGTTTCATTTTAAGGCCCCAGCCGCTAAGGGCGGCGCGGACATTCAGACAGGAAGTGCATGGCTAAAGAAGAACTTCTGGAAATGCGCGGGCAAGTCGTTGAGCTGCTGCCCAACGCCATGTTCCGCGTGAAGCTTGAAAACGATCACGAAATCCTCGGCCATACGGCGGGCAAGATGCGCAAGAACCGCATCCGCGTGCTCGTCGGCGATGAAGTGCTGGTCGAGCTTACCCCTTACGATCTGACCAAGGGTCGGATTACCTACCGCTTCAAGTAAGAGCAGGCACGCGCCCGATGCGGCTCGTCCTCGCCTCCGCCAGCCCACGCAGGCTCGACCTTCTGAAGCGCATCGGCGTCACGCCCGATGCCGTCGTTCCCGCCGAAATTGACGAGACGCCGCTGAAGGGCGAGCTGCCCCCGCTCTACGCCGCGCGCATGGCGATGGAGAAAGCGGAGGCGGTACGCGGCGCGCATGAGGGCGCGCTGATCCTGGCCGCCGATACGGTGGTAGCTGCGGGCCGGCGCATTCTTCCGAAGACCGAGAGCGAAGAGGAAGCGCGGCAGGCGCTGAGCTTGCTGTCCGGGCGCAGGCACAGAGTGCTCTCGGCGGTGACTTTGGTCGGTGCGGACGGCGCTGCGCGGCACCGCCTTTCCACCAGCATCGTGGCATTCAAGCGCTTCAGCCCCGACGAGCTTGAAGCCTATATCGCTAGCGGCGAATGGCAGGGCAAAGCGGGCGGCTACGCTATTCAGGGACGCGCCGAGGCGCTGATCCGGCAGATTTCCGGGAGCCATTCCGGCGTCGTCGGGCTGCCTTTGTTCGAGACGCGCGCGCTTCTCCGCGCGGCAGGATATCCGCTTGGCTGAGTGGCTCTACGAGGAAGGGATCGGCGAGAACCGGGCCATCAGGATCGAAAGCGGCGAGATTGCCGAAGCCATCATCGAATTGCCGAACGGCCCTCGCGCAGGCGCGGTTCGGCGCGGGCGGCTTACCTCCATTCTCGTTCCCGGACGGCGCGGGATCGTCACGATGGACGGCGGCGCCGAGGCGCTGCTGGAGCCGCTGCCGAAGCTTACCGAAGGCGCGGAGCTGCGGGTCGAAGTCGTCCGCGAAGCCATTCCTGAGCAGGGCCGGGCGAAGCTGCCGAAGGTGCGAGTAACGGAGGCGGAAGAGCGGGTTGGGCCGACGCTGAAGGAGCGAATCCAGGGGCAGGCCGCTCCCGTCGCTGGACCGGACCTGTTTGAGCAGGCGGGTTGGTCGGAGCTTCTCGATCAGGCCGCGACCGGCGAAATCCCGTTCGACGGCGGGGGGCTGCGGATGAACCTTACGCCCGCAATGACCCTATTCGACGTGGATGGCGCACTGCCTGCAGCGGCGCTTGCCGTCGCGGGCGCGGAGGCGGCGGGGCGGGCGATACGGCGGTTCGGGATCGGCGGTTCGATCGGGATCGACCTTCCTACCATGCCCGCCAAGGAGGATCGGTTGAAGGCCGCGGCGGCGCTCGATGCCGTGCTTCCGCAGCCGTTCGAGCGGACGGCGGTGAACGGCTTCGGCTTCCTGCAGGTCGTTCGGCGGCGGGAGCGGCCTTTCTTGCCGGAGATCGTTCAGGGAGACCCTGTCGGCGCGGCGGCGCGGGCGCTGCTCAGGCGGGCGGAGAAGTCGCGCGGGGCTGGCGAACGAACCATTGAGGCCGCACCGGCCGTCATCGCCCGGCTGGAGCAGAATGACGAATGGCTGCGCGAGCTTGAAAGGCGGATCGGAGCGGCCGTGCGCTTGCAGGCGCGGGAGGGGCTCGCCATATCGGCGGGCCATGTCCACAGCCAGTTCAACCCTTAAGCGCCGCGGCAGCGGCTGCTCCGTCTGCGGCAAGCCCGCCAGCCCCGGCCATGCGCCTTTCTGCAGCCAGGGGTGCCGCGACCGGGACCTACTGAACTGGCTCGGCGACGCCTACCGGGTTCCGGGTCCGCCTGCTGATGAAAGAGCATCGGAAGGGCTGGACAGCGAAGGCTAGGCCCTTCTATAGGCGCGGCTTCCGCGGTTCTCGCCGGATACGCCCAGGTAGCTCAGTTGGTAGAGCATGCGACTGAAAATCGCAGTGTCGGTGGTTCGATCCCGCCCCTGGGCACCATAACCCAGCCATCCTAAGCCATCTCTGGACCGCCCGACCCGCGCCCGCGTAAGGACTGCGCGGGAGGGGCTTCATGCAGCACTTGGACGAGAGGGCGCGGGCGACGTTAATCGGGTTTCTGGCGATACCGCTCTGGGGATCGCTGGCGGTGCTGACGACGCTGCTTTCCGGAATACCGCCGCTGCAGATGCTGACGGTCAGCTTTGCGATGAGCGGAGTCCTCGGAACCCTGCTCCTGCTCGCGCGGGGCGAGAGCCTGTCCGGGCTGCTGCGGCAGCCTCCGGCGCTGTGGCTGCTCGGGATCGGCGCCTATTTCGGCTACCATCTGCTCTTCTTCCTGGCGCTCCGGAATGCTCCGGTCGCGGAGGCCAATCTTATCAATTATCTCTGGCCGCTGCTGATCGTGCTCTTTTCCGCATTGCTGCCCGGCGAGCGGCTGAGACCCGCGATGGTCATCGGCGCTTTGCTGGGGTTCGGAGGCGCGGGGCTGCTGATCGGGACCGGATCCGGCGCGGCGCAGTCGGAGGCGTGGATCGGCTATGCGGCGGCTCTGGCAAGCGCGCTGATCTGGTCAGGCTATTCGGTGGTGAGCAGGCGCTTCAGCGCGGTGCCAACCGGCACCGTGTTCCTCTTCTGCCTTGCGACCGCGGCGCTGGCGGTTCCGGCGCATGTGGCGCTGGAGGAAACGGTGATGCCGAGCGCTACGGAGTGGCTGGTGCTGGGGCTTCTTGCGCTGGGGCCGCTGGGGGCGGCCTTCTTCCTTTGGGACATCGGGACGAAGCAGGGGCACCTGCCGCTGCTGGGGGTGCTGAGCTATGCGACGCCGATCCTGTCGACCCTGCTGTTGGTCGCAGCGGGCGCGGCGGAGGCCGGGGCGGAGCTGTGGATCGGATGTGCGTTGGTGACCGCCGGGGCGGTGATTGCGAGCGGCGGGGTCAGTATGTTGGCGAAAGTGTCGCGCAAACGGACTTCTATAGCGCCGGAATAGTGGCGGAAACCTGCGGGTTTAGATGTCCCTGGATGTAGGCGGGGAAGTGCGCCGAGAATGGGTGAGGTCGCGCGCCGTATCCAGGTGAAGCGACGACAGGCTGAAATGGGCGCGGGCGGCCTCGTAGCTGCCGGCGCGGAGCGCGAGGTCGAGCTCGGCCTGCGCGCGGTCGGAATGATATTTGATTGGATCGTCCCCGTTCATGCCGCCCTTGTGTCACAGGACGGCGCGAGTCGCATTCACGTGCGTTAGCAATGGCTTAGCCGACGACCCCGGGGAGAGCGGCGATGACCGCCTGCGGGTCGAACGGCTTTTCGACGCGAGGCACGCCCGCGAAGCGTTCGGGAAGCGAAGCGCTGTTGTAGCCCGTGGCGACGACGAAGGGGATGCCTTCCTCCGTCAGGCGGTCGGCAATCGGAAAAGCCATGTCGCCGCGCAAATTCATGTCCAATATGGCGACGTCGAAGCTTCCGGCAGCGACCGCACGTTCGGCGTCGCCCAGCGTGCCGACCGGACCGAGCACTTCCGCGCCCGCTTTCTTCAAGGCATGCGCAAGGTCGTCCGCGAGGTAATATTCATCCTCGACGATCAGAACGCGCAATGAGTTAAGTCCCTGTTCTTCCACAATCACTTCAAAAAGCGGGCCCGAAGCCGATTTCGGATCGTTCTCGTTATCCAGCTATAACATAGGTGATCAAGGATAGCGAATTCACCGTTTAGGAGGAGGCTCAACTCGTGCAGGCGGTGAGCCCATTGGCCCTGAGACTTCAAGCATTTACCCGGTTGTCGAAGGATGATCTGGCGGCGATCGAACGCGTCACCCGCAAAGGCGGCAAAGAAGTGGGCGCACGCCGCGACCTGATCCGCGAGGGCGACAAGCCCAAATTCATCTATCTGATCCAGGAAGGCTGGGCCTTCCGCTACAAAACGCTGCCCGACGGACGGCGGCAGATCGTGTCCTTCTTCATTCCCGGGCATATCTGCGACCTCAACGTCTATATCCTCAAGGAAATAGACCATAATATCGGTACGGTGACGAAGACCCGCGTCGCCGAGATCGGCCGCGACGATTTCGAGCGGCTGATGATCGAGCATCCTCGCATCACCCAGGCGCTCTATTGGGACGAACTGGTGACGGTCGCGATCCAGCGGGAATGGACTCTGAACCTCGGCCAGCGGAGCGCCTACGAGCGGATTTCCCACCTGCTCTGCGAGATGTTCCTGCGGCTGGAGGCGGTCGGCCATACCGAAGGCGACAGCTGCTATTTCCCGCTGACCCAGGTAGACCTTGCCGACGCGACGGGCCTTACAGCGGTCCACGTCAACCGCACCCTGCAGGAGCTTCGCCAGCACAATCTGATCGTGCTCCACAGCAAGCGGCTGACGATTCCCGACCTTGCGGCGCTGAAGGATGCCGCCTTGTTCAACGACAATTACCTGCATCTAAACCATGAAGGCGCGCATTTAGACGCCAATGACTGAGCCCGCGCCTCCGTCCCCGAACGCGTTCGAGAAGGACAAGCCTGGGACGAACGCCCGCACCGAGGCCGAGGCGGACATCGACGCGCTTCGCCAGCAAGGCGGCATCTTCGTCGAAGCGGTGAAGGCCACAAGGATGCCGATGGCCGTCACCGACGTGCGGCTGCCCGGCAATCCGATCGTCTTCGCCAATCAGTCGTTCCTCGACCTTACCGGCTACAGCATGGAAGAAGTGCTGGGCCAGCAGCCGCATTTCATGGTGGGGCCGGACACGGACAGCGAGGATACACGGCGTTTCCGCGAGGCCATCGAGCGGAATGAAGACGTCGTCCTGGAGACTTGGCAGTACCGGAAGGACGGCAGCAAATTCTGCGCCGCCGTCTTTTGCCGCCCGCTGACCGACCAGGAAGGACGGCCGAGCAACCACTTCCTTTCCTATCTCGACATCACGCGGCGGGTGGTGGCCGAGGAGGCCCGCCATGCCGAGATCCTAGAGAGCATTTCGGACGCCTTCTACGCCGTCGATCGGCACTGGCGCTTCACCTACATCAATCGGATGGCCGAGAAGTGGTGGGGGAGGCCCCGCCACGAACTGATCGGCAAAGCCTATTGGGACGAGTTCCCGCAGGCAGTCGGCTCCGAACTCTACAAGGCGCACCTCCGCGCAGCCGAGGCGCGGGAAGTGGTGCGGATCGAGGCGATTTCTCCGATCCTGGGCAAGTGGGTGGATGTCAGCATCTACCCGACGGACGACGGCGGCCTGTCAGTCTATTTCCGGGATATCAGTCGTAAGAAGCAGTCGGAAGAAGCGCTTCGGACGAGTGAGGAGCGCTTTCGCCTGATCGTGGAGCATGCGCGGGATTATGCGATCTTCACGACCGACCCCGAAGGCATCATCGACCACTGGTATGAGGGCGCGGAGGCGGTGTTCGGCTGGACCGTCGACGAAGCCGTCGGACAGCCGGTGGACATGACGTTCACGCCCGAAGACCGCGCCGAGGACGTTCCGCGGAAGGAGCGCGAAACCGCCGCGCGGGACGGGCAGGCTCCGAACGTCCGCTGGCACATCCGCAAGGACGGCAGACGCATCTTCATCGACGGCGTTTCGACCGCGCTGAGGACCCGCAACGGCAGCCTGATCGGTTTCCTGAAGATCGGCCAGGACACGACGGATCGACGCCGCGCCGAGGAGCATCAGAAGACTTTGCTCGCCGAGCTGCAGCACCGTGTGCGCAACACGCTCGGCATCGTGCGCTCGATCGCGCGGCGGACGGCGCAGAGCAGCGAGAGCGTCGAAGACATGGCGTCGCATTTCGAAGGGCGGCTAGACGCCTTTTCGCGCGTGCAGGCGGTGGTTACGCGAACG
This sequence comes from Allosphingosinicella sp., assembly GCF_036402135.1. GTDB lineage: Bacteria > Pseudomonadota > Alphaproteobacteria > Sphingomonadales > Sphingomonadaceae > Allosphingosinicella. Next base: position 186,982 of record NZ_DASWTN010000010.1, on the reverse strand, counting down.
GCCGAAGGCGGCGTGGACTTCCTGAGCATGGTGGAGGACGAGCTGCTGGCCCACGCCGCGCGCGAGGGAGAGGGTGTCACGATCCGCGGCCCTGACATGTGCCTCCAGCCGCGGGCGGCGGAAAGCCTGAGCCTCGCCATCCACGAGCTGACCAGCAATGCCGTCAAATACGGAGCGCTGAGCGTGAGCGGTGGACGGCTGTCGGTCAGCTGGGAGCGGCGGGCGATGGACGGGGAGGAGCGGCTGGCGCTCGCATGGGAGGAGAACGGTCTTGAAGGCCTGCCCGCCGAGCCGGAACGGCAGGGATTCGGCCTGGAGCTGCTGGAGCGAAGCCTGCCTTACGACCTTCGAGCGGAAACCAGGGTGGAATTCCGGCCGCAGGGCCTTCGCTTCACTCTGGACATGCCGCTAGGGCCGGACGTGCTGGCGGAGCGATAGGGGCCGGGCGACGCCCGCGACCTTAGTCGAGCCGGCGCCGCCGGAACTCGTCCAGCCTTTCACCGACCCGCTTCTCCAGATCCGCGAAATTGCCCATGCTCTCGCCGCAGCTTTCGCAAAGGATCGGCGTCGTCTGATCGGTGCGGGCCGGATATTTGAAGCGGTTTTCGCCGCACTTCGGACAGTTGAACTCGAACGTCACGATCATCCCCCCGCGGCTGGACAAGATAGGCGCTTTTCACTTGCAAGACATCTAGAAAATTGGTGCAAAATAAATTTGCCGAATTTTTCTAACATTCCCTGCTGTGATGTTGGCATTTGCTATTCTGCCGTAAATAGTGCATAAGAATCTTGCTGAAGTCGCATGCGACGGATTTTGGCGGCATAAAGCTCCTTTTCCTTCTCTCTACGCTGCTCCCGCATGGCGACGGCCACGCTGGCCGCCGTCAAAACTTATGAATACAAGGAAAAGATTATGCCGATTGGCACCGTAAAATTCTTCAATGCCGACAAGGGCTATGGCTTCATTCAGCCGGAAGGCGGCGGAAACGACGCTTTCGTCCACATTTCGGCGGTCGAACGCGCCGGCATGCGCACGCTCGATAAGGAGCAGCGCGTCAGCTACGAGCTCGAAACCGACAATCGCGGCAAGACCAGCGCCTGCAACCTGCAGAGCGCCTGAGCTACCGCCAGAGAAGGGGCGTCCGGCCAAATGCCGGGCGCCCCTCTTCTTTTCTCCCCCCCGAGGCCCGCGCCATGACGCATGAAGAATTCTATCTCGCCCGCGCCGCCGAAGCCCGCGCCGATGCGGACGCCGCCTTGCTCGACAATGTTCGGGAACGCTGCCTCCGGTCCGAAGCGGCCTGGAACGTGATGGCCGAGCGCGCCGGCAAGACTGAGCGTATGCGCGCCAAGGCTGCTTCCGACAAAGCGGCCGCCCTCGCCCGCTGAATTGTTCGGCCAAACGGGAGTCGATGCGACGAACGGTTGGAACCGATGATCTTGATCGACGTTAAGATCGCGACAACCATTGTGGGCTGATCGTGACTCCCGAAGAAGATGAAGAGCTGTACGCCCGGATCGAGGCGGAACAGGCGGTGATCATGAACCTGATCGACGACAGCAGGAAGCTGTCGGAGCGTTCCGACGCGCTGATCAACAGCGCACGGGGCAAGAGTTCGGCCGAAGGCGAAGGCGCCGGAGCCTAATCATCCCCTCGCATCGCCGCTTGGCAGTAAGCGCGGCGCTGCTCTACACTCGTAGCACACGAGGTAGAGAATCAGAGGGGATGTCGCTGTGCCTAAATCGAAAATCCGTGTCTTAACCTTATCGGCGCTGGCGCTTGGCGCTGCTGCCATCGGCCTTGCCGCCGGAACGCCCGCCTTCGCGCAGACGGGGGCGACGAGCCAGCTGAGCGTGCCGCCGATCGCGTTCAAGGAACGGACGCTGAAGAACGGCCTCAAGGTCATTTCCCTCCGCGACACGACGACGCCCAATGTGGCGGTTTCCGTCTGGTACGAAGTCGGGTCGAAGCACGATCCGCAGGGCCGGTCCGGCTTCAGCCACCTGTTCGAGCATATCCTGTCCCGCAAGACGCGGAACATGCCCTACAATATGATCAACCGCCTGACCGAGGATGTCGGCGGGGTACGGAACGCGTCCAACTGGTACGACCGCACCAATTATTACGAGATCGTCCCCGCCCAATATCTAAAGACGATGCTGTGGACTCACGCCGAGCGGATGGCGCGGCCGGTGGTCGATCCGGAAGTGTTCGAAACCGAGCGGAACGTGGTGAAGGAAGAGCTTCGTCAGCGCGTGCTTGCGCCGCCTTATGGGCGGATGCGCTTCGTCCTGTCCGAGAACAGCTATGACACTTTGCCGCACCGGCGGCCGGGCATCGGTAGCATCGAAGATCTGGATGCGGCGACGCTCGAGGACGCCCGCGCCTTTCACGAGGCTTATTACGGGCCGGACACGGCGGCTTTGATCGTCTCCGGCAATTTCGACGAGGCGCAGCTTAACCGCTGGGTGGATGAATATTTCGGAAGCATTCCGGCGCGTGCGAACAAGATCCCGCTCGAGATCAAGGGAGTGGAGAAGCCCCGCACGGCGCCGCGATCGGTGGTCGCCTATGCGCCCAACGTGCCGCTGCCGGTGGTGGGGTCGACTTGGCGCATTCCTGGAACGGCGCACCCGGATCTGCCGGCGCTGGCAGTGATGGACGCAATCCTCACCAGCGGCGAATCCTCGCGGCTCTACAAGAGCCTCGTTTATGACAAGCAGCTTGCGACCTCGGTTATTGGGGAGCTCAACGATGTCGAGGACGGCGGCTACTACGCGCCCTATGCGATCGCTGCCAGCGGCAAGACCCTGAGCAAGGTGGACGCGGCGCTGCAGGCGGAGATCGACCGCATCCGCAACGAACGGGTGACGGCGGCGGAGCTTAACGAGGCGAAGAACGAACTGATCGCCGCAAGCCTTCGCGAGCGCGAGATCTTCAGCGACCGCGCCTTCGAGCTTGGCGAAGCCTATGTCCGCACCGGCGACCCGCGCGCGGCCGACAAGCGCCTCGCCGGAATCCAGAAGGTGACTGCGGCAGACGTGCAGCGCGTGGCGCGGAAATATCTGGCGCCGAATGCCCGCGTCGACATTCGCTATTTGAACGAAACGGCGCGGCCGCAGGGAGTGGCAGACAATTGGAAGAACCCGGTGCCGATGCCGACCTTCGCGTCGGCGCCGCCCGCCAAGCGCGCGCCGAATACGCTCGCCGCTGAAGGCGAGCGGGAGCAGCCGCCGGCGCCCGGCGCGGCGCTGCCGGTGACGCCGCCTGCTATTTCGGAAGGCCGGCTGGCCAATGGGCTGCAGCTCGTCACCGCCAAGACGAGCGACGTGCCGCTCGCGACCATGGCGCTGATGGTGAAGGGCGGCGCTTCGACCGACCCAAGAGGCAAGGCAGGCCTCGCCAATATGGCGGCGTCGCTCGCCACCAAGGGCACGGCCACGCGGACCGCGCAGCAGATCGCGGCGGAGATCGAATCCCTCGGGGCGACGCTCAGCAGCAATGCGGGGCCGGACGGAATCATCCTGTCCGTGTCCGCGCCGACGGCCAACCTTGAGGCAGCAGGGCGCATCCTTGCCGACATCGCGCAGAATGCGACCTTCCCGGCGGCTGAGGTGGAGCGGGAGCGGAAGCAGGCGCTGGACGCGCTCAGCATCGCGATGAAGGATCCGAGCGCGCTTGCGAACATGGTCGCGCAGCCGGTGCTCTACGGCACTGCGCCTTATGCGACGCCGGCGGCCGGGACCCCGGGGTCGCTCGCCTCGATGGGGCAGGCGGACCTTTCCGGCTATTACCGGCAGTGGTTCCACCCAGCCAATGCGGCCTTGATCGTGTCGGGCGGCATCGATGCGGCGCGGGCGAATGCGCTTGCCCAGCGGCTGTTCGCGGGCTGGCGGGGCCAGGGACCGGCGCCGGTGCCGCCAGCGGAGCGCGCCGGCGACGCAGGCAAGGCGCGGACGGTGGTGGTCGACCTTCCGGGTGCGGGCCAAGCGGCGGTGGTTGCGGCGGTGCGCGGCGTCAACCGCGCCCATCCCGATTACTACAACCTCAACGTCGCCAATGCGGTGCTTGGAGCGGGCTCCAACGGGCGCCTTTTCCAGGAAGTGCGCGTGAAGCGGGCGTTGTCCTATGGCGCCTACAGCAACCATCCGGCGCGCGCCGACGAGGCGCTGCTCACCGCCTCCGCGCAAACTAAGAATGAAAGCGCGGCGGACGTCGCCAAAATCTTCCTCGACGAACTCGACCGGCTCGGCAAGGAGCCGTTCGAGGCGGACGCGATCGAGAAGAGGAAGGCGTTCCTGGTCGGCGGCATCAACCGGCAGGCGGAAAGCGGCGGCGGCTTCGCGGCCCTGCTAGGCGGCCTCCTCCAGCAGGGCATCGCGCCCGCCGAAGCGGTGCGGCTGACCAGCGCCATCCAGGACGTCACGCCCACGGCGGCCGCGCAGGCGGCGGGGCAGATCGCCTCCTCCGACCGGGCGACTTTGGTCATCGTCGGCGATGCGTCGAAGTTCATCGACAAGCTCCGTGCGCTCAGGCCGGACGTGGAGGTGATCAAGGCGGACGAGTTAGATCTCGACGCAGCGAACCTCCGCAAGACCGGCTAAAACGGCGTTCAGGCGGCGATCAGGCTTTCAAAGCCATGGTCGCCGCCGAACCATAAAGGGGTGTTTCCATGCGTATCCTACTTGCCGCTGCCCTCCTGCCGCTGGGCTTAAGCGGCTGCCTTGCCAAGACGGCGCTCGACGTCGCGACCCTGCCGGTGAAGGCGGCGTCGAAGACGGTCGACGTCCTCACCACCAGCCAGTCCGAAGCCGACGAGAAGCTGGGAAAGAAGGTGCGCAGGTACAATGAGTGCGTCGGCAAGGAGCAAAGGCGCGCGGAGCGGCGCGGCGAGGAGCCCGATCTCAGCCGCTGCGGCGATAAGCCCTAAAGCGCGATAGAGACGGTTTTCCGCTCGAGATAGGCTTCGATGCCGACGCTGCCGTTTTCGCGGCCGAAGCCGGATTGCTTGAAGCCGCCGAAGGGGAGCGCGACATCGGCGCCTGAAGGCACATTGCCCCAGACCATGCCCGCTTTGATCTTGGCGGCGAGCTTGTGCATCGCGGAGACGTCGCGGGTCCAGACACTTGCGGCAAGGCCGTAGGGCGTGTCGTTCGCGGCCTTCGCGACCGCTTCGAGATCGTCATAACGCTGGGCGGTGAGGACCGGGCCGAAGATCTCCTCGCGGACGACGCTCATTTCGGGGTTCACGTCGACCAGGATGGTGGGCTTCACGAACCAGCCTTCGTCGCCCGCAGCCTCGCCGCCGGTGAGGACGGTTGCGCCGGCTTTACGGCCCTGGTCGATATAGCCGAGCACGCGCTCATGCTGCTCGTCCGACACGAGCGGACCCATCATCGTGTCGGGCGCGAGGCTGGGGCCAAGCTTCCACTGGCCGGCATTCTCGGCGACCGCTTCGAGCAGCTGGTCGAAAATGTCGCGGTGCGCGAACAGGCGCGAGCCGGCGATGCAGACCTGGCCGGCATTGGCGAATATCGAGCGCGCAGCGCCGGCGGCCGTCTTGGAGATGTCAGCGTCGGGAAGGACGATGACCGGCGACTTGCCGCCGAGTTCGAGCGTCACGCGCTTCAGCGTGTCGGTCGCGGCTCGGTTGATGATCTTGCCGACCTCGGTCGAGCCGGTGAAGGCGATCTTGTCCACGTCCGGGTGCCGGACCAGCCGGTCACCGGCGACCTCGCCGAGGCCGGTGACGATGTTAACGACGCCGGCCGGGAAGCCCGCTTCCGCGATGAGGTCGCCGAGACGAAGCGCGGTGACCGAGGTTTGCTCGGCGGGCTTCAGGACCAGCGTGCAGCCGGCGGCGAGCGCGGCGGCGATCTTCTGCACCGCCATCATCAGCGGGAAGTTCCAGGGGACGATCTGCCCGGCGACGCCGATCGGCTCGCGCCGCACATAGCTATGGAAGGCGCCGGTCGGATGCATGGCCGGATCGAGCGTTTCGCCCGCAATCTTGGTCGTCCAGCCCGCCATGTAGCGAAGCGTAGCGACCGCACGGGTGATGTCGTAGCCGCCGGCGACGCTCTTCGGTTTGCCGTTGTCGATGGCTTCGAGTTCGGCAAGTTCGTCCGTGTCGCGTTCGATAAGGTCGGCGAGCCGCTCGATCAGGCGCTGGCGCTGATAGGGGGAGAGGCCGGTCCAGCGGCCGTCGTCGAAGGCGGTGCGGGCGGCGGCGACGGCGCGGTCCACATCCTCGACAGAGGCATCGACGATGGCCGATACTTGCTTGCCGGTCGAAGGGTCGAAGACGGGCAGCGTCTTGCCGTGTGTCGAGCGCACCCATTCGCCGTTGATGAAAAGCGCCGGCTCCCGCGCCAGGATGCGCTGGGCGGTATCGGAATAAGCGGGCTGCGCGGCGATCTTGCTGATCTCGTTCATGGCTTCGAGTCCTTTTTCTTGCGCGCTCTTTAGCGCCGCCGCCGCGATCAGGCGAGGATGGAGCGGGCGGATCTAACCTGCTGTTCGGGGTCGGCGCGCGGCGGAATTGCGGCGCCCTTCTTGACGGCCGGGCGGCTGCCGACCTGGTCCATCCAGCGCTTCAGATTGTCGAGACCGCTGATGTCGATGCCGGGCCATTCGTGGATATGCGCCCAGGACCAGTTGGCGATGTCGGCGATCGAATAGTCGCCTGCGAGATATTCGTTGTTGGCGAGGTGGCCGTCGAGCACCTCCAGAAGGCGGCGGCTTTCGCGCTGGTAGCGGTCGATGGCCGGCTGGATCTTCTCGGGGAAGTAGCGGACGAAGACGTTCGCCTGCCCCATCATCGGCCCGAGCCCGCCCATCTGGAACATCAGCCACTGGATGACTCGGCTCCGACCCTTTTCATCCTGCGGGATGAGCCTGCCGGTCTTCTCGGTGAGGTAGAGCATGATGGCGCCGCTTTCGAACACGGCGAAGTCGCCATTGCCGCGGTCGACGATGGCGGGGATGCGGCCGTTCGGATTGATGGCGGTGAACCACGGCTCCTTCTGCGCGCCAGACGCTAGGTCGATCTTATGCACAGTGTAGGGAAGTTCGAGCTCCTCCAGCGTGATCGAGGCCTTCCAGCCATTGGGGGTGGCGGCGGTGTAGAGATCGATCATGGCAAGCCTCCTAGAGGGTGCGCAGCGCCCTTGCCGGCCGCGCCGCAAGCGCAGGTAGGGAGCCCAATAGGCCCAATACAAGGGTGACGAGCGCGCCGGCGAGCAGCGTCAGCGCAACAGTGCCCCAGTCCGGCGCCCATTCGAGCTCAAGCACCTCCACCACTACATACCAGCCGGAAGCCGCGCCGAGACCGAAAGCGACGGCGGCGAGGATGAGGGCTAGAACGGTGAATTCGAGCGCCTGCGCGGCAAGGATCCGGGAGCGGGTGGCGCCGAGGAGCTTCAGCATCACGCTGTCATAGACCCGGGCACGGCGGGAGGCAGCGAGCGCGCCGATCAGAACGGCGATGCCGGCGAGGATCGCGACACTGGCGGCAGAGCGGACGGCAACTGAAAGCTGGCCGAGCATTCCAGAGACGGCCTCCACCACCTCCTTTACCCGGATCGCGGAGACGCTGGGGAAGGCATTGGACACGGCGCGGGCGAAGGGCCGTTCCTGCGCTTCCGGCATCGAGATGGTCGCCATGAAGCTGTGCGGCGCGCCCTCCAATGCGCCGGGCGCGAAGACGATGACGAAGTTGAAGCCCATCGTGTCCCAGTTGATCTCGCGGAGGGACGCGATCCGCGCCTCGATCTCGCGGCCGAGGATGGAGACGGTGATGTTGTCGCCGACTTTCAGGCCGACCGCGTTCGCGGCTTCGACATCGAGCGACACGAGCGGCGGGCCGGAATAATCGCGCGGCCACCATTCGCCGGAGACGATGCGGCTCCCTTCCGGCACTTCGCGGGCATAGGTAAGGCCGCGGTCGCCGCGGAGGAACCAGGCGCCCTCCGGAAGCTCGGTCATTTCCGAAACGCGGCGGCCGTCCACCGCCACGACGGCGCCGCGGAGCGACGGGATGGTGACGAGATCGCCGTCAGGCGCCGCGCGGGTCGCGAGGGCGCGGAAGCGGTCCACTTCGCCCACAGGAATGTCGAGCATGAAGAAGCTCGGCGCCTTTTCCGGGATGGTGGTGCGGATCTGGCCAGTGAGGTTGGTTTCGATCACGGCAAGCGTGGTGAAAAGCGTGAAGCCGAGGCCGAGCGCCACCACCAGCCGCCCGGTCTGCGCCGCCGGGCGGTGGAGATTGGCGAGGGCTAGGCGGAAGAGCGGGTTCTTCGGCCGGGGCAGCCGCGCGGCGATCCAGCGGATCAGCCAGCCGAGGATGGTGAGGAGCAGGAGCAGGCCGAGCGCCGAGGCGATGAACAGGGCGGCGAACATCGGCTCCCGCGCCGTCGCGATGGCGAGCGCGGCGATGAGGCCGGCGGCGGCGATCACCGCCAGGATCAGCGTCCATGGTGGACGGCGGAGCTGCTCCAGGCTGCCGCGGAACAGCGAGGCGGCAGGTACGGTGCGGGCGCGGGCGAGCGGCAGCAGGGCGAAGACGAAGGCGATAAGGAGGCCGTAGGCGGCGCTGACGAGGAGCGGCAGCGGATAGACGGAGAGAACCGGCGGCACGGGCAGAGCGCTTCCCGCCACCTGCACGACAATCCACGGCACGAGTGCCCCGACGATGAGGCCAGCGAGGATCGCGCCCAGAGCGACGATGCCGATCTGGAGAAGATAGGAAAGGAAGATGGTGCGGCTGGTGGCGCCGAGCAGCTTCAGCGTGGCGATGATGCCGCGCTTCGAATCCAGATAAGAGGTGACGCCGTTGCCGACGCCGATGCCGGCGACGATGAGGGCCGTGAGGCCGACGAGGGTCAGGAACTGGCCGAGCCGTTCGATGAAGCGGCGCGTGCCGGGGGCGCCGTTCGAGCGGTCCTGAACCTGAAAGCCGGCATCCTTGAAGCGCGACGACAGTCGCTCCGTCACCGGATCGGGCGAGGCGCCCGCAGGAAGGCGGATGCGGTAGACGCTGCTGTAGAGGCTACCGGGCTGGACAAGGCCGGTCGCTTCGATGCCGCTCCGGTCGGTGAGCGCGGTCGAACCCAAAGTGAAGCCCTGCCCCACGCGGTCTGGCTCTTCGGCGATAAGGCCGATGATGCGAAGCTGGGCATCGCCGATGCGGATGCTGTCGCCGACGCCGACGCGGAGCCGTTCGGCAAGCTCGGGCCCAACCGCCACTTCATTGCCGCTGGGGCGGGGGCGAAGAGCGCCATCCTGAAGGCGGAAATTGCCGTAGAGCGGATAGGCCTGATCGACGCCCTTGAGTTCGACGAGGACGCTCTCCTGCCCGTCGAGCCGCGCCGCCATCGCGCGCATGCGGGTGATGTGGGAGACCTCCCCTTCGGCGCGGAAGGCGGCAAGCTCGTCCGGCGTCGCCGCGCGTTGAGAAACGCCGACCTGAATATCGCCGCCGAGGATCGACTGGCCCCGTTCGGCAAGGCCGGTGACGATGGCCGACGACAGGCTTCCGACGGCGGCAAGCGCCATCACGCCGAGGAAGAGGCAGACCGCAAGCAGGCGAAGGCCGGTGAGGCCGCCGCGGAGGTCGCGAAGCGCAAGGCGAAGCGGAAGGTTCAGGCGGCGGCCCTCCGGTCGGAGACGATGCGGCCGTCCTGCATCTCGAGCACGCGGTCGCAGCGGCTGGCGAGCGACGGATCGTGGGTGATGACGAGGAGGGTCGCGCCGGTATCCTTCTGCCGCTTGAAGAGCAGGTCGAGGATGGCCGAGCCGGTCTTCGCGTCGAGATTGCCGGTGGGCTCGTCCGCGAAAAGGATTTCCGGCTTCGGCGCGGTGGCGCGGGCGATGGCGACGCGCTGCTGCTCGCCGCCCGACAGCTGCGCTGGATAGTGGGTGACGCGGTGGCCGAGGCCGACCGCCTCAAGCTCCGCCTTTGCGATGGCGAAGGCGTTCCCCTCCCCCGCCAGCTCCAGCGGCACGGCGACATTTTCGTGCGCGGTCATGGTGGGGAGCAGGTGGAAGGCCTGGAGCACGATGCCGATCCGGCCGCGCCGGGCGCGGGCGAGGCCGTCCTCGTCGAGCGCGGTGAAGTCGGCGCCGGCGACGCGGATCGTACCGCCGGTCGCCCGCTCCAACCCCGACAACACGGCCATCAGGGATGACTTGCCGGAACCCGAGGGCCCCAGCAGGGCGACGCTTTCGCCTCGCTTCACCTGAAGATCGATGCCGCGGAGGATATCCACCCGCGCAGGGCCGTTTCCAAGCGACAGCGTGACATCCGCTGCGTCGATGACAATATGGGGATTGGACATGAAGGTGAGGTTGTTCCGATGGCGTTACGGGTGGCATATGGGGTTCGAAGGCTGTTTGTCCATGCGGCCTTTCTCATGACTTTGGCGGCAGCGGCGCCCGCGGAGGCGCAAGACGTCGAGATCCTCGCCTTCGGCGACAGTCTCACCGCCGGTTACGGCCTGCCGCGCGGGCAGGGTTTCGTGCCGCAGCTTGAGGACAGTCTGCGGCGTAACGGAGTGCGCGCGCGGGTGATCGACGCCGGCGTATCCGGCGATACGACGGCGGCCGGCCGGGCGCGGCTTGGCTGGACTTTGAACGGGCTCAAACGGAAGCCCGACCTCGCCATCGTCGCGCTGGGCGGCAACGACATGCTTCGCGCGCTGCCGGCGCGGCAGACGCGCGAGAATATGGACGCGATCGTTGCGGAGCTGAGGAAGCGGGACATTCCGGTGCTGGTTGCGGGCATGCTCGCCGCGCCGAACATGGGGCCGCAATATGGGGCCGAGTTCAACCGGATTTTTCCGGATCTGGCGACGCGGTACGACGCGGCTTTCTACCCCTTCTTCCTCGCCAATGTGGCGGGCAACCGGCGGCTCAACCTGCCGGACGGGGTGCATCCCAATTTCGAGGGTATCAAGAAGATGGTGAGCGGGATCCTGCCCACCGTGATGAAGGCGCTGAAACGATAGCGGAGCGCCGCCGCGCTCAGCTGTCGAGGATCAGCTCGTGGCCGAAGCGGATGCCGAGCTTGCCTTCGCGCGCCCAGCGGACGAAGCCGTGAAGGCGGCTGCAATTTTCGAACTGGATGACGAGGCTTTCGCCAAGGCGCGGCGCGATGTCGCATTCGATCTGCGTGCCGCGCGAGGAGATGTTGAGGACCGGGACGGGATAACTCTGGCCGCGAAAGGTAATGACCGCGCGCTCGATGATGTCTTCGTAACGCGGTTCCGACCGTTGTTCGACAACGACGTTCGGCGCTTCTACGGCGACCGCAGCCTCAACCAGCATAACCCTTCCCCTACCCAGCTCTCCAGGAGAGATGATGCAGGAGAAGGGTTAACGAGTTCCTAGCGGGCTGAAGCGGCGTCGTTTTCCCAGAAATAGGGCAGGCGGCGGCGCTCGCCGGTCACCTCCTCATTCATGGTGGCAGCATCGTAGAGGCGGCCGTTCAGCATCACCTTCGACACCTTGTCGCTGTTCTGGATGTCGGCCAGCGGATCGGCATCGAGGACGACGAGGTCGGCGAGCTTGCCCGTTTCGATCGTGCCGAGATCGGTGAAGCCCAGCGAGGTCGCGGCCGTCGCCGTGGCGGTGCGAAGCGCCTCGACCGGGCTGAAGCCGCCCCGCGCCATCGACCACATCTCCCAATGAAGGGCGAGGCCCTGCTGCTGCCCGTGCGCACCGGCCGACACCATCACGCCGCGGTCCGAAAGACGCTTCGAATTGCGGGCGCTCAGCACGTCGACGAAATCTTCCTCGGGGGCGTGGACGACGCGGACATGCTCGGCCGCCAGCACCTCGCCCGGCACATGGCGGGTGAGGATCGGGTGCTTCAGCACCTCTGTCTTGGAACTCCAATAAGCTTCCGCGCCCATGCCGCCGTAGGTGACGCCGAGCGTCGGGCGGTACCCGACCTTCGTCCCCGAATAGAAATCGATCACATCCTGATAGATCACCGCCTGCGGGATGTTGTGTTCGAGCGAGGCGTTGCCGTCGGCGATCAGCGAGATGTCGAGGCCGTAGAGGGAGCCCCCCTCCGCCACGGAAGCGATATTCTCGCGGATCGCCCCAAGCGCCACCTGCTGGCGCTGGTCGCGGCGCGGCTGGTTGTAGTTCTTGACGCTGTGCGCTCCCTGCGCCTTCAGGCGGCGGACGTGGCCCAGCGCATCGTCGAAGCTGTTGATCTCGGCGTAGAGGCCGGGAAGCTTCGCGCCGTACACCACTTCGCCCGTCGAGAAGACGCGCGGCGCGACGATAAGCCCCGCCCGCTGCATCTCGCCGGCCGCGAAAATCTCGCTGGAATCGTTTGACGGATCGTGGATCGTGGTGACCCCGAAGGCGAGATGCGCCAGCGCCGACCAATTCTGCTGGGGAACAAGGTCGTCGTCGCCCATCGGGCCGTGCGCATGGGCGTCGATGAGGCCGGGTATGATCGTCTTGCCGGCAAGGTCCACCTGCCGTGCGCCGCCGGGGATCGCGACCTCGCCCCGCCTGCCAACGGCGCGTATGCGATTGCCTTCCACCAGCACGACGCCGTCGTCGATCACGCCGCCGCTGCCGTTCGCCATGGTGATGACCTTTGCGCCGGTGAGCGCGACCAGACCCGCCGGCCGGTCGGCGGGCGCCGAAAGGGCAAGCGAGGTACCGCTGGTCGGCGGAACGAAGCTGGCCCCGGGCGCGGTGCGGATGACCGATGCGCTGTCGGCGCTGAACAGGGTCGGGCCGCGGCTCCAGCCGATGGTCCGGCCGTTGCCGCCCCAGTGGAGATATTCGGCGCCGCTCTCGCTGACCTTCACGATCGGGAGCTGGGTCGCCTTGGAACCGACCTCCACCGTTTTCGCGCTGGCGAGGAAGGGCGCGACGAAGACGTCGTAATTCTCGCGGAAGGCGATGTGATCGCCGGTGGGCGACACCTGATATTCACTGACGAGGTCGCCCTGCGCGTGGACGCGGCGGTCCTTGCCGTTCATGTCGACGCTGACGAGCTTCAGCTTCTGGTCTTCGGTGACGTCCATATAGACGCGGTCGTTGGCGGCGCCGAATTGCGGATTGCCGCCGGTGGAGGTAAGCCGCGTCGCCGCGCCGCCCGCGGCCGGCATGCGATAGACGCCCTGCTGGTCCGACCAGCGATCCGCGGTAAGCCCGCCGCCCCCGCCCCGTTCGAACACGATGGTCTGTCCGTCCGGCGAAAAGCGCGGCCGCTTATAATGGCCCGGAATATCGGAGAGCGTGCGCATGCCGCTGCCGTCCGCGGCGACCGAGCGGATTTCGCCGAGGCGCTGGTCGTTCCAGCTGACAAAGACGATGCGGTTGCCGTCGCGCGACCAAGCGGGATAAAGCTGGAAATCGCCGTCCGCAGCAGTCAGCGGACGGGGCGCACCCCCGCCGATATCCTTCATATATAGGCGTCCGAGGCTTTCGAACACGGCGCGCCGCCCATCGGGCGAGAGCACGGCGAAACGCGGCATGCGGGTGGTGAAGCTGTCGCGCCAGGCGGTGGTGGTCGGCAGAACCGGATCGATTACATCGCGGCTGTCAGACACCTGGAACGGGATTTCGGCGTCGCCGCTGCCGTCAAAGTTCACACGGCGGATCTTGCCGCCTGCCCAGAAAATGATGGAGCGGCTGTCGGGCGTCCAATCCATGTTCGGATAGACGCCGGAAACTGCCCAGCTTTCCTGCATGTCCTGATCGAGATTGTCGTAAATCTTCCGCTCTTCGCCCGAACGCAGGTCCTTCACGTAGAGCTTGGAACGCGCACGCTCCCGCTTCACGAAGGCGAGGTAGCGGCCGTCCGGCGACGGAGCGGGGCGAACGGCGCCGCCCGGTCCGCCGGCAGCGGTCGAGCGCTCACCGGTGCGGAGGTCGTAGCGCTCGATCGCGAACAGCGCCTGGTTGGAATTCTGCGCATATTGGAACGTGCCGCCGGGCGTGATGTCGCGGCTGAAATAGATAGCGCTGCCGTCCGGCGTGAACATCGGCTCGCCCAGTTCCTTCTGGTGCTGCGGGTTCGGCCGTTCGACGAGAGCGACGCCGTTGCCGCCGCCAACGTGGTAGAGCCAGACTTCGCCCGTGCCGGCCGAGCGCTGGGTGGTGAAATGCTTCCGCGCGGCAATGTACCGTCCGTCGGGACTCCAGGTGGGGTTGTTGAGAAGCGTGAAGCTTTCCTTGGTGAGCTGGCGCCGACCGGAGCCGTCGACATTCATGATCCAGATATTGTCTCCCCCGCCGCGGTCGGAGGTAAACGCGATCTGCCGCCCGTCGGGCGAGAAGCGCGGCTGCTGTTCGTAGGGAAGCCCCGCCGAAATGCGGGTCGCGCGGCCGCCGGTGATCGGCATGGTATAGATGTCGCCGAGAAGATCGAAGGCGATGGTGCGGCCGTCGGGGCTCACGTCCAGGTTCATCCAGGTGCCTTCATCGACGTTGATCGGCACCTGGCGGAGCTTTGCGGGCGGCGCCGCGACGTCCCATTTCTTCTCCTCCTTCGCCTGCGCGAAAGCGGTCGTGGACATGAGCAGGAGGGACAGGGCGGCAATGCCTTTTTTCATGGGATGCTCCGGCGGCGCGGAAGGACTCCGCGTGGGTTGGGATTGGAGCAGGCTGCAACAAGCGCGCGGCAGGCGCAAGACCGCTCTTTTCTGCGGCTCAAGGGGAATAATGCCTAACCTGTTTTAGGCCGCCAAAGGCGCATAGGAACTTCCGCTGCAATTAAGCCGTTCGTTTCCCGACCGTTAGCAATCCGGAACGAATGAATGGCCTTGGACAAGTTGGAGCTGTGGGGCGGGGTGGAATGCACCATAGCGCGGGTCGGAGATGATTATCGCGATCAGGTAGCCGAGACGGGACATAAGGACCGGCAGGGCGACATCGACCTGATCGCGGATCTCGGCATCCGCGCCGTGCGCTATCCGATCGTCTGGGAATCCATCGCGCCCGACGATCCGGAGACGCTGGATTTCTCCTGGCACGATGCGCGGCTGGAGATGCTGCGGGAGCGCGGCATCGAGGTGATCGGCGGCCTGCTGCACCATGGCTCCGGCCCCCGCTATACTGACCTTCTCGATCCCGATTTCCCGGAGAAGTTCGCCGCCTTCGCAGCGCGTGTGGCCGAACGCTATCCGTGGATCGAAAAGTGGACGCCGGTGAACGAGCCGCTCACCACCGCGCGTTTCTCAGGCCTTTACGGCCACTGGTATCCGCATGCCCATACCGACCGCGCCTATCTTCGCGCGCTGATGAACGAATGCCTCGGCACGCTCGAGGCGATGCGGGCGATCCGCGCCTTCATCCCGGGTGCCCTGCTCGTCCAGACCGAGGATCTCGGCAAGACCTTCTCGACCGCGCCGCTCCGCTATCAGGCGGCGCATGAAAATGCGCGGCGCTGGCTGAGCTTCGACCTGCTCTGCGGCCGCGTGGATTCGCGGCACCCGCTCTATAAGCGCCTCATCAAGAACGGCATCGAACCCGCGGAGCTGAAGCGGCTCCGGTCAGGCGAGGCGAAGCCCGACATACTCGGCATCAACCATTATCTGACGAGCGAGCGCTTTCTTGACGATCGGGTCGAGCTCTACCCGAACCTGCCGGCCGGTGGGAACGGACGCGACCGCTATGTCGATGCCGAAGCGGTGCGTGTGAAGAGGCTCCATCTCCATACCGGCATAGGGCCCCGCATCCGCGAGGCATGGGCGCGTTACGGCATTCCCATCGCCATCACCGAAGTGCATCACGGCTGCACCCGCGACGAGCAGCTCCGCTGGTTTGCCGAGGTCTGGGAGCAGGCTCAGCGCCTGCAGAGCGAAGGCGTGGACCTCCGCGCCGTGACGCTCTGGTCGCTGTTCGGCAATGTGGACTGGCGCTCGCTGCTGACGCGGCGCGACGGCGTTTACGATGTCGGCGCTTTCGATACTCGGAGCCCTGAGCCACGACCGACCATCATCGCCAAGGCCGCCGAAGCCTATGCGCGCGGGCGGCGCTTCGATCATCCGGCACTCGAAGCAAAGGGCTGGTGGCGGCGGCCGCAGCGGCTCTACGACTGGCACGGCAGGTGCAAATCCTTCGCCGACGGCGAGCCGCGGAAACTGCTCATCACTGGCGCCACAGGCACGCTCGGCCGCGCCTTTGCGCGTCTCTGCGAGCATCGCGGCCTTTCCTTCTGCCTCACCAGCCGGAAGGAGCTCGATATCACCAGCGAGCGGTCGGTCGCGAAGGCGATGGCGCATTACAAACCGTGGGCCATCATCAACACCGCCGGCTTCGTCCGTGTCGCCGATGCCGAACATGAGCGGGAGGCGTGCATCGAAGCCAATGCCGCCGGTCCACGCAACCTCGCCAAAGCCTGCGCGAAGGCGGGCATTCCGCTGGTCGCCTTTTCGTCCGACCTCGTCTTCGACGGCAAGCTCGGCCGCGCCTATGTCGAGGAAGACGCGCCGAACCCCACCTGCGTCTACGGCGTGAGCAAGGCGGAGATGGAACGGGACGTGCTTGGGCTCTGGGACAAGAGCCTCGTCCTTCGCACCAGCGCCTTCTTCGGACCCTGGGACCGGTACAATTTCGCCTGGAACGTGCTCAATCAGCTTGCCCGCGGCGAGCCCGTGCAGGCGAGCATCAGCACTTTGATCTCGCCGACCTATGTGCCGGATCTCGTCCATGCCGCGCTCGACCTGCTGATCGATGGGGAGACCGGTATCTGGCACCTCGCCAATCAGGGCGCGCTCAGCTGGCACGAATTTGCGCGGCGAATGGCCGAGGGCGCGAACCTTAATCCGGCGCTCGTCCTGCCGATGGACGGGCCGGCGGCGAACACCGTGCTTTCCAGCAGCCGCGGGCTTCTCCTCCGTCCGCTCGATGGCGCGATCGAAGAATATCTGCGGGAGGTCGTGGACCTTATCGAGCCGCTGCCCGAAATGAATGTAGCGGCCGAATAGGCCGCTACATCCCTCTCCTGAAGTTCTAATCCGGCCGGAGCCGAAGCCGCCTTATTCGGCGGCTTCGGTCCAGACGGTCTGCTTGGCTGCGGCCTTCGCGTCGGCCTTCTTCCGCTGCTCGTCCAGCCGGCGGAAGGTGGCGAGCGCCTGACCCACGACCTGGTCCATGTTGTAGTAGCGGTAGGTCGCGAGGCGGCCGACGAAGGTGACGCCCGCCGTCGCATCCGCAAGCGCTTCGTACTTCTTGAACAGCTCCTGATTCTCCGGCCGCGGGATCGGGTAATAAGGATCGCCCTCCGCGCTCGGATATTCGTAGGTGAGGCTTGTCTTCGGATGCTCTTGGCCGGTCAGGTGCTTATACTCGGTAATCCGGGTATAGGGCACCTGAGGGTCTGGATAGTTCACGACCGCAACCGGCTGCACCCACTCCTGATCGACCACTTTGTGCTCGAAACGGAGGCTCCGATAGGGGAGCTTGCCGTACCGGAAGCCAAAATATTCGTCGATTGGGCCGGTGAAGACGATGTGACCGGCGTCGATCTCCTTCACCACATCCTTATAGTCGGTGGAGAGCAGCACATCGATGTTCGGATGGTCGAGCATCCGGTTAAACATCGCGGTGTAGCCGTCCTTCGGCATGATCTGGTGCTTGTCGGTGAAATAGCGGTCGTCGGTGTTCGTCCGCGTCGGAACGCGCGAGGTCACCTGCTTGTCGAGCTCGCTGGGGTCGAGACCCCATTGCTTCCGCGTATAGCCTTGGAAGAACAGCTCGTAGAGCTCGCGGCCGACGGCGGAGATGACGACGTCTTCCGAAGTCCTGATCTCGCCCACCGGCTCGGCGCGCGAGGCAAGATATTCGGCCGCTTCTTCCTCGGTCTTGAGGTCGAGGCCGAACAGCTTGTTGAGCGTCGTCCGGTTGATCGGGATCGGCACCAGCTGATCGCGAACATGGCCGAGCACGCGGTGCTCGTACGGGCGCCATTCGGTGAACTGGGACAGATAGTCGACGATGTCGTCCGAATTGGCGTGGAAGATGTGCGGCCCGTACTGGTGGATGAGCACGCCCGCTTCGTCGAGATGATCATAGGCGTTGCCGGCAACGTGCGGCCGCTTGTCGATTACGAGCACATGCGCGTCATGCTGGCTAGCCAAACGCTCGGCGATGACCGAACCCGCAAAGCCCGCGCCGACCACAAGATAGTCGTACTTCTTTTTCGTATGCGCCTTGATGATGTTGGGACCGGCCTGCGGCACCACGGTCGCCTCGCGAACGAGGCCCGCCATGCGCGCATAGGTGGTGTCCCAGCTCAGGGTCGACAGCTTCTCGTCCACCTGGCCGAGCCATTCGTCGTCGCCCTTCGCGAGCGCAAGCGCATCTTCGCAGGCGCGGGTGAAGGCGTCGGCGCCGTCGGCGATGAACACCCCGTCGAGATCGCTATAGTGGCGAATGACGTCGGTGATCGGCGTCGACACGACCGGGCGGCCGCCCGCCAGATATTCCGGCGTCTTCGTCGGCGAGATGAATTTCGTCGATTCATTGATCGCGAAGGGCATCAAAGCCACGTCCCAGCCGCCGAGATAGACGGGCAGTTCCTCATAGGATTTGCCGCCGAGGTAATGGATGTTCCGGCGCTGCGGCAGGTCGGCTGGATCGATCTTCACCACCGGCCCGACCATGACGATCGCCCATTCCGGATGCGCGTCCGCAACCTCGGCGATCATCTCAAGGTCCATGCGTTCGTCTATCACGCCGTAGAAGCCAAGCCGCGGGCGGGCGAGATAGGCCTGGTCGTCGGGCGCCGCGTCCATGGCGCGGGCCTGCGCGAAATGCGCGCGATCGACGCTCGACGGGAACGGGTGGATGTTGGGGTGCCGGTCCTTCTTCGCCTCGTAGAGACTGTAGCCGCCGGTGAAGACGACGTCGGCCGAGGCGAGCAGCTCGCGCTCGAGATCGAGCAACTGCGGCGGCGCGAAACGGAAATTGGCGAGTTCGTCCATGCAGTCATAGACGGTGCAGGCAGCGTCGAGATGCCGCGAGAAAGGCAGCATCATCGGCGTATAATACCAGCGGATGAACGGCCCCTTCTCGCCCGCCACGAAGGAGTCGAGCAGGCCGCGGAGCGTCTCGTCGCGCTGCTCCTCGCTGAGGCCTTCAGGAAGCGACGGGGTTACGACGGTGACGCCAGTTTCGGCGCAGACGCGAACGCCGAGCGCTGGCTCGCACTCCGGAAGCGCCGCTTCGGGCTCTTCCCAATAGACGACCCGCGTGTCCTTCGCGAAGCGGCTCATCAGGTGTTGAGGCCGCTGAAAAACGAAATTCCAGCGCAAATGGGAGAAGCAGATCAGAGTTTGATCCAGAGAAGATTGCGCAGACGCATTCGGCCCCTGCGAAGGGGCGGTGGAGAAGCTGATCAATGTAAACCCCTGATGAACGAAGGACTTAGAGTGCAACGTCAAAGAGGCGTAACGAGTTCCCTTACGCTTCTTCTTGAACACTGATGCAGATTAGATTCGTGCTGAATCTGCGACGAACCGAGGTTTGAACCGGGCAATTGCGGGAACGAAACTACATTGACCCGCGCGCGGGTCCGATGCTCTTCTCATTTACAGAGGAGAGTTCATGCGTCCTGCCTTTTTGCTGCCGCTGGCTGCCGCAGCCGCGTTTCTTGACGCCCCCGGTCATTCCGAGCCCATAATCGTCGTGACCCTCCACGGCGCCGATTTGAGGGAAATGGAGACGCTGAGGGCGCGCTCGATCCTTCCCGCAGACGGACCGTTGGCCGAAACCATTGCAAAGGGGCGACGCGCGCTCGTCGTTCCCATCGATCCGGCGCTCACCTCGACGGCACGGGTCACGATGCTGACGGGCACTTACCCTTCAAAGCACGGCATCGTCGGCAATTCTTTTCTGAAGGACGACCGGCCGGGCAGCGGTTTCGGAACGCCTTTTGCCGCCGAGACCTTGTGGGAGGCTGGACGCCGGCAGGGGCGGCGAATTGTGCGGATCGGCACCTTGTTCCCGCACGGGAGCGGGGAGCCGCAGGCCGGCGATTATGTGGTCGCCAGCGGACGCTGGCTGGGGGCCTCGCAGGTGCTCGAGCTTGCACCAAGGAGTCCCGCCGACGCGGCTCCGCAGAGCCAGAAGATAGAGTTTGCGGCTCGCATTGCGCCGGAAGGCGACGAGGCCATCCAGGTCGCCGGAAGAACAGGCGAAGCGCCGATCCGCCTGCGGGCGGTTGCCGTGGACACCCGCAAGGACGGACGCCGCGTCTTCGACGGCATCGTTCTGGATGATGACGACGATCGGGCGAATGGCTGGAAGGCCTTGCTGCGGCCGGGCGAATGGGCTCCCGTTGAGTTCACGGCGGGAGCGAGCCGCGCAGGACGGTGGCTGAAACTGTTGGCGGTAAACGCGGATAGCGGGCAGGCGCGCCTCTATGTGGGCGCCGCGCATGAGGGGCGCGGCTATCCGGCCGATTTCCTTGCCGCCGTCGAGCAGAAGGCCGGCTTCTTCCCCGGCTCTCCCGACTACGACCGGCTGCGCGACGGCAGCATCGACGAGCGCACATGGATTGAGCAGATGGAGCGCGAAAATCGCTATTTTGCGGACGCGGCCGTCGCGGCGTCCGGCATCGGCCGCTTCGATGCGATGATCCTGGAGCAGCCGGCGATCGACAATGCGGTGCACCAGTTTCTGCGGGTCGATCCGCGCCAGACCGCCTTCGACGATGCGGCGCGCCGGACCCGCTTCCAGAGCTATATCGCGCATGCCTATCGCCTGGTGGACGCGAATCTAAAGCGCGTGATCGAGGCGCAGCCGCGGCAGCCCAAGGTCGCGCTCGTTTCGGACTATTCGCTTCTGCCGGCGCACAGGCGCTACGACCTCAATGCCATTCTTCGTGGTGCCGGTTTCAGTGTCGAAGGCGACGCACCAGTAGTCCGTGTTCGGGTGAGCTCCACCTCCGCGCATCTTTACTTCGACAAGAGCAAAACCGCCGACGCAGCCGCTTCTATTGCGAAAGCGGCTGCCCTGCTCCGCTCCTTCCGCGACGTCGGTGGCGAGCCCGTCTTCGAAGATGTGCTGACGCCGGAGCAGCAAGTCTCACAAAACATCTTCTTCCCCGGCGCCTCAGGCGACCTTTGGGTGAGGGCGCGGCCCGGCTATACCCTCTCTGCGCGGCAGGACAGGCTCGACGTTCTATCGGACGAGCCGCTGCTGAGGGGCGAACATGGCTATAGAGCGTCCGGTAGGGCCGGGATGGGCATGGTGCTGCTTCGTGGCGGCAATGCCCGATCCACGAACGCGGGCTATGTCTGTGCGGTCGATGTGACGGCCCTGCTGTCCGATTTCATCGGGATGGATCCGCCCAGGGATTGGAAGGCGCCGCGATCGTCGGCTGAGACACTGACCGTGCAGGAAGCGGACGATTGCGCCCGGCGCGGCTTATGAATCGAACGCGCTCTTCAACTCCTCCAGCCAGGGCGCGGCGGTGCCGTCGGACGGGGCGCGCCAGTCCCCGCGGGGGCTGAGGCTTCCGCCGGCGGAGACCTTGGGCGAATTGGGCAGGGCCGAGCGCTTGAACTGGCTCGTCTGGAAGAAACGCCAGAGGAATTCCTCCAGCCACTTCCGTATCGTCGGCAGGTCGTAGGAGCGTTTTAGATGCTCCGGGAAGCCGATCGGCCAGAGCCCCTGCTCCTTATCCTTCCATGCCTGCCAGGCCATGAACGCGACCTTCGATGGCGGCTGGCCGGAGCGGAGGATGTGGAACAGGAAGAAGTCGTGCAGTTCGTAAGGGCCGATCTTGTCTTCGGTCGACTGCATGCCGGCTTCGTCCGCGGGCACTAGCTCCGGCGAGATTTTGGTGTCGAGAATGGCGGTGAGGATGCGGTCGGTCTCGGGGTCGAACTGGTCGGTCTTCACGGCCCAGCGGACCAGGTATTGGATCAGAGTTTTCGGAACGCCCGCATTGACGCCGTAATGGCTCATATGGTCGCCGACGCCGTAAGTGCACCAGCCGAGCGCCAGTTCGGACAGGTCGCCGGTGCCGACGACGAAGCCGGCCCTCTGGTTGGCGAGGCGGAAGAGATAGTCGGTGCGGAGCCCTGCCTGCACATTCTCGAACGTGATGTCGTAGACCGGCTCTCCGTTCGCGAACGGGTGGCCCATATCCTTCAGCATCTGCATGGCGGCAGGCTTGATGTCGATCTCCTCGCCGACGACGCCAAGCGCCTTCATCAGCGCCCAGGCATTGGACTTGGTGGTGTCCGATGTCGCGAAGCCCGGCATGGTGAAGCCGAGGATGGTCGAGCGCGGCAGCCCCAGATAATCGCACGCCTTGGCGGCGACGATCAGGGCGTGGGTGGAATCGAGCCCACCCGACACGCCGATGACGAGGTGCGTGCCCTTGGTGGAGGTGAAGCGCTTGGCGAGGCCCTGCACCTGAATGTTGAAGGCTTCGTAGCAATCCTGATCGAGCTGCTCGACGCGGTTCGGCACGTAGGGGAAGCGGCGATAGCGCCGCTCGAAGCCGATGGCGGCGAGCGCGGGCGCATGATCGAAATGGATGCGGCGCGCGCTCTTTTCCGGATGCCCGGCCGCGACCGCATTGTCGTTGAACGTCGGCATCCGCATCCGCTCGAGCCGGAGCCGCTGGACGTCGACGTCGGCGACGGCAAGCTCGGGCTCACGCGAGAAGCGGCCATTTTCGGCGACGAGCTCGCCCAGCTCGTAGATGGAGCCCTGCCCGTCCCAGGCAAGGTCGGTCGTGCTCTCGCCGGGACCTGAGGCAGCATAGATATAGGCGGCGCAGCAGCGCGAGCTTTGGCTGGCGCAGAGGAGCGCCCGTTCAGACGCTTTGCCGATCGTTATGTTGGAGGCCGAGAGGTTGCAGAGGATCAGCGCTCCCGCGAGTGCACCCACGGTCGAGGGCGGCTGCGGCGCCCAATAATCCTCGCAAATCTCGACATGGAAGATGAAGTCGTCGAGCCCTTCGCCGGCAAAGATGAGGTCGGTGCCGAACGGAACCGTCTGCCCCGCGACGGCAATGTCGATGCCGTTGAGGCCGAGGCCCGACACGAACCAGCGCTTCTCATAATATTCGCGG
This sequence comes from Allosphingosinicella sp., assembly GCF_036402135.1. Taxonomy (GTDB): domain Bacteria; phylum Pseudomonadota; class Alphaproteobacteria; order Sphingomonadales; family Sphingomonadaceae; genus Allosphingosinicella. Next base: position 163,916 of record NZ_DASWTN010000010.1, on the reverse strand, counting down.
TAGTTGGGGAGGAAGCTCTTCGGCACCACGCCCAAAATGCGGCCGCGGGAAATCACGAGGGCGCAATTGTAGAGGCGGCCGTTCCGCCGAAGCGGCGCGCCGACGCACAACACCGGGTGAAGTTCGGCGGTGGCGGCGCAAAGATCGGCGATCCCCTGCTCCACCCGGTCGAGAAACGCCTCCTGAAGATGAAGATCGTCCACGGCGTAGGAGGAGATGTTGAGTTCCGGATAGACGACGAGATCGACACCCCGCTCGTGCGCCTCGTGGGCCAGGAGCAAAGTCTGTTCGACGTTGAAGGCAATGTCGCCGGACGAGGCGAGCGGCGTCGCCGCCGCGGTGCGGACATAACCGTGCCGATGGATGGCCTCGAAAGGCGGACGCTTTCCCTTTGCCATCACAGCATCTCGTTCATCATCTCAACCGCGACCCGCATGCATTCGATGCGTGTAGCACCTCTTCCGATGGCACCAAAATGTTCCTCCCTGTGGGCGGTGGTGCGACCGGCGCGGGCGCAGCCAAAATGGACGAGCCCGGGCTCGTCGCCCTTGTCGGCAAAGCCGGTGATGGACAGCGCGATATTGGCGCGCGAGCGCTGCAGCGCGCCTTCCGCCATGGCGACGGCCACTTCCTTCGACACCGCGCCTTTCTCGTCGATCAGCTTTAACGGGACGCCAAGCATCTCGTTCTTCGCCTCGTTCGTATAGGTGACGAAGCCGCGCTCGAAGGCATGGGCGACGCCCTGCACGTCGGTGAGGAGGGAGGCGAGCATTCCGCCCGTGCAGCTTTCCGCCGTCGCCAGCATCAGCTCTCGTTCGGACGCTTTCGACAGAAGCCGCCGCGTCGCCTCCTCGGTTTCATTGGAGAGCACCGGCGAAAGGGTTTCGGTATCGTTCAAATCGCGTCCTCGAACTGCATGTCGGCCACGGAACCGCGCCTTAGGGCCAATGGTTCCAGAGCCAGAACAGGAGGCATTCATGGCAAGCCAAGGCAAGCAGGACGCGACCAAGCTTCTCGCGGAGGATCACCGCAAGGTGGAGGAGCTTTTCGAGCAATTCGAGAAAGCGAGCGGCGACGGACGCAAGGAAAAGATCGCGAAGCAGATCTGCACCGAGCTCAAGATCCACGCGATGATCGAGGAGGAGATTTTCTATCCGGCGCTCCGCGGCAAGATTGAGGACGAGGACCTCAACGAAGCCTATGTGGAGCATGACGGGGCCAAGGTGCTGATCAACGAGATCGAGGCCGGCGGCCCGGATGAGCAATTCTACGAGGCCAAGGTGAAGGTGCTGCAGGAGCAGATCGAGCACCACGTGAAGGAAGAGGAAAAGCAGCAGGGCAATATGTTTACCCAGGCGCGGAAGGCAGATGTCGACCTCGAGGCGCTTGGTGAGCAGATGGCCGCGCGCAAGGCGGAGCTGATGCAGCAGGCGGAAAGCGAAGGTCTGCCGCCGGCGATGCCAGCGACTTTGGAGACGATGTAAGGCATGGAAAGAAAGACTGCGATCATCACCGGTATCGGCGCGGCCTGCGCGGCCGTTGCGGGTTATTTCCTCAGCCGCCGGTTCACGGGCGGGCGAAGCGGAAGCGGCAGGGATTCCCGTTTCGCTCCGGCGCTCTCCGGACGGCGTCCGCTGGGCCCCGTCGGCGATAGCGGCAATGCCCGGCCGGCCGGCCCCGAAGCAATGCGCGACCCGCCGAAGAATTGGAGCAAGGTAGACGAAGCGTCGGACGAGAGCTTCCCGGCGAGCGATCCGCCCGCCGTCAATTCGCGGGTGGACTAGCCGCCGGCGCATCCTTGTCGGGACCGTCCCATCGTTTCGCGCGCCTGCCGAAGCTCGCGCATCGACAGCGCCGTCGCCGCGCCCCAAACGAGGTGCGCGCCGATCATCAGCAGGTTGCGGCGGCGGGGGTGCTCGGTTGCGGGCTTCAGGATGCGCGCCGCGGGTATCCAGCCCATATAGCTGGCGAGCCAGATACCGACGCCCGCGAGTGCCCCTCCTGCGGGGCCGGTGCGCGGGCTGATCGCGCCCAGCAACGATCCGGAAGCGGCGCCGTAGGCGAAGTGGGCTGCTGTGGTGACGTCCTTCGTCGCCTCATCTGGCAAGGCTTCGCCGCCCGCTGAGTCGATGATTTCGCGCGGCGTCAGCGGATAACGCTCTTCCGCCGGCAGCTTCTGATGCATGCGCCGCATCGCCGCCGTCATGGCTAAGGTGCCGACGAAACCGGCGATGCCTCCGATCACGAGACGACTGCCGAGACCGAGTTTCGGTTTGCTCAAGCCGTTGCCCCCAATTTTTGCGAGGACAAGAAGCGGGCGAGCACGTCCGTCTGCACGCGCAGGTCCGGCACCGCGACGATCTCCCAAAGCGCGCCGCGCGTCATGGGGCCGATCGCGTAGAAACTAGCGGACGGCGTTCCATCGCGACTGATCACACGGCAGCCTTCATCCACGTCGATGCCGATGCGGCACGGATCGGGACGAACGCGGCCTTCGCTGACGAGACGGTCCAGCAGCGTCTCGCCCGACCGCTGGATGTTGGCTCGCGGGCCGGTACAATTAACGATGCGGGCGGCAGTGAAGGTCTCTTCCTCCTCCGCCCCTCGCGGACGCCAGCTTACGCGCGCGCCATCGTCGCTCCGCTCAATGGAAGAAAGCTTGCCCGCTGCGAAACGGAGCCGCCCTTCCCTCTCCATCCCAGCAATCCGGTTCGCGATTTCCGGGGCGATGCGGTGACGGTGCACGTCCCACCACGGCCGGAGATGACGAAGGAAGCGCCGCCGCTCCTCAACGGTCGCGCCTGCCCAAAGCGGCTGGGTGTGCGGCCGAAGCTGATCCACCGCCACCTGCCACCCAATTGCTTCTCCCGTTCTCCGGACCTGACCGAGCAGCTTACTGAGGTCGGCGGCGAGCGGCTCCTGCAAGTCCGGAACGGCATGAGGCGCACGGTCGTGCGAGCGGGGGGCAAGCCCGCGCCGTGACATGGCGAGAATGATCCCTTGGAAACCTGCAGCATCCAGCATCAGCGCGGCATCGACCGCGGTTAGGCCGGTGCCGATTAGCAGCACCTGATCGTCCCCCGTCAGGTCAGCCGCGATGTCGGCGCTCCATGGATCTTCGACATAGACGCTCGGAGGAAGGTCGGCCGGTATGGCACGCGGCCGTTCCGGCGGCAGATTGCCGATAGAGAGGATGACCGTATCTGCTTCAATCTCGTCGCCGCTCCTGAGCTTCACGCGCTCCGCGCCATCTGTGGCGACCACACCGACCGCTTCATCGCGGACGATCCGAAGCCGGTCGCCGGGCGCACTGGCAAGCAGCTCCTCCAGATAGGTGCCGTAGATGCGGCGCTCGGCGAAGCTCGCGCCATCGCCCTCGCCGCGCGCTTCCAGCCAGGCGGCGAAATGATCCGGCTGGTCGGGAAAGGCGCTCATCCGTCCGGCGCGGACGTTGAGAAGATGGTCGGCATGCGGCGTGCTGTAGGCGACGCCCCGCCCCGGCCGGTGCGCCCGCTCGATCAGAGTTACGCGGGCATCGCCATGGCGGAGGAGGTTCAGCGCCTGAAGCGCTCCGGAATAGCCGCCGCCGATGATGGCGACCTGGCGCGGCCTCACTCTTCAGGCCCCTGATGCATCTCCTGCGGCACGGGATCGGCGAGGCTGAGATTGTCCAGAATGCGCGCCGTTTCGTCCCGCACCATCAGCATTACGCGATGCAGCCGGCACTTGTCCTCGCTGATGCAATGCTTGCAGCTTTCATAGGCGTAGCGGCTTGCGCAGGGCAGAAGGCCGAGCGAGCCGCGCGTCAGGCGGACGATCTCGCCATAGCTGATCTGCTTCGGATGCTTGGCGAGCCAATAGCCGCCTTCCCGGCCCCGCATCGATTCCACCACGCCCGCGCGCCGCATCTGCGAGAGCATCACGGTGAGAAATTTCGGGGGGATGTTTTGCGCAGCGGCAATCTCGCTCAGCTGCACAGGGCCTTCGCCGTAGCGGTCGGCCAGGTGGAGGAGCGCCCGCATTGTGTACCGCGTGCGTTGAGAAAGCATAAGGCCTCATAAGCCGGGCGCCTTCAGAAGGCCAGAGGAGGAAGTCTGCGTAGGGTGCGTCGGCCAGTGGGGCGCGGCTGGTCCGCCAGCAGATCGACAGGACACCCTTAGTCTGGTCATTGGCGACAGCGCGATCTGTGTCGTCGACGGCACCGGCGTCAGTCATTCGAAGGTTGCCGAAGCCAAGTCCGACAACACCCTGTCCATGTATGACGTGAAGGTGCATGTGCTCGCTGAGGGCGACAGCTTCGACTTCAAAGAGAGGCGCCTCGTCCCGGCCGACTAGGCGATACACTTCGCGAAGGCAGCAGCCGCGCCGAACAGGCCGGGCTGCTCGTGCGTGAGGATCTTGACCGGCATCGTTTCCATCATGCTTTGGAAACGCCCTTTGGCGACAAAGCACCCGGCAAAGCCAGAGGAGCCCAGCCGGTCCGCCAGCCGCAGGCCAAGCCCGCCCGCAATTACCACCGCCTTCGCTCCCTGTACTAGCGCTACGTCGCCCGCGACCGAGCCGAGCGTAAAGAAGAATCTTTCTAAGGCCACCGATGCAAGCCTGTCGGAACTATTGAGCGCGGCAGCCCAGAGCGCTTTATCGTCAACAATGGCCGTACTCTGCCCCTCACGCTCTGCTAGAGCGTCGTGGATGTTGCGGAGCCCAGAGCCTGACGCCAGCCGCTCCACCGACACCCGCCCGAACCGCTTCCGAAGAAAGGCGAGTATCTCGTCGTCGATGCTGTCAATGGGCGCGAAATCGATGTGCCCGCCTTCCGTTTCGATGACCTCATAGCCCCGCGGGTGCCGACGGAGCATCGCCACCCCAAGCCCTGTGCCAGGGCCAACGATGCTGATGACGCCTTCATCCGGAAGCAGCGCTTCAGGCCCGCAGAGATGCCTGAAATGCTCTTCTCCAAGCTGCGCGACGGCATGCCCGACGGCGCCGAAGTCGTTGATCAGAAGAAGGCGCTCGACGCCGATTTCTTCTTTCAATCGATCGGGGCGAACGATCCAGCCGTTGTTAGTAAGCTTCAGCATCTCCCCCTGCACAGGCCCGGCAAAGGCAATCGCCGCCGCGCGCAGCAACGGCCGTCCCGCTTCGCGTGCAAAGACCCGCCAAGCGACTTCCAGGCTTTCATGCTCCGCCGTCTTCAGCGTGCAAGCAGCACCAAGCTGAAGAACCCGCCCTTCCCTCACCTCGGCGAGAGCAAATCGCGCATGGGTACCGCCGATATCGACGGCGACGACTTCCCCATGGGCCGATGCGCCGGCGACATGGCTTCTGATCACGAGGTCGGACATAACCGCATATAGAATGCGCCGTTCTGCCCGCGGTTCACCTGCTCATCAAGCCACGCTACACTCCACAAAGGGACTATTAGCGGCTGCCGGGAGCTCGAATGACCTTCCAGATGGTGGACTGCTCAGACTTCCCCTCGTCACGGCGTCGTGGCGTGCCGAAGGCGAAGTGGCTGTGGTCTCCTTCATCGAGAGATTCTACGAGGTGGTAGCCTGCCTGTCGGAATGCGGCTTCGATTTGCGAATGCCTGATGCCGCCGCGGCGCGCGATGTCGATTGCGCGGCCTGAGAGGTGGAAGCTGTTGGCAACGCCGCCGACAGCGCGGTTGCGCGCCGGTGTCCGTCTGGTGCTTGTGACGGTTCCCCACTTCCTGCCCAACGCAGCCGCGGAGGTGAGATCGAATGCAGCTTTGACAAAAGGCTCCTGTGCCAGTTGCTTTGACGGCTGCGGCGACACCCAGCCTGGGGCCGTGCGCACTCCGAAGTCGGTACCTTGGCCGGCAACGGCAAGCAGTAGTGCCATCAGAGCCGGATCGATCACGCTTATTGTTCCTCGAAATGGCTCGCGACCCCATGACGAGCTCAAGCCCTAAATAGTATCGAATTGCGGCGGGTTTTGAAAGACGAAGCGGAGTATGTTCTGCCCTGATTACTTCCCGACGACTCCCCGGAGCCGTCCTTCGAGAGCGGCCATGTCTATTTGGGTGATTGCCGCCTTTTTGTCGGCGGACGACATTATAAGAGATATATTTCGAAGCAGCCTCACGACGAAGTCCGCGTCTCGAATATAATTTTCCACCTTAGGTAGGAGGGGGAAGTCCTTCGAGAGCGGCTCAATGCTTCGTCCAAGAAGCGCCGATGCCAGAAGCAGTTCCTTCGAAAGCTCCATCTCAAGCATGCTGAGGGTGGGCTTGAGCCTTCGAACGGGTGCGTACCTGTCTTTCCCAGCGTCACCATCCTCCGGGCTGTAATTTACTTCCGAGGATCGGAGTTGGGCCCTGCCCAGCTTGAGCAAGCGCAGTTTCGCATGGCAAAGCGGTTCATCGAAGCGAAGACCAACCCTATGTTCCTCCACTCTGGCGACCGTCGCTTGAACTGCAACTTGCATCCGCCTCAAAGTGACAGCCGCACCCACTTGGATGGAACACGGCACATCCACCAGCGCACCGGTGGTGGATATATTTCTCAAGCGTATCGGGACTGCCGTGCCCTCCACATCGAGACAGGCGGATAGCAGGGCGTGAGAGCGGTTGCTGCGACGAAGGTCGAGGGTGTCGGCTCCCGAGTGCAGCCTTTCGTGCTTCATCGGGTTCGGCCCTCCTCTTGAGGGGCAAAATGCTTGGCCAAGTAGCAGGATGAGATCTGATGGAAGAATCTTGCTCCCAGCCGTCCCTGCAGGGCCCAAACCACCAGGGCTTCGACCGAACCGATCACCGGCAAGTGGATGCTTATGCAGCTGCCGATGCGGACGAAATTCGGGCACTCGCCCATGAAACCGCCGGAGGAAATATCCTTCAGGAGGACCGGCATGGGCAGTGAGTCTTCGGAGAAGATCGTCGTGCGAAGGTGTGTGTAGAAGCGATCAGACTCGTGCTCAGTCTCGCCGCCAACTGCGTCGACCTGCCTGCTTGCCCAGTTATAAGCGTTCATTCTGCACCTCGACCCGTAAGGTCTAGCGAAGACGGGTTTAGGAATTGTTAAGCTATAAATATAGGTCAACAATAGATTTATTATTAGATATTTATATAGTTCGAGCTACTTGTAGCTTGATTAAAAACCAACGTACTATGTAAAAGAAAACATAGAAAACTTGAACTGGGGCGTATAATCCTCCCGCAAATGGGGGCAGGGTTATTTCATAATCAATCAGGTCGAGTGCTGGCAGCGGGAAGAGGCCTGCTGGCGGGCTGCTTTTTGTTGGCGTTCTGGTTTGATGCCACCGAATTCACGAGCGGGCCGGCCGTCGCCTATGCGCTGTTAGGATGGTATGCGGCCTTGTCGGCAGCCTACCTTATCGCGACGTGGAACGACTGGTGGCTCGAGCGGCGGCTGGGAGGTCCAGCCCACGCCATGGACCTCATTGCCTTCGCTTCCCTTGTGGCTTTGACGAACGGCTATACCAGCCCCTTTTTCCCGTTCTCGATCTTCCTGATCCTGTCAGCGGCATTGCGCTGGGGTTGGCGAGAGGCCGCCCTCACCACGATACTCGTCGCTCTCCTTTATCTTCTGGCGAGCCTCTGGACCTGGATTTGGGCAGGTCAGAATTTCAGCCTTCCGCACTTCATCATCGGCGGTGCCTATCTCACCGTCTTCTCGGCGCTTATCCTGTGGTCGGACAGGCGTCAGAGGCAGCGGGAAACAGCACCTGCTCTTGCACCAGATAAGCTTTCCAACGCCGCGCTTGCCGAGCAGGCTGCAGCTTATGCGGCCGAGCAGTTAAATGCGCGTCGATGCATCTTCGCCTGGTGGGAGAGTGAAGAGCCCTGGATCAATGTTTCCGAATATGACGAAGGTCTATCTTCGCGCCGTCGTTTCAGCCCGAGAGAGATGCCTTGCATTCTTCATGCTTCCGCGCCTTCCAGGATATTCCTTTTCGACTGTCGTCGAGGGCGTTTGCTCGCTGCTTCGGGAGGCGTCAAAACGCTGCTGAGTCGGCAGACACCTTTCCACCAAGCCTTCGTCCAGCAATTTGCGATCGCTGAAGGACTGCGCATCCCGATAAATGCAAGCCAAGTTCAGGGCGAGCTGCTGGTCATGGGAGCGGCCACCTTATCATCGGACGCCCTGGAACTGGGCGAAAGCCTGGCCAGTTCGATCTCGGCTGCGTTCGAGCGCGGAGCCACGCTTATGCGGTCTAGCGAGGCGGCGGTCACCAGCGAGCGCCTCTTCCTTGCCCGCGACCTCCACGATAGCGTGACGCAATTCCTCGCAGGCGTTTCCATGCGCCTTGAAGGCATCCGGAAATCGGTACCGAACAATCCTGGGGTCGAAGAGGAACTCGACTCACTGCAGGAGGAGTTGAAGCGGGAGCAGAAAGACCTCCGAAACTTTATCATTGTCCTCCGCGGCGGCAGAGGCATCGCGCAGATGGGCAACCTGTCCCAGCATCTTGAGAGCCTTACGGCCCGTCTCGCCCATCAGTGGCATATCAACTGCATTTTTCGCGCCGAGCACCCAACCATCCAGGCCCCGGCTGCTCTCCGGAGAGCTGTGGATCTGCTTATACGCGAGGCGCTGTCGAATGCGGTGAGACACGGAAAGGCGAAGAACCTCTCCGTGAGGGCACAATTGTTGGACGAGCGCCTGCAGCTAGAGATTGCAGACGATGGACATGGTTTTCCAGTTCACGGCGATTTCAAGGACGCGGAACTTCGGGCGCAGCGGATAGGCCCGTGGTCGCTTCATGAGCGTGTACAGGAGAGCGGCGGTAATCTTCATCTCAAGTCAGGCGGAAAGGGATCCTGTCTTACGATCAGCCTACCCCTGAAAGCCGCCTGATGGTCCGCCTTCTCCTTGCCGACGACCATCCGATCATCCTTTCAGGTGTGCAGGCAGTACTGCGCGGCACCAACTATGAAGTCGTAGCGGCATTGCACGATGGAGCTGCGGTTCTCGATTTTTTGGAAACGGAAACTGCCGACCTGCTGCTGCTCGATGTGCGAATGCCCAAGCGGAGCGGCCTCGACATTCTTCGCATCTTGCGAAGCCGGAGGGTTCCCGCGCCCGTGGTGCTGTTGACGGCGAACGTGGAGGATAGCGACCTAATAGAAGCGATCCAGACGGGAGTGAACGGCATCGTCCTTAAAGAAAGCGCGCAAGAGTTGCTTCTGGAATGTCTTGAGAGGGTACTCGCCGGAGGCCGCTGGATCGACAAAAACCTTTTAGAGAGGGCACTTGATGCCGCTGTCACCGAACCTCCGAGGCCGAAAGGGGCAAGGCTATCAGCGAGAGAACAGCTAGTCATGAAGCTTGTCGCTGCGGGCCGCCGCAATCGCGAAATCGCAGACGAACTCAAGATCACTGAGGGAACGGTGAAGGTCTATCTTCACCGCCTTTATCAGCGCATGGGGGTGAGTAACCGGACAGAGCTTGCAATGCACGCACGTGATTTGGGAGTGAGCTGACGAGCTCGGCAGACCTCCTTGTACGACATCATTCCAAATGCAGTCCGGCGTGGAATGCGATCTGCAACGCCTCGGATGAATTTTTGACGTCGAGCTTCGCCATTAGATTAGCCCGGTGGATCTCGACTGTTCTCGGGCTGATGTTGAGACCATTGGCGATATTCTTGTTCGATTGTCCCTTGGACATCCCGATCAGGACCTGACGCTCCCGCGGAGTGAGAGCCATCAGCGCGGACTTTGCCCGGGCGGAAGAGTCAGGCTGCTCCAGAGACGATTTTTCTAGGTCGGAGAAAGCCTCCTCAAGTGCGCTGAGCAGTTTTGCTGCCTTGAACGGTTTCTCGATGAACTGAACGGCCCCCGCCTTCACCGCCGATACCGCTTGGCCAATGTCGCCGTGACCGCTGATGATGACGACCGGAAGATTGATGCCGTCGTCCCGCAGAGCTTTCTGCAATTCCAGTCCGCTCATTTCAGGCATGCGGATGTCGAGGAGCAAGCAGCCCGGCTGCAGGTCGGCACCCTTCTTCAGAAGTTCTGTGCCAAGTTTATATGTTAACACCTCATAACCCGCTGACGACAGCAGGGCAGAAACGGCATTACGAACAGCCTCGTCGTCATCGACGAGGTGAACCAGCTTCCCCGCGCACGCTCCGGCAGGGGACTGACTTGAACGTGATCGCGACGTCCTCAAAGTGAGTGTGTCGTATCATGAAAAGGCATTCAAGCCTAAATCAGTTTTAGTTCGCCACGACGACATAGTGTAAGTATCGAGTTTCGCATGAGTTAGAGCGCAAAGGAGCCTCGGCTGATGGACAGGAGGTGGCCTGTTGGGTCCGTTCTGGACAGGGTTCTGCCATTTGTCGCGGCGATTTCGCTGGTGGTGCTCGGCTATGTGCTTCGAAGCCTTTTGCAACCCGCACTGGGCGATCGCTCACAATTCATCCTGTTCGTTCCAGCGGTGCTCCTCAGCGCCATTTATCTTGGCCGTCAGCCGGCACTTCTAAGCGCCATTCTGTCGTTGTTCGCCGGTGTCAGCCTTTTCCCCGCAGCCGTCGTCAACACCACTCCCGCACAGGTCCAGGCGCTTCTGTTCATCATAGAAGCCTTCGGCGTCGTATGGTTGGCGGAGCATGTGGCAACGGCGCGACGAACCTCGGACCAACATAAGCAGGAGGCCGAAGAAGAGGCGCGTATTTCCCGTCAAGCGAGTGAGAGCTTTGACCTGCTGCTCCAGGGCGCGAGGGAATACGCGATCTTCATGGTGGATGAAGCGGGCAAGGTATCGCTTTGGAACAGCGGCGCGCAGCGCATGTACGGTTGGGAGGAAAAGCAGATTTTAGGGAAGCCCAGCACCACCTTCTATCCTGCGGAAGAAGCTGCAGCGGGAAAAGCCCATCAGGATCTCTTCTTGGCTCTGCAGCAGGGTTCTTATTCGACCGAACATCTCCAGGTGAGAGGAGACGGATCCCGGTTCCTCGGCGAAGTGACGATTACGCCGTTAAAAACCGGTAGCGGCCAATTGCGCGGTTTTGCAAAGCTCGTACGAGACATAACCGAACGGCGTGCCTTGGCGAGCGCGCTTGAGCGGCGGGAGCAGCATCTGCGCTCCATATTGTCGACTATTCCTGACGCAATGGTAGTGGTGGACAAGACAGGCTCGATCAGCTCCTTCAGCGCGGTTGCCGAACGTCTCTTCGGCTATGCGGAGGCCGATGTCGTCGGATCCAATGTGTCCATACTCTCGCCTCCGGAATATAGGGATTACAACCAAGCTCTCGTTTCGCACTATATCCAGACGGCCAACGAGGCCATCACCGCCGCTCCTCATTATCTAAGAGGCTGTCGAGCCGACGGTACGACCTTTCCGATGAAGCTTACGATTTGCGAGGTAGCGACGGAGGAGGAGCTCTTATTCACGGGCTTCGTAGAAGATCTCACCGAGAAAAGACGCTTCGAGAAAGAGGTCGAACGCCTCCAATCCGAATTGACGCACGCCGCTCGCCTGACGGCGATGGGCACCATGGCGTCGACGCTTGCCCACGAGCTGAACCAACCGCTGACCGCGATAGCGAGCTTTGCGGAGGCGGCGGAGTTGATGCTGGACAAGCCTGACGTCGATAAGAAGGCGGTGAAGCATCTTCTCCGCGATCTTTCCGCTCAATCATTTCGCGCGGGTCAGATCGTCAGGCGGTTGAGAGACTTCGTTAAGCGGGGGCATGTGAGGCGGTCGGACGTCAATTTGACATCTCTTATCGACGAGGCGGCTACCCTTGCCCTGATTGGAACACGAGAAAGAGGGATCGAAACGAGCTTCAGCTACGAACAAAAGCCGGTTCACGTTCTAGCGGACAAGGTCCAGATACAGCAGGTGCTGATCAACCTTATTCGAAACGCCATCGAAGCGATGGAGAACTCTGCCGTTCGAAAGCTCACAATCAATACCGCCAGCGCTGGGCGGGATATGGTTTGCGTGAGCGTGTCGGACACGGGGCGGGGTCTCGACAGCGAAGCCGCCGCACATCTCTTCACAGCCTTCGAAAGTTCTAAGCCGGATGGAATGGGGCTAGGTCTCTCGATCTGCCGCACGATCGTGGAAGCCCACGGGGGGCGGATCAACGTCTCCCCTGCGGATAGTCAAGGCACGAAGTTCGAGTTCACGCTGCCATTGTCGAAACGGTCACGGGACGCAGCTAAAATTTAGAAGCTTCGTTCTGACCGATATCCATACGGCTAATGCGCGGGTTCTTCTCTCACCGAAATCCTGAGAACTTCAAGCAGGTCTTGCTCGATGCGCAGGCCCTCCACAGATACGATCTTGCCGATAAGGTGATCCACGTCATCATGCAGCTGAAGCCGCCAGAGAGCGCCCTCCGCCACCTGCAAAATGGCTCCGCCCCTTTGGCGGAGCAGCATTCCGGATTGACGCTGAACTGCCCCTTCAGTCACTTCGGACCTCTGCCTCGATTGTTGGTATCGCGGTTGGAGAAGCGTAGCTCGTCGCTGCAAGCCAAATGGCGGCTGCGGCGATGGCGACGCCGTAAGGTACCGACGTTCGGCGAAGGGCGCGAAGGCTGGTCTCCTCGGTCGCCGTAGCCAACAGCCGTATCGTGACAGCAGCCATTGTCACCCCTGCACCAACGAGAGCTACCCCAAGGATAAAGGTTAGGAGCTGCCAAAGATCGAACCACAACGCCGCGGCCGCCAACAGCTTCACGTCCCCTCCGCCCAAAAGGCCTCTGGTGAAGAGCCATGTTCCCACGGCAAGCGTGAGCACGAATGACAAGATGTGCTGCCACCAATCCCCCACAGACATGTTCAGCAAGACGAAGAGGAGGGCAGCCAAAAAGGTACCTGCCGAGACAAAGTTCGATATTCGGAGCGTGAAAACGTCCTGTAGCGCACCGAGAAATAGGAGGGCGCAAAAGGCATAAAGCGGAAGGATAGACGCGTTCATTAGCGGTTTTCCACCAGCCGGAGATTGGCTTCAGCTTTGGCAAAGTGAACGTCACTGACCTTCAATGCCTCTACGAGCAGCGTCTTTGCCGCCGCAGGGTCGCCGTGCAGCCAGGCCGCATAGCCCGCATTGTTGAGGCGGCGCGCCCAATCGGCGGAACGTTCGCCTTGCCTTCGCTTGGGGGTAGCGCCTTTCAAGGCTTCCGCAATCTCAAGGTTGAGCGCAGCCTTCGATCTGACGCGCGCATCCGCAGATGCTCTTCCGAACGCGTCTGCGGCCTCCTCGTAACGCTGCTGGAGCAGGAGCGAATAACCATAATTGTTCCAGATCGCCCCAGAAGCTGAGATATGCAGGGCCCGCTTGTAGGCAGCCTCGCTCGCCGCCCAATCCTTCTTATGATCGAGACATATGCCAAGACCGTTCCAGGCTTTTGAGCCCGCATTCGCAAGCGATGTCGCGTGGCCAAGCCAGTGGCACGCATCCTCAAGCTTCGATAATTTCAAAGCGGCGAGACCGGCTCCGGTAGCGGTCCTCGCGTTTGACGGATCGTGCGCGGCAAGGGCGGTGTATCTAGCGAGAGCCTCTTGATAGGCGCCCTCTTGATAGAAGAGTTCCGCCCAAAGTAGCGGCAACCCAAGGGCTTCCCAGCCTTGTTCCGCCTTCTCCAACATTTTTCTGGCTTGTAGCAGCCGTCCCCCGGCGAGCGCCGCCTCAACCTGACGGAGATAGGTGCTGTTGTCGGCTGAGGCATGTGAAGGCGACGCCGGCACTAAAAGCGCTGCCATTAGGATGATGAGCCACCTCATCCCTTCTTTCCGGCTCCTAGCCGATCATCGAAAGCGGTCGAATTGCCGCCGAGAAGAAGGACGACCCGGCTTGCGAGCGGCGATGCCGATACTGTTGTTCGGAAAGGAAGCTGGCGTGCTAGCGCTTGGGCTGCTGCGCTGCTTCCCGCAGGATAAAGGATTATGCTTTGACTGCGCTGCCTGTCCGCATCGCCAATGGCGCTATTCCTCCATCCTTTGCCCGCCAGATAGGTTTGCATGCGGCGCGCCTGCCCGCGGCGGCCGACGGCGTTCATGATACGGATCGAAGCGGCATGCGCCCTCTGCTTTTGAGGGCTCGTCGCAGGACGCCGCACGGTCGGCGGCGCAGATTTCGTGTCGCTTACGATCATTTCTGGAGCCTCAACTGAAGATGCCGAGCGGCTATCATCAACTTGCGCGGTAGCTAGCTTGAGCGGAGGGGCAGGGGGCAGGCTGACCGTTACCGACTGCCCCTTCGGGCTGACGAACGTAGGCTTGGCTTCTGCATGAGCGAGACTTTGCTCCGCCCCGTCGAAGGCTCGCTCTTCCTGCTCGAAGGCCAGTGCTTGGTCGTGAAGACCCTGCATCCGCAGAGATACAGCGAAATTGTGACGGGTTTTCGGGTCGCCGGGTCCAAGTGCAAGCGCTTCTTCGTAATAGCGGCGGCTAAGATCGAAGCGACCCATGCGATCATATGAGGCCGCTATCCCGTTCAGCGCATCTATACTCTCAGGGGACTGGCGTGCTGCCTTTCTGAAATTTTCTAGCGCAAGCGCGATATTCCCCAATCTGAATTGCGCCTTGGCTTGGGCAAGGAAGCGGCTGGTTTCCTGCGGCTGCACGAAGGAAGTTCCGACTGGCCGTGGTTCGAATTTAGCCGTCGTGCAGGATGTCGCCAACAAGCCGAGACAGAGAGTCTTCGCCCAGAAGTTCGCGCGCATTATCCGCCCCCCATAGCCGGCATAAGCTGTCGGATGACCCGGATGATGGCAGGCAGCATCAGCACGCCAATCATCACTGGAAGCATACAGGCGACGAGCGGGATCGAAATTAGAACTGGCAAGCGGTGTGCCTTTTCCTCCGCCCGTAGTCGCCTTTGTTCCCGCATTTCTGAAGCGTAGATCCGCAGCGTTTGAGCAATGCTGGAGCCAAGCTTGCTCGACTGGATGAGGAGCGTAGTGAAGGCTCTGATCTCGTCCATCCCGGCGCGTTCGCTCATTCGGCGTAGCGCATCTTCGCGCGAACGACCTGCGCGCATCTCAAGAACTGCTGTGCCGAGTATCTCCGCAAGAAGCGGATGGGACCGCGTCATTTCGAGCCCAACGCGGCCGAAGGCTGCTTCCAGCCCCAGACCTGCCTCGACGCATACTAACATAAGGTCGAGCGCATCGGGAAAGCCGTTGAGGATTTCGCGCCGCCGCCGGTCGGCTTTGGCGGAGATGAAGAGGTTGGGGAGATAAAGTCCCAGAAGTGCGAGGCCGCTGCCGATAAGATACAGCTTCATCATCCCGGGCGTTTTGGCGCTCATATAACTCAAGACGACGAAGAAGGCTGGCAGCGCAACGGTCAGCACGAGCCTGATGAGGGTGAATATCCGCGGCGCGGAAGGAGCTGTATAGCCAGCCGCGATAAGCTTGGCGCGGAGCTGGTCGTCCTTCGTGTCGGCGAGAGAAAGTCCTTGCTTCTCAATCAGATTTACGAGCCTGGTCCAGGCGCTCTCAATCTCCTTGTTGCGGAGTGAGCCAGCCTGCACGACATGGCCCCTGCCAAGCTGCTCCTCTAGGCGACGGCGTACGGCAACACGCCCGCTTGCGATGGTCAAGGTCGCCAGAGCCCCCAACGCGACAAGCAGAAATACGGCGAGGAGCAGGAGAGGTTTCGTCACCCAAGGCAGAGAAGTCAAAACCGTCATGTCACACCTTCAGGTCCACCATGCGGCGGATGATGTAGAAGCCGATGCCGTAGAGAAGGAGAAGGCCTACAAAGCCCGGCATGAAGGCGGGATCGTCGGCGACATCCAGGTAGAAGCGCGGATTGAGGATGAAGAGGCCGGTGAAAGACAGAACTGGCAGGACAGTGAGCATGACGGCGGTCATTCGTCCTTCCGAGCTCAAGGCTCGAACCTTCATCATCATGCTCGCCCGCTCGCGAATAACCTTCGAAAGGTTTTCGAGGATTTCGGCCAGGTTACCGCCGGTCTCACCCTGAACTGAAAGCGACACGACGAACATCTGCATGTCATCGACGCCGCAGCGATCTGCCATGTTCTGGAGAGCGTCGCGAAGGTCCGCACCGTAGGTCATTTCGTCGACGACAAGACCGAATTCGCTGCCGATAGGGTCAGTCATTTCCTGCGTCAGCAGTTCGAGTGCCGCGGCGATCGGGTGCCCCGCCCGAAGACCGCGCACGAAGACATCTAGGGCGATCGGGAATTGCTCCGTCAGCTTCTTGCGGCGCCGGTCGGCTTTCCTCCCGAAGTAAATGAGGGGGAGGCCGAAGCCGATCGCCACGGCGAAGGTGCCGATCAGCAGAACTTTGCCGCTATTGAGCAGGATGCCGCTAAAATAGGCGACCACAAGAAGGAGAGCGAATAGCACCAAAGCCGACAGCATCAGCATCAGCAGAAGCTGCGATGCCGAAATAGTGAGCCCGGCACCGGCGAGGGTCTTTTCCAGCTTTCTCGCCATGCCGGCGAGCGGTGGCGGAAGGGAGATCGCCTGCTGAGGCTTCTCCCTCAGCAACTTTGATAGCACCTTTTCCCGGCTCATGCCGCGGGCGATCAGCTGCAGCCGCTCGTTTACCGCGCGGACCTGCTGTCTGTTGCGGACGAAGAAGCGGACCCCGAGCTCCGCGAGCAGGATCACGGATCCGAACATCGCGGCGAGGATGATGAGGCGGATCGCGGACGGGTCCATCAGCCGATCTTCCTGTCGGGCCGGAAGAGATCGGCGCCCAATTCCTGGCCGTGCCGCTGCAGCTCTTCAAGAAATTTCGGACGGATGCCGGTCGCTTCGAAGTGGCCGAGCACCATTCCATCATCGGTGCGGCCGGTTTGCCGAAAGCGGAAGATTTCCTGCATGGTAATGACCTCGCCTTCCATGCCGGTGATTTCCGCCACGCTGAGGAGGCGCCGACGCCCGTCGAAAAGCCGCCCCACCTGAATAATCACGTTGAGAGCCGACGCGATCTGCGCTCGCGCCGAACGCGGCGCGATGTCGATACCGCTCATGCCGATCATCTGTTCAACACGGGACAGGGCATCGCGGGGCGTGTTCGCGTGCACCGTGGTCATGGAGCCGTCATGGCCGGTGTTCATGGCCTGGAGCATATCAAATGCCTCGCCGGCCCGGACTTCGCCGACAATGATCCGGTCCGGCCGCATGCGAAGCGCGTTCTTGACCAGGTCTCGCTGCGTGACTTCGCCACTGCCTTCAATATTGGAGGGACGGGTTTCAAGCCGCACGACATGGTCTTGCTGAAGCTGGAGCTCGGCGGAATCTTCAATCGTGACGATACGCTCCCGACCGTCGATGAACGCCGACATCGCGTTGAGCAGCGTCGTCTTGCCGGAGCCGGTGCCGCCTGAGATAAGAACGTTGCGACGGGCAGCGACAATCGCGCGCAGCACTTCCGCGATTTCTGCAGGAACGCTTCCGATCTCGGTCAGGCGAGCCATGTCAATCGGCACGCGGGCGAATTTGCGGATCGAGAGCAACGAACCATCGACCGCAAGCGGCGGCACTACGGCGTTTACGCGAGAACCATCAGCGAGCCTTGCATCGACGAGTGGCGAAGACTCGTCCACCCGCCGGCCGACGGCGCTCACTATCTTCTGGATGATCCGTAGCAGGTGCTTCTCATCCTTGAAGCGGGCGGGGCTCTTTACCAGCACGCCATAACGCTCGACGTAGATGCGATTGTAGCCGTTCACGAGGATGTCGGTGATGGTTGCATCCTTGAGGAGCGGCTCTAATGGGCCCAGGCCGAGCAATTCGTCGAGGATGTCTTTAGTGAGTTGCTTGCGCTCACTCAGGTTCAGGGCGTGTTTGTGGAGCGCCAGTTGTTCGGCGATGATATCGCCAAGCTCGTCCTCGATCTGCTGACGGGACATATCCTCCAGCGCCGACAGATTGATGAGGTCAAGGAGACTTTGATGCAGCTCGACCTTAAGGTCTGTGTTGCGATCGAGGTCCTGGAACGCAGCCGCGTCTCCAATGGTCATCAACCTTGCGGTTTCGCGCTCTGCCCCCGTAGGCAGATCTTCAGGCGCGGGGCTTTTCTTGATCTGCCACATCACCCCGCCCTCCTCGTCGCGGTCTGAGACAAGGCGCCCGCAATCGCTCCGAGATCCTTGGCGATCCTGCTCCGCTTATTGATTGACGAGACGGTCACACCCCGGTCGAGCGCAGTGCTCATCGTCTCGAAGTCGTTCGTCACGGTGAACGCCACATCGCGGCCGAGCGCGCGCGCCGCATCGTTGAAGTCGATGGTGCGGAAGAGCCTCTTTTCGACGCGGTTCATGACGACGTGCAGCGGGATGTTTGAAAGTCCCTGTTGCTCGATCAGCTCGATCTGCCTGCGCGCCTGCCGGAGGCTCGCAATCGACAATTCGGACACCAGCAGGATCGCATCCGAACGAGCAAGCGCCGAGAAGGACCAGTTGGTCCAATTCGTCGGAAGATCGATGAAGACCGTATCGAATTCCCGCGTCGCGAGGTCGAGCAAAGCGATCATCTGATCGGACCCGACCGCCTCCATCGGCATCATTTCCTGCGGCGCGGCCACGAAATGAAGACCTGAGGAATGTTTCGCCGTCACTGAACGAAGAAGAGCGCCATCGGCGCGGCTGCCGGCGTCGAGAAGATCTTTCATACCAAGCGGCGGCAGCGCGCCAAGATAGAGAGAGGCGCTGCCGAGCTGGATGTCGAGATCGATGAGGCAGGTCTCGCGTCCGTCGCCCGCACCCGCTGCATGAATGGCGGCGATCTGCGTCAGGAGGGCAGTAGCACCGACGCCGCCGACGCTTTTCACGATCGATACCAGGCGGCCTCTGCTTCCCCCAGCCTCGCCACGCGCCTCGATGTCGGTTCTGAGCCGTTCGAGGGCTTCGACGAGATCGGTAGCGTTGAGAGGGAGGGGAACAACGTCCGTCACGCCAAGTCGCATGAGGTTTCGCATGTCGGCGAGCGATGGGCTGTGAACAGCCGCAATCACCGGAAGACCTGGTGCGTCCGCAATCAACTTGTTGAGCGCAGCCGATGATGCGCGGCTTTCCTTCTTGACCTCGACGATCACTGCCTGCGCCCCGGGCATAAGCTGCGATGCGATCGGCGCATTGTCGTCGAGAAGACTTGGACGGAGATCGAAGCCGTTCAGCTCCGGATCCGGCTGGTCGGAGGCGGCCATCCCATCGGCCGAGAGCAGGACGTCGACGAGCAGCCCCTTCTTGTGCGGGCGCCATATGGGCAGGCTCACGGGTGACGGGTTCATGTGTGTTTCCTGCGGCTCAATTTGCAAACGACCCATCGCCGTCTTCCAGCGTGAGAGCCGATCTGAAGTCGGGAAGGATGATTGTTCGTTGAAAAGCGATCAGCGTCAGCGGCTGAAAAGACAGATCCGTTAGGCTAACCGTCACGAGCGGCGCTACGTCCGGTCCATTCGGATCGCCGGCATAGCCAAGGCCGGAATAATCGTAATCCACCTGCACGTTTTCAGCTCCGATTTCGGGCATGAAGAGCTGCATGCGCGCAACGATATTGTTGAAGACCACCAGATTTTCATCCAAGGCCGGGCAGGTCGCCTTACACGTGCATCCTGCTGAGGTGCATGTGGCGCCGCCGAAGGCACTTTCAGGCACCGGCTCCCCTTGAACAAGGCCGCCGTCTGTGGCGAAGCTGTAGGTCGCAAGGCCGGCAGGAATCATATCGGTGGCGACGGCATAGCGGACGCCCATTTGTGTTGCCTTTTCGGCACGGTTAAACGTCCACATCGCCCGGCCGACATCGATAATGCCGAACAGAAAGATGAGCAGAAGCGGGAGGACCAGCGCGAACTCCGCACCCCCCCCTCCGGACCGGCACCGGAGCAGAAGGACCGCGATTTTCATATACCAGTTACCGCCGCCTGCGACTGTGCATTGAGCACCATGCCGCCTGTGTCGAGGCCGATGCTGCCCAGCAGAGGCATATAAGGCACTGATGCTGAAACCGTAACGACCGGCGCTCCGGCTGCATTGCCGGTGTAGATGCCGGTATAGCTGCCGCTAGTATCGCAAGCGACGCTCACAGCTATTGTTGCTGGATCGGTCCAATATCCGAGCCGAGCCGTGCCTCCATCGGCAATCTGTCCTGTCCGCGCAATGTTGCGGGCTTTTGTTTGGACATCGTTATCTACGGCGCAATTTCCGCCGCCATCAACGAAATCGCTGAATGATCTGCGTGCCGCATAGCGCGCACTGTCTCGAACTGCCTTGGCGACGACATGCTCGTCCATGAAGTATTTGCCCAACTCGAAAGCGCTTAGCATCAGGCCGAGGAGCAGAGGCGTCACCAGCGCCATTTCGGCAGCCGCGGCCCCGCGGCTGTCCCGAGCGAAAGCGAGAAGAGGTTTTAGCCCCATGACCATCACTCGATCAGATACGGCACGTCGCGCAGCGTGACTTGACCTACCGTACTGCCGGCCGCGCCGCTGGAAGTTTCACCTATGACTTCGACGTAGACGTCTTTATCCTCGGTAACCGTCGTGGTGCCGCGTTTGCGTGGGAATGAGGGCTCCACCAGAAAAAGATCGATCCACTTAAGAACGGGAACGCCTGGATCAGACCCGTTCAACCCTTCGGCTTCGCAATTCAAGACAGCAGCCGAGATTCTCCGTCGGTCTACGTTGACGCCGCCGGGCGTGATACCAGGGGGCGCGCAGACCGGAGCGCCATGTGCAGTCCGCGCACTTCCGCCCGATCCGATGGTCTTTGGAGTGTCAATATTGGTCGTGTTTTCAAGCTCCCACTCATATACCTCATAGCGTGTAGCATTGGCGGAAAGACCGGTATTTGACTGCCAGGTAGCAGCATTGTTCCAACCGTAGTTGGATCGGAAATAGGCGTCTCTATCCCAAACGCCGTCACCTATTTGCTTGCCTCCACAAACCCCGTCATTGCTTACCGAATGGCAGATATCTCTCGGATGGCCCATGACATCTGGTGTGATGGTGGAGGGGAGCGGTGCGTTCACGGTGGGCCGATACGGATTGGCCGACTCCTGCCATCCCTGTCCCCCAGTTGTGCCGCAGCTATTGCCTTTGACTAGGTCCTTCCGGACATTTCTTGACGGCGAACAGGTGCCACCGGCAGGACACGTATTTGCACCATTCGTGTAGAGATCGAAGCGGGTATTAAGGGCGTTCATCACCACCGCGTTCATCCCAGGCTTCGTCGTGACGCCGTCTACAGCCATGCAGTCGCCTGACGGCGTATTGTAGCCCAGAGCCGCGGCAAGATTGCTGGCGCCGCTGCCAAAGCCAGTCTCTAGAAATCCAAAATTTCCCGGCGCGGACGCGCTCCCAGTGATGAGCTTTAGGCCAACCCCCCGCAGAGCGTTACCATCGAACGGAAACGCCTTGTTCGTATTTCCTATAGGTTCAGCCGGGTTGCACAGCATCACGGGAGGAACCTTACAGATAGCAGAACCAAGTCCCGCATAAGCTGTCGCGCGGAGATCGCCCGAGCTAAGCAAAGAAACGATGGGCGTCAGCGCGAACTCTGCCGTGCGGCTATTAACCGTCACCTCAACGAAATTGGCGTTGCTGTCGTCATCGGCCGGTGTGGTCTTCGCCTTGTCTTGATAGAATCGGATCATCCCCTCCGCGTCGCAGTCAGGCTCCGACTCCACCGTGATGGCTACCCCGCCACCATCATTTGCTAAGAGTGTCTGATTAGCGACGAAGGACACTGCGGCCGCGCTTGCGCGGGCGCAGGCCCCTGCCTTGCCGTCTAGCTGGGTGGCCGCGGCAAGCGCGGACTGATCGGCTCCGTTCTGCAGCTCCGTGTCTAGGCCCGCCATCCGCGCATAATCGAACGCAATGCCGCCAGCTGCGATAAGCGCGACAAGGGATAGAGCAACAGTGGGCGCTACCGCCCCTCCATCATTTTCCCGAAGGCTGCCGAGAGTCCGCCGCACGCCATCACTCCTAATTTTGCTTTGGCTGTCCGCCGGAGGAGCTTGTGCCAAGGGTAGCCGGCTGCTTGACGGTGCCTTTATAATAACGGTCGACGGCATCGGCGGCATGTTCGCCGGAGCCACCCTCCATCTCCTCTCCTTCGTAGGAAGGGTCGGGATCGATCACCTGCTGGGCTAGGTCCCAACGGAGGGCCTCGCCGAAACCCCGATCGATCGGAGCGCAACCGGATAGCGTGACGAGCGCTGCCAATAGTGCTGAGCGGGTGTGCTGCATCTTCTTCACTCCACGATGTGGCCGTAATCGCCCTCGAACCCGGTTTTCTGCCGCTCCGCTCCGGTCAGCGGACGGGGCACTTCCCCGATCGGCGCGACTGTGCTGGAGCGAGGGACAGGGGCAGGAACCGAGATGGGATCAACGGCGCTATCCGTCCTGCCCATGAGGAACAGGTCCAGTTCCTCGGGGGGCTGCACACGGTCGGTCGGCAGCTTCATCGCGGCGGCCCTGACCGGCTTCACCAGCCGCGGCGTCACTATAATGACGAGCTCTGTGTCCTCCTTTCGAAAACCTGTTGAACGAAACAAACTGCCGATGATTGGGATAGAGCCGAGGATCGGGAACTGCTGTACGGTATCCTCAAAGTCCTTGCGCAGAAGTCCCGCCAAGGCGAAGGACTCCCCATCACGAAGCTCAACCGTAGTCTTTGCACGGCGGGTCTGGAGTCCAGGGATAACAAGGCCATTGATCTCGATTGAAGCCGAAGGATCGATCGAACTCACTTCCGGCGCCACGACCAGATTAATGATGCCATCTTCAAGGACGGTCGGGGTGAAGGCGAGGCTTACACCAAAGGGCTTGAACTGGACGGTGATATTGCGGCCACCGATGCCGTCATCATCGTCATCGTCATCGTCATCGCCTCCGCTGCCGCCGCCTCCGCGCAGGATGGGAACCGGGAACTCGCCTCCCGCGAGGAAAGACGCGGTCTCTCCCGACAAAGCGACCAACGTCGGCTCAGCAAGGGTTGTGACAACACCCTTTCTTTCCAACGCGTCCAGGATCCCCTGAACATTCAGGCCGCCGAGGGTAAAGGTTTTAGCAAGAATGCCGAAGCTATCGACAATTGCACCGAGGTCGAGCTGGCCCGACACAAGACTTGCCTCGTTGCCAGTTACGCCTTGAAAACTGCCGCTGTCATTCGAGAAGATGCTTCCGACGCCTATCTCCTTTCCAGTCTGCCGCTTTATCTCGGAAAAGCGAACCTCCAGCATCACTTGCTGCGAGGCGCCAACGGATAGCATGTTGACGACTTTACCAGGCGCATAAGTCTCGGCGATCTGGACTGCGCGCTGAACGATGGGAGCACTCGAGACCACACCCGTCAGCACCACCGCGTCGTTCGACATGCGGGCGCCGATCTCGTCCTTGGGCAGCAGCTCCGCAAGCTGGCGCTTCAGCGTGACCACGTCCGGGCCTACCGCGATGTCGACCACTGCAATCAGCGTCTTGTTACGATCGTAGAAGGTGAGGCTCGTCGTACCCACCTTCTTTCCGAGCACGTAAACGGACTCGTTGGTCAGCGGCAGGACGTCGGCCACCTCGGCATTGCCGATCAGCGCCTGCGAATAAGGCCGCTCCACCCGGACCACCTGACTCTTGTTGAGCGGTACGTCGAGCTGCCCGGCATGAATGCCGCCCTCTTGGCCTACGGCATAAACCGATTGGCCCAACGCCGGCACGGAAGGAATGGCGAGCGCAAGCGCTGCCGCTCCTGTCATCATCCCCAATCGCATGACCTTAATTCCCCCCATAACGGCCAACTTCATAATTGCTGCCGGCCGTTCCCCTGATGACTTCGACGTTGGAAGTGACAGGCCGCGGTGGGGCCATCGGCTGCGGCGCAGCCTGGCGGCGGATGATTGGCCTATTATATTGCGGTACGTATCCAGACGCCCGGCGATAGGCTCCGGCATAGGCGCCGTGCCGTAGATCCCCCGAATCTACGGTCTGGACGAGCCCGCCTCCCGGCTCCATCATCGCGGATCGGAGGGCGAGGCTCAGCTGACCCACCGTTTGGGCGAGCGCCAGCTTCTGCGCATCTACCTGCGTCACCTCAAGTGTTGCGGTCTTCGCGAGCATCGGCTTTTGCGCGGAATCGTTGGCGCTCTGATCGATCGCGATTACGCGCACATCCTGAAGCAGGATGTCCGTCACCTGCCGGCCGTTGTCGCCGCCGGCGGTCCGCGTCACAAGTACGTCGACCCGGTCACCGGGCAGCACGAAGCCGGCTACGCCTGCCACGTCAGTGATGCGGATAGCGGCGGCGCGCATTTCTGGTGGCAGCAGCGCCGACAGCGTGGCGCGCCCGCCTTCGCCAGACAATTTCGTCCGGAGGATCGGCTCGCCCACCTCAATGGGCCGGAGCGCCGTGTGGACCTTCCCCGCCGGAACGATCTGCCGAAGGGAGCTGAACGTGCCCGGCGGCATGCTGCTGCGCGGCCAATCGACGAACCGGATCTTGTCTGCGGTCACCGGCATTCCGAATTCGAGCGGCACGCGGGCAACGGCGACCTGGGCCGTCGGCACTTCCCGGGCCTTCTGCTGGTTTTCGGCACCCGTCAGATAGACGTTCGTCAGGTAGACGGCGATAAGGCCCAACAAAACGGCGACACCGAGGATGACCAGCGATTGTCTACGCATGACGGTTCCACTCCCCAAAACCCGACGATCTCTAGTTATTAACAAAAAGTACAGCATGCCTTTGGGTAACGTCAAATATTCATGCCACTTTGTGTCTAATAAAGAGAATGATAGTGACAAATAAGCTTTACGTCATATTTTGCGTATTACTTTGTTATGTTCTTTTTATTTTAAGAAGGCGTCGTCATCGCGCCAGTGCCGGTCCGAGCGGCGCGCCCGTCCGCCGCCCGTGCCGCTCACTACGACGCTCCGAGAAGCGAAGACACCAGCCGACCCCCTGCCAGATTGCGGCGGTGGCGATGATCGCTGCATAGCCGTCGACCGCATAATGATAGCCGAGATGCACCGACCCCAGCAGGATGAGGATCATGAAGGCGGTCAGTCCTACGCCCCAGCCCACCGAGATCCGCCAGCCCAGAACGGCGAACAGGCAGGCGATGCTGAGATGCATCGAGGGCATGGCCGTGATGCCGCGGCCCAGACCGTGGCTGCCGAGCGCCGCCCATTCGAGGAGTTGCTGCTGAACATCGAGCGCGGCGAGCGGATAGACCCTGTCGGCGTCCGCCAGATAGTTCATCAGCGGGCTGAAATAGTCGCTCCCGTAGAAGTCGTCGTAAAAGCATGGCCCAACGGAAGAAAAGCCGATGGCCGCAAGGCTGCCCACCAACGCCCAGCACAGCACGTAGCTGATTAGGAACTGCAGCCGGACTTCCGGTCGCTCAACCCAGCCTGCAACCAACAAGGCGCCTATGTAGAGCAGCAGGATCCAGAGGTGATAGGCGCCGTTCAGAAGAAAGCTGACGAAAGGATAGCCCACCAGCGGATGGATCAGGCGCCAGGGATCGGTACCGTGTATGGCGCGGTCCAGCGCAATGAACTGCGGATCGAAGCTGAAAGGCGAAAAGGCCGGAATCGCACTCTTCAGCGCGGAGAAGGCCGGCAGGAAGACGATCAGAGTAAGGACGGCGGGAGCAGCCAGAATGAGGCGCTCCCTGACCTTCCATGCCGTCACGCAATGACGGACAAAGGCAAAGGGGCTTTCCGGCCGCTCCTTAAGGAGGCGGTAAACGAAAGCCGGGCCGGCAACTCCGATGAAGGCGGCGATATAAAGGAAAACGTTGGACAGATAGGCCGAGGGCCTGAAGAAAGGCAGCCCCTTCCATAAAAAGACCGCCAATATGGTCAGCCAATAAAGCGCCGCGACTGTGACGAACGGGCGATTTGCCGTAATGGAGGCGGCGATATCCTGCCGCAGACTTTCCAATTTCATATCGCCGCTCCCCCAGGGACGATAATCGCAGGAGGGCAGAAGCCCGCCTCACCGGAAGAACGATGAGGCGGGCTCAAGCCGAAGCAGCCAGGCTGCTCTTTGGGAATTAACCGCCGGTGGAAGCGGTGGCGCAGGAGCCTTCTTGACCACCGGTCTCGATGCACGTCGTCGCATCGCTGAGAGCACCCGCAATAGCGTCACCCAGGCCGATCGCCGCCAAGGCGATTGCCGAGCCGACAATGGCAAGGATCAAAGCATATTCGGCGGCAGACGCGCCACACTCGTCCGCCCAAAGGCGCTTGAATACGTTCATGTGTTCTCTCCCCAATTCGAGTCGAGCCCCGTGACTCAACAGAAAGAGAGTTGCGCCAATAGTTACCAGGGAGTCAACCAAAGTGATATATACTTTGGTAATAGTGCCTATTAGAGCCACAATTACTAAGACGCTTATTATAGAATACTAATAGACTTTTTATACGTCAGCTCTTCGACACGCTCTTATCGAGGACGCGACGCCAGAAAGAGATGGCCGCGTCTCTCAAGGAGGCGAGGCTGAATGCTACAGACAGGTAAGAGGTTCAGGCGGGTATGCGGTGCCTGAAGGTGACGTTCACCCGCTTCGACAGCAGGAGATACGGCGTCCACAGCGCCATGCTGATCAGCACTTTTTTCACGTTACCCTCAAGGAGGTCGTGGAGGCCTGTGCCTACCACCGGCGGAAGGTCTGGAGCGCCGGCCATGATCTTGGCAACACCGACTTGCATGAGGAGATCGATGCCCCAGATCGCGGCCAGCAGGCGCGGAAACAATGGCACGCGCCGAAGTGCCGCCACGAAAGCGATCGCATAGAGGCTGGATAGCAGGACCACGTCGGCGAGCATCAGCGTGAAGAGCAGGCTGAACCAAGATGGAGCAGCGCCGCTGAACGCGGGGATGGCCGTCAGAAATTCGAGGGTCCGCACCGGAACGTTGAGCAGCATACCCACCAGAAGGGAGGCCATCAAACCGCTGACACCGTAAAACGGAAGGCGCCTCGCCGCCGTCGGGTCGAGCTGCTTCCAGCGCCCGATACGAGCCAGCCGGTGCGTCGGCTGGGGAAGCCGGTCACCGCGGCGAAACCACCGAAGTGCAAGGATCAGCGACGCGATCGGCGCTCCCACTACCAATATATACGGAAGCAGCCCGGTAAGTTGCCGATCTAACGGCAAACCCCAAACCGCAAGCGAAAGCCTCAATGCGCAGGCAAGACCGGCCGCGATCGCCCAACAGACGAGAATCTTTGGAATGCCGTTCTGCAGCTGATCCACGAGAACGATGCTGCGGGCGTGAAGGTTCGACGCAACTCGGTTCATGACTTTCCTTCCCCGCAGGGCCGCTCGTTTAACTGGAGCGATCCTGCACCGGGGGTGGTTACCAATCCCCTAAACCGACGAGCCTCAGCCGTCGTTCCGCGGCGGATTTCCGCCATGTATTAAGCTTTATAACAAGAGTATTTGAATTTTCCTAAAGCCGCGATAACCATGGTTCGACAACAAACCTTATTCATCGGGGGTCCAGACTGCCTCTCTTGCAACAAGGGATGGCGACATGGGTGCATCGGTTCGTCGGAGAATCTTGGCAGCGTTACTGCTCGGGGCCGCGACATCTGTGGGTGCAGCGGCGGCGGAAGTGCCGTCCCCCATTTCCAGCAAGAACGAAGCAATTTTGGGCGGAATGTCCGCGCTCGAAAGGATCGCGGCTGAGCAGGCAGGGCTTGCCGCTGCTCCAGTCATTGCGGATGCTTTGCCCACGGCGTTGCCGGTGCCGGGAGCACGCTCCTTCCTGCCGCAGCCCCAACAGGGGACCGCCTTTATTCCGCCTGCAGATCCCGTGGCTGAGGATCGCCCGAACATCTTTGGCTCGGTAGCCCTGGCTGTTTCGCGGACCCCGCTCGACGCGCAGTGGCGACGGGCAGGTTCGGCGGCTCTGACGGGAGCGGGGCCTTGGAAGACATTAGTGGCTTCGCTGCGCACGCTTGCGCCGGAGAAGCGGCTCGAGGCAGCGAATATTTGGGTCAACCGCAACATCAATTTTGTTGAAGACCGCGATCAATATGGACGCAACGACCTTTGGGTCGAAGGCGCCCAGTCCTTGCGCCGCGGCCGCGGCGACTGTGAGGATTATGCGCTCGCCAAGATGCAGCTGCTGCGCGCCGCGGGTATTCCCGCCCATGACATGTATCTCGCGATCGTGAAGGACCTCGTCCGCCGTGCCGATCATGCGGTGCTGATTGTCCGCACTAACGGACGTTTCCTGGTGCTGGACAACAACACCGACCGCCTCGTCGATGCGAACGCTACCCAGGATTACCGGCCCATCTTCACTTATGGAGCCGCCGGATCCTGGACGCATGGCTATACGAGAACCGCAGACGCACCAAGAAACGGCGGCGGCCCCAGTCTGGCCGCAGCCCGCTAGACCTCAGCGTTCGCGCAAGGCTTCGCTGCGGGCCTTCAGCACCGGCTTCAGCAGATAGCTGAGGACGCTTTTGCGGCCGGTGATGATCTCGACATCGCATATCATGCCGGGGGTGATCGGCAATTGCCGGCCACCCGAGGCGAGGTGGGACCGATCGGTTTCCACGACGACGGTGAAATAGGCTTCACGGGCCTGTTCGTCATAGATGCTGTCCGCCGAGACCTGGACCACGCGGCCCTGCAGCCCTCCGTAGACGGAGAAGTCGTAGGCGGTCACTTTGACCAAAGCCTTGTCGCCGACCTTAATGAAGGCGATGTCGCTCGGTTTCACGCGGGTCTCTACGAGCAGCTTTTCGCCCATCGGCACTACTTCCATGATCTTCTGTCCCGCGTTGAGGAAGCCGCCGACGGTAGTGACCTGGACGTCGTTGACGACCCCCTGCACCGGTGAGCGGATTTCCATGCGTTGAAGCCGCCCGGCGGCGCCGCGGAGAGATTCCTGATTCACGGCCATTTTCGTCGTGATCTGGGCGCGTTCGGTGAGCGCTTCCTGCCGGAACTGAAAATTGGCTTCCGTTGCCTGCGCCTGCGCCTCCCGAACACCCGCGCTGGCGCGGGACACGCCCTGCTGCGCGGCGGCGAGCCTGCCCTGAAGGTCGACCAGTTCGCGGCGCGCGCTCAGCAGCTCCGTTTGAGGGACGATGTTCTTTGCCGCAAGCGGCTCCAGCATTTCGACCTGGCGTTGGGCAAGGCTGATGCTGCCTCGGAGGCTGTCCACGGTTGCCTGTGCTTCGCCTAACTCACGGCGGCGCTGCTCGATGGCCGCGCCCATTCCAGTAAGACGGCTCCGAAGAGCAGAGGCGCGTACCGATTGAAGAGCGAATTCATCCGCGCAGGCTGCCGGCACGCGGCCGTCGGGGCCCGGGGGGCAGCCGCCACCTTGTCCTTGACCTTCACGCGCAAGCCGCGCGGCGCGTGCCGCGAGAGAGTCATTCTCCGCTGCGATTTGGCCAAGCGCCGCCGACGATTCCGTATCGTCTAGCCTGACAAGGATCTGCCCCCTGCTGACCTGCTGGCCGGAGCGGACGAGGATTTCATCGATGCTGGCGGGCTCGGAACTCTGGATCACCTGCACCTTGCTCGAAGGAATGACCTGTCCCTGTCCGCGCGTGACCTCATCAACCTCAGCAAGCGAAGCCCAGATCAGAAAAAGGAGGAAGCCGATCGCGCTCACGGCGATAATCAGGCGCGGACCGTCCAAATCGTGGACGCGCCGCCCCCCCCCCCGCCGCGACTTCGCGCGCCGCACCTGCTCCGCCTGATCGGTATAATGAAACATACGCTTACTGCCCCCCCTCGGGCCGTTCCGCTGCCGCCAGTCGCACTGACGCCGTACTTTCTTGCGCCGACGAGATGCTGGCGAGGCTGCCTCTGGTCTCGGTCGGCATGGGTATGCTCAGGGTCCAGCCCTTCGAGACGTCGAGCCTGCCGCCGACATCGTTTTCGGCACGCCGCTCGTCCAGCGCGAGCGGGAGGCTCGCCGGCGGCGCGCCTCCCGCGTCGGCCCCCGCGACCGCCGTGGGGGTGGCCACCGCAGAGCCAGTCATCATGGGCTCGCTTCCAGCATAACGATCGGAAAAGGCGCGCCGCAGGCCCCAGCTGCCAGGCCAGCGATAAAAAATGTGTGTGCCGATCTGCGCTATCTTGCTGAGCCGCGGCGCCCAATAAGGTGCAACATAATCGGCGTGATAATGGGTGGCGTGGCCCACGGCCGAGGCCACCTGGCCGCTGAGCGCGGCCCGTGCAACCGCCGCGGCGGCTTCCCATGCGCCCTTGGCCGGCTGACGGTACAGAGAGCCGTCGCAGGTGAAGCTGAATTGACAACCGGGCCTCGTGGAACCCTGATAGACGACGCCGCAGACTGAATTGGGATAAGCAGGATGACGGACCCTGTTGAGGATCACCTGGGCGACTGCCCGGCGACCTTCCATGGGCTCGAAGCCGGCCTCATAATATACGGCCTGTGTGAGGCAATGAAGCGCACGCGCGCCGTCCGACGGCGAAGCGGCCTGCAGAAGAAAGGGATGCGCCGCTTCTGCGGGAAGGCCGAGGAAAGGCAGAGCAGCATTAACGCGCCGCGCCTCCTCCGGATCTTCTTCTCCAGCGACAATCGCCTGCGAGGCCAGGGCCGCGAGCTCCAACGGCATCGCATCAGGCAGGCGAATGCTTTTGACGGACGCATTGGCATGGGCCTCCAATGCGGGCCGGTCCCAGGTTAGGCCGACCAACGCCAAGCCGCAGGCGATGAGAAGTAGGGCGCCGAACAGGCGGCTGAAAGGCAATGTGCGGATCACTTCCTGTCTCCGGCAGGAGCATTGGTGAGCGCTCGCATGACGTCGTCCTTCAGACCGTCAGCGATGATCCGCCCCTGATCGATCACGATAAGGCGGTCGACAATGTCGAGCATGGCATTGCGGTGCGTCGAAACAACGAGCGTCTGGTCTGCTGCAAGACCCGTTTTAAGATGATCAATGAACCAGCGCTCCGACTGCGTGTCCATCGCCCCGGTTGGCTCGTCGAGGAAAAGGAGCTTGCAAGGTTCAACGAGGGCGCGGGCGAGCACAAGGAAGCTCCTTTGGCCGCCGGAGAGTCGCGAGCCCTTTTCACCGACTAGAAGATCAAAGCCCGCAGCGTCGCGCGAAAGGAAGATGTCGGCGCCGGAACGCTTCACGGCATCGATCAGTCGCTCTTCGTCCGCATCTGCGGATCCCAAAAGCAGATTGTCTCGAACCGTGCCGCTGAACAGTTCGGCATCCTGACCGACATAGCGGAAAGCGGTCCGGATTTGGTGGGGGTGATGCTGTCTACTGTCGAGATCGTCGATCAGCAGCACGCCTTCCGATGGCGGATAAAGGCCGCACAGGAGACGCCCAAAAGTCGACTTGCCGGACGCGACGCGGCCGATCACGCCGATCCGTTCGCCGGGACGAATGGCAAGCGAGATGTCGCTGAGCGATGCCCGGCTCGCACCGGGATAGGTGAAGTCGACATGCTGGAATTCAATGTCGCCCCGGCTGATTGCGGGAAGGACGCTGCGCGCGGCCATAGCCCGTTCGTCCGGCGCTTCGGCTAGCGTCTGGAGCGACCGCATAGTCAGTATGGCTTGTTTGGCGCGTGTCATCAGGAATGCGAACTGCCCGATGGGCGACAGCGCACGCCCGGCAAGCATCACCACGGCGATGATCGCGCCCATGGAGATTGTGCCGGCATTGAAGAGGTAGAAACCTCCGATGATAAGGCCGACGCTGATCATTTGCTGGCAGAGCGAAGCGAGATTGATCGCGATTGCGGAAAGCCCGCGCAGCTTCTTCTGCGTGCTGGCGCTCATCTCGGCATAGCGGCGCCAGCGCCCCAGCATCCGGCCCTCGGCACGCGCAGCCTTCAGCGTTTCCTGTCCGCTGATCGATTCCACGAGGATGCCGTGCTGCAGGCTCGAGTCCGTCTGCGCATCGAGCGAGACTTGGCTCATCGCCTTCTGGAGCGCAATGCCGAGCACCAGCATCACCACGATGCCAGTTACAGGAACCATCACCAGCCATCCAGCGACGATGGCGATCACTGCCAGGAAGACGAAGAGGAACAGCATGTCCACGACGAGGACGACCGTGGTGGAGGCGAAGAAGTCGCGAACGGCTTCATAGTCGGAGACCCGTCGAGCGAGTGCGCCCGTGCTGCCTTCCTTGGAAAGGAGCGGCATGTTCATGACTTTCTCGAAAAGCTTTTGCGACAGGCGGGCGTCGAGCTCGCCGCCTACGTCGTCCACCACGCGGGCGCGAGCGAGACGAAGCGTGAATTCGAGGGCGAGTGCGAGCAGCACGCCGGCCGCCAGCACCCATAGGCTGGAGACGGTCTTGTTCGGGATGATCCGGTCATAGACATTCATCGTGAAGAGCGGCAGCGCGAGCGCCAGCAGGTTCACGATCGCGGCGGCGAGCGCCACGTGCAGGAAAGAGCGCCTTACCTTGCGGAACTCGCTCCAGAACCAGTGGGTGCGTGCAGCCTTCTGCCACGGCCGTTCCCGTTCCCGTTCCCGGGCAGGATCCGCTTCGACGAGGATCGCCGCGCCAGAATAGAGCGGCGTCACCCGCTCAGCCGGCACCCATATAGGTTCGCTCGCGCCCGGCAGGAAAAGCAGGAAATCACGGTCTCTGACCTCGAGCAGGACAGCTGCCTGATCGTCGTCAAGCTGGAGGAGAGCCGGCAGCTGGGCGCGCCGGAGCTTCCGAAGGGAGATAGACCTCGGAATACCCCGCATGCCGATCTGTTCCAGCGCCGACTCCGCCTGATGGAACGGCAGCCAGCCCCGCATGTCGAGGGCGAGCCCCGCGCGCAAGATTACGGATGACGACGGCCGGTCATATTGCCGCGCCAGGAAGGCGAGGCATTCCAGCACCGGGTCGATGCCGGCGGAAGAAGCCGCTTGCGCGTCCTCGCCCGCCGCCGTTCCGGCGACGCCATCAGCGGCCGGTGATTTCTTGCCCAGATACAAAGTTCACCTCAGTTCGAAGCAGTATAAGGTTGCCGCGGCTCCAGGAGGTTCGGAGGCGTGTTGACCTTGAAACGGGCACGCGTATCCGCCGCTGCCTGCACTGGCGGAGTGACACCGAGAGCTTCGAGAAGCAGGTTCGATGCCGCCAGCACCCGATATTGGGCATAAAGCTGCGCCAGCCGTGCGGTCTCCGTCTGCACCTGAACGTTGTACCGCGTATTCTGCGCGTCCAGCACGTCGAGAAGCGAGCGGCGGCCGACGTTGAACTGTTCCCGGTAGGAAATCAGGAGATCGTCGGAGACGCGGCTCTGCTGCTCCAGTTCGCCGACGAGTCGGCCCTGGTTTTGAAGGCGGGTCCAGGCGGTGCGGACGTCCGCCTCGGCCTGGCGTCCGACTTCATGTACGCGGAAGCGAGCTTCGGACTCGCGCCGGTCCATTTCCTTGACCTTGTTGTGGTTGACGTAACTGTCGAAGATGTTCCAGCGGAGCACGACACGGCCGAGATAATCCTCGGTCCGGCCGCGAAAGCCATCTATGTCGTCGCCCAGCCTTACCCGGCCTTCGAGGCTGACCTTTGGCGCCAGATCGGCGCGCGCGAGGTTCGTCTCGGCATTGGCCGCGTCGACATCGGCAATCGCTTCGAGGACCCGCGGGTTCTGCGCGCGTGCGGTGTCGACAGCCTCGTCTACGGTGGCGGGAAGGTTGGCAGTGAGCTGCGGCGGCATCGTGGCTTGACCGATCGGCACGCCGGTCAGCTGATGAAACGCGATGCCGGCATTTTCGAGCTCCTCACGCGCCTCGGTGAGCTTGGTGCGGGCAGCCTGGAGCCGCTCTTCGGCCTGCTGCTGGTCCGCGATGCTGATTGATCCGCGGGCGACGCCTTCGCGAAGGTCACCCACCAGACGCTCGTGGAAGGTCAGATTGTCCTGCGCCGCGGCGACGATGCGCTGCTGGAGGAGGTAGTCGATATAGTGACGCGATACGTTAAGCGCGACGAACTCCGACCGCTCTTCGATGCGGAGGGCGGCGCCGTCGGTTCGGGCAGCCTGGCGCCGCACTTCCGAGCGGACCGAGCCGAAGTCGAGCAGGGTCTGCTCCGCGATGAAGTCGGCCTCCAGCGGATAAAGCGTATCGTCGGCGATGCCCAGGTTGCGCCGGGTGGCGTTTTCGAGGCGCCGCACACCCGCCGAGGTCTCAACCGAGAAACGGGGACCATAAAGGCCCTGCGCCTGCTTCCGCTCAAAATCGATTGCTTCGCGGTTCGAAACCGCCTGCCGGATTTCGGGATTGGTCGCGATCGCCGTCTGCACGGCCTCGCGAAGATCGATCGCCTGCGCCTGACCCGAAAAGATCATGCTGAGAATCAGAGTGGCCGGAAGCGCGGCGGCCCTGCTTTTCCTGCTTCTGGATTGCATCTTTCTACCCCCCATAGATTGCGGGCCGAGCAGCCCGAGTTTCACGGACCGGCGGCAGCGCACGTCCTGCCGCCGGTCCGCCGGTCACGCTTGTCCCGCTGCCGCCATGTCCTGGATCATGGCGAAATCCATCTGCATGCCTATGACGTGGGCAGCGAAGCCCTGTTCGATGCCAGGCCCAGCTCCTAGCGACTGGATCGGAAGACCTTCGCCCCCGCCGAGCGTATCAAGAACCGCCTGGATGTCCGGTCCAGATGAGCCGCCATCGAGCGAGTCCGCCAGCACCGTTGCGAGAGCCTCTCCGCCTTCGACGGGAGCCTGCGAAACTGCCGGCTCCAATGATTTGCCGTCGATGACCGGCATGGCAGCCATTTCCACCGTCACTTCCACATGCTCGATTGTGTCGGCGGCAACTTCGCTATTCTGGAGCAACTCGCTTGCTTCCACATCTTCGGCAGCGTCGCCATCCGCATCCGAATGGGAAGACACGTCATCAGCCTTGCCGTTGCTCGACGCCGGCTGACCCCGCGCCCCGGAGCTTTCATCCTCCTCGACGAGTTCCTTGCTTTCATTTTCCGACGTGCGGATTTCCCACTCTGGATTAGTGGTCGAAGGTTCGGCTACCGCAACGCTGACATCCGATGTTGACGCATCGCTGTCGGACGCTGCCGCTATCTCCGTTCCTGCGATCGTCACGAGGCCTGCAGCCAATAGTGCGCTATTTAACCCCGCCGTCGTTTGGCTGAGCTTCTGGCTCTCGACCGCGAGGCTAGTCGGTACGGGCGCACCTCCCTGGAAGGTGAGGTCGATCGTCGTCCCCGGCGTGCTGCTCGACACGACGTCTCCGTCATTGTCGGTCACGGTGACGCCGAACGAGATGACTTGGTTGTCCGGGATCAGCTGCTCGGTGACCACGAAATTCTCGACGCGCGCGGCGCCATTACCCGAATAATCGAACCGGACGATCATCTGGTCCCAGATCACGTCGCCTGGCGGGTCCAGAGTGACGGTATTGACCCCGTCCGCTTCCTTGTTGACGACGATCGGAGCCACGTTGACCCAGGTCGTGCCGTTGAAATAGGCGTAGCTGATGGTGACCTGATTGGTGTTCGGCTGGAAGTTCACGTCGAACGTCAGGGCCGAAGAGTCGTTGTTCGTGAACAGGAACCCTTCGTTGTCGTTCACCAGATTGTTGGCGACACCGAACCCATTGCCCGACGGGTTGATGGTTGAGCCATCATTGGTGAATTGCGACGGGAGCGTGGTCCCGGCGCCGAAAGACACACCATCGAAAATCGCATCGCCGACGGTGATGGTCGTGTAATTTCCTGGCGCAATGGCGGCGATGTTGAGCGGCGAGTTCACCACCGGCCGGGTGGAAACCACATCGACAGTATATTCGCCTGTTTCCTGGTTGACGGTAATCGTAAAATAGGGATTGCCGTTGACCGAAGCCGTGATCGTTCCCGTGCCGTTACCCGTATAGGTGATGCCTGGGATCGAGGTGAGCGCAGTCAGCGTGATCGCGCCGCCGTCGGCGCCATATTCGAAGCCGATGTCGCCGCTATGGCTCGCCACCTGGTTCGGAATGGACAGGTCCTCGGCGGATGACAGCGTCGGTGCATCGTCGCCAATCTGGATCTGGAAGGTCGCGCTGGCGTCGTCGGCTGGGTTGCCGTCGCTGTCCGCCACGGTCACGGTGAAGCTTTCGTACGGCGTCCCGTCGGTGTCGTGATCGACGTTCTCCGTCAACGTGTAGCTGTAGCTGATGACGTTGCCGACGATCCCGGTGACGGTAAGCGTGCCATAGTCGCCCGTCACCGTTGCGCCAACGGTTACCGTGACGCCATTGATCTTGACGGTCGAGATGCCGTCGCCGTTGGTGTAGCTGATCTGACCAGTCGTGGTTTCGACATTCGACGGCTCGTTCGTGCCTTCAGGCTCCAAGCCGCGCGCCGGAAGGCCCGCCTCGCTGACCGATGTGCCCGGCCCGCCCGCGGTCGGCACCGTTACCGTCGGCGTATCGTTCGTGCCGGTAATTGTGATCGTCAGCGTCGCAGGGCGGACATCGCCGTCCGCGTCTCGCATCGTGTAGTTGAACGTCTCCGTCAGCGTTGCGCCCGCGGGCAGCGCCTGCACAAGCGGATTGCCGTTATCGAGCGTATAGCTGTAGGTGCCGTTTCCCGTGTCGGTGAAGGTGCCGTAGCTCGCGGCCGTGCTGTCCCAGCCGACGAAGCTGGTGGGGGTGTCGGCGCCGGGCTGGCCGTTCGGGTGAAGGTCGTTGGTCAAGACATTGCCTGTGACCGGCGTGACCGTATCTTCGGCGATACTGTTGCTGTCATTTACCGCGTTCGGAACGTCGTCCACGATTTCGATGACGATGCTTGCCGGCGCCGATGACGCGGTTCCGTCCGAAACGCTTAGGGTGAAGGTGTTGGATTCAACTCCCATGACGTCCGTCGTGGGGGACGTCAGCTGATAGCTGTAGGTCGCAACGCCGGTTACCGCATTGTAGGCGGTAACCGTCAGGGTCCCGTTCGGTCCGACAAAGCTGGAGCCGGCAAGACTGCCGATCGCCACCGTGATGCCATTGATCGTGACGCTTTGAATGTCGTCGAGACCGTCGGCGTCGGTTATCGTGAAGGTGCCGGTCGCGAACTCGCTATTGGAGGCGGCGTTGGAACCGCTCGCAAGGCCGGCCTCGAACACCTGATCGTTGGCGCCGCCATTGCCGGGATCGGCCGTGATGGTCGGCGTGTCGTTCGAGCCGGTGATGGTGATGGTCAGCGTCGCCGGGCGCACGTCGCCATCAGCGTCCTGCATCGTGTAGCCGAACGTTTCCGTCAGTGTCTGGCCGGTGTCGAGCCCCTGAACCGCGGGGCTGCCGCTGTTCAGCGTATAGCTGTAGGTGCCGTCCGCGTTCGCTGTGAACGTACCGTGGGCTGCAGTCGTGTTCAGCCAGCCGACGAAGCTGATCGGCGTATCGGCGCCTGGCTGCCCATTCGGATGAAGATCGTTGGCGAGCACGTCGCCGGTGACCGGAGCAACCGTGTCCTCCGTAAGGCTGTTGCTGTCGTCCACGGCGTTCGGAACATCATCGACGATTTCGATGACGATACTCGCCGGAGTGGAGGAAGCGGTGCCATCCGACACAGTCAGGGTAAACGTGTTGGATTCGTTTCCGGCCAGATCCGCCGTCGGCGACGTCAGTTCATAGCTGTAGGTGGCGACGCCCGTCGCCGCGTCATAGGCGTTGATTGTCAGCGTGCCGTTCGGCGCGTTGAACGTGGAGCCCACAAGGCTGCCAATCGACACCGTGATGCCATTGATCGTTACGCTCTGAATGTCGTCCAGACCATCCGGATCCGACAGGGTGAAGGTACCGGTCGCGAACTCACTGCTGGAGGCCGCGGCGGAGCCGGTTGCCAAACCCGCCTCGGACACCTGATCGTTGGCGCCCTGATTACCAGGATCCGCCGTGATCGTTGGCGTGTCATTCGTGCCGGTGATGGTGATGGTCAGAGTCGCCTGGCGAATGTCGCCGTCGGCATCCTCCATCGTATAGTCGAACGTCTCCGTTAGCGTTTGGCCGGCGTCGAGCGCCTGCACGGCAGGATCGCTATTATCCAACGTGTAGCTGTAGGCGCCGTTACCGGTATCGGTGAACGTGCCGTAGCTCGCGGTCGTGCTGTCCCAGCCGATGAAGCTGGTCGGCGTATCCGCGCCAGTCTGGCCGTTCGGGTGCAGATCGTTGGTCAGGACATTGCCGGTGACCGGGGCGACAGTATCTTCGGCGATACTGTTGCTGTCATCCACTCCATTGGGAACGTCGTCCACGATTTCGATGAAGATGCTCGCAGGGCTGGAAGAAGAAGTGCCGTCTGACACGGTCAAGGTGAAGGTGTTGGATTCGACTCCAACCAGATCTGTCGTCGGCGACGTCAGCTCGTAGCTGTAGGTCGCTACCCCAGTGGCCGCATCATAAGCGGTGATGGTCAGGGAGCCGTTCGGGCCGTTGAAGGTGGAGCCCGCGAGGCTGCCGATCGCGACCGTCACGCCGTTGATCGTGACGCTGTCGATATCGCTCAGTCCGTCTCCATCCGAAAGCGTGAAGGTGCCGGTCGCGAATTCGCTATTGGAAGCTGCATCGGACCCGGTTGCGAGACCCGCCTCGAACACTTGGTCGTTGGCGCCTTCGTTGCCCGGGTCGACTGTGATCGTCGGCCGGTCATTGGTGCCGATGATGGTGATGGTCAGCGTCGCCACTGAGGTGTCGCCATCGGCGTCCTGCATCGTATAGCTGAACGTCTCCGTCAGCGTTGCGCCCGCGGCCAGCGCCTGCACCAGCGGATTGCCGTTATCGAGCGTGTAGCTGTAGGTGCCGTTGCCGGTGTCGGTGAAGGTACCGTAGCTCGCGGCCGTGCTGTCCCAGCCGACGAAGCTGGTCGGCGTATCGGCGCCGGGCTGACCATTGGGATGCAGATCATTCGCGAGCACGTCGCCCGTGCTCGGCGAAACGGCGCCCTCCTCCACGCTGTTGCTGTCGTCTTCCGCATTGGGAAGATCGTCGACGATCCCGATGACGATGCTCGCCGGAACTGAAGAGGTCGTGCCGTCCGATACGCTCAGTGTGAAAGTATCGGCTTCGACACCAGAGCCGTCCGTCGTCGGCGACGTGAGCACGTAGCTGTAGGTCGCGACGCCCGTTGCCGCATTGTAGGCGGTCACGGTCAGGGTGCCGTTGGCGCCTGAGAAGACGGAGCCGACCAGGCTACCGATCGCGACCGTCGTGCCGTTAATGGTGACGCTCTGCAGATCGTCCAGACCGTCCGCATCCGACACGGTGAAGGTGCCGCCCGCAGAGATGCTTCCGGAGCCCGCATCGGAACCCGTGGCGAGGCCTGCCTCGAACACGAGATCGTTGCCGCCCTCGTTGCCGGGATCGGCTGTGATGGTCGGCGTATCGTTCGTGCCGTTGATGGTGATCGTCAGGGTCGCGACGGAGGTGTCCCCGTCGGCGTCCTGCATCGTATAGCTGAAGGTTTCCGTCAGCGTCTGACCGGCATCGAGCGCCTGGACCGCGGGATTGCCGCTGTCGAGCGTATAGCTGTAGGTGCCGTTGCCGGTATCCGTGAACGTCCCGTAGCTTGCGGCCGTGCTGTTCCAACCGACGAAGCTGGTCGGCGTGTCGGCGCCCGGCTGACCGTTCGGGTGCAGGTCGTTCGCGAGCACGTCGCCAGCGATTGGGGCGACTGCATCTTCGGCAATGCTGTTGCTGTCATCTTCAGCATTGGGCACGTCGTCCACGATGTCGATGACCAGCGTGTCGCTCGCTTGACTGCCGTCGCTGTCGGTCACGGTCACGAGGAAAGTGTCCTCGGCTCCATCCCCCGACGTCGGGTCGGTCAGCGTATAGCTGTAGCCGTACACGCCGCCGGAAAGCGTCACCGTAAGAATGCCCGTCGCGGTCGTGACCGTGCCGCCGCCCGTAACGTTCTGCCCGTTGATGACCAGCGAGGCGATGCTGTCGTTGCCCGTGCTGATGGCGAAGCTGCCGCTTGCAGTTTCGCTGTTCGACGCGGCGTCGGATCCTTGCGGGAGCCCGGCCTCGAAGACTTCTCGAGCGGCTCCGACGTCGATCTGCGGTTCGGAGTCCGCAGCAAGCGTGATGGTCACCGTAGCGGTGGAAACGTCGCCATCGGCATCCCTGATCGTATAAGTGAAGCTGTCCTGCCCCTCTTCGCCTGGCGTGGGCGTGTAGGTAAAGGTTCCGTCACCATTATAGACGACGGCTCCGCGCATCGGGCTGGTGCCGAGCGTGACGCCGGTCGCGAGGTTGACGCCATCGGCGCCCGACGTGTCGTTGGCGAGAACGTTGATGACCATCGGAGCATCTTCCGCGGGCGAGGCGCTGTCGTCGCGTGCCGTCGGAGTATCGTCCACTATGGTGATCGTCAGAGTATCGGTGGCCGTGTCGCCGTCGGCGTCCGTAACCGTCACATCGAGATCTATCGTCGCCGGGTCGGTCGATGCATTGTCGGTAAGGGTGAAGGTATAGCCGATCGCGCCCGGCGTGATGCTGGTGATCGTCAGCGTTCCGCCCGGAACGGTAATTACTTGGCCCACGGTCGTGATCGTCACGCCTTCGACAGTTACCACTGCGGGACCGTCCGGAGCCGTGTAGGTGATCGTGCCGGCCGTGGTCTCAACGTTCGTTTCGGACTCCGAACCTGGGGGCTCGATGCCCCGAGGCGGAAGTCCCGATTCATCGACCACCGTGCCCTCGCCTACGGTCGGAACGATTACGACCGCGGAGCTGTCCCCGATCGCGATGGTGAGCGTCGCTGTCGACGTGTCGCCGTCGCCGTCGGTCAGTTGATAGCTGAAGAGGTCGCTGACACCGCCGGGCGTGCCCGCATTGCGGACATAGCTGTAGCTGCCGTCAGCGTTGATCGTGAGAACGCCATACTGCCCGATGATGGTTGTAGCACCGGAAACCGAGGTGAATGCTGCGGTGGACCCGGCGCGCGCGCCGCTGACGACAACGCCATCGGCTCCCGCCGTGTCCGCGCCCGCTGTGCCGCTGGTGGTTCCAGATCCGGTAACCACATTGCCCGTGGCCGGCCCGTATGAACCCGCGGCTACCCCATCGGTATCCGCACGCGCCGTCGGCGCGTCGTCCACGATCGCGATGACGAGCGTGGCCTGTGCCGTCTGCCCATCGGTGTCGGTGATTACGACCGTGAAGTTGTCGCTCGTGGCGTTGCCCAACGTATTGTCGGCGAGTGTGTAGGTATAGCCGATCACGCTGGGAGAAATGCTCGTGATAGTCATCGTGCCGAGCGGCGTCGCGATGGTTTGTCCGACGGAGCTGATGATAACGCCGTTAACGCTGACGGAGCTCACGGCGACGGTGATCGGCTGATCTCCGGAAGTAATAACGATCGTACCGGTCGTGGTTTCGGAGTTGCCGGCGGAATTGGAGCCCGGCGGCTCGCTGCCGCGCGCGGGTAGCCCGGCTTCATTGACGACCGTTGAGGCCGCGACCGCGCCAAGAGGCGTCTCAGGCGTGACGATGATGACACCCGGATCTTCATCATCCTCTTCGCGATAGAGAATTTCCTCATATTCCGGCTGGCCGAAGAGCAGCGCGGTGGGTGGAAGAAGATCGCCAAGATCCGTGCCGGGATCCAACTCGGGCACGGCGACGGCGAAATTGCCGCCAGAGCTGCGGGGAGCGCCCGCTGCTGGCTCGGGCTCTTGGCCGATGAGGAGCGCGGCGAGGTTGATCGCCGGCACTTCGACATTGCCGATGACGAGCTGAGGCACGAATATTGCGCCGTCGGCGATCACCATCTGCGACCCGTCGGGCAATGTGATCACCAGGTCACGTCCGGAAACTTTGATGTCGTCCAGCGAAACACCGGCTGGCAGGTTCACCACTCCGCCCGGCGCGGGGATGAGCTGGGCCGCCTGAAGCGCCGCAGCGACAGCCACAATAGAGGGCGCCTGCTGGGGTGATGCTTGAAGGGCTGTTTCCTGCAGCTCAGAAGAGGCTGCGCCGGTTTCCGCACTGAGATTGGAAGAGAAATCCGAAGTCATGATGACACCTCATGATTGACCGCCGAGCCTCGACGCGGGCGTTCCGCCGGAACGAGGATCGCGGGGTGCATCAAGGGAGGGGCGTCGCCCGCGGAAAACCGGCCGGCAATGGCGACGCAGGTGCGTGAAGATTGCTTCATCATGCCACCCCCTTGAGCGCGGCGACCGGACCATCCGGCGCTCGCATCGGTCCGGCAGTCATGTGCGAAGACGCTTCACACGACTCGACCGAGAGGATGGTTATTAAAGATTTAACAGGTGCGAGTCATCAGTAACGCAATAGTATTGTTCTAAATTCGCCGCCTTATCTTCGGATGTCTCACAATAGTATCAAACATTTCATATGTTGATTATGCAACTCTTATATAAAATCTATGAAATAATCGTCAGCTCCATTTTCTATAAATATCTTATAATTATAGGCAGGGCGATGGTATGCTGCTGGATGCTCTCCTGCCAAAAGTCTAGGTAGTACTACTTAATGGTAATCGCCTTATTAAAGGTTTAGATGACGGCTCTGGGGTTACTGTGGGGGAACCGTCATGGAAGCTATTGCAATGG
Organism: Allosphingosinicella sp.; assembly: GCF_036402135.1. GTDB lineage: Bacteria > Pseudomonadota > Alphaproteobacteria > Sphingomonadales > Sphingomonadaceae > Allosphingosinicella. The sequence continues at coordinate 121,465 of NZ_DASWTN010000010.1, read as the reverse complement.
AACGCTCTGCACGGGTGGCTTATCACCCGCTGCAGAGGTCAGGGCCGTCCGAGGCTCGTGTGCTGGTCGTCACTACTGACGATATCACCACCTTCAAAAGGGCTCTTTCAGCCGAGCCTTGGTTGCTTGCCCAGGCTCGGTCCTCGGCGGAGGCGTCAGGGCAGATCGCCGCAGATCATTTCGACGTCATATTGCTCGATGCGGCGCTGTACCGGAGCGACGACTGGTCTTGGCTATCGTCGGCGACCACACCCACAATACTGATATCTCCGCCAGCAACTCAGCATGAATTCGGGACCATTCTAGCCGCACGGCCGGCAGACTTCCTTTTCAAGCCGTTTCATGCGCCGGAATTGGTGGTGAGGATCAAGAAGGTTCTCGGCCGGGTGCCGGCTGGTTCCAGCTTCTTTCAATCGCCGAACCTGTCGCTTGATGCGGAGCAACGTCAGTGCCGTATTCTGGGCAAGAACATTCGCCTCACCGCGCACGAGACGGGGTTCCTGTCGGCTCTTCTGAATGCGCCGCGCCATTTCTGCACTTACGAACAGCTGATCGAAAAAATCTGGGGCAGGCCCGGTGCGGTGGAAACGCAGAACCTGCGCGTACTTGCGGTCCAGCTGCGGAAGAAGGTCGAGCCGCGGCCCGAGGAGCCAGCCATTCTGGTCACCGTGACCGGCGTTGGTTACCGAATCCAACTGCCCTAGAACCGCGGTGGCGGGGGCATTCCGGTGAGCGTGCAGAACGCCGTCCGTCTCCTTCTCATCGAGACGACGGGCGGTCGCGTCGACACGCTCGCCGCTGCCTTTCCGGACGAGACGCTCGAGATCGAACATGTCACGTCCGTGGAAGCCGCAAGGGCGCTCCTCCAGTCACGGGATTTTTCTGCAGTCCTGCTCGAAGGCTCCCTAGCCGGGCCAGAAGGTTTTTCGTTCATCCGCGAGATTGACGCGCCCGTGCTGCTCGCTTCGCTGCCCGCAAATTACGAACTCATCATGTCGGCTTATGTCGCGGGAGCGGCCGACTTCATATGCGGAGCTGCCTCGGACATAGAATTGGCAGCGCGCCTCAGGTATCTCCTCGAACGGCGCCACGATACCGCGGCGCGGCGCCGCTACAGAATAGGGCCCTACGAACTTGACGTCGAGCTCCGCCACTGGGGGCTGGACGGCACCGGCACTCACCTCACGCATCACGAAACTCAATTTCTCGCGGCGCTCGCGGAATCACCCAAACATTTCTGCACCTATGCCGATCTGATCACCCGCGTCTGGGGATCGCCTACAGCGGTAGAAACCCAAAACCTCCGCGTCCTCGCCGGCCACGTCCGAAAGAAAATCGCCCTTGCGTCCCAGCAGCCAGACCTGCTGAGAACTGTCACTGGGGTAGGTTACAAATTGTCGCTAGACGATCAGTAAACAGGCAAATGCGGAGCGGTGGAAGACATATCTTCCGGGCGATCACATGTTCTTCACGCACCCCCGCTATTTTGGGACTCGAGACGAAGAGATGGGGACATTTGGCCACCCTTCGCTGAACCCCTCGATCTCTACAATGAACGACGAGGCGCCCCTTCCGCCAAACGCCAATCTTGACCAAGATAAAATGCTGTTTTCCTGGTGAATTCAGAGTGGCCTATGCTCTGAGGTCTCGTAACTCACTGGCGAGAGCAGCTCTTACGATTAGTCACGCGCTTCGAAAGTTCGCCTTGGTAAGCGGCAATTGGCGCACCCTAGTGCCGGTTGCGGCAAAGAGCGCATTGCAGAGGGCCGGGGCGATCGGTGGAACTGGCGCCTCGCCGACCCCGCCCAGCCTTTCACCGGGGCTTTCGAGCAGGACGATCTCTATGTTGGGGCTATTGGCCATCTTGATGATGGGGTAGTCACGAAAGGTCGACTGTTCGACCTGCCCGTTGGCGATCGTGATTTCTTGGAATAGAGCCGCGCTCAATCCATAGATGATGCCGCCTTCGATCTGGGCGCGCACCTGATCGGGATTGACGATGGTGCCGGCGTCCAGCGCACAGGTGATCTTGTGGATGGTGATCTCCTTGAGAGGCGAGACTGAAAGCTCGACGATCTGGGCGCAATATGTCCGCCAGAGTCCGCCGCTTAGCGCAACGCCCCGGTGTCGACCTGCCGCCGGCGCGGTGCGCCAGCCCGCCGCATCCGCCGCGGCGTCGAGCGTCCGAACCATCCTGGGCTGCTTGGTGAGCAGCGATCGGCGATAGTCGATCGGATCGGCCGAGGCGGCCGCGGCAAGCTCGTCGATGAAGCTTTCGAGAAAGAAGGTGTTGTAGGTGTGCGAAATGGCGCGCCAGGATCCGATTGGGATGCCCGGATTCCATCGTTTTTCCATGCCGATCGCCGGCCCCAGATCATAGGGGTGCATGGTCATGTCGCCGCCGCTCGAATAGGGCTCCATTGATGCAAGCCGCATCCGAACGCCTTCCGGCTTGCCATCGGCATCGAGCGCCGCCTCCATCTGGGCGGCTGCCGCGGCGCGATAAAAGCCGTGCTTGGTATCCTCCTGCCGACTCCAGATCAGCTTCACCGGTGCTCCGATGGCCTTCGAGATCAACGCGGCCTGCACACCGTAATCGGTCGCCAGCCGCCGCCCAAAGCTGCCGCCGACCTGGGTCGTGTGAACCGTGACCTTTTCGACCGGCATGCCGATTGCCCGGGCAATAGCCTCGCGGACCGGCGACTGAACCTGGGTGGAGAGCCAGACCTCCGCACTATCCTCCTTCACCCAGGCGGTGCCGTTCATCGGCTCCAACGGCGATTGCGACAGCAACGGCACTTCGTAGCTCGCCTCAACACGCCGAGTGGCCTTTGCCAGCCTTTCGTGCACCTGCCGGCGAAGCTCGACTTCATTCACCTCGCGTCCCAGCGAGGCTTCCGCCGCTTCTGCCACCGCCAGCCTGAGCCCCTTGCTGATGTCGGCTGAGGATGTTTTCCCGAGAGCGCCGAAGTCCCAACGGGGGCGAAGCGCGCGCAAGCCTTTGGTGGCAGGCCAATAGCCGTCGGCAACGACAACGACCGCATCGGTAAGCGGGTCGGTCTGCTCGACCAGCGCACCTTGGGTTCCTCGTTCCTCGACGGACTTGATGCGACCGCCATTCAGTTCGAGCACCCGCTTCACGCCGCGAACAGCCAGAGCGGGGGCCGGATCGACTCCAACGAGACGCCCGCCAAATACCGGGCATTGCAGGATCGTGGCGACGAGGAGACCTGGCATCCGCACATCGACGCCATAGATGTTGGTGCCGTCGACGATCGGTTTCAGCCCAAGCCTTTCCATCGGCTTGCCGATATAGCGCCACTCCGACCGTTCCTTGAGCGGAGGTTTCTCCGGAACCGGAAGAGCCGCCGCTTCCTCGGCAAGCTCTCCATAGGAAAGGCTTTTGCCAGAGGCGGCATGGAAGACGCGACCGTTGCGAGCCAGGCACTCACCGTCAGGCACGCCCCAGCGAGCTGCCGCGGCTGCGGTCAGCATAGAACGAGCCGCCGCGCCGGCCCGCCGCAATTTGTCGAAATTGGTTCGAATGGCGACCGAGCCGCCAGTGGAATAGATGCCGAAGACGTTGAAGTAGCTGCGTTCCACGGGGGCCTGCTCCACGCTCACTTTCGACCATTCGACGTCAAGTTCGTCGGCAACGATCTGGGCGAAGCCGGTTTGGGCGCCCTGTCCCATTTCGATGATGTTGACGAGCACGCTCACCGCTCCGTCGTTGCCGATCCGAAGCCAGCTGTCGAAGAGCGGAGCGGCTGCCCCCTTCTGAGCGGCGACCGCGGCGGAAGAGAGGCCGAGCTTCATGCCGAGAAGGAGGCCGCCGCCCTTCATCGCGCCGCCGAGCAAGTCGCGACGGCTAATGTCGAATACGGCCTTATCCATTTGCGGCGACCTTTATGGCGCGGCGCACGCGATTGTAGGTTCCGCACCTGCAAAGGTTTTGGATGGCTTCATCGATGTCCGCGTCGGTGGGCTTCGGTTTTTCCTTGAGGAGCGCCGCCGCGGCCATGATCATGCCAGCTTGGCAGTAGCCGCATTGGGGGACCCGCTCCGCGATCCAGGCGCGCTGGAGAGGATGCGTGGCATCGGGTGAGAGCCCTTCGATGGTCGTGACCGGCCGCCCACCGACTTCATCGATCCTGAGCATGCAGCTGGTGACCGGCTCGCCGTCCACATGGACCGTACAGGCCCCGCAAAAGCCGACCCCACAGCCGAACTTGGATCCGTTGAGACCCAACGTGTCTCGGAGCACCCAAAGGAGAGGAGTGTCGGGGTCCACATCCACCTCGTGAAACTTGCCGTTGACCTGCAGCCGCATCTTCACCTTGCTCCGTTCGCGATCACGTGGGCAGTCCTATACCGCGCCAGTCCCGAACCAATCGGACTGGGACGAAAGCGCCTCCAGAGGGATGAATGGCGAAGGATGGCGCACCCCCAAGCATCGTCTAGCTTCAGAACTAGCTGCCGATTGCCCTGAGACATCCTTCATTCGTCCCAAACCCGCTCTTTTCGTCACCAAAGATTGGATTCTCTCCCCGAGGAACGCTCTAGAGAAGCAATGGAAACTTCGTCCTATCGCCACTCTGCTCATTGCCTATTCTGCGCCCGAATTTGACATGCAACGACAGTCCGGGGCGCAGTCCGTACGACAGATTTTCAGCTTTCTTCGCGATGCACAGGCGAAGGAGGTGCCGGCGACGCTGGTCACGGTCGTCGGTCTCAGCGGCTCGTCAACGCGCGCATTGGGAACGCACATGGCAGTGGCTGGGAACGGAAGCTACGCAGGATCCTTCTCCGGCGGCTGTATCGAGGCTGCAGTCGTCGCGGAAGCGCTCGACGCTATCGCCGAAGGCAAGGACCGGACCGTTCGATTCGGCGCCGGCTCCCCCTTCATCGACGTTCGGCTGCCCTGTGGCGGGGGAGTCGACCTCCTTATTCAGCCGCAACTGCCAGCCGCGCTCATCGCCGATTGCATGGACCGTCTGAATCGGCGCGAGCCGCTCAAGCTCCTGCTGCGACCGTCGCAGCCCCGCCTTCACATCCTCCCGCCGGAGAGGGAGGAGACCGGCCCCCGAGCCGACGATTTTCTCGTCTGGCACGCCCCAGACATGAAGCTTGTCATTGCCGGGAATGGCGAGGAAAGCCTTTCGCTCGCGCAGCTCGCCTCGGTTTTCGGGGCGGATATCCTGCTGCTTTCGCCGGACGAGCAAGTGATCGATGAAGCGCGCGTCTCAGGCTTCGAATGTATGAGGCTCACCACGCCTTCTGCGGTCGATTTTCAGGCGGACCCCTGGACCGCAATCATCCTCCTTTTCCACGATCACGACTGGGAGCCGCACCTGCTCGAACGAGCGCTCCATCAGCCCGTTTTCTATATCGGCGCGATGGGGAGCAAGGTGACCCATGAAGCCCGCCTGCAATTGCTCAGCGAGCGCGGGCTGGATGAAGCCTGGCTCGCTCGCATCCGGGGGCCGATCGGCCTGATACCCGCCGCTCGTGACCCCTCGATGCTGGCCTTGTCGGCACTTGCCGAGATTGCCGCTGAATATCGAAAGGTGGCGAGATGATCCCGGTCGAGAACATCGCCGCGATCCTCCTTTGCGCCGGCTCGTCCAGACGTCATCCCAGCGGATGCAAGCTGATGCGCTTCCTCGATGGGCGTCCGCTCGTCGCCCATGCAGCCACTTTGCTCGCCGAGCTCCCATTCAAAAATCTTGTCGCCGTCGTGCCGCCGGAGCCGGTCAATGAGCCGCTCCACCGCCTCCTTGGCGAACTGGGCTTCGCGCTCGCGATCAACGAGCGGCCCGAACAAGGCCAGGATAGCTCTGTCCGCATCGGCCTCGCTGCAGCGAGGCACAGCGATCCCGACGCGTTTCTCATCTGCCTCGGCGACATGCCGCATATCGAGTCAGCCCACCTTCATGCGCTCGCGACTGCCGCGACTGCGGAGCGTCCCACCGCGAGCGGCGGCGACAATTGGCTATCGCCCCCTGTGCTGTTCCCGCGCGGCTATTACACGACGCTTGTTGGCGAAGATCGCTCACCGCGCGATATTCTCGCCCGCGACGTAGCGGTGGTGGCGGCAGCGCCTCGCCTGCTCACCGACTTCGATCTGCCGACCGACTTCGAAGCCGTTGGGGAGAAAGCGGCATGATCGGCCTCGCCGCCCTCTTCCTTGGTGTCGCCTTGCTCTACGCCATGGTCGGCTTCGGCGGGGGCTCGACCTACAATGCCCTCCTCGTGCTCGTCGAAGCCGACTACCGGGCGATCCCGACCATTTCGCTCCTCTGCAACATCGTCGTGGTCAGCGTCGGCACTTGGCGCTTCTGGAAGGACCGCCATGTCCAGTGGCGGCGTATCTGGCCGCTCTTTGCATTATCCGTGCCGATGGCCTGGTTCGGTGGCCGCATCGAGGTGGCCGAGGAGGTATTCGTCGGCGCGCTCGCCCTGACGCTCTTCGTCGCGGGGCTGGCACTCCTTTGGCAGCCCGAGCATTCCGGAACGGAAAGGGAGGCGCGCCCCTCGCTGCTTGAGCCGCTCGTCGGCGGCGTTCTGGGCTTCCTTTCCGGCCTGGTCGGGATCGGCGGCGGCATCTTCCTTGCCCCTGTCCTTCATTTTCTCCGCTGGGACAGGTCGAAGGTGATCGCCGGCACGTGCGCGGCCTTCATCCTCATCAATTCGATCGCCGGCCTCGCCGGCCAGCTGGGAAAGACCGACGGCTATGATCGGCTTGGCGCGATCGAGGCGCACTGGCTCCTCTTCCCGGCCGTGGTGATCGGCGGCTATATCGGGTCGCGGCTCGGCAGCTCGATCCTGCACCCCAAATATGTGCGGATCGCGACCGCCCTCCTCATCCTTTTCGTGTCGGTCAATCTGGGGATTCGCTTCAACGATATGGTAGGGGGTCCGCTATGATCGACCCGTTCGGCCGCGCCATCACCTATCTCCGCCTCTCGGTGACGGACCGGTGCGATCTTCGCTGCACCTATTGCATGCCGCAGCGCATGACCTTCCTCCCGAAGAAGGAGTTGCTGACGCTCGAGGAATTGGACCGCCTCAGCGCGGCCTTCATTCGGCGCGGAATTCGGAAGCTCCGGCTGACCGGCGGCGAACCGCTCGTCCGCCGCGACATCATGTGGCTGGTGGAGCGGCTTTCGCGCTTCCTCGGCACCGGCGAGCTGGACGAGCTCACGCTCACCACCAACGGCACGCGCCTCGCTCATCATGCTGCCGATCTTGCGCGGCTCGGGGTCCGTCGCATCAACGTCTCGCTCGATAGCCTGGAGCCCGAAACCTACGCCCGCATCACCCGCGGCGGCACGCTGGCCGAGACCGTCCGCGGCATCGATGCAGCGCTGGACGCGGGCATCGAGGTGAAGATCAACACGGTCGCGCTTCGGGAGGACAATCTGGAGCAGGCGGTCGGCCTCGCCGAATGGGCGCACAGCCGGGGCGCGGGCATCACCTTCATCGAGGTGATGCCGATGGGCTCTGTCGAAGCCGACAGGCTCGACCAGTTCGTGCCGCTCACCGAAGTGCGCCGCCGCCTGGAAGAGCGCTGGACGCTGACCGATACGACGCTCCGCACCGGCGGACCGGCACGCTACGCCCGAACGGACCAAGGCGGCACAATCGGCTTCATCACCCCGCTCAGCCATAATTTCTGCGGCTCCTGCAATCGAATCCGGGTGACCTGCACCGGGCAGCTCTTCATGTGCCTCGGCCAGACCGCCGACGCCGATCTCAGAACGCCGCTCCGTGCGTGGGCCGACGATGCGCCGCTGGAAGCCGCCATCGCCGCCGCGATCGAGCGGAAGCCGAAAGGTCATGATTTCGCCATTCGCCGGAGCGCACCGCCGGCCGTCGAACGGCACATGTCCGTGACGGGCGGCTAATGGCCAGCGTCCGCCTCCTCTATTTCGGTTATCTCGCCGATGCCGCCGGCACCCGCGGAGGCTCGGTCGATCTGCCCGCCCACATTGGCGACACCGACCAGTTGCTCGATTGGCTTGAGCCCAGCCTTGCGGAGGAACTCAGGCGCCCATCGGTGCGGATCGTCATCAATAACGAGATCAAGGCAGGCACCGTGCCGATCCACCCGGGCGACGAGATCGGCTTCATCCCGCCGATGAGCGGCGGATGATCCGGGTTCAGGAAGAGCCGTTCGATCCAGCCGCCGAAACCGCTTCGCTTGCCCTGCGGAGCGGCAATGCCGGCGCCGTGGCGACCTTCATCGGCATCGTCCGCGGCGCCAATGAGGAAGCTGCCGTAACGCGGCTCCACCTCGATCATTATCCTGGCTTCACCGAAAGCGTGATCGGCCGGATGGCAGCCGAAGCCGAAGCGCGTTTTCCGCTGCTCGCGCTGGCCGTCGTCCATCGCTACGGCGACCTCGGGCCCGGCGAGCCGATCGTCTTCGTCGGTGCCGCCGCCGAGCATCGCCGCGCTGCTCTCGAAGCGGTCGATTATCTGATGGACCGCTTGAAGACGGAGGCGCCTTTCTGGAAGAGAGAGGACGGGCCCACCGGCTTCCGCTGGATCGAGCCGCGGGAGGCCGACCACGCGGACCGGGCGCGATGGACGAGCGAAGGGAGCGAGGATGCACGGGATTGACGAGAGGCGGCGCTTCGTGCCGGTGCGGGTAGCCGTGCTCACCGTGTCGGACACGCGCACGCTCGACACCGATACGTCGGGCAAGATCCTCGCAGACCGCATCGAGGCTGCGGGTCACGAGCTTGCCGACCGCGCCATCGCTCCGGACGACGTGGAGGTGATCCGTGGAAAGGTCGACGCATGGATCAAGGATCCCGCGGTCGACGTGGTGATCTCGACCGGTGGCACGGGCCTCGCCGGCCGAGACGTGACGCCCGAAGCGGTGCTGCCCCTGCTGGACAAGGTGATCGACGGCTTTTCGGTGATCTTCCACCAGGTGAGCTATCAATCGGTCGGGCTCTCCACCATTCAGTCGCGCGCCTTTGCGGGTCTAGCGAACGGCACCTTCATCTTCTGCCTGCCGGGCTCGAACGGCGCGGTGAAGGACGGATGGGACCAGGTGATTGCGGCGCAGCTCGACGCGCGCCACCGTCCCTGCAACCTCGTCGAGCTGATGCCGCGGCTGATGGAAGGGGAAGCATGACCGAGCTCACCCATTTCGATGCCGACGGGCGGCCGCATATGGTCGATGTGGGCGGCAAGGCGGCAACGGAGCGGGCGGCGATCGCGCGCGGTCTGGTGCGGGTCGACGCTGCCGTGCTCGAGCTGGTCCGCGCCCGGCGAGCGGCGAAGGGCGACGTCCTGCAGGTGGCGGAGCTCGCCGGCATCATGGGCGCCAAGCGGACGAGCGACCTCATCCCGCTTTGCCATCCGCTGCCGATCTCCTCTGTGAAGATCGAGGTGACGATCGACGACGTGCTTCCCGGCCTTTGCGTCGTCGCCGAGGTCAAGACGACGGGCCGCACGGGTGTTGAGATGGAAGCGCTCACTGCCGTCGCCACCGCCTGCCTGACCATCTACGACATGCTAAAAGGCGCGACGCGCGACCTCATGGTCGAAAAGGTCGAATTGCTCGAAAAGCGCGGCGGCCGCTCCGGCCTCTGGCAGAAGCCAGAGAATTGATGCTGAGTCTTCAGGAGGCGCGTGCGAAGCTGCTGCACGGGCTAGCTGCAATGCCGGCCGAAACCATATCGATCGAACAATGCGGCGGGCGTATTCTCGCGGAGGACGTCATCGCTGCCCGCAGCCAGCCACCAAGCCCCCTCTCTGCCATGGATGGCTATGCAGCGCGGGCGGAAGACGCAGCGGCCGGCGCAGTGCTGCGTCTAGTCGGCGAAGCGCCAGCCGGAGCTCCGTTCGACCGGGCGATTGAGGCGGGCGAGACCGTGCGTATCGCGACGGGCGGTATAGTGCCCGAGAATGCAGACTGCATCGTGATCCAGGAAAATGTCCGGAGAAGCGAGGAGCAGATTCGTGTGGAGGTAGCGCCGACGCGGGGAGAGTTCGTTCGGCCCGCCGGCTGCGACTTTGTGGCGGGAACTGTGCTCGCCCGCAGCGGCGAGGTATTGACGCCGGCGCGGCAGGCGCTCGTGGCAGCTGCCAACGCGGGTAAAGTCGCCGTGCACCGGAAGCCGAAAGTGGTCGTCGTGCCGAGCGGAGACGAACTGCGGGAGCCTGGCGGTCCACTGGAGCCGTGGCAGATCGCGAATTCCGCCACGTATGCAATACTCGATCTGGCGCGGCGCTGGGGAGCGGATGCGCACCGCAGTGACATCTTGCCGGATGACAAGGTGGCTGCACGAGCAGCCCTGAAGAATTGGCTCGAGGCGGATGTCGTGGTGACGATCGGCGGGGCTTCGGTAGGCGATCGCGATGTCTTGCGTCCGTTGATAGTCGAACTTGGAGCTGAGCTGTTGTTCGACCGGATCGCGCTTCAGCCCGGAAAACCAGCCTGGCACGCCCGCTTTCCCGATGGGCGCCTCGTACTTGGCCTTCCTGGCAATCCCGTGTCCGCCTACGTCTGCGCGCATCTGTTGCTGAAGCCCCTTCTCCACGCACTTCTTGGCCGAAACGTCGATGCGAAGCTTGAGACGGTTCGAGCACGCCTTGGGGCTCGCCTTCCAAAAAGTGGCCCACGGGAGACCTTCGTCAGAGCTGAGCTCGCCGTTGATGCGGAAGGAAGCCTCATCGCGGCCCCAGAACCCCGCCTCGACAGCAGTTTGCTGGTTCCGCTGGCAGCCGCAAACGCGCTCGTCCATCGCAACCCGTATTCGGCCAAAGCGGAATCCGGTGAGCTCGTAGACATTCTGGTTCTAATTGAAACTTTCTGACAATCGCCGTGGCGCGCGCTCGGCGCTACAGTTCGGCGAATGGCAGACGCGCCCTGATGCGCGCGTCGCGCCGAAAGCAGGGGCACCGCTCGCGCCCCTCAGGAGAGCGCTCGCCCTCCTCGGGAGTCCGACAGCAAAAGATCGTTCCCGCTACGTACGATAAAAGAGGCCAACAGAGATTAATCTCGGAGAGCGCGGACAATCCTACAGCTACTTTAGTTAAGCAAGTCGATGCCGAGAGCTATAACTCTACGAGGCACAGATGGATTGTCTGATAGCACTTGCGTCAGAGCCCGAGCCCATCCCCGAGCCCCGGTTCGATTTTAATGCCTCCAAGCTTGGCTTGCGATGAGTTCCGTGGCCTATAATGGCCTCAAAATAGCAAAATGGCGGAGCGGGAGGGATTCGAACCCTCGATACGGTTTTGCCGTATACTCACTTTCCAGGCGAGCGCCTTCGACCACTCGGCCACCGCTCCGCATGCTCTGGAAGAAGGGCCATCTAGTGGCCCCCGAAGCGGAGGGCAAGTAAGCGGTGAAGGGCATGCGCTTTTGTCCGTGAGAGGGCGCGACGGCCCCGCCTCTGGACTCCAGGCACGGCGGCGCTAGCATCCCTCCAAAGCATAGGAGGCGGGGATGCGGCATGTGGCGATAATCGGCTCGGGTCCCGCCGGCTATTACAGCGCGGAAGGCCTGCAGAAGGAATTCGGAAGCGACATCTGCGTCGACATCATCGACCGATTGCCGGTGCCGTACGGCCTCATTCGTTTCGGCGTCGCGCCCGATCATCAGTCCATTAAAGCGGTGTCGAAGCGCTACGAGAAAGTGGCGCTGAGCGATAACGTCCGCTTCGTCGGCAATGTGATGGTGGGGCGGGACATCTCCATTGCCGAGCTGATGGACCTTTATGACGCGGTCATCCTCGCCACCGGCGCGCCCGCGGACCGCACACTCGACATTCCGGGCGGCGATCTTCCTGGGGTGATCGGCTCCGCCGCTTTCGTCGGCTGGTATAACGGCCATCCCGATTTCGCCGAATTGGATCCGCCGCTGGACGTGGAGGCGGCGGTGGTGATCGGCAACGGCAACGTCGCGCTCGACGTGGCGCGAATATTATCGAAGACGCCCCGCGAGTTCGAAGGCTCCGATATCGTGGCGCAGGCGCTGGACGCGCTTTCCAGGAGCAGCATCCGCACCATTCATGTGCTGGGGCGGCGCGGCCCGCACCAGATCGCGATGACGCCGAAGGAGCTTGGCGAACTTGGCCACCTCGAGGAGGCAGCGCCGCGGGTCGATCCCGCCGACTTCCCTCCGGAAGGCGACGATGCGCTGCTCGAGCCCGGCATGCGGAAGTCCGTCACGCATCTGCGCGACTTCGCGTCCGCGGGCGGAGCGAAGCGGAAGACGATCAACTTCGACTTTTTCGCCATGCCGGTCGCGGTAGAAGGGAATGGCGAGGTCGAGCGGGTGGTCGTGGAGCGCACCGCGCTCGATGCGGACCTGCGTTCGATCGGCACCGGAGAAACCTACGAAATTGCTTGCGGGCTGGTGGTGAGCTGCATCGGCTACAAGACGCCGCCGATCGAAGGTGTGCCGTACGAGCATGGCCGCGGCCGCTTCGCCAATTCTGAAGGCGTGATCGCCGATGGCCTCTACTGCGTCGGCTGGGCCCGCCGTGGGCCGACCGGCACGATCGGCACCAATCGTCCGGACGGGTTCGAGATGGCGGAGAAGATCGCCGCCAAATATCGCGGGGGCAGCAGCACCAAATTCGGACGGGCAGGGCTGGACAGCCTGCTGGAGGGTCGCGGTGTCGACATAGTGACGTTCCGCGACTGGCAGAAGATCGAAGCCGCCGAGGCAGCCCGCGCCCGTGCCGGCTCTCCCCGGGAAAAGTTCACCCAGATCGAAGAAATGCTGGCGGCGGTGCCGCGAACGAAAAGCTGAGCGGGAGCAGCGGATGGCGGCTTGCGCTCCTACCAAGCCCTCCCTATAGACCCGCCACCTGTCTCCCGGTTGGCGTTCGCGCCGGACGCACCGGTCGGGGAGTAGCTCAGCCTGGTAGAGCACTGTCTTCGGGAGGCAGGGGCCGGAGGTTCGAATCCTCTCTCCCCGACCATTTTCTTGCTTCATTGTCAGATTGACAGCGGCCCGCGCTTGATCGAGCCTCCCCGCAAAGGGAAGGATGATGATGCATAAGGGCAATGTGCTTCTTGCAGCAGCGGCGGTGGCGCTGATCGGGTGCGTGAGCGTGGCGGACGATGACACCCAGATCGTCTCCACCACCCCTTCCCCGGCGGAGATCGTGGCGGCGCGGCAGGCGGCCTTTCACATGTCGGGCGCGGCGATGGGCAATATCAAGGGTACGCTCGACCGCGGCGGCGATCCGACTACGCAGGCTTATGCGGCGCGGGGCGTCGCCCGCTGGGCACGGACCCTCCCCACCATGTTCCCCGAAAGCACCGCCACGATCACGCCGACGCGGGCTAGACCGGAAATCTGGAACAACAAGGCCGACTTCAACGCCAAGGCCGCCGCATACGCCGCGGCCGCAACGCAGCTGGCCGAAGCTGCCCAGAGCGGCGACAAGGCCGCTTTCTTCGCGGGTTGGGATGCGACGCGGAAGACATGCGCCGCCTGCCACGATCTTTACCAGGTTCCGCAATCCTAGTTGCCGGCGAGCTCCCTCTCTTCCAGCTGATCGAATGCAAGGCCAATCGCGTCGATAAGCACTTGGTTGGCGAATGGCTTTTCCAGAAATTCGAGAGCGCCGAGCTTCATCGACTGCACGGCCATGTCGACGTCCCCAAAGCCGGTGATAGTGATGACGGGCATCTTATTGCCGCGCGCGTTCAGGTCCGCCTGTACTTCCAGGCCGTTCTTCCGCGGCATCCGCATGTCCAGCAGGATGCATCCCGGCTGCAGCTCATCCAGCGCAGAGAGGAGATCGTCGCCGCTTTCAAAACCTCTGACAGCGAGGCCCGCATCCTCACCCACCATCACAATGAAGTCGCGCAAACCAACATCGTCATCGACGACATATACAGGAAACGGCCGTGGCACGTGGAAACTCCTTCACGAACGACCTATGCCGTAGCGGACAATCATTAAACAAATAACGTTGTTTCGCTAGCGCAATAAACCCAATTCCTGTCAAGTCACCGCAACAGGTGCTTCTGAACCTTACCTGCGGCAGTTCTCGGAAAATTCGGCACGAACGCGAAGCCTTGGGGCACCTTATAAGGTGCAAGCCGCGCGCGGCAAAATTCTTCCAGCTCCTCTCGTGAGGGTTGGGAATTGTCCTCCGCAAGCATGAGTGAGGCATACCCCACCTCGCCCCACTTTTCGTGCGGCACCGGGACCACCGCGGCCTCCACCACCGCAGGATGCGAGCAAAGGACATTCTCCACTTCTGCAGGATAGACATTCTCTCCCCCGGAGATGAACATCTCCTTCTCCCGGCCCGCGATATAGTAGAAGCCTTCGTCGTCGCGCCGCGCGAGGTCGCCTGATCGCAGCCAGCCATCTTCAGTGAAGGCTTCCCGCGTGGCCTCTTCGTTGCGCCAATAGCCCGGTGTGACGCCCGGCCCTGCAAAAAGAAGTTTGCCGACGATACCGTCCGTGACGTCCCGGCCGTCATCATCGACGATGCGAACGCTCGAAAGAAGCTGCGGCTTCCCGACAGAGCCGATCTTGTCCCATGCATCCTCGGGCGCAAGCAGGAAGGCGGTCGGGCCGGTCTCCGTCATGCCCATGCCGTTACAGACGCGAACACCGAGCTGCCGGTACCGCTCTGCAACGGCATCGGGAAGCGGGGCTCCGCCGCAGCCCCAGTGCCTTACATGGTCGAGCGGCCCGGCTGCGAAGCGGGGCTGATCGAGAAGGTCCTGATAGACGGTCGGAACGGCGAAGAAGGTGTCGAACCGCCGCTCCTCAAAGAGCGTCACCAGGGTTTCCACCTCGACACTCTCTATAAGCGTGACGCGCCCGCCTGCCATCAGTGTCGGAAGCGCGTGCAGGTTGATGCCGGCGGTATGAAAGAAAGGAAGGAAACTCGCGGTCACGTCGTTTCGGCGCAGATCGATGGCAGAGCCGATGTTGACGTAATTGGCGACCGCCATACCGAATGTGTAGATCACGCCCTTCGGCCGACCGGTCGTTCCCGATGTGTAGAGCAGGTACCAGATGTCTTCGGCCGGCCAGAACAGCCGCGGCTCCAACGGCTCCAGCGTTTCGATCCGCCGCTCATAATCTCGATCGAGTGAAATGGCCGGCGGCGGGTACATCAGTCCTTTCGACGTCCGCTCCTCCTCCCGGCCGTAGAAGAGCAATTTCGGGGTGCAGTCGGTCAGGAGCTGGTCGAGCTCGGCTGGCGGCATGCGCCAGTTGAGTGGCACGCAGATGGCCCCAACTTTGGCGCAGGCGAACAGAAGCTCAAAAAAGGCGGCGCAATTGCGGCTAAGGATCGCCACCCGGTCGCCCGCTTCGACGCCGCGCCTGTTCAGGAGTGCAGCCGCCTGCCCGGCCCGCCGGTTCAGCTCAGCATAGGTGAATGTGCGGCCGGTAGCATATTCTTCGAGCGCGATCCGCTCCGGGGCAAGCGCGGCCTGCTTGGCGGCGATATCCGGCAGGTCAGACAGCATCTAGCGCCCCTTGAGGCCTTCCGAGACGAGCGTGATCGCAATGTCAGCGACCTCCTGCGGCGAAAGATCCTTGTCCCAGACGCCGTAGCGCATGCCCAGGAAAACGCTCATGCCGATCAGCGCCCAACCCCGGGTCTCATCGGCACCGGCGACAATTTCGCCGCGCTCCGCGGCGGCGGCAAGATTGCGGCGATAACCGTCGACGAAGGTCAGGTAATGCTGCCGATATTCATCCGGCGCGACGAACTGCGCCTCCTCGATGATGCGGTAGAGTTCGGGATGCTTGCGCACGAAGGCGATGAATGCGGTGAGGCCGGTTCGCTCGGCCGCCAGCCGGTCGGGCGCGTCCTTTACGGCCTCCGCGACATGTTGCCGAACGGAATGGCTCATGTCCCTTACAAGTGCCCGGAACAGCTCCTCCTTGCTGTCGAAATAGGTGTAGAAGGTGCCAAGAGCGACACCAGCCCGCTGGGTGATGCCGGTAATCGCGGCTTCGTGATAGCCGCGCGTCCCGAATTCTGCCGCTGCGGCTTCTAGAAGGCGGCGCAGTGTGTTTTGCCCGCGCGCAGTTCTGGGCGCCTTGGCGGCTAAACCGTCTACATTCACTTGAGCCCGCTCCCATCCAAGCTACGCACCAGCCGCTTTGCTCTTACTCAGAGTGCCTTCGTCCGATGTCGAGCGCAACTTGAACATTGACTCAGGTTTCATAGGAGTGCACCTTCGCGCCAGATCTCCCGGAGAGGAGACCGCCCTCGGGGGAGGATCACTTGCGTTTTTTCACCGCACCGGATGGTGCGCGGATCACCTATTACGAGACGGGCGCCGGACGGCCGCTGCTGCTGTTGCACGGGCTGATGGCGCATGGCGGCTTCTTCCGGTTTCAGGACGAGCTTGCCGACAGCTTCCGCCTCATTAACGTCAATCTTCGCGGCCACGGCGGCTCCGAAGCGCGGCCCGAGATCACGGTAGAGCGCCTCGCATCTGACATTACCGCGCTCGTGGACGCTCTCAACCTCGAAGATGCGATCGCCGTCGGCTGGTCGCTAGGCGCCACAATCCTCTGGCATGTACTCGCCGGCTCCGCATCGCACCGGTTCGCCGGATCGATCATCGTCGACATGACGCCGAAGGTGCTGAACGAAGGCGATTGGCATCTCGGCCTTTCCGAAGACGTTTGCGCTGCGCGTAGCGCCGCCATTCGCGATGACTACCGGTCGCTCGCGCTTACTGCGGGGCAGGCCATCTTCTCGCAGCCGCTGAATGATACTACCCGGCCGCTGGCTGATTGGGCGGGCGAGGAGTTTGCCCGGAACGACCCCAAGGCGATTGGCCGTCTGTGGGAATCGCTGGTCGCTCAGGACCTTCGGCCCCTGCTTCCGCGCGTCCGGCAGAAGTCGCTCGTCCTTCGGGGCGCGCACAGCCAGCTCTATGGGCCAGGCACTGCCGGCTACCTTGCTCAAACCCTGCCGGACGCGAGCGCCATCGAGTTCAGCCGCTCCGCCCATGCCCCTCATCTCGAGGAGCCGGCGCTTTTCAACAGCATCATCCGGGAATTCGCGGCCGGCCTGCCGCACTTGCCGCACATCGAAACTGCACACTCATAGGAGAGGACCCATGGCTAAGACCAAGTTGATGACAATCCTGCATCTCGGCACCGCTGCCGCCGCCCTGGTCGCGGCAGCCCCACTTCATGCCCAAGACGCTCCGGCGGCGCCGGCGTCGGAAGAGGAGGAAGCCGCTGCCGCCAACGAAGCTGCCGATCAGGAATCGGCCGAAGGCGCTGCCGACGGCGAAATCGTCGTCACTGCGCGGAGACGCGCCGAGAACCTTCAGGATGTTCCGATTTCCGTTACCGCCCTTGATGGCGAAACATTGGAGGATCAGGGTGCCGTCGATCTCACCGCGGTGATGCAGCGGACACCGAACACCACGTTGCAGATCGCACGCGGCTCCAATTCGACGCTGATCGGCTTCATCCGCGGCGTCGGTCAGCAGGATCCGCTCTGGGGCTTCGAGCCAGGCGTCGGTCTTTACCTCGACGACGTCTACGTCGCCCGCCCGCAGGCGGCGGTGCTCGACATTTTCGACGTTGAGCGGATCGAGGTGCTGCGCGGACCGCAGGGAACGCTTTACGGCCGGAACACGATCGGCGGCGCCGTGAAATATGTGACGCGGCGGCTCGGCAACGAGTTTGAAGGCCGCGTCCGCGCCTCCTATGGTAGCTACAACCAGCTCGACCTGGTCGGATCGCTAACCGCGCCGGTTACGGACACGCTGAGCGTTGGCGGCGCGGTCGCGCGGCTCACGCGCGACGGTTATGGCGAAAATATCAACACCGGTAACGAACATTACAACAAGGAGGTGTTCGCCGCCCGACTTTCCGCCGAATATGCACCATCCCAGGATCTCTTCTTCCGCCTCGCTGGCGACTATGTTCGGGACACATCGAACGCGCGTCACGGGCATCGGGTCTCAGGCTTCAACAACCTTCCCGCCTATCAGCCGCTTGAGGATGAATACGACACGGCTGCAGGCGCGGGCGACGACAATGAAGTGGAAACCCGCGGTATTTCCTTCACCGGCGAATGGAATGCGAGCGACGCCATCACGCTGAAGTCGATCACTGCCTATCGTGATGGTGAGACCAACGGCCAAATCGATTTCGACGGGACCCCTAACCCGACGCTCGACATCCCGGCATTCTACGAAGACAATCAGTTCAGCCAGGAATTTCAGCTCATCTACGAAAGCGATCTGCTGCAGGGTGTCGCCGGTCTTTATTACCTGGATGGCTATGCGGCGGGCGCATTCGACACGGTGCTCCAGAATCTGGGCGTTACCATCCAGTCGGCGGGTAATGTCGATACGAAGAGCTATGCAGCCTTCGCCGACTTCAGCGTCAATCTGTCTGACCAATGGCGTCTGTCGGCGGGTGCCCGCTACACGATCGACAAGCGCGCTGCGGAGGTTCAGCGGCTCACTTACGCAGGCCTCATCTCACCCTTCTTCGGTGGAACCCCGCGCACGCCGATCGTCACGAATACCGACTATACAAACGACCGCACCGACAAGCAGTTCACGCCGCGAGTCAGCCTGAGCTATCTGCCTACTCCGGACATGACTCTCTACGCGTCATATTCCAAGGGCTTCAAGTCGGGCGGGTTCGATATGCGCGGCGATGCGCGGCTGACGCCTGAAACCGTCAATGGCTTCGAACCCGAGACCGTGGATGCCTATGAAGTCGGCATGAAGACCTATGCGCTGAACCGCGCCTTCTACTTCGCGCTTGCCGGCTTCTATTCGGACTACAAGGACCAGCAGGTCACCATCCAGGTGCCGACGACCACCGGCATTGCAAGCTTCGTCAACAACGCCGCCGATTCCCGCATCTGGGGCTTCGAGGCGGAAGCTCGCGCGAACATGACCGACAATTTCTCGATCAGCGGCACCTTCGGCTACACCGATGCGGACTTCAAGCGCGTCATCACCACCGACCCGATTACCCGTCAGCCGATCGACGTGTCTAATGTTTGGGATTTCCAGAACACTCCGACCGTGAACTTCTCGGTTTCGCCGAATTACGTTCACAATCTAGGCGACGGCAGCACGATCAGCTTTACGCCGACGCTTTCGCATCGTTCGGAATATCAGCAGTTCGAGGTGCCGAACGCGCTGCTCGACGAGGACGGCTATACGCTGGTGGATGCTGCGATCGTGTGGACGTCCGCAAACCGACGTTACCAGATCTCGGCGGTGGGCCGGAACCTTGCCGACGAGCGTTACCGGATCGGTGGCTACAATTTCCCGGGCGCCGTGTTTGGCAATTCGATCGTGGCGTTCTACGGCCCTCCAAGAACGTTCACCATCACCGGCGAAGTGAGATTCTGATATGAGTGAGGCGAGGAGCAGCGAAACGGTCCCGAGCGGCGGACGAGTCCTCGGGATCCTGCTCCTCGCCTACATCTTCAATTTTCTCGACCGACAGATCCTTTCCATCCTGCAGATACCGATTAAGGCGGAACTGGGGTTAAGCGACCGCCAACTCGGACTGATGGGCGGAGTCGCCTTCGCCCTTCTCTATTCCGGTCTTGCCGTACCGGTGGCCTGGCTGGCCGACCGCTACAACCGCGCGAAGATCATCGCGGTCAGCCTCGGCGTCTGGAGCGCCTTCACCGCCCTTTGCGGGGTTACGCAGAATTTCTGGCAGATCTTCCTCTTCCGGATGGGCGTCGGCGTCGGGGAAGCGGGCGGCGTCGCGCCTGCCTATGCGCTCATCTCCGATTATTTTCCGCCGGAGCGGCGCGCGCGGGCGCTGGCGATCTTCTCGCTCGGCATTCCCTTGGGTTCCGCGCTCGGCATCTTCTTCGGCGGGTGGCTGGCGAGCAGCATCAACTGGCGCGTAGCTTTCATCGTCGTCGGCCTTATGGGCCTGCTGCTCGTCCCGCTCGTTCTTCTCGGTATCAAGGAGCCGGGCCGCGGCCACTTCGATCGGGCGGAAGGCGCTGCGGCCGAGCCCGCGCCGCCGTTCAAGACGGTGGCCGGAACGGTCATGCGCAAGCCCACTTTCTGGTTCCTGGCCTTCGGCGCTTCGTCGGGGTCGATCCTCGGCTACGGCATGGGCTTCTGGGTGCCCGCCTTCCTGTCGCGGAGCCGCGGCCTCGATCTCATGGACATCTCCTGGTACGCGGGCTCGATCGTTCTGGTCGGCGGCAGCATCGGCATCTGGCTCGGGGGCGTGTTTGGCGACCGGCTCGCCCGGCTTCGGCCCGCCGGATATCCGTTGATCCCCTGCATCTGCTTCCTGCTCGCGGCGCCGGTGTTCGCGGTCGGGATCTCCGTCGAATCCCTCAGCGTCGCCTGGATCATGTTCACCATCGGCTGGGCGCTCGGCCTTGCCTGGCTCGGGCCGGTGATCGCCGCCGTCCAGCATATCGTTCCGCCGAACATGCGCGCGACGGCGTCCGCGGCCTTCCTGCTGCCGAACAATCTGATCGGCATAGGCTTCGGCATCTACATCATTGGCGAGATTTCGCAGCAGCTTGCGCCGACTTTGGGCGACGACTCATTGCAGCAGGCGATGCTCTACTGTCTAGGTTTCTACCTGCTGAGCGCCCTCTTCTACGGCCTTGCCGCCTGGCGCATCGACCGCGACTGGTACCGCCCTCCGGCCTAGGTCGCGAAGCTCGGGTCGAGGCGGTAGGCCTTCCGCAGAAGCGCCGGCCAGGCGAGCGCGCCGGCGGCGAGCTTCAGGCCCATCTTGCCTTGCTGCGCAGTCACTTCCGGCGAACCTTGCGGCGGGTTGTTGATGTTCCCCTCGCCTGCCGACAACGCATAGATCTGCGCCTCGCAGGCACGCTCCAGAAAATACATGCGGATGAAGGCTTCGCCGACCGTCTCGCCCACCGTGAGCGTGCCGTGATTGCGGAGCAGCATAGCGCCCTTATCGCCCATGTCGGCGATGATCCGCTCGCGCTCGTCGAGGTCGACCGCGACGCCCTCATATTCGTGAAAGGCGACGTCGCCGCGGATCAGCATCGCCGTCTGGGTCAGCGGCAGCAGCCCTTCGGCATGGGCGGACACCGCCTGCCCGTGCGGCGTGTGGAGATGCATCACCGCATGCGCATCCTCCCGCGCCATGTGCAGCGCGGAATGGATGGTGAAGCCTGCAGCATTGGTGATGAACGGCGTCTCGCCGACCGGGTGACCGTTCATGTCCACCTTGACGAGGCTTGAGGCAGTCACCTCCTCGAACATCAGATTGTACGGGTTTAAAAGAAAGTGATGTTCCCGCCCGGGGATGCGGGCGGAAAGGTGAGTGAAGATAAGATCGTCCCATCCGTAATAAGCCACCAGCCGGTAAGCCGCGGCGAGGTCGACGCGGATCTTCCACTCCTCTTCGCTCACCTTGCCTTCGAGGGAGGGGATCTCAACCGAACTCAGCGCGGCGACGTCCGCCATTTCCCTGCCGATCGCATCCACACGTCCCATCCGCGCGACTCCTTTACGTTTGCGTCAGCTTAGCGCCTTCAGGCAGCGGGCGCGACCCTGTCCGGGTGCGCGGCCGCGAAGGCTTCGTTCGCGGCGGCCTCGGCATCGACCCGGGTAAGCAACGGGAAATCATCGAGCGGCACATGGAAGCGTCGCGCATTGTACATTTGCGGGACGAGGCAGAGGTCGGCGAGGGTCGGCGTGTCGCCGAGCAGGAAGCGGCCAGCGCGCGGCGCGGCCATGGCTTCGAGCGCGGCGAAGCCCTCGGTAATCCAACGCGCAATCCAGCGGTTCTTCTCCGCCTCGTCCTGGCCGAGCGGCCCGGTAAGATATTTCAGCACCCGCTGGTTGTTGAGCGGGTGAATGTCGCAGGCGACGGTAAGCGCCATCGACCTAACATGCGCGGCATCGGCGGGATCGCTGGGCAGCAGCGGCGGCTCCGGCCTCGTCGCGTCGAGATAGGCGATGATTGCAAGGCTTTGCGGAATGCGAAGGCCGTCCACCTCCAGCAGCGGCACCAGGCCCTGCGGATTGACCTCTCGATAAGCGGGCTCCTTCTGCGCGCCTTCGAGCAGGTTAACCGGCACGCTTTCATAGGCGATGCCCTTGAGATTGAGCGCGATCCGCACCCGATAGCTTGCCGAGGAGCGGTAATAGTCGAACAGGCGCGGCGTCATGACGTCATCCCGATGTTGCTCTCGATCCCGCGCTAGCAAAGTCGCGGAGTTCAAGCGACCGGCAATCAGCCTAGCCGGCTGCGAACCTCGGAACCATATTTGCGGCCGACCCGGACCGCGCGCCCACATTCGAGCTGAAGATCGAGCGCCGCATAAGGGCCGCGCCGTACCGCCCGGACACGGTCCAGCCGGACGATGGCGGAACGGTGCACGCGCATGAAATGCTTGGGGTCGAGCCGCTCGGCAAGCGCGCCGATCATGCCGTGGAGCAGATAGGAGCGACCCCCCGTGTGAATGCGGACATAATCCTTCTCCGCCTCGATCCAGTCGATCTCGCCTGCGGGGATACGCACCATCTCGGAGCGCTGCTGCGCCCAGATTTCCTTTTCATAGCCATCGCTATCGTCCGTTTCGGTGCGGCGCAGCGTTGCCACGACCTGTTGCAGCTCGGCCAGCTTCCGCTCGGCATCGCGCGTCGAGATATCGCGCCGCGCCTGGGCCAACGCCGCATGCAGCCGCTCCGCAACCACCGGCTTCATCACGAAATCCACGGCACGCGCCTCGAACGCCTTCACTGCATAAGCGTCGAATGCGGTGACGAAGATCACGGCCGGCGACACATTGTCCGGCAGGTGACCAAGCAGATCGAAACCGTTGATCCCGGGCATTTCGATGTCGAGCAGCAATATGTCGGGGCGGACGGCGCCGATCGCCTCAAGCGCCTGGCGGCCGTTCTCGGCCACTCCGGCGACTTCGAAATCCGGTTCTTCCTTGATCAGACGCAGAAGACGCCGCGTCGCCAGCGGCTCGTCCTCTACGATCATGATCCGCAGTCGGCGCTGCATCCCCTTTTCCCCTCTTTGGCGAACCTAAGCAGCCAATCTTTCCGCTGGATGAACGGATTTGCTGCCCGCAGTCTATCGCTGCTAGCCGTTCGTCGAAAGTGGGGGGATTGCGGGCCCGCTTGCTTCATAGTGAGGCTGGGGCATCAGAACCAGGGAATAAAGTGACCACCGATCCACATGCGCCTTCCCAGGAAAAAGCCGCCAACCGCAGTCTGCGGATCGGCGCCTGCCTACTGATCGCGATTTTCTGGGTCGTGCATTTTCTGATGCTGAGCTTCCGCGCGAGCGTGAAGAATCTCGGCGATCCCTTTACGCTGGGTGTTCGCCGCGCCGCACTCGCCTCGTTCGGCGCGCTCATGTGCTATGGCATCTATTATGTTCTGACGCGACTGCGCGACCGGCCCTTCAGTCATCAGGCGATTGTAGCGGCATTGCTTTCCGCCGCCGCGGCAGCCGCGCACGCGGCGCTGAACACGCTCGCTTTCTATGATATTAGCCCAGCGCCCGAAATCCTCACGGACCTCAGCCACTTTCTCTATACTTCGACCTATTGGTACTGGTTCTATTTCTCCTGGACGACGGCGTTCCTCGCTCTTTCCTACAGTTTCACCGTTCGGGAACAGCAGCGGCGTGCCTCGGCCCTCCAGAGCGAGGCGCATTCGGCGCACATGCGGGCGCTCCGCTACCAGATCAATCCACACTTCCTGTTCAACACCCTGAATTCGATCGCAGCTCTCATCGAGGAGGACAAGGAACAGGCCGAACGGATGGTACTGAACCTGTCCGACTTCTTCCGCTCAAGCCTCGCCGTGGATCCGCTGGACGACGTGCGCCTCGCCGACGAGATCGGCATCCAGAAACTTTACCTGGAGATAGAGCGCGTACGTTTCCCCAACCGATTGAATTTCGAGGTCGACCTGCCTTCGGACCTAGAGGGCGCGAAAGTCCCGAGCCTGCTCCTGCAGCCGCTCGTCGAGAATGCGGTCAAGCATGGCGTCGCCCGTTCGGAGGGAGCGACGACGATAAAGATCAAGGCGCGGCAGATCAGAAGTCGGCTGTGCCTCAGCGTCACCGACGATGCGGAGGCGAACGAGATTCCCGCGATCTGCAACGGAACCGGCGTCGGCCTCAGCAATGTGCGCAACCGCCTCGCCGCGCGATATGGCGACGAATACGCCTTCGACGTTTCGAAGCCTGACCGCGGCGGCTTCGAAAACCGGATCGAAGTGCCGCTCCGCTTTTAGGCTTTGGGCGAAGCCATCCGCTACACCTGCGACATTCGTCGAATGCGCTTAGCCGCTCGTCGATTGGGAGCGGACTTCAGGCCGCTGGCGCGCTCCAGAGCAAAGCATGAAGAAGGGGAGTCATATGCGTAATCCAACACGAGCAATCCTGATGGCCGGTGCCGCCCTGATCGCAGCCCCCGCGGCGGCGCAGCGCGCCGGCGAGAATGCAGTGGCTTCGGCAGCGGACGCATTCGGTAGCAGCGTCGGTAACGAACGGGTCGGCCTTTACAATCCTGGCGGCGCTCGTGGTTTCAGTCCCATCCAGGCAGGCAACGTCCGGATTGAGGGGCTGTATTTCGACCTCCAGGCGGATTTGAACGATCGCCTCACCGATGGCTGGGCAGTCCGTGTCGGCCTCACGGCCCAGGGTTATCCTTTCCCTGCACCCACGGGTGTCGCCGATTTCTCGCTACGGCAGGCCGGAAACGAAGCCGTGCTTAGTACTTTCGTCGGCGTTGGTCCCTTTGGCGGCGTACGTCTTGAGCTGGACGGTCAGCTTCCGGTGAACGAGCAGCTCGGCCTAGCCGGAGGCATCGGCTATAATCGCGAAGAGTTCTATTACGGCGGCAGCCGACAAGTTATCTCCGCCGCGATAATCCCGCGCTGGCGACCAACGGACGGCGTCGAGATCATGCCATTCTGGAGCGTGGCAGACAGCAGCGGCGGAGAAGCGCAGCCGCTCATCCGCACCGAAGGGAATGCCTTTCTGCCCCCTCGCCTCGAGCGGAGGAAATATTTCGGGCAGTCATGGGCGGAAAACGAAAATCGGCACACAAACTACGGCCTCCTTTCCTCAGCCCGCCTCAGCGAGAACTGGATGTTGCGCGGCGGCATCTTCAGATCGCTGATCGAAAGCGACAAGAATTTCGTGGACATTTCGGACAAGACGACGCGGGAGGGCATCGCCGACCGCTACGTCCTTGCAGAAGCAGACAGGCGCTTCGGATCCGTCTCGGGCGAGGTACGCGCTTCCGGCAGTTTCGTGGAAGGCGACAGGCTGCATATCGTCCATCTTGCCGGGCGCGCACGGCAGCAGAAAAGGCGCTTTGGCGGTGGCGAACTGGTTTTCATCGGGCGGGGCCGCATCGATGAAGTCATCAAGGTGCCGGAACCTGACTTCAACTTTGGACCGCAAACCCGTGATCAGGTTCGGCAATTCACCGGCGGTATCGGATATGAAGGCAGGTGGCGGGATGTCGGGGAACTCAGCCTCGGTATTCAGAAGACGAACTATCGAAAAACGGTGGAGACGCCGACCGGACCCCGCCCCGCCAGCAAGGACAGCCCCTGGCTGATGAACGGCACGGTTTCGATCTTCGCCTCAAAAGCTCTCGTATTCTACGCCGGCTATACGAAGGGGCTGGAGGAAAGTCCGGTCGCGTCGGAGCTTGCCCGCAACAAGGACGAAGCACCGCCGGCTATCATCACCGAGCAGATGGATGCCGGTTTCCGCTACGCCTTCAACGATAACCTTCGGCTCGTGGCAGGCGTCTTCGACGTGAAGAAGCCTTATTACGCCCTCGACAATACTCTCCTTTTCAGAAACTTGGGAACGGTCCAGCACCGCGGCGTCGAACTCTCCCTGGCAGGCCAGATCGCGAAGGGCCTGAACGTCGTCGCCGGCACAGTCTTCCTAGACGCGAAGCTCAGCGGCGAGGAAGTCGAGCAAGGGAGGGTCGGCAAACGACCGATCAACGCAATCGGGCGCGTCAGTAGTGCCGCGGCCGAATATCGACTCCCCTGGATCGAGGGGCTTTCCGTCGATGTTGCCTATGAAAGCACCAGCAAGCGCACCGCCAATACCCGGAATACACTGTTCATCCCCGCGCGTTATGTGTGGTCGCCCGGCTTCCGCTACCGCTTCCGGATCGGCGACAAGCCGGCAACCCTGCGCGGGCAGATCGCAACCGCCAACAACGTCTATGGCTACAATCTGATCGGCGAAGGCTTCTACTACAACTTCCCGCGCAGATACCTGCTGAACCTGATCACGGACTTGTGAGGAAGTTGAGGAAGGTGGTGCCGCTTGGGGGACTCGAACCCACGACCCCATCATTACGAATGATGTGCTCTACCAGCTGAGCTAAAGCGGCATTCCCGAAGGAGCGGGCGCATTATCAGCGGCTTGCGGCGAAGACAAGCGCCTCTGCCGCTCCGCCTCCAGGCCGTAGCTTTTTAATCCTTTCTCAACCGTGCCCGCCCATGCTGCCGCACATGGACGGATTCCGGCGGTGGGAAGAAGAGTACGAAGGCGCTCTGCTGGCCTATGAGCCGGCTGTCGAAGCGCCGACGGGGCCTGTGCTCGACGATCGCCGCACCTATGTCCGCGCCTTCAATCAGTGGGTGGCGCGTCTCGGCGACCGCCCCTGTCCGGACATCAGGGATCTTGAGCCGGACTGCCTTGAGGGGTCAAACAGCCTTCTGCTCGATCTCCGGGGTGATGCCGAGGACCCGAAGATTAATTTCACGGGCAAGGCGCTGCGCAAGGAATGCTGGCGCGGCGGGATCGGGCGCTTGAGCCAAGTGCCAGAGGGTTCGATCCTGCGCTGCCTCGCCGCTCATTATCGCGCAGCGATGGAGACGGGGCAGCCGATCGCTTTCGACGGCGAGCATGTTCGGCCTGCGGGCCGAACGGCCATGTATCGCGGCATCCTTCTCCCCTACACATCTGGCTCCGGAGCCGTCGATCTGATCCATGGCATGATCAACTGGCGGGAAGCGGCGGATGTGGAAGTGGCCGCCGGCATTGCTTTCGAGATGGGCCGGGCTCTCGCTTCAGCCTCTCCAATCGGAAGCGGCGCGCTGCAGATGGCCCTGCCCGACGCCGCGGCTCTCGTCCGTGAAATGGCGCATCCAGAGCTGCCGCTCGCCCGATAAAGGCGGATTTCGGCTGGGCTCAAGCCTTGCCCCTCACCTCGTGCCCTGTCTATAGCCCCGGCGGAAGCTGGCGGCCTCCTCCGGCCGCGATCCTGGGAGCCAGAGATATATGACCGCGGACAGCATCGTTGCGGAAGGCGGAACCGCAGACCGGCGCATGGTGGACGCAATCGCCGCGGCCCTGGTGGGCGGCGCACTACCCGGCGAAATTGCGGACTTTTCGGACGAGAACAGGTTCGCGGCGGCCGCTTTTGTCGCCGATGCAGTAGGCCGTCGCCTGCCGGGCGACCCTCTGGTTCGGCTTGAATCGACCGGCGGCGGGGTCGGCCAGCGGCGGATGCGGCTCTGCATCGTCAACGACGACATGCCCTTCCTGGTAGATTCCGTCGCTTCGGCGATCGCGTCTCGCGACCTCATCATCCATCGGCTTCTCCACCCGGTCGTCTGCGTCGAACGCGATGCCAATGGCGACCTTCAGAAGGTCGAGCCGCTTTGCGACGACCGCCATCGCCGCGAGTCCATCATGTATATGGAGATCGACCGGGCGGATGCACGCGAGCGGCGCGAACTGGTGGCCGAACTCTACCGCGTGCTTGCCGACGTGCGCGCAGCGGTCAGCGATTGGGAAGCGCTTCAGGCGCGGATGCGCGCCGATGCGGCGCAGATGAACGAGGAAGAAGGCGCGGCCCTCCTCAACTGGTTCGCCGACGGATCGATGACGTTACTCGGCCATGAAATGCAGTGCACGGCCGACGCCGCCGAAGCGCCGCTCGGCCTGCTGAAGCTTCCGGGCGAGCCGCTCTGGACGGAAGATGCCTGCGGCAGCGCGCTTCGCTACTTCAATGACGGCAATCCGGCGCCGCTGATCATCAAGTCGGACCGTATTTCGACGGTGCATCGGCGCGTGCCGTTCGACCTCGTCATCCTGCCGGTTTACAATGGGAAGACGCTCGCCGGCCTCTCCGTTCATGCGGGGCTTTGGACGAGCCAAGCGCTGACCGCGCCAGCCGAAGACGTGCCGCTGCTCCGCCGCCGCCTGACCGCACTCGAGGAAAGCTTCGGCTTCGATCCCAAGGGTCATGCCGGCAAGGCGCTTCGCCATTCCGTGGTGTCGCTGCCGCGCGACTTGCTCGTCGGCCTGCAAGCGGACGCGGTGAAGCAGCTTGTCACGACCGCCATGTCGCTGGCCGACCGGCCGCGCCCCACGCTGATGTTGCTCCAGAGCGTGCTGAAGCGGCACGTTTTCGCCTTCGTCTGGCTGCCGCGCGATGAGCTGACGACGCAGCGGCGGATCGCCATCGGCGCCATGGTCGAGCAGGCGACGGCGGGGCAGATTACGAATTATTCGGTGGAGCTGGGCGAAGGCGACCTTGCCCTCATCCGCTACATGCTGGACGTGAAGGACGGCGCCTCCGTTCCCGACGCCACTGCGCTCGACCGGAAGCTCGTCGACATGGTGCGCGGCTGGGAGCCGGCGGTCGAAGAAGCACTGGGCGAGATGGTGGGAACGCCCCGCGCCACGCGCCTGACGCTCGGCTACCTCGAAGATTTCCCGGAAACCTACCGGACGCGCACCAGCCCGGCCGATGCGGCGCGGGACGTGCTGCGGATATCGGAGCTGCAGGGCGCCAAGGCGCGCGACGCGCGGCTCTACCATGCGGAGGGCGATGCGCCCGATCGCCTGCGCCTGAAGACGTACCGCCTTGCCGGTATCATCCCGCTGTCGGACGCGGTGCCGGTGTTCGAGAATTTCGGCTTCCGCGTGCTGGAGGAGCAGCCATTCGCGCTCGACGAGGGGCGGCTCGCCTATATTCACGACTTCGTTCTGGAAACGCCCGGCGGCATCAAGGCGGACGGCGTGCTGCAGCGCTTCGGACTGATCGAGAAGGCGATATCGGCGGTACTCGAGGGGCGGGCGGAGAACGACGTTTTCAATCAATTGCTCGTGGCGGCGGCGCTCAGCGCCCGCGACGTGGTGCTGTTCCGCGCTTGGTTCCGCTATCTGCGCCAGACCGGCGTTTCCTATTCGATGATGACCGTGGTGGACGCGCTCCGCCGTGCGCCCGAGGTGACCAAGGGTCTTATCGCCCTGTTCGATGCGCAGCACGATCCGACGGTGGAAGGGTCTCGCGCGGATGCTGCGAAAGCGGCCGAAGCGGCTATTTCGGAAGGTCTCGCACGTGTGGCCGCGATAGACGAGGACCGCATCCTCCGCCTCCTTCGCGGCGTCATCACGGCGACGCTCCGCACCAACGCATTCGCGCCCGCGGGCCGGGAGGCGCTCGCCTTCAAGCTCGATTCAAGCCTCGTCCCCGGCCTTCCGGCGCCGGTGCCATGGCGCGAAATCTGGGTCTACAGCCCTCGTGTGGAGGGTATCCACCTCCGCTCGGGTCCCGTTGCGCGTGGCGGCCTTCGCTGGTCCGATCGACGCGACGACTTCCGCACCGAAATCCTGGGTCTCATGAAGGCGCAGGTGGTGAAGAATGCGGTGATCGTTCCGACCGGAGCGAAGGGCGGCTTCTATCCGAAGCAGTTGCCCCCGAGCAGCGACCGGGACGCCTGGCTCGCCGAAGGCACCGAATCCTACCGCATCTTCATCCGGTCGCTCCTGTCGGTGACGGATAACATCGTCGAGGGCGAGATCGTACATCCGGTCGACGTCACCACCCGCGACGGCGATGATCCCTATTTCGTGGTCGCCGCCGACAAGGGCACGGCCGCTTTCTCCGACGTCGCGAACGGCATTGCCCTGTCGCGTAAGTTCTGGTTGGGTGACGCTTTCGCTTCGGGCGGAAGCCAGGGCTACGACCATAAGGCGATGGGCATCACCGCCCGCGGCGCCTGGGTGTCGGTGCAGCGCCACTTCGCCGAAATGGGCATCGACGTGCAGACCCAGCCGATCAACGTCGTCGGCTGCGGCGACATGTCCGGCGACGTGTTCGGCAACGGCATGCTGCTGTCGAAGGCGATCAGGCTGGTGGCGGCGTTCGACCACCGCCACATCTTCATCGATCCCGATCCCGACCCGGCGAAGAGCTGGGAGGAGCGGAACCGCCTCTTCAACCTCTCCCGCTCGAGCTGGGAGGATTACGACAAGGCGCTGATCTCGCAAGGCGGCGGCGTTTTTCCGCGCAGCCAGAAATTGATCCCGCTGACGCCGGAGATGAAGGCGGTGCTTGGCATCGATCTTGATGAGACCGATCCCGCCACGCTCATCAGCGCCATCCTTAAGGCGCCGGCCGACCTCGTCTGGTTCGGCGGCATCGGCACCTACATCAAGGCCAAGACGGAGAGCCATTCGGAGGTGGGCGACCCCACTAATGACGCGCTCCGCGTAAATGCGGCGGAAATCCGCGCGAAAGCGATCGGTGAGGGCGCGAACCTCGCCATCACCCAAGCCGGCCGGATCGAGTTCGCTCAAGCCGGCGGGCGCATCAACACAGACTTCATCGACAATTCGGCCGGCGTCGACTGCTCGGACAACGAGGTTAACATCAAGATCCCCCTGAACCAGGAAATGGCTGAGGGACGCCTAAGCGAGGAAGACAGGAACGCGCTGCTCCTCGAAATGACCGACGAGGTCGCGGCCATTGTACTGGAGGACAATCGTCTCCAAACGCTCGCGCTCTCCATCGCCGAACGCGGCGGGCCGCAGGCGCTTCCGTCGCAGGTGCGCGCGATCGAAATCCTCGAGGAGCTTGGCCGCCTCAACCGCTCGGTTGAGGGGCTCGATACGAACGAAGAGCTGCTGCGGCGCGCGCAAGACAATCGCGGTCTTACCCGACCCGAGCTCGCCGTTCTTCTTTCCACCAGCAAGATGGCGCTGCAGGCCGCGATCGAGAGCGGCAAGCTGACCGAGGATTCGACGCTGACGCCGGAGCTGTGCGACGCTTTCCCGAAGCGGATGCAGGAGCTCCATGGCGATGCTATCCTGAACCACCGCCTTCGTCGCGAAATCATCGCCACCAAGATTGCCAACCGCTTCGTGAACCGGCTTGGCATCACCGCCCTCTTCTCGCTTACTGAGGAAGAAGGCGCATCGATCGGTCAGGCCGCGGCGGCGTTCGTCGCCGCCGAACGGCTGTTCGGGATGGACGAATTGTGGCTGGAGCTGGACAAGGCTCCCATCCCTGAGCAGGTCCGTCTGGAACTGTTCGACCAAGCCTCGCGGTCGCTCCAGCTCCACATCGCCGACATTCTCCGCACCATGCCGGCCACGGCAAAAATCGAGGAGATCGTCGCCACCATCCGGCCCGGTCTCGCCAAGCTCAACGAAGAGGTGGAAGGGCTGCTCCGCGAGGAGGCCCGCACGCAGGCCGCGGCGATCCGCGGGCGCCTGAAGACGCTCGGAGCGCCCGACCATATCGCCGACCGGATCGTACGCCTGTACGAACTTAACGGCGGCATCGGCATCGCCGTGCTCGGCCAGAAGATCGGCATCGACGAAGTCGCCCTCACCCGTGCCTATACGAAACTCGGCGAAGCGCTCGGCCTCGACTGGGCGCAAAGCGCGGCCAATCGCTTCCAGGCGACTGACCAGTGGGAGCGACTGCTGACGGCGGGCCTCGCCCGCGACTTCGAGCAGCTCCGGCTCGACTTCCTCGAACGGCGGAAGAGCAAGGATCCAAAGGCCACAGTCGACGAATGGGTGAAGGCGCAAGGGCCGCGCATCGATCAGTTCCGCCGCATCGTCGACCGCGCGCGTACTGCTCCCGTTACCACCGCGCCTATGCTTGCGCAGATCGCCACCCAGGCGCGGGTACTGCTCGCCCGCTAGCGGAAAGAGAAAAGGCGCCCCGGCTGCTTACGCACCGGGACGCCTGTTCCGAGGGGATCTGCTTCACTTGGCGGCTTAATAACGTAGGTTAGGGGAAGCCGCTCCGTCGAAGGCGACGAGCCGGTGCAACGCGTCGGTAAAAGGCGCGTGGAAACAAGCGCTTCTGCCGATGGTTCAGCGGCCATGGCAAAGAAGACGAAGAAAGCGGCCGAAGCGGTGCTCAAGGCCGATGCGGCAGTGGCCGAAGCGGCCGAGCCCTATCGTGAGAGCCGTCTCGTCAATGCGGCGTCGCTGCTTTCAGAGGTCGGCGATCAGCCGCCGATGCGGGCGGTGTGCCTATCCACTCTGGCGCTGGGCCTCGTCGGCAAGTCGCCGCGCATGGTTCGAGCCGGCGCGCGGATGATCGTCGCGCACACGCTCGCCACATGGGCCAAGGATTTCGTGAAGACTCATGTGGATCGGACTCGACCCCGATCGAAAAAAGGTCTGAACGGCCATATGCCGAAGCCCGGCCGCCGCACGGACAAGGAATCAACCAGCTTTCCCTCGGGTCATAGCGCCGGCGCCATTGCCGTCGCGCAGGCTTATGCCCGGGAGTTTCCCGAGCATAAGACCGCTGCGCTTGCGGGGGCCGGGGCGATTGCGCTCGCCCAGATCCCCCGTTGCGCCCATTATCCAACCGACGTCGGCTCCGGGCTCGCCATCGGGCTTGCCGCCGAGGCGCTGGTCGACAGGCTGGTCGACGCGTTCCAGCTGTCCGGCGATCCGGCGGACGAATAGCTGCCAGAGCCGGTGCTGAGCGGCCGGTAGAAGAGGAGGATCTCGCGCCGGTAGTCAGCGTCGAACTCAGGTTCGTTATTGGCTTCGAAGCGCGGCGCGTTCGCCATCTCCTCCTTCGAGATGTCGAGCATGTATCCGCCCGCCCTCTCATCATAGTCGAGCACGGGCCAGGGGAGCGGGAACAGGCTTGCGCCGAACCCCATCGTTCCGCCGAAGCTCATCACGGCATAGGCGACGCGGCCTGTATATTTGTCGACCATGAAGCTGGAGATCGTGCCGATCTTCGCGCCGTCGCGGTCGACGACATTGGTGCCTTCCACCTTCGACGAGGAAATGAGGCGGAGATTCTCGTCCGTCTCCAGCCGTAGCTCGAAGTCGTCTTCCTGCCGGCCCGAGGAGCGGCGGCCGGAATTGAAGTAGCGGGTGGCGGCAAGGGCAGCGCCGGCGACGGCGGCAACGCCCAGCGCCGCAGCGGTAACGTTGCGGGACGGTGCGACCCGGTTCCAGCTCCAGGGCATGCCCTTCATGCGGCGGAGCTTCGCCTCGGTATAATCCTCGCCCAGGGTGCCAGAAATGTGATCGCCATGACTCAGCAGGGCTTCATGGCGCGTGCAGACTGCCTCGAACATTTCCATGAAGTTGCGGAATTCGGCGGTCCATTCGGCGCTGCCCTTGTTCGGGCGATCGAGCGACGAAAGCTCGCGGCGCAGCTCCTTGTGGCGCGCCTTGACGTCGGCGCAGGCATCGGCCGCATCGGGATCCTTCTTGAGCGGCGTCAGCAGCACCTCTTCGACTACGGCGAGGTGCCGGCGCATCTGGATGTCGTAAAGGTCGAACTGGTTGTCCCGCCCGGCGGCGTCGCTGCTGTCCATCGCCTTCAATATGTCCTGCCCAAGCGAGCGGAGCCCGGCATGATCGTTATGCATATGGCTCAGTACGTCCATAAGGTCCTCCTCTGTGTGAAACGGCGCTTCAACGGGAGCCTTTGCGCCTCCGTTCCGGCTGCGGAGGCGGGCCGTGCGGAACGGAGGACGCGGCGCTCCGTTGCTTCATCCGCAGCCCGTGGGTAAGCGTGGCTGGACCAATTCACAGAGGTTTGTATGTCCAAGCGTTCCCTTGCTTTCTTGCTTACCGCAGCCTTCCTGACAGCCTGCACGGCGCCGGGCGGAGAGGTAGTTCGGACAGGGGCTTCGGCCGAGCGCATGACGGCGCCGGTTCTGCTGACACCAGACGCCAAAGACGTCAGCAGCTACGCCCGCCCGGAGATCGCGCGCGTCACCCATGTGGCGCTCGAGCTCGCCGCCGACTTCGCGGCGAAGCGGATGGCAGGCACTGCGACCCTGGACGTCGCCGCGACAGGCGAGGATCTGGTGCTCGACAGCAAGGGTCTCGAAATATCGGCCATCACCGATGCGGCCGGGCGGCCGCTGCAATGGGCACTCGGCGGAGCCGACGAGGAGAAGGGCAGTCCGCTCACGATCAAGCTCGCCGGTGCAAGGAAGGTGCGCATCGCCTATCGGAGCGCGCCCAATGCCGAGGCGCTGCAGTGGCTGACGCCGGAGCAGACCGCCGGCAAGAGACAGCCCTTCCTGTTCAGCCAAGGACAGGCGATCCTCAATCGTAGCTGGATACCGACGCAGGACAGCCCCGGCATCCGCCAGACCTGGGAAGCGCGCATCACCGTTCCCGAGCCGCTGACGGCAGTGATGAGCGGCCTTCGCCTCACGCCCGAAGGCGAAGCCGCAGGCCCAGGCCGCCGCGCCTTCCGCTTCAGCATGGACAAACCGGTCGCGCCGTACCTCATCGCCATAGCGGTCGGCGATCTCGCCTTTCAGTCGCTTGGACCGCGGAGCGGCGTCTATGCCGAGCCTGCCACCATTCAGCGCGCTGCGGCCGAACTCGTCGACACGGAAAAGATGATCGACGCCGCCGAGGCGCTGTACGGTCCCTATCGCTGGGGCCGCTACGACATGATCGTTCTTCCCCCCGCCTTCCCCTATGGCGGCATGGAAAATCCGACGCTCACCTTCCTGACACCGACCTTCATCGCCGGCGACCGCAGCCTTAACGGCCTCGTTGCGCACGAGCTTGCGCACAGCTGGTCCGGCAACCTCGTCACCAACGCGGTGTGGCCGGATAGCTGGCTGAACGAAGGCATCACCTCCTATTTCGAGAACCGGATCATGGAGGCGCTTTACGGCACCGGCCGCGCCTCGCAGGAAGCGACGCTTTCCTGGGCCGACATGGAAGCCTCGTTCACCGAACTTGGCCGCGACGCGCCGGGAACCCGGCTGCACGACCCGAGCGGCGCAGATTCAAGCGGCATCGTCTACGACAAAGGCTCGGTCTTCCTTCGCACGATCGAACGCACCGTCGGGCGGGAGCGGTTTGACCGCTATCTTCGCTCCTATTTCGATCGGCACGCCTTTCAGCCGATGACCTCAGCCCGCTTCCTCGCCGACCTCCGCGCCAATCTGGTGCGCGGCGACAGGGCAATCGAAGAGCGGCTGATGCTCGACCAGTGGGTGTATCAGCCGGGCCTGCCTTCCAACGCGGCGCGGCCCGATCCGCAGGCTTTCGCCCGCGTCGATACAGCGCTGGCGGCGTTCAACGGCGGCGGCGCGGCGTCTGCTTTGCCCTATTCCGGCTGGACGACGGCGGAGCGCCTGCGTTTCCTCAATGCCTTACCGCGGGAGCTCAGCACCGCCCGCCTTCAGGAACTCGATCGCACGCTGGGCCTCACCCATAGCGGCAATTCGGAAGTGCTGTTCGCCTGGCTTCAGCTTGCCCTCGCCAACCGCTATGAGCCTGCGGTTCCGGCCGTGGAGCGCTTTCTGATGTCGATGGGCCGCCGCAAGTTCGTTGCGCCGCTGTTCGAAACATTGATGGCGGAGGGCGACTGGGGCCGCCGCATCGCGATGCGTACCTATGCCAAGGCGCGGCCGACCTATCACAGCGTCACCACCGGCACCGTCGATCGCACGATGAAAGGCGGATCCGGTAGTTAACAGGCCAGGTAAAAAATGATTCGGAGGGAGAGGCACCTAGAGACCGCTCTTTTCGCGGCTTTAACAGCATCTTAGCCGCGGAGGAGCATCGAAGCGCCTTAACCTGCGTCACAGTGCATTTTAACCGTCCATCAAGGCTCTGCGCTTACCACGATGCGCTGAGACCAGTTTGTGGATATCGATGCACTACGCGCCTGTTCAGCCTGACATTCAGGATGAGGTCCTTGAGGAGATTGCGGACGTAGAGGCCGCGGTCGACGGCGCGCATCTGAGGCTGCGCGACGCCCACCTCCATACGGGCCAGACCCGCACGCGCGCCGCCTTCGCCTCCTTCTTTGCAATTACCAACGTGCTCGCTGCCTTGCTGGTCGGGGCCGCGATGTACGGCCAATTTCCCTTTCCGCTGATCGCCGGCTGGCTTGTCGCAGTGATGGCTGCCAATTGGGCGTCCCGTGGCTACGCCGTACGCGCGGACAATGGCGACGCGCCGCGCCTCGGGCAAAAGTGGGTTGCTCCGCTCGAGTCAGTTGGCCTCGCCGTCCTTTGGTCATCGCTTCCAACCTATGCCTTCGCCGCGCAGGCGCCCCAGGCGCAGGTGGTGATTGGCGGCGCGATGGGCGTCATGATCGTGACGGCGGTTGGCCTCGCCGCGAAACCGGCGGCGTCGCTCGCTTGGATAGCCACCCTGACCGCCGCCTTCTGCATCGCGGTGTACCTCGGCAGCGAAACGTTGCCGCTGGAACTCATCCTTACTTTTGTCGGCATGGCGGCAGTCGCCGTTTATATCGTCGGCAAGATCACGCGCTGGACCTCGGAACAGCTCGAACTGAACGCTAAATTCCGGAGCGAAGCGGAGTCGGTCCGCATGCTCCTGCGCGAATATGAGCATCACGGCGTCGGGTGGCTGTGGCAGGTCGATGCCGAGAACCGCATCGTCTACATATCGTCCCGCATGAGTGCTCTGCTCGGGCGCCAGAACCGCCAGATCAAGGGTGCCTCATTCCCTTCCGTGCTCGGCGGCAGCGGCCATTTGGGTCAAACATTGCTCGCTCGCGCACCCTTTTCCAATCTGGAGCTGGAGCTTCGCACGCGGCAGGGCACGCGCTGGATGGCGCTGTCGGGCGATCCGGTCATCGATGTAGGCGGCGAATTCCAGGGCTTCCGCGGCGTCGGTACCGACATCACCGATGTTAGGAAGACGCAGGAGCGCCTTACCAATCTGGCGCAGATGGACGTTCTGTCCGGCCTTCCCAACCGCGGCAAGGTCCGCCAGCTTCTCGGGGAGGCCTTGTCAGGGGCGCAGGCCGGCGGCGCCCCTTGCGCGATCATGTTCCTCGACCTCGACAGCTTCAAGCCGGTCAACGACACGTTCGGCCATCCAAAGGGAGACGTCGTCTTGAAGGGCGTTGCCCAGCGCCTAGTGAAGGAGGTCGGCAACAGCGGCCACGTGGGACGCATGGGCGGCGACGAATTCGCCGTCGTCGTGGGCGACGTGCGCGACCGTAACACGGTCGAGATACTCGCCCGCCGCATCATCAACGCGATCGCCGAACCCTTCATGATCGACAAGGCGGAGATTCGCATCGGCGTGTCGATCGGCTGCGCCTTCGGTCCTTCGGACGGCACTACGGTCGACGATCTCATCCAGAAGGCCGACCTCGCACTCTACCAGGCCAAGGCGCAGGGCCGCAGCACCTGGTGCTGCTTCGATGCCCACATGCAGAACGAGGCCGAAGGCCGGGCACGTATGGAAAAGGACATGCGCGAAAGCCTCCGCACCGGCCAATTCCGGCTCCTCTACCAGCCGCTGGTCAATTCGAAGACGCAGACGTTGATGGGTTTCGAGGCACTCATCCGATGGCACCATCCGGTCCGCGGCATGGTCTCACCGGTCGAATTCATCCCGCTCGCCGAAGATACCGGGATCATCATCCCGATGGGCGAATGGGTGATTCAGGAGGCCTGCCGCGCCGCAGCGCAATGGCGAAGCGACATAACGGTGGCGGTCAATCTCTCCGCCCGGCAGCTTACCTCACCCTCACTTCCGGGCGCGGTCCGCGAGGCCCTTTCCAGGTACAAGCTGCCCGCCGACCGGCTGGAGATGGAAGTCACCGAAACCGTCTTCCTCGGCGACACCGACGGCGCTCTCGAGGTGCTGAAGCGGCTTCGCGCCCTTGGCCTCGGCATCGCGCTCGACGATTTCGGCACCGGCTATTCGTCATTAGGCTATTTGAACAAGGCCGTCTTCCACAAGCTGAAGATCGACGGCAGTTTCGTCCGCGAGGCCGCCAAGAACCAGGAGACGGTCGCGATCATCCAGTCGATCGTCGCGCTCGCCAAGAGCTTCCGCATGACGGTCACGGCGGAGGGCGTGGAGACAGCCGAGGATTTCGCCCGTATGCGCGATCTCGGCTGCCACCAGATCCAGGGTTATCTCTTCGGACGACCGATGAGCTTTGAGGACGCGACCGCCCTCGTTAATCGCGGCCAAGCGCAGGTCGGGGCGTAAGCGACCGAAGCCGCTCAGCTCTTTTTCGACTTGTCCTCCAGCAGCGCCCCACCCTGCTTCCTCAGCAGACTTTCGATTTGCTTACCGAAGAAGCCGAGCATGCCGGGAAGAAGCACCTCCACCCGCACGAACGTTTCTTCCACGTCGATCTTGGCGCTGACCTCCTGCCCCATCGCCTGGAGGTTGAGGTTCATCCGATCCCCCTCCCAGCCCGACTTCACGTCGGCCGATCCGCCGGGTATATGATCTTTCAGCTTGCCGACATTGTTCGCAATCCGCCGCTTCGCTTCCTCAGCGCCAAGATTGTGGGGAAGATCGACGGAGATGGAGCTGCTCATCAAGTCACTTTAGCGCTGCGGTTGGTCGGACGCCACGCCTAAACCTCGTTAACCATCTCGCCTAACTGGCGATAAACCCTGAGCGCCTATTTCCCGTCCACTGAACAGCTTTGTCTGTCGGAGGAAATAGCATGCAGCTCCTGAAGCGGCTTTACCAGGACAAAAAGGGAAACGTTTTGATGATTGGCGCGGCGGCGATGCCTCTCGTCATCGGATCGGCTGCCCTTGCCGTGGATACTATCCAGGCAAGCCTTCTCCGCCGCCACCTTCAGCGAGCGGCGGACTCCGGGGCGCTTGCAGGGGCATACGCCCAGGCTCAATCCGAAGATATCGACAGCGCCGTCGATGATGCTCTGGCTTACAATGACGCCTTTCCGCTCACAGATGAGCCTACCATCACCCTGGGAGAAGATGGAAGATCGGTTAACGTCAGCCTCAGGGCGACGCGTAGTTTGCCTTTCTGGTCCTTCTTCGGGGAGGAGCCGGATATGCAAGTGCAGGCCACTGCTGCTCTGGTCTATTCCGGAAAATACTGCATGGTCTCGTTGGACGAGAGCACCGACACGGGCATCGACTTCAGCGGTTCGGGCGAAGTCGACTTGAAGTGCGGCGTCATCGCCAATTCCAGAGGCAATGCAGCTGTTTCCGCAGGCGGCAACGGTAAAGTCATAGCGTCACCTGTAGCCGCGGGCGGCAATATTGTCGAAAATCCCGATCCAGATAAGGGCTTTATGACTCCGACCATAAAGCTTCCTTATTCTATGAAACAGGAAGATCCCTACGAGGATGTGCCAGAACCTGTTCTTCCTAATCCTTGTAGTGGCGGAGCATTGGACGCCGCGAACAGAGCTATTGTTGTCAAATATCCTGGTTGCTACTCCGCATCTACCGTTCAAGGCACACTGTTATTAAAGCCGGGAACGTACTATATCACAGGCGCCGTGAATTGGCATGCAGACGCACTGATCAAAGAAGACTCCCCGGCTGGATCGGAGCAAGGGATAACATTGATATTCATGAACCAACCATCAATATCAATCAATGCCAAAACTACAGTGAAGCTTACTCCCCCAGCAACCGGCGACTATGCCGGCCTTATCATGTACTATTATGATCCTAATCCAACGTCGGTGCAGAACTTCGGCATAAATGGATCGAGCACCTCCGCCTACACAGGTGGCATTTACTTCCCCACCCACAAGCTGACCTTTAATGGCAACGCGACGATGAATACGACTTGCATCAAGCTCGTCGCTAAGAAGTTGGTCTTTCTGGGCAACGTGAAGGTGGAGAATACCTGTCCGACCGACGATTATGACACCAGGTTCGACGCCGAATGGGTGCGGCTGGTGGCATGATATCAAGCAGCCGCCTCTTCAACCGCATTGGGCGCAACTGCCGCGGCACGAGCGCGATCGAATTCGCGCTGCTCGCCCCGGTTCTCGCAGCCATGACCGTTGGGATCGTGGATCTGGCAAATGGTCTCGCTCGCAAATACTATCTGGAACAGGCTAGTTACAGGGTCCTTGAACTTATGACGGCCGGCTCGCTTCGAACGGACTACGAGGATTATGCCGGAGACGAAGTGGCCGCCATCCTTGGCGACGACGCGGATGATGTCACTGTTACAGTCACTCCGCGTCTGTACTGTGACGACGAGGAGAAGTCGTTCTCCAGGGAATATTGCACTGACGTAGAACTGCCCATACCGGCAAACACTGATCCCGACGAAGGCGTCAAAGTGGAGAGATACGTCACTGTCACATTGGTGCAGGATTTCAGCCCGCAATTTGCCTATATCGCTGACCTGATCGGCGGAGACGACGGCAAAGTCACCTTGACCGCCCGTTCGACTTTACGGGTGAAATGACGATGCGTTGCCTGATGTCATTGATCAAGAACAGCCGCGGCGCAAGCGCGCTGGAGTTTGCGCTGGTGGTCCCGGGCCTCGTGTTCTTGCTCAATGGCATAGCGCAACTCGGCATCGTATATTTCGCAAATGCCGGCCTGAACGACGCTCTCGCGGCAGGGTCCCGCTACCTGACGTTGCACAGGTACGATAAAGACGATTTTCCCACCGCAGGCGAGCTTGAAGTCTGGATCAAGGATCGGAAATGGGGACTAGATCCTGACAATCTCACCATTTCCTCGACGTCGGTAAGCACGGCTGCGAACGGTTCGAGATTTGTGGATATCACCATGGGATACGATGTTACCCTGAACTTCATCTTCATTGACGTGGATCCGATCGAACTCAGCCAGACGCGTCGCGCCTACATCTATGCTGACAGTGCTCCGGCAGCCTGAGTAACGAACTTCACACTCTTCAGTCGTACGAGGCGCAGCCGTTTGTGCTGGCGTTGCCCGTTTGCGACGGGACCCAACAGCCTTCTTTCGCGTTGAAAATCT
Organism: Allosphingosinicella sp.; assembly: GCF_036402135.1. GTDB lineage: Bacteria > Pseudomonadota > Alphaproteobacteria > Sphingomonadales > Sphingomonadaceae > Allosphingosinicella. Next base: position 80,494 of record NZ_DASWTN010000010.1, on the reverse strand, counting down.
GCGAGGACGAGCCATGTTGTTCCTATGCAAGGAGTAAGGCGCATAGCGGCCCTGGCCGCGCTCTTTTGTACGTCGGTTCCGGCGGCGTCTCAGACCGTTGCAGAGGGGCAGGCGCGCGCCGACTATCTCGCGTGGCTTGCCCGTGAGCCCGCCGCCCGTGCGCAGGTCCTTTCCTTCAAGACCTTCCTCCAGATGAAGGATGTGGAGGACGTCGTTCCCACCTGGCAGCTCGTCCGCACCGCAAGCATGTGGCGCAACTGCTCCGGCCCCCGCTTCGAGGTCGCGCCCATCGCGGCCTGGCAGCACATCTCGGAAACGCTCGAATATGTGAAGAAGCATGTCGAGCCCGTGATCGGCGAGGTCGAGGCTTTGTCCGGCTACCGGAACGAGCGGCTCAACCAATGTTCCGGCGGCGCAAAGGCGAGCGCCCACCGCCATTTCTACGCACTCGATCTCACCCCCGTCCGCCCGCTTTCCCGCCCGCAGATGATCCGAAGCCTCTGCGCGATCCACGGCTTTCGCGGGCAGGAATACGACATCGGCATGGGCTTCTATTCCGGTATGCGGTTCCACGTGGATTCGAAAGGCTTCCGCAAATGGGGAGCGAACGGCCAAGGCGCCACCAGCCCCTGTGTCACGGGTAATTACGCCTAGTCGAGCAACTGATTGGCGTATCGCGCGGCGGGTGCTAAGCGCGCGCAAACTCTCGCAACATCGGCGCCTGTGTGACTGAATTATCCAAGATACGTAATTTTTCGATCATTGCGCATATCGACCATGGGAAGTCGACGCTGGCCGACCGGCTGATTCAGCGGACGGGCGGGCTTTCCGAGCGCGAGATGTCGGCGCAAGTGCTCGATAACATGGATATCGAGAAGGAGCGCGGGATCACGATCAAGGCGCAGACGGTGCGGCTCGATTACGCCGCGTCGGACGGCGAGACGTACGTCCTCAACCTGATGGACACGCCGGGGCATGTGGACTTTGCGTATGAGGTGTCGCGGTCGCTGGCCGCGTGCGAGGGCGCGCTGCTGGTGGTGGACGCGGCGCAGGGGGTGGAGGCGCAGACGCTCGCCAACGTCTACCAGTCGATCGAACACGACCATGAGATCGTCCCAGTCATCAACAAGATCGACCTTCCCGCCGCGGAACCGGAGCGGGTTCGGGCGGAGATCGAGGATATCGTCGGCCTGCCCGCGGACGACGCAGTGCTGACATCGGCAAAATCCGGCATCGGCATCGACGAGGTGCTGGAAGCGATCGTCGCCCGAATCCCGCCGCCGAAGGGCGACCGCGACGCGCCGCTGAAAGCGATGCTGGTCGACAGCTGGTACGACCCCTATCTCGGCGTCGTCATCCTGATCCGCGTCATCGACGGCTGCCTGAAGCGCGGCCAGCAGATCAAGTTCATGCAGGCCGGCACCACCCACCTCGTCGACCGCGTCGGCGTGTTCCGCCCCAAGATCGAGCAGTTGCCGGAGCTCGGCCCCGGCGAAGTCGGCTTCATCACCGCGCAGATCAAGGAAATCGCCGAAACCCGCGTCGGCGACACGATCACGGACGCGAAGAAGCCCGCGGCGGAGGCGCTTGCCGGCTTCAAGGAAGTGCAGCCGGTCGTCTTCTGCGGGCTCTTTCCCGTAGACGCCAACGATTTCGAGAAGCTCCGCGAAAGCATCTCCAAGCTCCGCCTCAACGACGCATCGTTCAGCTTCGAGATGGAATCGAGCGCGGCGCTCGGCTTCGGCTTCCGCTGCGGCTTCCTCGGCCTCCTCCACCTCGAGATCATCCAGGAGCGGCTGACCCGCGAATATGATCTCGACCTCATCACCACCGCGCCGTCGGTGGTCTACAAGATCTACTTCGCCCACAAGGACGCGCAGGGGCAGGAGATGATCGAGCTCCACAACCCTGCCGACATGCCGGACCCGAGCCGCATCGCGCGGATCGAGGAGCCGTGGATCGAGGCGACCATCTATGTGCCCGACGAATATCTCGGGCCCATCCTGAAGCTCTGCCAGGATCGCCGCGGCATCCAGAAGAACCTGACCTATGTCGCCGGCCGGGCCCAGCTCACCTACGAACTGCCGCTCAACGAAGTGGTGTTCGACTTTTACGACCGCCTGAAGAGCATCTCACGCGGCTATGCGTCGTTCGACTATCACCAGATCGGGCATCGTGAAGGCGACCTCGTGAAGATGAACATCCTGGTGAATGCGGAGCCCGTGGACGCGCTGTCGATGATCGTCCACCGCAGCCAGTCTGAAGCCCGCGGCCGCCACATGTGCGAGCGCCTGAAGGACCTGATCCCCCGCCACCTCTTCAAGATCCCCATCCAGGCCGCGATCGGCGGCAAGGTGATCGCCCGCGAAACCATCGCCGCGCTCCGCAAAGACGTGACCGCCAAATGCTATGGCGGCGACATCAGCCGGAAGAAGAAGCTCCTCGAGAAACAGAAAGAGGGCAAGAAGCGGATGCGCGAATATGGCTCTGTGAGCATCCCGCAGGAGGCGTTCATTGCTGCTCTAAGAATGGGGGAGGAGTGATGTGACTACGAGCTTCGGAAGACATTAGCAGCTTTCCTAGCGAGACTATCTATTCGGTCTCGCATGTCGAAAAGCGGTTCGTAGAAGTCAGTGTAATAGTTATTCGTCGCATTTTCCTGAGCAAATCCAATTGCATATTCAGTGAATGCAATTTCGTAGCTCAATCGTTTGAAATTTGGTTCATCCACCTCCGCGTCACCTTTCGCCGCCTGCACCTGGGGATGGTCAAGATTAATGAAAATTGTGCGCGTCTCCCTCTCGTAAAAGGCTCGCGCGGCTTCAGACCCGTTTTCCCTAAATTGCACAGTGAAACCGCCGGTTGGATGGCGTTTAGATGGTGCCCTTCTTTCGGTGTGACCTGTGGTGTCTGCGGCCTCGGGATCTGCAGGTTCCACCTTCGGAGTGGGTTCTCTAGGCTCCGGCCCAATTGTGTTGTCCTGCGGCTCAATCGGAACGATATCCTCGTTTACCTCTACCGCAGGTTCCTCTCCCTCGGGGAGGAATACTTCTTCACCTTCGCCATGGCTTTTCGAACTCGGTCGCAGGTCAGTAGCGCCTGATCCCCCAGTTGGCACGGGCCGAAACCGCTTACTATAATCTGCATAGTCTTGATTGATTAATCGTGCGATCTCATCAGCTTGAGCCTGCAACTTCTCCGCCTCTTCAGCGCTCTTTCGCTGCTTCTCGCTCTCCACCAGTCTTTGACGAAGAGCTTCTACGTGCCGGCTGATGCCCGCGTACGTAGCCAACACAATTTCATTTTCTGGGTTTAGTTGACCCGACCGACTCATGTCGAACGCAGCTACACCTTTATAAGGCTGTGCAAGCGCAGGGACCTCCAGTTCGCCAAATATATACTGTGACATTGGCTTACCTTTGGCCGTTCCGAGTGTAGTCTCGTGCAATGTGCCGTTTGCTAGAATAGCTACTCCCCTATCCTCCTCCAGGAGGGGCGCTTTCGAGACGTGGAGGACAAGCTCACATCCCTCAAGGTGCTCGAACTCGTCTTTGCTGAATACATGCTTTTCGGTGAACGAGATGGGAGGCACGTGAGGCTCCACCTCAAGACCATCGACTTCCACTCTGACACCACGGCCCCAGTGGCGTAGGTGGCGCTCAACAGCTTTTATGATGTCGCTCCGGTTCAACTTAGTTATGCGAAAATCTTCGATCGTCACAGTTGTGCCGTTGGGAAGTGAGACGGGCGCTTCGATCGCTAGCTCCCGTACGGGAACGGGATCTCCAGACGATGCCTCCTCAAGATCTGATCTGCGCAACTCCACGACAGACCGCTTGCCGTTTTTCACCGTCGCGATGCGCAAGACGTTCGCTATCGCGAATGCAGCGGATTTACCGGTGCCAAAGAAGCCACGACCCGGCCGCCCACTAAGCCGATCTTGATTTTCAGCATGCATCGTGAAGAATTGAACCAGTCCACCCCGGTCCATCCCCCTCCCGTTGTCGCTAATGACTACCCGTTTCGGATTGGACTGAATTGCGACACGCACGAGCGGTTGAACTCCGGAGTCGGAATATTCGAGACCGTTCGCGACGTACTCCCACACCACTCGCTCCGGATGCCGGAAGAGGTCGGCGCTTTGCAGAAGATCTCGAGCAACATGGGTTGTGACGCGTAGCCCCTTCAGTTCATTCATTGGTCAGTCTCGTTGCCAGAGCGTTGATTGTTTCGCCTAACTCAGGATCCTGCCGGAACGCAGTCGAAAACCTGCGAATTCGCTCTGCACGTTGCTCCTGAGAAATGTATTCATCTATCCTAAACAGGCGCTGGATATCTCGCATTGTCACTGCTGCGGCGCCTTCCGCCAGCGCGAGTCTAAATGCCGGCTCATTCATCAAACGGGCCCGTTCGCGGCTTTTCCACGCCCTTTGTTCATTAGAGAAGCGATTTTGCGCTTCAGTATCGGCTATGCGGGGGAGGAGGGCCTGGGCTTCTTCTATGCCTTGGACTGTAAGCAGCCAACCCTTGAGAGCACCGCCACTTACGTTGCCGATCTTCCTCGAATCCTGAAGGCCATTTCTGACTAAACCGAGGTCAATATGAGATTTAAACTTACGCCAACGGAATCTGCCCGGCGAAAGTTCATCGGCTCGGATTGCTACATCCTCGGTGTCAACTGAGGCCTTATCGCCCCCAAGGGTCAATAGCGCCACGACAGCGACTTGGTCATTCCTAAGAGTGGTCACGCGCTATCGAGCTCCTCATCAGTCTCCGCGAGGCTCTGCTTCCGGAGCTGAGTGAGTAAAGCATCACTCTTTCCATCCTGAACGGTCTGAGCCATTTCAGCCCCGCCCAGCCAGGCTTCGCATGAGCACTTAATACGATCGAACACTAGTAAGAGTGTGTCATCTTCTTCCGCTCCGAAAACACGAAAAAACTTTCGGAAGCTGAATACCGTGGCGTCTCGAACTTCCACGCCGCCAAGACTCTGCTTGCTAAATGCCAAAAGTTCAAAGCCACCTTGTAGCACATTTTGAAGAGAGGTAGGCACTCCAACGAGCCCTGAAGTCCAGACTCCCTTCGTTATCCTATAGCAAAGGAGTATCTTTGCATCAGATGTCCATCCGCTATCGATCAACGACACTGCTGTATTTCGTTTGCTACTCTTAAGGTCTTCTATGAGCCCTACTGGTATCTCCGACCCGACCAATGCGTAGAGACCCGGCGAAGGCCGCCAAAGCAGAGGTGAATAAGTTTTGTAAATGTTGAGGCTGTTCTCGTTCAGTCCTATAGCCATTCCCTCTGCAGACATGTCGTAGCTGTCAACTACAGACCCTCTTCGCCGGAATATTTCGACCAACGCGTTTTCTGAGGAGTTTAGTATTGATGACCAGTCCGCAGCAGTGTCCAAACGCCTCACTCTATCTGCTTCTACTTCTAGGAAGGGCAGTGACTTGCAAATTGCCTGAAGCACGGTGCGTGGCGGTGCCATATGGCCTGATCGCACATGACGTCGAGCAGCATCTCGCAGCTCTCGAATACTAATGGACGGGGAAACCGCCATAACTTTGATGATAGTGTTAACTAGTCGATTGCGTCCCGCCAGAGCCTTCTCAGGCCGCCACCACCACTCACCTGCGCCGGAAATCCTTGCAAAAGTGGTATCACTTTCCAAGATTGCGTGAATTACATTCAGGGTCACCTGTTTACCTGCAAGCTGGCTGCCCAATTCAACTAGGTGATCATCGACGATGCAACCCTGGCGGCCGATTTCGCGGCGGGCTTGTTGTAGCAGAAGACTTGGTAAGGCAGACAGGGAGCGGGGAAGTATAAGAGGATCAGGAACATCTCGGATCACGAACGGGAAAGTCAGCCCGAAGATTTCAGCGGCAGTCTTTATGCCGTCGATATGGAAAGGTTGAGACGCTAAACCCCTCTCTCGCATCAACGTGTCTAAGCGCGACTGACTTAGAGGAAGGCTTGTTCGAATTAGCGCCAGCGTCTGGCGGAGAGCTAGAGGCGCTAGCTGCCTTTCCTGAAGCGCACGACAGCACTTGGCCGCCACCTGACGTACTCTTTCACGCGTAACACCTTCGCGACTGCCAATTGATTCGAGGGTGCGACCCGGCTTCCCATCCCAGCCCATGTGCTCAACTGTCCATCGGGCATTTCTTTCGGATGCAGCAACGACATCCACTCGCGCCCTTAGGGCGATGGCGAGTTCTTTTGGCTCCGAATGCCGGAGGCTGTTGGGCAAGCTTGGAGTGGCAGACGTCCTAGCTTCAGCAGCCGTCCAATCGCCGACATTCGATCCCAAACTCAAACCCAGTGAGCTTAGCGCCTCCTTTAGTTCCCGAACGGTTCTCCGTCCAACGTTCGGGTGTCGCCAGATCTCCCCTTCGGTAAATTGGCAAAGTTCCCCGGCAAATAAAATTTGATGTTGCCTCAAGAAGTTTTTAGCTCTTGTCGAGAGACCCAATAACCTGAGCTGAACGTTAAGCATGTCTCGGGCGACGACCGGAAATTGGACCTGTTCTTCTTCAGGCGCTTCTTGGCGAAGTGTAAGACCAACGTCATCCAGCTTAGACTGCAGTTCATGAAGTGTTTTGCGCCCACAATTCGGCTGACGGAGTAACTCTGCTGGTGTTATCTGTGTGAGATCGCTGAGCGTTTTTAGTCCCATCCGAGCAAATAAATTGGCGGCCCTTACCGACGGCCTCAAGTGGGCCAAGGGAGCGCTGCTGAGCGGTGAGGCTACCTTCGCTTGCCTTTCGCCTTGCGAAGCTAGCTGTAACCGCTGATCGACCTCTTCGCGTAGTTGGGAGGCACGATGGGTGCTCCGGTGCCCCACTTCAGCCCGAATAGCATGCAGCGTATCGAGAGATGTGGCTACGTCGCGCGCTAGAACCTCAAGCTCGTCTATACGTTTAGAGAAGTACGGCCTCGTCAACGCCGCCCCCGCAGCCGCCCTAAAGCGTCTGTTATGCCTTACTTTTCCTCAGTGGCAACTCACAACAACATCCATCTACGTGCTTTCTCCTCCTTGGTAGAGAGGGTCATTCACTCCTCGCCTTCCTCCAGCCGCTTCCGCCACGCCTCGGCATCCTTCAGCGCTTGCGCCTCCCAGCGCACCAGCTCTTCCGCATCGCGCGCATGCCGCTCCTCGAACGCCCTTTTCTGCTCCTCCTGAAATTCCGGCGGGCCGCTGCTGTAGAATTCGAGCGGCTCGGTGCTGAAGCCGCCATGCTCCTGAAGATAGCGGCGGGGCGGGTGTTCGGGGCGGGGCGGCTCGCCGGCTTCGGCCCAATGGATGCGGCGGACCTTGTTGAGGAGGCTCGCATAGGGCGTTTCGACGATGTCGATAAGGTGCTGCCCTTTATGCCGGTAGCGGAGGAGCAGATTCCCCACGCCTTCGCTGCCGCTGAAGAGGTCCATCGCCGCTTCGATCCAGCAGATCTGCCGCAGGTAGAAATCGGCGGCGATCACCTTGCCCTCGAGCCGCGCCTGCCGTTCCTGCCGAAGCTTGATCAGATAGCGGTGGAGGAAGGTGGTGAGGATCTCCTCTTTCTGCTCATAGGTCATCCGCTCCTTTTTCTTCGGAGCGAGTTTGGGGCTGGGGTTACGAGTGGCGGCCCTTGCCCAGGGCGCTTCGGGCGGGCGCCAATCGGCCTGTTCCGCGGCGACGGTGCGGAGGCCCTCGGCCAGGCGGCGGCTGCGTTCGTCGGCGGCCATGGCGAGCGCCTCTTCGCGGGCGGCGCGGAAGCCTTCGCCGCCTTCATGCTCCAGGAGCTGGGTGACGCCGTAAGCGGACTTGCCGACCGCGCGGCAGGCGGCGCGATCGTTTCCGGTCAGCGAGAGGGCGGCGATATAGGCGCGCTGCACCTCCGCATCCCAGCCGTCGGCGCGCTTCGAATAACGGGGAACGGGGTCGAAATCGAGGAGGGCGCCGAAGGCGGCGAACGGGTCCTCGCCGGAGAGGCCGCGGGCGCGGCAGCAGTCGCAGATGACGGGGATGGGCGGTGCGGGGCGGGCGTGTGATTCTGCATGGCCCGCGGGGATTAGGCAGAAAATGGGTGTGTAGGAAAATGCTCTCGTGCCGAAGTAATGGCCGTGGATCCAAAAGCGGCTTGCGGGGCAAGCCGCGCCACGGCCATTTCGGCCCGGGTGAAGGGAAAGGAAGGTGAAGCTGGATCCCGGATCGGGTCCGGGATGACGAAGAAAATTAGTCCGGGTCGGCCGGACGAACGGCGCGGGCAAATAGCCAGACCCTAATCGCGCTGGCGAGGTTGGGGGGATCGGGCGCCTCGATCCGCTCGGCATCGATGCGGGCGACGAGGGCGTTGAGGGGCAGGCCCTCCGCCGCGGCGGCCTCGCGCAGGGCCTCCCAGAAGACGGGCTCGAGGCTGATCGAGGTGGCGTGGCCGGCGATCATCATCGAGCGCTTCACGGGGCCGGCATTGAGGGGCGACGACATGGCGCCCCCCTCAATACATATGCTGACCCCCGTTTATCGACAGCGTCGAACCCGTGATGAAACCCGCATCGTCCGAGCAGAGGAAGGCGACGCCGCGGGCGATCTCGCTTGCCTGGCCGAGGCGGCCGACGGGGATGCGGGCGACGATCTTCTGAAGCACGTCCTCCGGCACCGCGGCGACCATCTCGGTGTCGATATAGCCGGGCGCGATGGCGTTGACGGTGACGCCGCCGCGGGCCCCCTCCTGCGCAAGCGCCTTGGTGAAGCCGTGGATGCCGGACTTGGCGGCGGCGTAATTGACCTGGCCGTACTGCCCCGCCTGGCCGTTGATCGAGCCGATATTGACGATGCGGCCGAACTTGCGGCCCGTCATGCCCTCGAACACCGCCTTCGCCATGTTGAAGCAGCCGCCGAGGTTCACGTCCATGACCTCGTCCCACATCTCGCGGGTCATGCGCTTCATCGTGCCGTCGCGGGTGATGCCGGCATTGTTGACGAGGATGTCGACGGGGCCGAGCTCGCTCTCGATCTGCTGCACGGCGGCGACGCAGGCGTCATAGTCCGACACGTCCCAGCGATAGGAGCGGATGCCGCTGCGATCGGTGAAGGCGCGGGCCTTTTCCTCATTGCCGGCATAATTTGCGGCGACGGTTGCGCCTTGATCGCGGAGGGCGAGGCTGATCGCCTCACCGATGCCGCGGGTGCCCCCCGTCACGATTGCGACGCGTGCCATCCTTGTCTCCCGTTCTGTTTTTCTGCCTTCGCTCTTATGGGGAGGCGCGCCAGCCTTCAAGTTCGCGGGCCAAAATGCTGCGCAGCATTTTGAGGCCGGCGTGGCTGTCGTTGAGGCAGGGGAGATAGGCGAAATGGGTGCCGCCCGCCGCTTCGAAGGTCTCGCGGCCGCGGATGGCGAGCTCCTCCAGCGTCTCGAGGCAGTCGGCGGAGAAGCCGGGGGCGAGGATGGCGACCTTGCGGACGCCCTGGCCAGGTAGCGCGGCGAGGGTGAGGTCGGTGGCGGGCTCAAGCCACTTGGCGCGGCCGAAGCGGGACTGGAAGGTGACGATAAGCTCGCGGCCGAGGCGCTCCGACAGCAGACGCGCGGTCTTGCGGCAATGGCAGTGATAAGGGTCGCCGAGGTGAAGCGTCCGCTCCGGCATGCCGTGGAAGCTGGCGAGGATGGCGTCCGGCGCAAAGTCGAGCGCGGCGAGGCTTTCCTCCGCCGAGGCCGCCAGCGCTTCAATATAGAGAGGATCGTCATAGTAAGGCGGCAAGGCGCGGATGGCGGGCTGCCAGCGCATCTTGGCGAGCGCGGCGAAGGCTTCGTCGTTCGCGGTGGCGGTCGTTGCTGCGCAATATTGCGGGTAGAGCGGGGCGAGCAGGATGCGCTCGGCGCCGGCCTTCTTGAGAGCGCGGATGCGGTCGCCGATGGCGGGGCGGCCGTAGCGCATGGCGTAATCCACCAGCACCTCCTCTCCGAATGCGCCTTCCAGCGCCTTTGCCTGGCGGCGGGTGATCGCGGCAAGCGGTGAACCTTCTTCGGACCAGACCTGCTTGTATGCGCGGGCGGACTTCTTCGGGCGCGTGTTGAGGATGATGCCGCGGAGGATCGGCTGCCAGACGAGGCGCGGGATCTCGACGACGCGGGGGTCGGAGAGGAATTGCTTGAGGTAGATGCGGACGGCGCCGGGCTCCGGCAAATCCGGAGTGCCGAGATTGATCAGGAGCACGCCGATCTTCGAGGGTGGAATGGCGGGATGATCGGCAGGCGGCTTCATTGGGCGGTTCCGGGAACGAGGGGCAGGGAGCGGAGCCGCTGGCCGGTGAGGGCGAAAAGGGCGTTGGCGATGGCGGGGGCGACAGGCGGCACGGCAAGTTCGGTGACGCCACCAGGCTCCTCCTCGCTCGGCAGGATCTCGACCATGATCTCGGGTGTGTCGGCGAGGCGCGGAAGGCCGAGCGTGCCGAGCGTGCGCTGCGCCGGAAGGCCTTCCTCGAAGTCGATCGAAGCCCCGGTCGCGCCGGCAATCCCGTAGACGAGCCCGCCTTCGATGAGCTGCTTCACGATTTCCGGATTGATGACGCGGCCGCAATCGACCGCTGCGACGGCGCGGAGCACGCGCACCCGCTGCGCCTCGCTCACCTCCACCTCCACGACAAGCGCGATGTAAGAGCCGAAGGCGCTATGACAGGCGAGACCCATCGCGCTTCCGGCCGCGCCGCCGTCCCAGCCTCCCAAGGAAGCGGCGGTCTGGAGAACCCGCGCGAGGCGGAGGTTCTGCCCCAGCATCGGGATGCGGAAGGAGAGCGGCTCGACCGAGACGCGGCGGGCAAGCTCGTCGACGAAGCATTCGGTGAAGAAGGCGGTGTAGCTGTGCGCGCCCGAGCGCCAGAGGCCGGTCGAGAGGCCGATATCCACCGGCACATGCTCAACGGCCACGGCCGGAACGGCATAAGGCGGGACCGCTCCAGCGACGGCGAGGTGGCTTGCCTCGTGCGCGGCTTTTTCGCCGCGAAGCCGCTCCATTACCTCGTCGTCAGTTGAAGGCGCGGCGATGCGTGCGCTCCAGCCGACGATAGCGCCGTTGCTGCCGATGCGGGCGCGGAGTCGCGCTTGGGCAGGCGGGCGATGCATGTCCTGCACGATCTCTTCGGCCCGGGACCAGGTGAGCTGGACCGGCCGCTTGATGCAGAGCGCCATTTCCACCGCCTGCTCGATAGCCGCAGCTTCGATCTTGCGGCCGTAACCGCTGCCGACCAGCATAGGATAGAGCGTCACCCGCGCTTCATCGACGCCCGCCGCGCGCGCGGCGGCAGCGCGGGCCAGCGACGGCGCCTGTGTCGGCGTCCAGACTTCTATGCGCCCATCGGTGACGCGGGCGGTGGCGGTGAGCGGTTCCAGAGCGGCAGTCGGAGCGAGGCCGACTGCATAGTCAGCGGCGAAGAGGTTCGGGCCCTGGAGCGCATCGGCTATATCGCCGGTGCTGAAAATCTCCCTCCGCGGCCCTTTCTCCAGTGCTTCCGACAGCGCCGCATCGATGCCGGCCGCGCTCGCCGGCCAGCCGGTTTGGAAGACTGGCTTCATCGCCTGTACCGCCTGATCGGCGGCCCACCAATTGGTTGCGACCGCCCCCGCCCAGCGCGGATTTTCAAAGACGGCAAGGACGCCCGGCACGGCGTCGGCGGCCTTGCGGTCAACCTCCACCAGCCGGGTTGTCCGGCCGCGCGGCCCCTGCCGTACCGAGGCAAAGACCATGTCCGGCAGCCGGACGTCGGCGGCGAATTGGGCGGAGCCGTCCACCTTGGCCGGAAGATCGATGCGCGGCAGCGGCTGACCGACCAGCCGGTTGTCGATGCCGCCGCGAATGGGGAGGTTTTCAGGCAGGTCGTAATCGGCTGCTTCGGCGGCAAGCTCGGCGAAGCTCAGCCTTTCATTGCCGTTGAGGACGAAGCCTTGCGCGGTATCGAGCGTTTCCCAGTCGGCGTCCCAGCGGTCGGCGGCGGCCTTCATCAGCAGTGCCCGCGCCGCCGCGCCCGCTTCGCGGAACGGCGCTTCGAAGGCGCGTATCGAAGTCGAGCTGCCGGTCATCATGACTCCGCCGCGGCCGGCCCGCTCCTCGGCCGCCCAGCGCTCGAACCCGGCAAAAACGCTGTCCGGCACACGCTCCCCGGCCAGCAGCCGGTTGGCATAGATCGGGCTGATCGGCGCCGGCTCGACCGCCACCGTGCGCCAGTCGGCGCCGAGTTCATCGGCCAGTACCTGCGGCAGGCTCGTATAGACCCCCTGCCCGATCTCCGCCTGCGGAACGGCGACGATCACCCGCCCGTCGAGGCCGATCTTGAGATAGGCATTGAACAGGGTCTCGCCGGGCGCGGCGCGGAGGTTCGGCTTGTATGAGCGCGGCCAAAGGCCCCAGGCGACCAGCAGCCCGGCCGCAGCGCCGCCGCCGATCAGCAAGGTTCGCCTGTCGATGCCGCCTACCGCCATGCGGGCCTGATAGAAAAGTCAGGCGCGCTCCGCCACTTCCGATCGGTAGCGTTCGCGAAGTGAGACCTTGTCGATCTTGCCGGTGCCGAGCTTCGGCAGCGGATCGTCGTGAAACCAGATGCGGGCGGGAAGCTTAAACTGAGCCAGCCGCTCGGAGAGGAAGGCGGTGAGTGCCTCCTCGGTCAGCGTGCCGTCCTCCTCGCTATAAACGACTGCCGCCGGCACTTCGCCCAGCCGCTCGTCATGGATTCCGAAGACGCAGGTTTCGGAGACGGAGACGTGGCTGTAGATCGCCGCCTCCACTTCCTGGCAACTGATATTCTCGCCGCCGCGGATGATGATGTCCTTCTTCCGGTCGACGATGAAGAGATAGTCGTCCTCGTCGAGATAGCCGACGTCGCCGGTGCGGAGGAACCCGTCGGCGGTGAAGGCGGCGCGGGTAGCCTCCGGATCGCGCCAATAGCCGCGGATGTTGGCGGCAGTGCGGATACCGATCTCTCCCCGTTCATTCGGCCCCAGATGCCGGTCGCCGTCGCCGAGGATGGCCATCTCTACTATCGGCTTCGACGGCCGGCCGGTGGAAGCCGGCTTGTCGGCATAATTGGACCAGAAGTTGGAACAGCCGATGGCGTTGGTTTCGGTAAGGCCGTAACCGAGCGCGGGCTGAGCGTCGCGGAAGCTCTGCTGCAGCCGCTCCACATGGGCGACGGGACGTGGCGCCCCGCCGGCAGTGATGTCGGTGAGGCTGGAGAGGTCGTATTTGTCGCGGTCCGGATGCTGCATGAGTTCGAGGCTCATGGTCGGGACGCCGACGAAATAGGTGATCTTCTCCCGTTCGACGAGGCGAAGCGCCTCGCCCGCATCCCATTTTGCCATCAGCACCATGGTGCGGCCGATGACGAAGCTGTTCAGCATCACCGGCACTTCGCCAGTGACGTGGAAGAGCGGTACGTTGACGAGCGTCTTCGGCGGGTTGAGCGGCGGATTACCCTCGCTTTCCTTGATGCCGAGCAGGGTAAGGATGCCGAGGGTATAGCCGTAGGTGCCGGTCGTCACCGCCCGGTGCGTCGATACCGCGCCCTTGGCAGCCCCGGTCGAGCCGGAGGTGAACAGGATGGTGGCGTCGTCTTCCGGCAGGATTTCCGGAAGCGCCGCATCCTCGCCGCCCCGCTCCAGCAGCGGAGCGAGCGCTTCGTCCAGGCGCTTTTCGACTGGGAGCACCCCAAGCGGAACCGAAAGGCCGGCCGCCTCGATCCGCTTCGCACGCGGGGCATCGGCGATGACCAGCCGCGGCTCGGTAAGCGTGATGCCGTGGCGAAGCTCGTCCGTCTGCCACCAGCCGTTGACCAGCACGGCGATGCCGCCTGCCTTGACGATGGCCATGTAGGAGACGACCCAGGCCGGCGCGTTCCGCATGGCGATCGCCACCCGGTCACCTTTGTTGATTCCCCAGCCGCCGACGAGCACCCGCGCGAGCTGGTTGGCCTGTTCGTTGAGTTCGGCGAAGGTCAGCCTTTCCCCATCCGCGACCACGCCCTCCTTGTCGCCGTTGAGAGTGCAGAAGGCGTCGAACAGTCCCGGAAGCGTGGCAGGAAAATTGGCGACGATTGCGCGGCCCTGATCGTCCTTCCCGATCTGCACCCGGCCGCCCGGAGCAACGACAGCCTCCAGCACGGCATCGTACTTGCGGTCCAGCGCACTCGGCATCCAGATACTCCCAAGGCTTTTCGTTTTGTCTTGGCGTTACTATGAGGACGAAAATCCCGGGGGAAAAGCCTTGTTGCTGACGACACTCGCCGCTGTATCGATTGACGCTACGTCCGCGCTGAGATGGGAGGATTTGGGGCTCGATCCGATCGCGCTCGATTTGGGCTTTTTTCAGCTCCGCTGGTACTCGCTCGCCTATCTGGCGGGAATCATCGTCGGCTGGTGGTATCTGTTGAAGCTGCTCGCCAAGCCCGGTGCGCCGATGGCGCGGCGGCATGCCGACGACATGGTTTTCTATGCGACGCTCGGCATTCTTCTGGGCGGGCGTCTCGGTTACGTGCTGTTCTACCGGCCCGAATTCTATATCGAGAACCCGATCGAGATTTTGCAGTTATGGGACGGCGGCATGTCGTTCCACGGCGGCGTCATCGGCGTCTCGCTCGGCATCATCTATATGGCGCGGAAGCATGGGCTAAACTGGCTTCGCGTGCATGATTATGTCGCCTGCTGCGTGCCGTTCGGCCTGTTCTTCGGCCGGATCGCCAATTTCGTGAATGGTGAGCTTTGGGGGCGCGGACCGACCGACGTGCCGTGGGCGATGGTGTTTCCCACGGGAGGCGAAGTGGCGCGCCACCCGAGCCAGCTTTACGAGGCGGGGCTCGAGGGGATCGTGCTGGGGCTCATCCTTTGGTTCCTGTTCTGGAAGACTGAGGCACGGTACCAGCCGGGGAAGCTCGTCGGCACGTTCATCCTCGGCTACGGGGTTGCGCGGTTCCTCGTGGAGCTGGTGCGGCAGCCGGACAGGGGGCTCGAAAATCTGCCCTGGGGCCTCACCATGGGCCAGACCTTGACCGTGCCGATGATCCTCGGCGGCCTTTACCTCATCGCCACCGCCAAGCGGCGGCGCCAGCGCGTGGAGCCGTTCGCGGGCAGCGAGAGCGTTGCCTGACGACCTGACCGAGCGGCTCGCCCGGCTGATCGAAACGAACGGGCCGATCTCCGTCGCCCAATATATGGCGGAGGCGAACGCGCATTATTACGGCACGCGCGATCCGCTGGGGGCGGCGGGGGATTTCGTGACCGCGCCCGAGATCAGCCAGATGTTTGGGGAACTGGTCGGGCTGTGGCTCGCCGATCTGTGGCAGCGGGCGGGGGCGCCGGAGCGCGCCTGTTATGTGGAGCTTGGGCCGGGGCGGGGCACGCTTGCCGCCGATGCGCTTCGGGCGATGAAGATGGCGGGGCTGCGGCCGGAGGTGCATTTCGTCGAGACGAGCCCGGCGCTTCGCGCGGCGCAGCGGGCGCGGGTGCCGGATGCGGTGTGGCATGACGATGTTTCCACTGTGCCCGAGGACGCGCCGTTGCTGATCGTCGCCAATGAGTTTTTCGATGCACTGCCGGCGCGGCAGTTGCTGGCGAGCGAGGAAGGTTGGCACGAGCGGCTGGTGGACTGGCGCGACGGAAGGTTCGTGCCGGTGGCAGGGCCGAGAATACCGGCGCCGCTTGCGCCCGCGGAGGCGGGGACGATCGTCGAGACATCGCCCGCGTCCGTGGCGATCGTGCGGGAGCTGGCGCGGCGCCTTGCCGAGCAGGGCGGGGCGGCGCTGATCGTCGATTACGGGCATGTACGGAGCGGCACGGGCGATACGCTGCAGGCGGTGGAGAAGCATGGTTTCGCCGATCCTTGGGAGCAGCCGGGTGCGCGGGATTTGACTGTGCATGTAGATTTCGAGGCCTTGAGAAAAGCGGCAGCCGGTGTGGCATTGGCCGGGCCGACCACGCAGGGAGAGTGGCTGAAGGAGATGGGGATCGAGGTGCGGGCGGCTTTGCTCGCCAAGGCTGCGCCGGCGCGGGCGGAGGAGATAATGGCGGCGAAGGAGCGGCTCGTGGCGGCCGATCAGATGGGGGAGCTGTTCAAGGTGCTGGCGCTGCGGGCGGAGAGCTGGCCGGAGCCGGCGGGGTTCGCATGAGCATCACCTATCGCGATGCCGTGCCCGACGATGCGGAGGCTCTCGCGTCGGTCTTCGCCCGATGCTTCACCGATACGTTCGGGCACCTTTACAAAGCGGAGGATCTTGCCGCCTTCCTAGACCCCCTGGATGCGGAAGCATGGGAGCGGGAGCTTCGCGATCCAGCGCTGGCGATGCGTGTGGCGGAAGAGGATGGGCGCCTTGTCGCTTTCGGCAAGGTAGGGGCGGTCGCGCTGCCGGTGACGCCGGAGCGGCCGGCCGCGGAGCTTCGCCAGCTTTATGTGCTGAAGCCCTGGCATGGGCAGGGCATCGCCGAGGAACTGATGGACTGGGCGCTGGAGCGCGTGCGGGCGATGGGGGCGGAGGAGGTGTATCTTTCCGTCTATGTCGACAACCACCGTGCCCGGCGTTTCTACGAGCGCTATGGCTTCCGCTTCGTCCAGCCTTATGACTTCATGGTTGGCAACCACGCTGACGAGGACCACATCCTTCGCCTCGATCTTAAGGAGCGCGGGTGAGCGTAGACGTCATCAGGGCGAAGCTGCTGTACGGCGTGCGACACGGTTTTTTAGGCCGGCGCGGCGGCGTGTCGGAAGGTGTCTGCGCCGGCCTCAATGTCGGCTGGGGGTCGAGTGACGATAGGGAGCTGGTGCGCGAGAATCGCCGCCGCGCCGTCGAGGCGGTGGCGCCGGGCACGAAGCTGGTGACGGTGCATCAGGTCCATTCGCCGGTGGCGCTGGCTGCGACGGAGCCGTGGCCCGATGATGCGCGGCCGCCCGCCGACGCGATCGTCACGGACCGGCCAGGGCTGGCGCTCGGCATCCTCACGGCGGACTGCACGCCGGTATTGTTCGCCGACCGTGAAGCGGGCGTGATCGGCGCGGCGCATGCGGGCTGGAAAGGTGCGGTCGGAGGCGTGATCGGCGCGACGGTCGAGGCGATGGAGCGGCTTGGGGCGAAGCGCGAGAATGTCGTGGCGGCGGTGGGGCCGACGATCGCGCGGAAGAGCTATGAAGTGGACGAAGGCTTCTTCAGCCGATTTGCCGAACAGGACGAAGTGAACGAGCGTTTCTTCACGGACGGGAAGCCCGGGCATTATCAGTTCGACCTGGAAGGCTATGTGGTCTCGCGGCTTGCGGAGGCAGGGCTTGGCCGCGTTGAGGCGCTTGGGCTCGACACCTATTCAGATCCGGAACGCTTCTACAGCTTCCGCCGCGCAACGCATCGCGGCGAGCCCGATTACGGGCGGCAGATTTCGCTTATCGCGCTTCCTAGCTGACGGGCGCGGCGGCGGGCTTTGCCTTCCGCTTCTTCTTCGCCACGTCCCACGATGCGACCGAGTAGCCGTGCTCCGAGAGGCACTGGCTCATCGCTGCCTTCGCCTCTTTCTCACGTTTCGCCTTCTTCGATTTGGAAAGGCCCCAGGCGGCGGCGATGCCGACCACTGGCACGGCGACGATAACGGCGCTCGCGGCAGCGGCAGCGCCCGCATAGGTTGCGTAGGTACCGGCCATCGCCGCGCCAGTAACGGCGCCCGCACCTACCCCTGCGACCACGCCAGTGCCAGCCGATGCAAGGCTGTCCTTGAAGCCCGACCGCTTGCCCGCGGCGACCATGGTTTCGCAGGCCTGATATTCGGCATCATATTTCGCCTGATCAGAGGGCGCGGCGGCCAGCGTCGGCACGAACGAACGCGGCTTGGCCGAACATCCGGCGAGCGAAACGGCCGCAGCCGTGGCGATCAATATGGAACGATGCTTCATGCTTCACCCCCTTGCGCATGAGATGGAGCGGAGAAGGCTCCTAAACGCCTGAAGAGTCAAGCTGTTTTACCCCGCTTGGCGCGGACCGGCGGGTCTGGCATCACTCCTAAAAAAGGAGGGGGAGAAAACATGGCCGACTGGCAGCTCTACGGCGCGCGCGGCTGGGGCTCGACCCTCGCCGAGGGGGCGCTCGCTTGGACGGGAACAGCTTACGAGTTCGTCGACGTCAAAGGTTTCGACAAGCCAGGCGCTGCGCGCGACCGGCTGATTGCCGTGAACCCGCTCGCACGGGTGCCGACCCTGCTTACGCCGGAGGGGCTTGTTCTCACCGAAAGCGCGGCCGTCATTCTTCACCTTGCGGAGCGCTGCCCGGATAGCTGGCTTGCGCCGCAAGCCGGCGATCCACAGCGGCCGCTATTCCTGAACCGTCTGATCTGGCTCGTCTCCGCTCTCTACCCGACCTTCACCTATGCGGATTATCCGGAGCGGTGGGCGCCCGATGCGCCGAAGCAGCTCGTCCAGAACGTCGCGGCTTTTCGTAAGACATTGTGGCTCCAGTTCGAAGCGGAGATTGGCGAGGGACCTTTCGTTATGGGCGATACGCCTTCCGCGCTCGATCTTTATGTGACGGTGATGTCCCATTGGCGGCCTACGCGGAGCTGGCTCGAAGAGCATTGCCCGAAGCTTCACGCGATTGCGCTCGGCGCTGAAAAGCTCTCGGCGCTGGCGCCGGTGATGGCGCGGAACTTCCAATGACCACAGCACGCGTGGGCTTGTGGGGCGGCCTCGCCGTCTTCCTGATCTTACTGCTGCTTCCGCCGCCCGCGGCGATGCCGGTGGAGGCGTGGCGGACGACGGCGCTGGTCGTGCTGATGGCGACCTGGTGGATGACGCAGGCGCTGCCGCTCACCGCTACGGCGCTCCTTCCCTTCCTCGCCTTTCCGCTGTTCGGGATCATGGGTGCGAACGACACGGCGGCGGCTTATTATTCGCCGATCCTGTTCCTCGTTCTCGGCGGCGCGATCATCGCCCTCGCCATCGAGCGGACGCGGCTTCACTGCCGCCTCGCCCTCGCGATCGTCAGCCGAGGCGGGACGACCCCCGCGGCGATGCTGTTCGCGTTCATGGCGGCGACTGCGATCCTCAGCCTCATCGTTTCTAACACGGCGACGACTTTGATCATGATGCCGATCGCGGTGGCCGTGCTCCGGGCGGCACAAACAAAGGACGGACACACGGACGGCTTTGCGGGCGCACTCGCCATGGGCATTGCTTTCGCAGCCTCGATCGGCGGACTCGGGACACTGGTCGGCTCGCCGACCAACGCCATCGCCGCCGGCATCATCGAACGGACGACCGGCCTTCACATCAACTTCCTCACCTGGGCGCTGTACGGCATGCCGCTGGTGCTCGTGGCGATCCCGCTCTGCTGGTTCATCCTCCTTAAGGTGCAGAAGGTTCAGCCGACCGATTTCGACCCAGCCGCGGCGCGTGCCGGCATTGGCGAGGCAGGGCCTTGGTCGACGGCGGAAAAGCGGCTCGTGCCTCTGGTGGCGGCGGTGGTGCTTGCCTGGGTGCTGATCCCTTTGCTGTCGCCCTACCTGCCGAAGGACAGCGTCACCGACGGCTCCATCGCAATCCTCGGCGCCTTGCTCCTGTTCGTCATTCCCGACGGGACGGGACGACCGATCCTCAACTGGGACGAGGCGAACCGCGCGCCCTGGGGCGTGATCATGATGTTCGGCGGCGGCCTGGCGCTTGCGGCGGGGATCGGCGAATCCGGTCTTGCCGAATGGCTCGGGACGGCGCTGCAGCCGCTCCGCAACGTGCCGCCGCTCGTTATCGCTCTGGTGCTGGTCGGCATCGTCGTGGTTATCACCGAGTTCGCGTCCAACGTGGCGGCGGCGAGCGGCATCATCCCGGTGGTCGGCGCGCTCGTCCTAGCCACCGGCGTCGATCCGATCCTGCTCGCGCTTCCGGCCGCGTTCGCGGCAAGCTGGGGCTTCATGCTTCCGTCCGGCACCGGGCCCAACGCCATCGCTTGGGCGACCGGACACATCGCCCTTCCCCGCATGCTGAAGGCCGGGCTTCTGCTCGACATCGCCGGGATCCCGCTGATGGTCGGTATCGTCTGGGCGGTTGCCGCCTTGGCCGCCTGAAGCTAGGAGGGGGCGGGCAACGGACCTCACCCCCCGCCGCCGCCGCACGCGCGGCCGGTGAGCCTCTCTCCTCTTTCAGGAGCGGCTCGGTCTCCACGCAGATCCGCAAAGGAGACAGAGAATGGAAGACGAATCCGACCTGACTGGTGCCACCCCGCGCCGCCGCCCCAAGCCCGACGTTCTGGAAATCGGCGGCCGCAAGCTGAAGCCTTCGACGCTGATGATGGGGCATGGCTATGATCCGGCCCTTTCGGAAGGCTCGCTGAAGCCGCCCATCTTCCTCACCTCGACCTTCGTGTTCGAAAATGCGGCCGCGGGTAAGCGCCACTTCGAAGGCGTGACCGGCAAGCGGCCGGGCGGCGCGGAAGGCCTCGTCTATTCGCGCTTCAACGGTCCGGACCAGGAGATCCTCGAGGATCGCCTCAGCGTCTGGGAAGATGCCGAGGACGCGCTTTCCTTCTCGTCCGGCATGTCGGCCATCGCCACCCTGCTCCTCACCTTCGTCCAGCCGGGCGACGTGATCGTCCATTCCGGACCGCTTTATGCGGCGACCGAGACATTGATCGGTCGCATCCTCGGCAAGTTCGGCATCACCTGGCTCGACTTCCCGGCCGGCGCCGAGCGGAGCGAGATCGAGCAGGTGATGGAGCGCGCCAAGGCGCAGGGCCGAGTCTCGCTCATCTATCTGGAAAGCCCAGCCAACCCGACCAACCAATTGGTGGACGTGCAGGCCGTCGCCGCCGCGCGCGATGCCTTGTTCGCCAATGAAGAGGCAAAGCCGCCGATCGCGATCGACAACACGTTCCTGGGGCCGCTCTGGTCGCGGCCGCTGGATCATGGCGCCGACCTCAGCGTCTATTCGCTGACCAAATATGCGGGCGGCCATTCCGACCTGGTGGCGGGCGGCGTCGTCGGTTCGAAGGCGCTGATCAACCCGATCCGGATGATGCGGAACACGATCGGCACGATCACCGATCCGAACAGCGCGTGGATGCTGCTGCGTTCATTGGAAACGCTGGAGCTCCGCATGAGCCGCGCGGGGGAGAATGCCGCGAAGGTCTGCGCTTTCTTGCGCGATCATCCGAAGGTGGAGACGGTCGGCTATCTCGGCTTCCTGGAAGACGGGCGACAGGCGGATATCTATCGCCGCCATTGCACCGGCGCGGGTTCGACCTTCTCGCTCTACCTGAAGGGCGGCGAGCGCGAGGCCTTCGCCTTCCTCGATAGCCTGAAGATCGCCAAGCTTGCGGTGAGCCTCGGCGGCACCGAGACGCTGGCGAGCGCCCCGGCGGCGATGACGCACCTTTCGGTGCCGGATGAACGGAAGGCCGCGCTCGGCATCTCGGACAATCTGGTGCGGATCTCGATCGGCGTCGAGGACGCGGACGACCTTATCGCCGATTTCGAGCAGGCGCTCGACGCAATCTAGGCGGCTTGTCGCTCCAGTCGTGGATTTCCCAGCCCTCCGCCTCGGCGAGGCGGATGAGGCGGTCGTGCGCGTTGGTGGCGACGGGCTCGTCGGACCAGCGGTGAACGACGCTGTCGGATACATGGTCGGAATAGAAGCGGATATGGACCGCCTCGCGCTCCAGCCCCTCGCGCTGGAGCCAAGCCTGGATCATCGCCAGTTTCTCGTCGCCATAGCAATTGGCGCCGTCGATCCTGGCGATGATGCGGCCCTTCGCATCAAGCTGGGTTTCGGTCGCGATCACGTCGTTGAAGCCGAGCCGTTCGGCGATGGCGGCGGCGTAGATGCGGTAGGAGGCCGTGGCCATGACCAGCCGTCGCCCCGCGGCGCGGTCCGCCTCGATGCTGCGGCGGGCGCCCGGCATGATGTTGGAAGCGATTTGCCGGTCCGCAAAGCTTTCGATCACCGGCTCCAGCCGTTTCGGCGCGATGCCGCGCCCGATGAGGAGAGTGTAGTTGATCTCCTTCAAGCGGCCGCGATCGAGGAAGCCCAGCACGTAGGCCAGCATCGACAGGATGACGAGCGGCAGGAGCAGCAGCCGCCAGGGCGCGAGGCGCAAAGCGGCATGGATCAGGAATGGCGTGTAGGTCGCGCGCCGCGTGATCGTGCGGTCCATGTCGTAAATGGCAAGCTGGCTCTTCATGGAACTTTCGCGAAGCATAGAGCGTAGCAATTGTCCACAAATGCCTCCTGAAGCCCTTCCGCTTGCCGAAAACCCGATATTGAAGCATCCTTCGCCACCGATGAGCTCTGTTGCCACCTTCACCGAAGAGACGCAGGGCAATCGCCCCGTGCTGCGCTTCAGCGGCAATCTGACGCTCGCGCGGGTCGGCCATCTGCCTGAGCGCCTGAACGAGGTGCCCGGCGAAGGCATGCTGCTCGACCTCTCCGACGTGGGGCGGATGGACACTGTCGGTGCCTGGCTGATCTACAAATTGACTCGCGACCGCGGGGCCGAGGTCGTCAACGCCAATGAGGATCAGGCGAAGCTGCTCGAACAGGTCGCGACGGCCGACCTTCCGGTGAAAGTCCATCCCGACAAAACAAACCCCTTCCAGCGCGTGCTGATCCAGATGGGCGGCGCGGTCGCAGCGGCGGGGACTACCCTCGTCGGCCTGCTCGGCTTCTTCGGCGCGATTCTCGCCTCCGCCTGGCAGCTCATCAAGCAGCCGCGCCGCTTCCGCAGCAACGCGGTCGTCCAGCAGTTCGAGGTGGTGGGCGTGCACGCGCTCGGCATCATCGGACTGATGAGCTTCCTGGTCGGCATCGTCATTGCACAGCAGGGCGCGGTGCAGCTCCGCCAGTTCGGCGCTGAGGTCTTCACCATCAACCTGGTCGGCCGAAGCGCGGTCAAGGAACTGGGCGTGCTGATGACCGCCATCATGGTGGCGGGCCGCTCGGGCTCCGCCTTCGCCGCGCAGATTGGGTCGATGAAGCTTGCCGAGGAAGTGGACGCGATGCGGACCATCGGCGTTTCGCCGGTCGAGGCGCTGGTCATCCCGCGGGTGCTCGCAACCGTTCTGATGATGCCGTTCCTCGCCTTTTACGCCGCGATCATCGCGATCATCGGCGGCGGCATCTTCGTCTGGTTTGACCTCGATATCCCGCCGATCACCTATATCCAGCGTATCCGCGAAGTCGTGCCGATGACGGACCTTTGGCAATGCCTGATCAAGGCGCCGGTCTTCGGTCTGATCATTGCGATGGCGGGCTGCTTCCAGGGCATGCAGGTCGAGGGCAATGCGGAGTCGGTCGGCCTTCGCACCACGACCGCCGTTGTGCAGGGCATTTTTCTGGTGATTGTACTCGACGCCTTCTTCGCCGTCTTCTTCACCTCCATCGGATGGCTGTGATGCAACAACGCGGCGAACCGATCATCGAGGTGAAAGGCCTCAAAAACAGCTTCGGCGACCAGGTCGTGCACGAGGACCTCGACCTCACTGTCCGGCGCGGCGAGATTTTGGGCGTGGTCGGCGGGTCAGGCACCGGCAAGTCGGTGCTGATGCGCTCTATCATCGGCCTGCAGCGGCCGGACGCGGGAGAGGTCAACGTGTTCGGCGAGAATATGCTCGACCGGGACGAGACGGAGGCGAAGCATATCCGCCGCCGCTGGGGCATCCTGTTTCAGGGGGGCGCGCTGTTCACCACGCTTACCGTGGCCGAGAATGTGCAGGTGCCGATCCGCGAATATTTCCCGCGCATCGATGGGGCACTCCTCGATGAAATCGCGGCTTATAAGGTGGTGATGGCCGGGCTCGATCCTGAAACCGGGCCCAAATTTCCGTCCGAGCTTTCGGGCGGCATGCGGAAGCGTGCGGGCATCGCGCGAGCCCTGGCGCTGGACCCGGAACTGCTGTTCCTCGACGAGCCAACGGCGGGCTTGGATCCGATCGGCGCCGCTGCCTTCGACCAGCTCATCAAGGATCTGAGTGACGCGCTCGGCCTCACCGTCTTCCTCATCACCCACGACCTCGACACGCTCTATGCGATCTGCGACCGCGTCGCGGTGCTGGCCGACCGCAAGGTGGTGGCAATTGGAACGATTCCGGAATTATTGGCTTTGGACCATGAATGGATCCAGGAATATTTCAGGGGCCCGCGCGGGCGCGCGGCCGCAACGGTAGCAAAGGACACGTCTAGCTGATGGAGACGCGCTCCAACCATCTTCTCGTCGGCGGCGTGGTGCTCGCCATGATCGCGGCGGTCGTCGCCTTCATCATCTGGCTCTCTCAAGTGTCGGGCGACGATCAGAAGAGATACGACATCTTCTTCAAGCAGGCGGTGGACGGGCTTGCGAAGGGATCGGCGGTCAGCTTCTCGGGCGTTCCAGTCGGGCAGGTCGAGCTGATCGCGCTCGAGCCGAACAGCCCCGAATTCGTCCGTGTCCGCATTGCCGTTCGCGAGGATACGCCGGTGCTTCAGGGCACGACCGCGACGATCCAGGGCGTGGGCTTCACCGGCGTTTCGCAGATCCAGCTGGACGGCGCGACGCGGGGAGCGCCGCCGATCACGCAGAAGGGTCCTTATGGCGTGCCGGTCATCCCGACCAAGCCGGGGGCGCTCGGGCAGCTTCTGAACAGCGCACCGGAGCTTCTGGAGCGCGTGTCGACGTTAACCGAGCGGTTAAGTGAGGTGCTGGACGAGGATAATCAGCGGTCGATCAAGGGCATCCTTGCGAATACCGAGCGGGCGACCGGCGCGCTTGCCGACCGTGCTCCGGAGATCGCGGCGACGCTCGCCGAGGCGCGGATCGCGATAGCGCAGGCAGGACGCGCTGCGGCTGCGTTTGAGCAGGTGGCGGGCACCAGCAATTCGTTGCTGAACGAACAGGGCCGGCCACTGCTGAATGATCTTCGCCATACGATCCGCGCGGCGGAAGGCAGCATGCAGAATCTGGACGCCTTGCTTGGCGAAGCGCGGCCGGGCGTGCAGGCGCTCACCAAGCAGACAATTCCCGAAATCGGCCTCCTCGTTCGCGACCTTCGCGAGACGACGGAAAACCTCAACAACATCACCGAAAAGGTCGACCGGCAGGGCGTCGGCGGCCTGATCGGCGGCGAAAAGCTTCCCGAATATAAGGGTAACAGACGATGAAGACCCGCTCCCTGATCGCGGCTTCCGCCGCTTTGGCGCTGGCCGGATGCGGCCTTGGCGGCAAGACGCCCGACCTGCTTCTGAACCTCACGCCCGAAGTGACAGTGCCGGAATCCGGCCGCACCTCCAATGCGGAGAATGCGATCACCGTTGTGCGTCCGACCGTGCCGCAAGCGCTCGATACGACGCGGGTACCGGTGATGGAGGGGCAGTCCGTTACCTATTTGAAGGATGCCTTCTGGGTGGACACGCCTGACAACCTGTTCCGGCGGCTGCTCTCGGAGACGATCGGCGCACGCACGGGACGTGTGGTACTCGATCCGCTGCAGTTCAGCTTCAATCCGGGTCACCGGCTGACCGGTCAGCTCCAGAATTTCGGGCTCGACGCGACGCGGATGGAGGCGGTCGTCACCTATGACGCCGCGCTGGCCCGCGGAGCCGAGAATGTGACCACCCGCCGCTTCGAGGCGCGCGTGCCGGTCGCTGCCGCTGACCGCAACAATGTCGCGCCGGCGCTCAATGCCGCGGCGAACCGCGTCGCGACCGAAGTCGCCGGCTGGATCGGCGGCTAGGCGGCGAGGCTTTTCGAAGCCTGTTCGAACACGTCCTTGCTGAGGCCCGGCGTATCGACGATGCGCTGGAGCTCCGCCTGCATCAGCGCCTGGCGCGCTTCATCGAACCTCCGCCAGCGGCCGAGGGGCGGAACCAACCGCGCTGCGGTCTGCGGATTGAGCTTGTCGACAGCGAGGATCATGTCGGCGAGGAAGCGGTAGCCCTCCCCAGACGCCGCATGAAAAGCGCGCTGGTTGGCGGCGAGTGCGCCGACGAGGGCGCGGAGGCGATTGGGGTTCGACAGGGTGAAGTCCGGATGCTTTGCCAGCACCGTCACCTGCTGCAGCGTGTCGTCGCGGCTGGAGAGCGCCTGTACGCTGAACCACTTGTCGAGCACGAGGGGATCGCTCCGGTAGCGTTCGTAGAAGGCGTTTAGCGCCGCGGTACGCTCGGCAGCATCGCTGTTGGCAAGCATGCCGAGCGCGCCCTGGCGGTCAGTCATATTGTCGGCAGCCTCGAACTGCCGCATCGCGATCTGCGGGGCGTCCTCGGCTCTGGCGGCCATCAGATAGCCGAGCGCAACGGTGCGGAGGCGCCGTGCGCCCTTGGCGGCAGGGGAATATTCGAACCGATTGGCGGAGGTCGCCGCATAGGCGCCACGCCAGAGATTTTCGAGTTCCTCGCCGAGCCGCGCCCGCAATTTTTCGCGCGCCGCGTGGATCGCCTCCGGATTCACCTCCGCCATGTGGTCGCCAATGAAGGCTTCGCTCGGCAGCAGCACCGCTTCGCCGACGAAGGCCGGGTCGAGATCGGCATTCGACAAGGTCTGCCGGACCGCTTCCACAACTGCTTCGTCGTCCGTTGGAGCGCCGGAGATGGCGGCGGTAAGCGTGTCCAGCATCAGCTGCTGCATCGCTTCGTAGCGGGCGAAGGGATCATCGTCGTTCGCCGACAAGAAGGCGAGATCGTCGGCGCTTCGCGACGCTACGACAATCACCGGCGCTGAGAAGCCGCGGTTGATGGAGAGGATCGGCCGTTCGCTGATGCCTTCAAAAGTGAGTTCGTGCGCTTCGCTTTCCAGCATCACCAGACGGTCGGCATATTTCTCGCCTGTCTTCTCACCGAACAGAGCGACTTTCAGCGGGATCGGCATCGGCTGCTTGATCGGCTGCCCCGGCGTCGGCGGCACATGCTGGGCGAGGCGTAGGTGCGCACGACCGTCGCCGGGTGCATGGACCAGCTCCGCCTTCACCCGCGGCGTTCCGGCCTGGCTGTACCAGAGGCGGAACTGCGTGAGATCGGCTCCCGTCGCATCCTCCATCGCCTTCACGAAATCCTCGCAGGTCGCGGCTTCGCCGTCATGGCGGTCGAAATAGAGATCGGACCCGGCGCGAAATTGGTCGGGGCCGAGGATGGTGTGCATCATCCGAATGACCTCGGCGCCCTTGTTGTAGACAGTCGCCGTGTAGAAGTTCGAAATCTCGATATAGGATTCCGGCCGGATCGGATGGGCGAGCGGCCCCGCATCCTCCTGAAACTGGGCGGCGCGGAGCATCTTCACGTCCTCGATCCGCTTCACCGCTGCCGAGCCGTGGTCGGCGGAGAATTGCTGGTCGCGGAAGACGGTAAAGCCTTCCTTCAGCGAGAGCTGGAACCAGTCGCGGCAGGTGACGCGATTGCCCGACCAATTGTGGAAATATTCGTGCGCAACGACGCCCGCGACGGCATCGAAATCGGCATCCGTCGCCGTTTCCGGATCGGCGAGGATGTAGCGCGAATTGAAGATGTTGAGGCCTTTATTCTCCATCGCGCCAAAGTTGAAATCGGAGACGGCGACGATGTTGAACACGTCCAGATCATATTCGCGGCCATAGGCCTTCTCGTCCCAGGCCATGCTTGCCTTCAGCGCCTGCATCGCATGTTCGGTCTTCGGCACATCGCCATCGCGGACCCAGATGCCGAGATCGACCGTCTTCCCGCTCTTCGTGACGAAGCTGTCGCGGTTAGCGACGAGGTCACCGGCGACCAGAGCGAAGAGATAGCAGGGCTTCGGGAACGGATCGTGCCATTCGGCCCAGTGCCGGTCACCCTCTTCGCCCGAAGCGATGGGGTCCCCATTGGCCAGAAGCACGGGGTAGCGCGCCTTGTCGGCGCTCATCCGCACCCGGTAGATGCTGAGCACGTCCGGCCGGTCGACGAAGGGGGTGATGCGCCGGAAGCCCTCCGCCTCACACTGGGTGCAGAGGATGCCGCCGCTTTCGTAGAGGCCCATCAGCTGCGAATTCGCGCTGGGCGCGATTTCGACCGTGGTGGTGACGGTCGCAGCGTCGGCGGCGATCTTAACGGTCAGGATGTCGCCTTCGTAGCTGTAGTCGGCCGCCTTGCCGTCCACCTCGACCGAGAGGACGGTCAGATCCTCTGCATTGAGCCGGAGCGGCCCCTCGCCGTTCCTGACCACCTGCAGCGTCGAGCGGACGATCGTTCGGGCAGGGTCGAGATCGAACTCAAGCGCGATCTCCGGCACCAGCCATTCGGGCGGGCGATAATCTTCGCGGCGGATTGCGGGCGGGGCGGCGGGCGCGTTCATGGCATCGAGCATGATCCGCACTTAGGCGCCTGACATAGGGCGTTCAATGCACCGGCCGCCGAAGCGGGACAGGTCGTGCGGTGCTTACACTCGCCCGATCTGTTGCTATAGCGCGGCCACGAAACGCCTTTGTCGCAGGACCATCTGAATTGACCACCATCATCCGTGAGGCCGACCTCATCGAGAGCGTCGCCGATGCCCTTCAATATATCAGCTACTATCACCCGATGGATTATATTCGCGCGCTCGGCGAGGCTTACGAGGCCGAGCAGTCGCCCGCGGCCAAGGACGCCATTGCGCAAATCCTGACCAACAGCCGCATGTGCGCGGAAGGGCACCGGCCCATTTGCCAGGACACCGGCATCGTCACTGTGTTCGTGAAATGGGGGCAGCAATGCCTGCTGGACAGCGACAGGTCGCTTCAGGAGGTGGTGGATGAGGGCGTCCGCCGCGCCTACCGCAATCCGGAAAACCCCCTCCGCGCGTCGATCCTGGCCGACCCCGCCTTCACCCGCGTCAACACGAAGGACAATACGCCGTCCGTGCTGCACGTGGAGATGGTGCCGGGCAATTCCGTCGACGTGACCGTCGCGGCGAAGGGCGGCGGCAGCGAGAACAAGTCGAAGTTCATCATGATGAATCCCAGCGACAATATCGTCGATTGGGTGCTGGAGACGGTGCCGAAAATGGGCGCCGGCTGGTGCCCGCCGGGGATGCTCGGCATCGGCATCGGCGGCACCGCGGAAAAGGCGATGCTGCTCGCCAAGGAAAGCCTGATGGGCGCGATCGACATGGCGCAGCTGAAGGCGCGCGGGCCAGAAAACCGGATCGAGGAGCTGCGCATCGAGTTGTTCGACAAAGTGAACGCACTCGGCATCGGCGCGCAGGGGCTTGGCGGGCTTTCGACCATCCTCGATGTGAAGATCCTCGACTGGCCGACCCATGCCGCGTCGAAGCCGGTGGCGATGATCCCCAATTGCGCCGCGACGCGCCATGCGCATTTCGTGCTCGACGGCTCCGGTCCAGCCTATCTCGAGACGCCGAAACTGGAGGATTGGCCGGAGGTCCACTGGACGCCTGACAAGGCGGCTAAACGCGTGAACCTCGACGCGCTGACGTCGGAGCAAGTGCAGAGCTGGAAGCATGGCGACCGCCTGCTGCTGTCCGGCAAGATGCTGACGGGGCGCGACGCCGCGCATAAGCGTATCCGCGACATGCTGGACCGGGGGGAAGAGCTGCCGGTGAGCTTCCGCGGACGCGTCATCTATTATGTCGGTCCGGTCGATCCGGTTGGCGAGGAAGTGGTCGGCCCCGCGGGCCCAACCACCGCCACGCGCATGGACAAGTTCACCGACATGATGCTGGGCGAAGGGCTGCTCGCCATGGTCGGCAAGGCGGAGCGCGGGCCGATGGCGATCGAGTCCATCCGCAAGCACCGCAGCGCCTATTTGATGGCCGTGGGAGGCGCCGCCTATCTTGTCGCGCGGGCGATCAAGGGGTCGAAGGTCGTCGGGTTCGAGGATCTCGGCATGGAGGCGATCTACGAATTCGAGGTCGAGGACATGCCGGTGACCGTCGCCGTCGATGCGGAGGGGCAAAGCGTCCACCATCTCGCCCCGCTCGTCTGGTGCGAAAAGATTGCGAAGATGAAGGCGATGGAGACCGCCTGATCAAGGCGCCGCGGCGGCCTCGATAGTCCTTGCGAGATCGATATCCTTCCGAGTCAGCCCGCCAGCGCTGTGGGTGGTGAGGAGGATGTCGACCTTGTTCCAGACATTGCTCCATTCCGGGTGGTGATCGGCCTTTTCGGCGGCAAGTGCGACGCGGGTCATGAAAGCGAAGGCTTCCGAGAAGTCGCAGAAGGCGAAGCTGCGGCTTATGCCGTCGCGGGTTTCGTCCCAGCTCCAGTCGGGCAGGCCGGCGAGCGCTTCGGCGCGTTCGGCGGACCCAAGTTTCGGCACCATTGGCTTCTCCTTCGCTAAGCCTTTATGTCGCTCGAAAGATGAGCAGGGGTCAAACCTTCGCGCCCGATATCGCGGCGATCGAGCGGCTTGCGGATACGGCGATCGCCGGGCTTCCGGAGGCGTTCCGCGTTCACCTGAAGGACGTGGTGCTGCGCGTCGAGGAATTCGCCGACGATCAGGTTCTGGCGGAGCTCGGCATCGAAGATCCTTTCGACCTTTCCGGCCTCTATAGCGGGCGGCCGATGGGCGAGCAGTCGTCGATGCCGTCAGGCGAATTGCCGCCGATGATCCACCTCTATCGCCGCCCTTTACTCGACGAATGGGCGGAGAGGGGGGTGAGCCTCGAGGAGTTGGTTACCCATGTGATCGTGCATGAGGTGGGTCATCATTTCGGCTTTTCCGACGAGGACATGCACGCGATCGAAGAGGGGGCGGGTTGAGCCTGCTGGCGCTGAAAGATGTCGCCTGCGTGCGCGGCGGACGGCTGCTGTTCGAGGGGGTGAGCCTGGAGCTTGAAGCCGGGGGCACGGCGATTGTGACCGGGCGGAACGGTATTGGCAAATCTAGCCTGATCCGGATTGCGGCGGGTTTGCTGCGACCCTCGGCGGGAGACGTGCGCGGCGAGCGGTCGGCTTTGGCCGATGAGGGGCTGGCGCTGGACGAGAAGCTGACGCTTGGGCGCGCGCTCGGCTTTTGGGCGAAGCTGGACGGCGGCGATGCGGGAGCAGGCATGGAGGCGATGGGGCTGGCGCCGCTCGCTGAGGTGCCGGTGCGGATGCTTTCGACCGGGCAGAGAAAGCGTGCAGCGCTGGCGCGGGTGGTGGCGAGCGGGGCGCCATTGTGGCTGCTGGACGAGCCCGCCAACGGGCTCGACGCGGAGGGGCTGGAGCGACTTGGGACCGCGATGGCGCGGCACCGGGTGGAGGGCGGCGCGATCCTCGCGGCTTCGCACCAGGACCTGCCGCTCGCTGGTGCGCAGGAGGTTAAGCTCGGATGATGGCGCTCGTGCTTCGTGAGCTGCGGCTGGCGGCAAGCGCGGGCAATGCGCTGCTGCCGGTCATCTTCTTCCTGCTTGTGGCGACATTGTTTCCGTTTGCGGTGGGGCCGGATGCACCGCTGCTGGCGCGGACCGGCGGCGGAGCGCTGTGGATGGCGGCTTTGCTTGCGGCCTTGCTCCCGGTCGAGCGGCTGATCGAGCCGGACCGGGCGAGCGGCGTGCTCGACCAGCTTGCGGTGCGGGGGATGAGCGAGGAGGCGGTCGCGGCGGCGAAGCTGGCCGGGCACTGGCTGAGCTTCGGGCCGGCGTTGATGATCGCTGCGGTGCCGGGCGCGATGTTGTCGAAGTTGCCGCAGGACGCGCTCTTGCGGCTGGAGCTTGGATTGCTCGCGGGAACGCCGGGTTTGGCAGCTTTGAGCCTGATGACTGCGGGCTTCACAATAGGACTTCGAAAAAGCGGTGCGCTTGCCGGTCTTCTTATGCTGCCGCTGGCAGTGCCTTTGCTGATTTTTGGTGCCGGAATGGAGGCGCCGGGAGCATTCCAGCTACTTGCTTCGGTGTCGCTTCTGCTGGTCGCCTTATGCCCGTTCGTCGTTGGGGCAACAATCAGGTCTGCGCGAACCTAGCTGGCCGACCAGCGCGCGAAGATTGCGGTCGGAAGCAGGAGACCGCGCGCTTCTTCGCGAACCGCCATATCGCCGCATTCGACGCGGCCGCCGAGGTGGCGGGTAGTTTGGGCGAGCAGTTCGCCGATGGCCAGCGCGGACATGCGGACGGCATAGACGGTGAGGACGAGGAAGCGGCTGTCCTCGTCGAGCAATTTCGCGCAGTCGGCGATAAGACCAGGAAGCCCCTCTTCCAGCCGCCACACCTCGCCTGCCGGGCCGCGGCCATATTTGGGCGGATCGAGAATGATGCCGTCGTAGCGGCGGCCGCGGCGGACTTCGCGAGCGGCGAACTTCGCGGCATCGTCGACCATCCAGCGGATCGGGCGGTCCGACATTCCGGAAAGGGCGGCATTCTCCTTCCCCGCCTCGACCGATTTCTTCGAGGCATCGACATGGGTCAGGCGCGCGCCGGCGGCCGACATCGCGAGCGTGCCGACGCCGGTATAGCCGAAGAGATTGAGCGCCTCCGTCCCCTCCCCCAGCCGCTCGCGCATCCAGGCCCATTGCGGCGCCATGTCGGGGAAGAAAGCGAGGTGCCGAAAGGGGGTGGTCTGGGCGCGGAAGCGGACATCCTCCCAGCCGAGCTCCCAGCCCTCGCGCGGCACGGGCCGGGCGAATTGCCAGCGGCCGCCGCCTTCTTCATCGGAGCCGGGCAGGAACTCGCCGTCCGCGTCCCATGTGTCGAGCGCGGGCGCCCACATGGCCTGCGGCTCCGGCCGGATGAAGCTGTAGCGGCCGTAGCGTTCGAGCTTGCGGCCGTTCCCGGAATCCATGAGCCCGTAATCGGGCCAGGGCTCCGCAATCAGGGTGGAAAGGTTCACGCCGCGCGGACGGCCGGAAAGCCGATCGTGGCGCGGGCGCGCGGGCCGGCGAGCATCTTCCGGCCGGCGGCGCGCACATCCTCCGTCGTCACCGCCTCGAGCGCGGCGACGACTTCCGAGGTTTCGACGAGGCGACCGTGGAGCGCGAGCTGGCGCGCGACATAGCTTGCCTGACCCCACGGGCTTTCCAGCGACATGAGAAGCCCGGCCTTCGCCTGGGTGCGAACACGGGCAACCTCGCGGTCGGTGATCGTCTCGGTCGCGTCGGTCACGACCTCCTCGATCAGCTGCGCGGCGGCGGCGGACTGGTTACGGGCGGTCGCCGCATAGATTGAGAAGAGGCCGGTGTCCCGCCACGGCATCAGGTGCGCGTAGACGGAATAAGCGAGGCCGCGCTCCTCGCGAAGCTGCTGGAAGAGGCGCGAGGACATGCCGCCGCCGACGATGTCGGAGAAGAGCCGCGCCGCATAATAGTCCGCATCGAGCTGGGCCGGGCCGCAATAGCCGAGCGCGAGATGCGCCTGATCGCAGGCAGCGCGGCCGACCCGGTCGCCGCCGGTAAAGACCGCCCGCTCCGGCTCCGCGATGGTGCCGGAGGGGAGCGCGCCGAAGGCGTTGTCGGCAAGCTCCGTCAGCCGGTCGTGCTCGACCTTGCCGGCAGCGACCAGCATCAGGCTTTCGGCGCGGTACTGGCTGTCGCGCCACAAGCGTAGGTCAGGAACGGTGATCGCGGCGATGCTATCCTCATCCCCCAGCACCGAGCGGCCAAGCGGCTGATCGGCGAAGGCGACGGAGAGCAGGTCGTCGAAGATGATGTCGTTCGGCGTGTCCCGCGCCTCGCCAAGCTCCTGAAGCACGACGTCCTTCTCGCGCTCCAGCTCTTTGTCGCTGAAGTGCGGGCGGAGGATCATGTCGGAGATGAGTTCGATCCCGAGCGGCACATGTTCGGCCATGACCGAGGCCATGAAGCTGGTGGAATCGCGGTCCGTAGCGGCGTTGAGGTCGCCGCCGACATCCTCGATCGCCTCGCTGATCTCCCGCGCCGAACGATCGCCCGCGCCCTTGAACACCATATGTTCGAACAGGTGTGCAATGCCGTTGAGGCGCGCAGGCTCGTAGCGGGAGCCCGTGTCCGCATAGAGACCCACCGCCGCGGTCTCGACGCCAGACATTTCCCGGCTGGCGACGCGAAGGCCGTTTGGAAGAGTGGTCAGCTTCATCATGGAGAGGCGCGGTTTAGGGCCTTGGGCCCAAAGCGGCAAGTTTCCCGCCGCTTCCCGTTTGCCGCCGCTTTGCCTAAGCTTCGGAAAAGATGATCCGAACCCTTGCTTTCGCACTCCTGCTCGCTTTCGCCGCTCCCGCCCGGGCGCAGCAGGCCCTCCCGGAGGCGGTTGGCTCGGCTTGGGGCTTCGACAGGAGCGACCTGACGCCGCATCCGGGCGTGCGGTTCGGCGTGCTTCCGAACGGCATGCGCTATGCGTTAATGCGCAACGGCTCGCCCGCCGGAGCACTTTCGGTGCGCCTCCACATCGATGCCGGATCGTCGGTGGAGGGTGCGAAAGAGCAGGGCTTCATGCACATGCTGGAGCATCTGATCTTTCACGGATCGGCGAACCTGCCGGAGGGGTCGCTGCCGCTGATGCTGAAGCATCAGGGCCTTAGGCGCTGGACCGATTTCAACGCCTATACGAGCTTTGACGAGACGGTTTACCTGCTCGACCTGTCGCGGTCGGACACTCGGGCGCGGGAGACGGCGCTGACGCTGATGCACGAGATTGCGGTGAACCTCCGCTTCGATCGAAAGGCCGTCGAAGGCGCCAAGAAGATGATCAGGGACGAGATCCGCGCACGCGACGCAGTAAACGACCGGCTGACGGAGGCGCAGCAGCGCTTCTTCCTACCGGGGACATCGCTGGCCGGCGGATCAGTCGCCGGGATGGAGAAGAGCATCGCTCGAGCCAGTGGCGAGACGTTGCAGCGCCTCTACGCGCACCACTATGTGCCGGAGCGTGCGACTTTGGTGATGGTCGGCGATTTCGACCCGAACACCGCCGAAGAGGAGATCTGGGCGCGCTTTTCCGGCTGGAGCGCGCGCGCGGATGCTGCGGACCATCGCCCTATGCCGGTCTCGCTGCCCCGGCGCAGCGGCATCGAAGCCAGGCTGTTCGTCGACCCGGCCGCGCCGACCGCGGTGACGATCGCGGCGGTCGAGCCGCTTCCC
Organism: Allosphingosinicella sp.; assembly: GCF_036402135.1. GTDB lineage: Bacteria > Pseudomonadota > Alphaproteobacteria > Sphingomonadales > Sphingomonadaceae > Allosphingosinicella. Next base: position 45,565 of record NZ_DASWTN010000010.1, on the reverse strand, counting down.
GGCGGAGCAGATGCGGGCAGGCGCCGGGACCGCCAATTTCTGGAGCTTATGGCGAGCGAGATGCTGAACCGGCGGCTGGCGCGAAGGGCCGCCGATCCGAAGGCCACGCTCGTGAAGGCGGAGTCGATGATCTATAACCCTTTTCCGAACGTGCGGCTGGCGCGGGTGGAGGTGAAGGCAGCGGATCGCGATTGGCGCGGCGCGCTCGAAGCAGGATCGGACGAACTGCGCCGGGCGCTGGAGCAGGGTTTTTCCCAGGCCGAGCTGAACGAGCAACTGATCGCGATGAGACCCAAGGAACGGGGGCTAGTTCAGAGAACGCCGGCCCTCGCCGACGCCATCGTCGATGCGGTGGAGCGCCGCCTCGTCTTCACCGAACCGGCCGATCCGGCGGCGACTGTCGCTTATCTGGCACAGATAAAGCTGGAGGATGTGAACGCCGCTTTCAGAGCCGCTTGGGCAGTGCCTGGGCGGCTGATCTTCGTTTCTCATAACCGGAGAATCCCGAATGCCGCAGCCGCGGTCGCTGCCGCATTCAGCAACGGTGCAGGCGATCGGGCGTTCTAGGGGGCGGATGCCGTTACGGCTGCCGAACAAGTGGGAGTGCCCTCGGATGCTGCGTATGATGACCATGGTTTCAGTCTTTGCTCTGGCCGGAGCGGCCGCCGCGCAGCCTGCTCCGCCGCCGCCCCCGCCGCAGCCAACTGGAGTCATCCTGGGAGTCGCGCAGCCGGGCGAGCCGCTGCATGCGGTGGCGGGCACGCGGCTCGATGTGGTGGCGACTGGCGAGGTGACGCGGGTGCCAGATATCGCGCGGATCAATGCGGGCGTGCAGACGCTGGCGGCAACCGCATCCGCGGCGATCCAGGAGAATGCGGCGCGGATGCAGCGGGTGCGGGCCGCGCTGCGCCGTGCGGGCATCGCCGATCGCGATATCCAGACGAGTTCGATCAACCTCTATCCCGAATACCGTCACAGCGAGGGCGCCGCGCCGCAACTCATCGGCTACCGTGCTGGGAACGAAGTGACGGTGAGTTTCCGCGACATCGCCAACACCGGCAAGATCCTCGACGCGCTGGTCGCCGAGGGCGCCAACTCGATCAACGGGCCGATGCTAACGCTCGACAAGCCCGAGGCGGCACTGGACGAAGCGCGGACGGCCGCGATCCGCACGGCAAGGGCAAGGGCCGAACTTTACGCGCGTGCGATCGGCAAGGGCGTCGGCCGCATTCTGTCGATCAGCGAAGCGGGCGGCGGCATGCCGTACCGGCCGATGATGCGGCAGAGCGCAGGCTATGGCGAAAGTCGACCCACGAACATGATCGAACCGGGCGAGCAGACGATCGGCGTGTCCCTGCAGGTGAGCTTCGAGCTACTGTAACCAAGCGATAGCGTGAATCAGGAAGCGCGCCTTTCCGCTTTGATCCTTCTATAGAGGCGAGGTTAACCGCAGCGGTCGACGGCGTTCCATTGAACCATTGGGACGGAACTCTGCTGATAGCCGCGCTGCGTCCGCCGCAGCGACGCCGCTCCGGATCAAAGCTTCGACAAGGGCCCGTTCGGCGGGCACCGCGATGTGCGGTCCAATACCGGCACCTTCCCAGCCACGGCCTGTGGTCGGATCAAAGGTGCGGCCGATGGGCACCTGCGCAGCATAGCCGCTCCCGATATCGACTCTGGGGCTGACGTGACCTGCCCCCGCCGTGACCTCGCCAATCAGCGTAGCCCGCCCCGTACGCTTCAGGGCCAGGGCAAAATGCTCGGCAGCAGATGCGGTGCGGGCCGCCGTCAGGACAAAGATCTTCGCGTCGCTGAGGCCGCCAGATTCCTTCGCCGGAACGGCGACATGCTCTCGTCGAACGACCTCTTTCGGGCCGTCCAAACGGATCACAGTTGGGCCGTCTGGGAATACGCCGCCGCCAGCATCGTCAACGCTTCGACGGGTATCCATTTGAAGCAGGGAGGTGGGGCGCGAGAAGAAATAGGGGAACATGCGGTCCATCTCGGCAAGACCGCCGCCTGCATGCGTACGGACATCAATGACGAGCGTCCTCGCCTTCGAATGCGTACGGAGGAAATCTTCAAGTTTCGCCAATGTCGCCGGATCGCCCGGAAAGAGGCTGAAGCTGAGATAAGCAATGCCCGGCGCGATCCAGGCGCCGCGCTCAAGCGCTACGGTTGCGCCGCCCTGGCCTGCGCCGGCCTGTGCGCTACCGGTTCCGGGCGCGATAACACGCAAATGCCCGTCGGGGTGAATGCGTTGGAGATCTTGTGTGAGGGCCTCGGCGAATTCTGTGGATGTGGAGAAGCGGCTGTAGCGGCCGTCCACAAGGCCGTTACGGAGTGCGCGTGCATAACGCTCCCCCGCTTCCGGAAAAACGAAGCGCTCCGTCAGCGCTTGCGCCAATGACTCCACGATCTTTGTCGCTTCCTGCGCAGTAGGAGCCACACCAGCCTGTGGCGCGGAAGTCTGCGCGGGGAGTGCCACGGCGACAAGGGCGGCTGTGAAAACGGGCATCAGCCTGAGACAGAAATTCCGCATTGAGCTTCAAAATCCTAATGGGTGATACAGTTGATCCACGCGATGCTGCTTATTTCCACAGTTCTTCGACAAAGGTCGTCCGGCCATCGATGAACGGTAAGAGCAGTACCTTTAGGCAAGCCGCTGCCTCCGCCTTCTCAAGGCGAGAATGTAGATGATGGCCGCGGCCGCCGCGAAGAAGAACCACTGGAGCGCGTAGGCCATGTGGTTGTTCGGGATGTCGGCGGCGGTCGGAAGAGCACTCTTTTCCAGCGGAGGCAGCGGCTCTTCGAGAACGAGGATCTGGCGAGAGGCAGCTTCGCCGGCGGCATAGGTGCCGGTGAAGGTGCGGGTAAGACGCACGTGCGGCAACAGGTTCGGATGCTTCGCCCAGCCGAGGTCGATCAGGCCTTCCGTAATCGCGATTTCGTCACCGCCTGCTGTGCGCGACGAACAGGGGACAAGATAGCGATAACCGCTTTCGCCTTTGGCGCTCCGGCCGGCGCGTACTTCCGGTTTGGCGTCCACCGTGCAGGTGACGCTCTGCTGCCTGTAGTGGTCGGAGGCGTCGATCTCGGCGATCAGCCTTTCCTTCCACTCTGCCCGCTGGAGCTGCCAGACGCCGAGGCCGATCATCACGGCGACCGCCGCGGCGACGATGATTGTGGGAAGGATGGGCAGGCGCTTCATTCGCTAATCCGGGCTTCGCGGGCGCGGTGCCTGTATTCGAGCGCGAGCAGCATGGCTTTTGCAAAGCGGAGCGAGAAGACGACTGCCGCCGCCGTCAGCGGCAGCCAAAGGAGGATGTGGAGCCAGATGGGCGGCGAAGCGGCAAGCTCAAGCCAGACGGCGAGGCCTGTGATGAGCGCCCCGATGATCAGGATCAGGAAGGCGGCCGGCCCGTCACCGACGTTGAACGATGCGAAATCGAGGCCGCAGGCGCGGCAGGCGGAAGCGAAGGTCGCAACGCCGGCGAACAGGGGCCCGGCGCCGCAGCGCGGGCAAAGGCCCCTTGCCGCAGCGAGGGCCGGAGATGGCGAGGCATCGGTCATAAAGAAGAAGGGCGCCTTTCGGCGCCCTCCCCTGTCTTAGTGGAATTCGGCGCCCCACCCGCCCCAGACGTAGATGGCGAGGAAGAGGAACAGCCAGACCACGTCCACGAAATGCCAGTACCAGGCGGCGGCTTCGAAGCCAAAATGCTGGCGGGGCGTAAAGTGACCCTTATCGGCGCGGACGAGGCAGACGATCAGGAAGATCGTGCCGACGATCACGTGAAAGCCGTGAAAGCCCGTCGCCATGAAGAAGGCCGAAGTATAGATATTGTCGGCGAAGCCGAACGGCGCGTGCGCATATTCATAAGCCTGAATGGCGGAGAAGAGGAGGCCGAGACCGATCGTGAGCCAGAGGCCCTTCTTCAGCCCTTCGCGGTCGCCATGGATCAGCGAATGGTGCGCCCAGGTGACGGTCGTGCCCGAGCAGAGCAGGATGAGCGTGTTGAGGAGCGGATAGCCGAACGGATCCAGCACCTTCATGCCCGTGGGCGGCCAGGTGCCGCCAATGCTTTCCACCGGCGACGGGAAAAGGGCGGCGTTGAAGTAGGCCCAGAACCAGGCGACGAAGAACATGACTTCCGACGCGATGAAGAGGATCATCCCGTAGCGGAGGTGGAGCTGAACGATCGGCGTGTGATCGCCGGCATGCGCTTCGCGCACCACGTCGACCCACCAGCTGAACATGACAAACAGGACCGCGATGAGGCCGGCGAAGAAGACGTAGCCACCGAACGCAGCCTCATGCATCCACATGATCGCGCCCGCAGCCATTGCCAGCGCCGCCATCGAGCCCATGAACGGCCAGATGCTCGGCGGCAGAATGTGATATTCGTGGTTCTTCGCTCCGGCCATCGTCGTTCCTCTGTTCGTCTTGCCCGTCCTCTAGCTGCGAGGCTGAGGATCGTCCACGGGGTAAAAGGTGTAGCTAAGGGTGATTTCGCTGATCTTGGAAGCTTCCGGATCGTCGAGGATCTTGGGATCTACATAATAGACGACTGGCATCCGGATTTCCTCGCCCGGCTTCAGCGTCTGCTCGGTAAAGCAGAAGCACTGGACCTTGGTGAAGTACTGGCCGGCCTGAACCGGAGTCACGTTGAAGGTAGCGGTGCCGGTGACCGGCTCGCCGGAATGGTTCTTCGCGGTGTAAAAGGCCATCTTGCGGGCGCCGATTGCAGTCCGCTCAACGTTCTTCTCCGGCTCGAACTCCCAACCGAGTTCGCCGCTGACATTGGCGTCGAAGCGAACGTTGATGACCTTGCCCACCGCGCCCGGCGCCTCGCCGCCGACCTGCATCTGGGTGGTGCCGCCGAAGCCCGTCACCTGACAGAAAAGGCGGTAGAGCGGCACGCTCGCAAAGGCGAGGCCGACCATTGCCAGCGCGAGGAGAGCCGCCATCGCCGCGGTGCGGCCGTTCTTCTGCGCAACTGCCGTCATCCGTTCATCCTTACGATGGTGATGAGGTAGAGGAGGATCACGAAGGCGCCGAGCGCAAGCGCCATGACGAGGGCGCGGCTCCGCTGGCGCTTCTGGACTTCATTCTTGTGTGGGTCGGGCGTCATGCGATGAGCCACCTGTCCAGCACCAGAGCGCCGAAGATCGCGAAGAGGTAGAGGATGGAGAAAGCGAAAAGCCGCTTCTCGGGCTTCATCGCGGCAGGCTCGGTCGCCTTGTTGGCGAGCACCTGCAGCGAGAGGAGAATGAAGGCGAAGCTAAGGGCCGCGGCGGCGATGCCGTAGACCCACCCGGTGAGGCCGAGCGGCCACGGGGCTACTGCGGAGGCGGCCATCGGCAAAGTGTAGAGCATGATCTGCTGGCGCGTGACCTTCGCCCCGGAGACGACCGGAAGCATCGGCACGCCGGCGGCGGCATAGTCCGAGCGGACGAAGAGCGAGAGCGCCCAGAAATGCGGCGGCGTCCAGAGGAAGATGAGGGTGAAGAGGAGGAGCGGCAGAAGCGTGATATCGCCCGTTACCGCGGCCCAGCCGATGACCGGCGGGAAGGCGCCGGCCGCGCCGCCGATCACGATATTCTGAGGCGTCCGGCGCTTCAGCCAGATTGTGTAGACGACAACATAGAAGAGGATCGACAGCGCCAAGACCGAAGCCGCAAGCCAGTTGGTCGCGACGCCCATCAGCAGCACCGAGAAGAAGGAAAGGCCGACGCCGAAATGGAGTGCCGCTTGCCGGTCCATGCGCCCGGCGGGAAGCGGGCGGTTGGCCGTGCGCTTCATCTTCGCGTCGAGATCGGCCTCGTACCACATGTTGAGCGCCGCCGCCGCGCCCGCGCCGAGCGCGATGCAGAGGATCGCGGTAAAGCCCAGAACGGGATGGATATGGGCAGGCGCGGCAAGCAGGCCGCAGAGGCCGGTGAAGACGACGAGGCTCATCACGCGCGGCTTCGTCAGCGCGACGAAATCCCGCCAGTCGGCGGGCAGTGCGTTCGTGTCGGTCAGCGACATGGTCGTCATGATAATGAACTCTGCGCCCCATGCCGAGGGTCCGGCATGGGGCGGAAGTGTTTGCCTCAGTCGACCTTCGGCAGGGTTTCGAACTGGTGGAAGGGCGGCGGCGAGGACAGGGTCCATTCGAGCGTCGTCGCGCCTTCGCCCCACGGATTGTCCGGCGTCTTCTTGCCCGCGATCAGCGACCAGACGATGTTCACGAAGAAGAACACCATGCCGAGCGCCATGATCATGTAGCCGGTGGTCGCGACCTCGTTCCAGCCCTGGAACGCGTCCGGATAGTCCGGATAGCGCCGCGGCATGCCGTCGAGGCCGAGGAAGTGCATCGGGAAGAAGAGCACGTTCACGCCGATGAAGAAGATCCAGAAATGGAGCTGGCCGAGGATCTCGTTATAGTTCCGGCCCCACATCTTGCCGAACCAGTAATACCAGCCCGCAAAGAGCCCGAACACGGCGCCGAGCGACAGCACAGAGTGGAAGTGCGCGACGACGTAATAAGTGTCGTGCATGTAGTTATCGACGCCGCCGTTCGCGAGCACGACGCCGGTGACGCCACCCACCGTGAACATGAAGATGAAGCCCAGCGCCCACATCATCGGCGTCTGGAAGGTCATCGAGCCGCCCCACATGGTGGCGATCCAGCTGAAGATCTTGATGCCGGTCGGCACCGCGATCACCATCGTCGCCGCGGTGAAGTACATCTTCGTGTTCACGTCCATGCCGACGGTGAACATGTGGTGCGCCCAAACGATGAAGCCGACGACGCCGATCGCGACCATGGCGTAGGCCATGCCGAGATAGCCGAAGACTGGCTTGCGGCTGAAGGTCGCGACCACCTGGCTGACGATGCCGAAGCCCGGCAGAATCATGATGTAAACTTCGGGGTGGCCGAAGAACCAGAAGAGGTGCTGGTACAGGATCGGATCGCCGCCTCCGCTAGCGTCGAAGAACGACGTGCCGAAGTTCCGGTCCGTCAGAAGCATCGTGATCGCGCCGGCGAGGACGGGGAGCGACAGAAGCAGCAGGAAGGCGGTGACCAGCACCGACCATACGAACAGCGGCATCTTGTGCAGGGTCATGCCCGGCGCGCGCATGTTGAAGATGGTGGTGATGAAGTTGATCGCGCCAAGGATCGACGACGCGCCTGCAAGGTGGAGCGACAGGATCGCCATGTCGACGGCAGGCCCCTGGTGGCCGCTGGTCGAAAGCGGCGCATAGACGGTCCAGCCGGTGCCGGCGCCGTTGCCGGCCGCCGTGCCCGGCACGAAAGTCGAGCCAAGAAGCAGCAGGAACGCCGGGATCAGCAGCCAGAAGCTGATATTGTTCATGCGCGGGAAGGCCATGTCCGGCGCGCCAATCATGATCGGAACGAACCAGTTGCCGAAGCCGCCGATCATCGCCGGCATCACCATGAAGAAGACCATGATGAGGCCGTGCGCGGTGATGAGCACGTTCCAGAGGTGGAGGCCCGCGTCGAACGAAGCGGCGCCGCCGCTCATCGTTACCCAGCTTTCAAGATACTGGATGCCGGGCTCCGCGAGCTCGGCGCGCATCAGGCCCGAAATCGCGCCGCCGATGATGCCGGCAATGATCGCGAAGATCAGGTAGAGGGTGCCGATGTCCTTGTGGTTCGTGGACATGAACCACCGGGCGAAGAAGCCGGGCTTATGATCCGCATCGTGATGCGCATCATGATGGCCGTGCGCGGTCTCGAAATGGACGGCGTTTGCGGTCGTGTCGGTCATTACTGGCTATCGCCCCTCTTCGAATTCGTGGCGCCCTGCGTCGAAACGGGGGCAGTGCCGACGGCATTGACGATGTTGGACGGCTCGGGGCTCGTCTCGGTCGCGCTGCCGCCTGAAGTATTGGTCACGTCCGCGGCGGTCGCCGCGGGGTTGGTGATCGGTGAGGTTGCCGTCTCGTCGCCCGAAGCGCGCTGCGCGCCGCCCGGCATGGTGCCGCCCTTGGAGGCAACCCAGGCCGCGAATTGAGCGGGAGGAACGACCTCAACCGCGATGGGCATGTATGCGTGGCGGGCGCCGCAAAGCTCGTAGCACTGGCCGTAATAGACGCCGGGCTTGTCGGCCTTGAACCAGGTCTCGTTGAGGCGGCCGGGAACGGCGTCGAGCTTCACCCAGAAAGCGGGGACGCCGAAGGCGTGGATGACGTCGTTCGAGGTGATGATCAGCTTCACCGTGGCGCCGGCGGGCACCACCATCCGCTCGTCAACACCGAGGAGGCGGGGCTCGCCGCGCTTCTTCGCGTCCGCGTCCGATAAAACGTTCGACGTAAGCTCGAAATCGCCATGGTCCGGATACTGGTAGTTCCAATACCATTGGTTGCCGATCACCTTGACGGTAAGATCGGCCTTCGGCGGCGAATATTGATTGGCGAGAAGTTTGATCGACGGGACCGCAATCACGACGAGGATCAGCACCGGCACCAGGGTCCACACGACTTCGAGAAGCGTGTTGTGCGTGGTGCGGGACGGGATCGGATGCGCGGCGCGGCGATAGCGGATCACCACGTAGAGCAGGAGGATTAGGACGAAGATCGAGATGACGGTGATGACCGGCATCAGGATCACGTTGTGGAACCAGGCCGCTTCCTCGCCGATCGGCGTGAACTGGTCCTGGACGCCCATGCGGCCGTCGGGCTGGCCGATGCCGGGAGTGGGCTTGGTGCCGGCGCCGAGCATCGTCTGAGCAACCTGTGAATTGCTGGGTTCTTCGGCGGCCGGAGTGGCGAGCGCGGGGTCGGAAACCTCCTGCGGCTGCGCGGGCGAAGCCTGCGACTGGGCGCTGATCTGGTCGCGCGGCGCACCGGCGGACTGCGGCTGGGCCGCCAGCTCCTGCTTCGGCTGGGCGAGGTTCGCCTCCTGCGCCGCGGCGCCTGCAGGCATCAGGCCGAGCGCGGCTGCGGCGGCGAAAATCTTTATCAGAGTCTTCATCTAAACCCCTTGGACCCCTCCGGACGGAGCGGGATGGATTCGTCCCAAAACAGGCAAGTTGCGGCGCCTTATAGCAGGGGAAATGCGCGTCTCAAGTCGGATGGAACTTTTTCCCCGCGCTTGCCGAAACGCACCTCCGGACTTATCTGCTTCTAAGGTTCCAGGGGGTTTGACAGCAGGATGAGCGAAGAAGAGATTTTGGCGGAATTCCGGGCCGCGGATGCCCTTTTGGAGGGGCATTTCGTCCTTTCCTCCGGACTTCACAGCCCACGCTACCTGCAATGCGCACGGGTGCTGATGGACCCGGTTCGCGCGTCCCGCCTCGCTTCCGCGCTCGCCGCTTCGATGCCGCGCGAGGTTAGGAGCGCGATCGAGATCGTCGTTTCGCCCGCCATGGGCGGCGTCATCGCCGGCCATGAAATGGGCCGCGCGCTTGGCGTAGAAGCAGTGTTTGTCGAGCGGCCCACCGGCACGTTCGAGCTTCGCCGCGGCTTCCGCCTCAAGCCGAGGCAGAAGGTGCTGCTGATGGAGGACGTCGTCACGACGGGCCTTAGTTCCCGCGAAGCGATCAAGGCGGTGGAGGAAGCAGGCGGCGAAGTGATCGCTGCGGCCGCGCTCGTCGACAGGTCGAACGGCGAGGCCGATCTCGGCGTGCCTTTCTTCCCGCTCGTGCGCATAGCGGTGCCCACCTACGAGGCCGACAAGCTGCCGCAGGATCTGGCGGCGATACCGGCGGAGAAACCTGGGAGCCGGAAGGCGGCGTGAGCCGGCACCTCCGCTTAGGGGTCAATATCGACCATGTCGCGACGATCCGGAATGCGCGGGGCGGCGAGCATCCGGACCCGGTGCGCGCAGCCCTTGCCGCAGCGGACGCAGGCGCGGATGGCATCACTGCCCATCTTCGCGAGGACCGCCGGCATATCACCGACGACGATATCCAGCGGTTGATGGACCGGCTGACCATCCCGCTGAACCTGGAAATGGCGGCGACAGAAGAGATGCTGGAGATCGCGCTCCGCCATCGGCCGCACGCCGCCTGTATCGTTCCCGAAAAGCGCGAGGAGCGCACCACCGAGGGCGGTCTCGACGCGGCGGGCCAACATAATCATCTGGCGCCGTTCGTTGCGCGGCTTTCCGAAGCGAATATCCGTGTCAGCCTGTTCATCGAGCCGGATCCGCGGCAGATCGACGCGGCCATTCGCCTGAAGGCGCCAGTAGTTGAGTTCCACACCGGCCGCTACGCGAATCTGGAGGGCGAAGCGCAGACGACGGAGCTTCGCCGCATCGCCGATGCCGCTGCGCTTGCCGCCAAGAACGGCATCGAAGCCCATGCGGGGCATGGCCTCACCTTCGAGAATGTCGTGCCGGTGGCGGCCATCCCGCAGTTAGCCGAGCTCAACATCGGCCACTTCCTGGTCGGAGAGGCGATCTTCACCGGCTTCGAGAGCAGCGTGCGGCGGATGCGGACGCTGATGGACGAAGCGCGCGGATGACCATCATCGGCATCGGCTCCGACCTCTGCAACATCGACCGGATCCAGAATTCGTTGGACCGGTTTGGCGAGCGCTTCACCAACCGGGTCTTCACCGACGTCGAGCGGAAAAAGGCGGAGGGGCGGCCGTTCACGCGCGCCGGCACCTATGCCAAGCGCTTCGCCGCCAAGGAGGCCTTTTCCAAGGCGGTCGGCACCGGCTTCAAGCGCGGCGTGTTCATGAAGGATATAGGCGTCGTCAATAAACCGTCGGGAGAACCGACCCTCCACCTGACGGGCGGAGCCAAACAGAGGCTTGACGATATGACGCCGGAAGGCCACGCCGCAGCAATCCATCTGACGATGACGGACGATCACCCGTTCGCCCAGGCCTTCGTCATCATCACCGCGGTTCCAGTCCAAGGAGCAAAAGGGTGAGCGCCAGCGACCCCGCACTGTCCATGAAGACGACAAAGAAGAAAGAGAAGCCCGCCACCGACTGGTGGGGCGAGCTGAAGGCCATATTCTGGCTGGTGCTCGCGGTGCTGGCCTTCCACAGCTTCATCGCCAAGCCGTTCTACATTCCGTCGGAATCGATGATGCCGATCCTTCTGAAGGGCGACCGGCTAGTGGTGAGCAAATATCCTTATGGCTGGTCATGGGTGTCGCCCAGCTTCCACGTCATGCCGCCGACCGAGGGGCGCGTGCTCGGCCGGATGCCGGAGCGCGGCGACATTGTCATCGTAACCCCGCCGGGGCAGAAGGCCGATTATATCAAGCGCGTGATTGGGCTTCCGGGCGACGAGCTGGAGATGATCGAGGGGCAGCTCTTCATTAACGGCAAGCCGGTGAAGCGTGAAAAGCGCCCCGACGCGCTGTTTCCGATCGACGCCAACGTCCCCTGCACGCCGGATTTCTTCGGCGACCAGCGGACGCAGGCGAACGGCCAGGCCTACTGCCGCCTTCCCATTTATCGCGAGACGCTGCCGAACGGCCGCGCCTACGATACGATCGACATGGCCTATAATCCGGACGTCGATGATTTCGCCAAGCTTCGGGTGCCCGAAGGTCACCTGTTCCTGATGGGCGACAATCGGGATCGTTCGGCGGATAGTCGCGTGGCGCTGGAGAATCAGGGGCTCGGCGGCGCTGTGCCGTTCGAAAATATCGGCGGCCGCGCGGAATTCATTACTTTCTCGCTCGACGGCACGTCGCAATATTTGAACCCGATCAGCTGGTTCACCGCCCTCCGCGGTGGCCGGGCAGGCACGTCGCTCCATCCCGAGGAAGTATCCGCGCAATGACGGACGCCCCCGCCACACCTCACGTGGAGGAGCGGGGGCCGACGGAAATGCGCGATCCGCTTATCCGCGAGGAGCTGAAGCGGGCGAGCGTGTGGATCGGGCTGGCGCTGGCGGTAGTCGGTATTGCCTTTCTCGCCCAGCCGCTCCTCCTTATCATTGGCGGCTTCGTGTTCGCGTCGATGCTCGACGGCGGCACGCGCCTCTTAGGGAGGGTACTGCCGATCCCGCGGGGCTGGCGGCTGCTGATCGTCGCGCTCGCCTTTGTCGCGTTCCTTGTCGGCACCGTGATGCTGACGGGAAGCCAGATGGCGGCGCAGGCGGAGACCTTCCGCACTGTGATGACGCAGCAGCTCGACCGGGCGCTGGCATGGGTGGGCAGCTTCGGCATCGTGCCGGCAGACATCGAAGTCACGCAGATCATCCAGCAATTAATGGGTTCGCTCGGCCGCCTCACTTATGCGGTCACGAGCGTGCTCGGCGCCATCACCAGCTTCGTGATGATTGTCGTCATCGGCCTGTTCATCGCCGCCGAGCCCCGGCTTTACGAGCGCGGCGCGGCCTGGATGCTGCCGATCCGGATGCGGGATCCTTTCTACCGCACATCCGAGCGGATGGGCCGGACATTGCGCCACCTGATGGCGGGGCGCCTGGTCGGCATGGCAGTGGAAGGCGTCGGGACCTGGATCCTGCTGTGGATCGGCGGCGTGCCGATGGCGGCCCTGCTTGGCCTTCTTACCGGAATCCTCGCTTTCCTTCCGAATATCGGCGCGATCATTTCCGGCGTTCTGATCGTGATGGTAGGCTTTTCCGCAGGGTGGGAGACCGGCATCTGGGCAATCGCAGTTTACGCCATCGTCCAGATCGTCGACGGCTATCTGATCGTGCCTTACGTGGCGCGAAAGACAGTGGATTTGGCGCCTGCCTTGGTGCTGGGCGCGCAACTGCTGTTCGGCGCCTTGTTCGGAATATTAGGGCTGGCGCTCGCTGACCCCATCGTCGCGCTGGTCAAGGCGGCGCTTCAGCAGAAATCGATCGAGGAAAGCGGTCAGGCCGCAGGTATCGCCGAGCCGTAGAAGCGGCGCCGAAGCGCCACTTCCCTATCTTCGGTTAGGGGCTTTCGGACTCTTCATCATCGTCGTCGTCGAGGACGATCGAGAGCAGCACATAAGCGACGCCGGCGAATACCAGACCGGCCATGGCCCAGCCGATACCGTCGCCCCTGTCGTTCAGCGCCTGAGAAGGCGAGAGAGACGCCGCTGCACGGCTGGTTTCGGAAGACGGAGCGCTTGCCTGAGCAAGAGCCGGGCCGCTGGTAACGAGCGCTATCGCACTCACGATTCCTGCAAGCTTCTTCAATGACATGGTACAATACTCCTGATCGCGCCGAAGCGCTGCCATGCAATCCTGGCTATGCGGAGACCGTTCCAGATTTGTGTCCCCTCGGTACGGAGAAGGGGACGAACCGATTGGAAAGCTGCGTTAAATGGAGAGCCGCCGCGCGGCCTACTGTGCCCCCGGTGCCGCTCCGTCCCGCTGACGCATCTGTTCCTGCATCTGCTGCATCATCTGCATCTGCTGAATTTCCTGCGCAGATAGGGTGCGGAAATCGCGGAGGGTGACGTCGAATTCGAGCGTGGCGTTGGGCGGGATGACGCCGCCGGCGCCTTCGGGGCCGTAGGCAAGTTCCGGCGGAATGCGGAGGCGGTAGGTAGCGCCCTTGCTCATCAGCTGCAGGCCCTCAGCAAAGCCAGGGATGGAGCCGTTGACGGGGAGCGGTGTGGGCTGCTTGCCGTCGGTCGAATCAAAGACGGTGCCGTCTTCCAGCCGGCCGGTATAGTCGATGAGCGCGATGTCGGTGGGAGCGGGCTTCGCGCCCTCGCCTTCTTCAATCACCCTGTACTGGAGCCCGGACGGAGTGGTCGTCCAATGCTGACCAGCGGTACCTGCCCAAGCAATCCCAACCGCGACAAGGGCGAGAAGCGCCAGCGCGAACCAGAACTTAAGGAGCGAGCCCTTCTTGATCGGGCGAATCGGAACGGCGGTCACGGACATGGCAGAGCCCCGGAAAGCTTTGGCGGCGCTTCAGGCCGCCGGAGAAGGTGAAAGGCGCCGCTTCTTAGCGGACGCCGTCACGCTCCATGCGCTTCCGCTCGAGCTTGCGGGCGCGGCGGATAGCGGCGGCACGTTCGCGGGCGCGCTTTTCCGACGGCTTTTCATAGTGGCGGCGCAACTTCATCTCGCGGTAGACGCCTTCACGCTGGAGCTTCTTCTTGAGCGCTCGCAGCGCCTGGTCGACATTATTGTCGCGAACGATGATTTGCATAAAGTCTCGCCACTCTCCGATCAAAAAGCCTTGGCTCCGGCAGCGTTTAGGCCGCCTTCGCTAAGGCCGTGAAATACCATAGAAACGGGTTCGTCGCGAGCCATTCCCGCGCCGTCGCGTGGGCCCGATACCAGCGAAGCCGCCCTTTTTCAAGCCGCTAAGGCCGCTTTCATGAGCGAGACGCGGCCGGTAGAAGGCCTTCCATGCGCTTCACCATCAACGGCCAGCCAGTCGAATATAGAATGGACGCGCGAACGCCGCTCCTCTGGGCATTGCGGGACGCGTCGAACCTTACCGGCACCAAATATGGCTGCGGCACCGGCTCCTGCGGCGCTTGCACGGTGCATGTGGATGGCGAGGCGGTGCGGAGCTGCCAAGTGACCGTCGCTGCGGTCGAGGGAAGCTTTGTCACCACGATTGAGGCCTTGTCGCGCGATCGGTCGCACCCGGTGCAGCAGGCCTGGGTCGCGGAGGCGGTGCCGCAATGCGGCTATTGCCAGTCCGGCATGATCATGGCGGCGGCGGCGCTTCTGGAGAAGACGCCGAACCCCACCGACGCAGAGATTGACGCGGCGATCACCAACATCTGCCGCTGCGGCACCTATCCGCGGATCAGGGAAGCCGTACGACGCGCCGGCCGCATCAAATCGGGGCAGGAGCAGGTTGCGGCCGCGCCTCCGCCGGGCATCGATCCGAAGGATGCCGCCCGCGCCGTGCCGGCGATGCGTCCCGCCCGTCCAAACGACTGAATTCTTGCGGAGAGCTTGCGCAGCAATTCAGCAACGGCTCATCCTGCGAGTCGCACAACTCGTCCATGTCGCGGCGATGTCGCCCGGCGAGTATCAGGAGCTTACCGATGCGCAGAATGCTGATCGGATTATTGATGGCCGCCACCATGGCGACCCCTGTCGCCGTTTCGGCCCAGGAGACGAATGACACGGACCGGGCCGAACGCCGTGCGGAACGGCAGGCGGAGCGCGCCGAACGCCGGCAGGAGCGGCAGCAGCGGATCGAACGTGCCGAAGTGCCGGCCGCCGGCTGGCCTGGGCAGCGCGAGCGGACCGAGCGCGTGCTCCAGCGGGGGGCGCAGGATATGGAGCGGCGTGAACGGCGAGAAGAACGCCGTGAGGACCGTCAGGAGCGCCGCGAGGAAAGGCGTGAAGACAGGCAGGATCGCCGCGAAGATCGCAGAGACGACCGTGCTGATCGCCGCGACGACAGACGCGGTGACCGGCACGATTGGGTACGTGACCGCCGCGAAGATCGGCGTGATTGGCGGCAGGACCGGCGTGATGATCGCCGCGAGTGGCGTCAGGACCGGCGGGAATGGAACCGCGACTGGCGGCGCGACCGCCGCTACGACTGGCAGAACTGGCGCTACCGGAACCGGCTGATCTTCAGCCCCGGCTTCTACCATTCGCCTGTGTTCGGCCACCGCTACAGCCGCTTCTCAATCGGCGTGCGGCTCGGATCGCCTTTCTATTCGAGCCGCTACTGGATCAACGATCCCTGGCAGTATCGCCTGCCGCCGGCTTACGCTGGGACGCGCTGGGTGCGCTATTATGACGACGTGCTGCTGGTCGACCTCTACACCGGCGAAGTCATCGACGTGATCCACAACTTCTTCTGGTAAGCCCCAAGGCTTGCCGGGACGAAGCGGGAGCGGGAAAAGACGCCCGGAGCTTAGCGGCTCCGGGCTTTTTCCTTGTCAGCACCGGCGCGCTGAAGCAGCATGCGCCCTCTGCCTTGAAGGGTCGATGTCTTTGTCTCTCTCTTATCACGGCTCTCAGTCTGTCTTTCACCGCAGCATCACCGCCGTCGTTCAGGCGGTGGTCCGCGGCCGTACCATTCGGTAGACGGTCGCTATGGACCGGATTGCCGTCGGCCACTTCGTAGCCGAACGCCTGAAATCGACGTCGGGGGCCCTGAAGCTACCGAGTTCTTATCTCGACATTTTCGTCGTGCGGGACTTCCTGTCGCCGAAGGAATGCGAGGGGCTGATCAAGCGGATCGACGCGCACCGGCAGCCGTCCGGCGTGCTCGGCGACTATCCGGATAACGACCCGGATTATCGGACGAGCGAGAGCTGCAACATGAACCCGATGGATCCGCTGGTGATCGGCGTGGAGCAGAAGATCGCAACCCTGATGGGGATCAATCCGGAGAATGGCGAGACCATTCAGGGGCAGCGCTACGCCGTCGGGCAACAGTTCAAGCCGCACCACGATTTCTTCTACACCGACCAGCCTTATTGGGCGGACATGGAGCGGACCGGCGGCCAGCGCACCTGGACGGCGATGATGTTCCTCAACGCGCCGGAAGCCGGCGGCCAGACCGCCTTCCCCGAGGCGAACCTCAAAGTCACGCCGCGCGCGGGCAATCTCCTCGCCTGGAACAACCTGGACGCTACGGGCGCGCCAAACATGCATTCGCTGCACCAGGGCATGCCAGTGGAAGCGGGCGTCAAATATGTGATCACCAAATGGTATCGGGAGAGCCCCTGGACCTCCCTCTAGCGGCACTTGCCGCAGCCCTGCCCCTCGCCCTAGACCCGTAACATCGTTTTTGGAGCTTCTATGACCCCGATCAAAACGCGTCTCGCCGCCTCGGCAGCAATCCTCCTCCTTTCCGCCTGCGCCACAGTGGGCACAGAGTCGCAGATGGCCACGCCCGTGCCGGAGGCCGCACCGGCGCCCGCGGCGACGCAGCAGAGTGAAGGCGAGCGGCTGGCGGCGCTTTTCCGCGAAAGTGACGAAGGCAGTCTGCGGCGCAACCCGGTTAGTGCCATCTTCCGCGGCGACATGCGCTACGCCGACCGGCTCGGCGACTATATCAGCGACGAGTATCTTGCGGCGGAAAAAGCCGCTGCCGAAGCCGATCTTGCCGCGCTGGCGCGGATCGATCGGGCACGACTGAACGCCACCGACCAGATTGCCTACGACGTCTTCAAATATCAGACCGAAGACACGCTGAAGGGCTACACGCCCGAGATCATGGCGCTCTCGGTCGTGCGTCCGATCAACCATTTCAGCGGCTTCCACACCTTCTACCCGACCTTCGCATCAGGCGAGGGCGCGGCGCCGTTCAAGACGGTCGAAGACTACGAGAACAATCTGAAGCGTCACCGGGATTATGTGATCTATCACGACCGCACAATCGAACGCTTCCGCCAAGGCCTCGCCTCCGGCGTGGTGGACACGAAGCTGACGGTCCAGAACATGATCGATCAGTTCAACCTGCAGCTGAAGGAAAAGCCGGAGGATTCGCCCTTCTATCGTCCGGTTCTGAACTTCCCCGAAGGCTTTCCGGAAGCGGAGAAGGCGCGTCTCAGAACCGCTTATGCCGCATCGATCCGGAACGACATCTACCCGGTCTACACGCGGCTCCGCGACTTCCTGCAGAACGAATATCTTCCGAAGGCGCGGGAGGGCGTCGGCCTCGTCCACATGAAGGGAGGCGCGACACTTTACGATCGCCTGATCGAAAGCACGACCACGCTGCCGCTGAAGGCGGATGAGGTGCACCAGCTCGGACTTAGGGAAGTTGGGCGCATCCGAAGCCAGATGGAAGGCATCAAGAACGAGGTCGGGTTCAAGGGAACGCTGGCGCAGTTCTTCGAGCATCTCCGGACCGACGCCAAGTTCAAGCCGGCATCGCGCGACGCGCTTCGCGACGGCTATTATGCCATCGGAAAGAAGGTGGACGCGCGGATCGGTGAGCAATTCTCGACGCTCCCGAGGAGCCCGCTCGAAATCCGGCCGGTAGAGCCGTTCCGCGAGAAGACGGCGGCCGGCGGCTCCTACCAGCAGGGCACGCCGGACGGATCGCGGCCGGGCATCTTCTACTATAACGCCTACGATCTGCCGTCGCGCACCACTTACGGCATGGAGACGCTCTATCTCCACGAAGGCGCGCCGGGGCACCATTTCCAGATCAGCCTTGCTCAGGAGAATGAGGCGCTGCCCGCCTTCATGCGCTTCGGCGGCAACACGGCCTATGTGGAGGGCTGGGCGCTTTATGCGGAGACGCTGGGGCCGGAGCTCGGCCTTTTCACTGATCCCTATCAGCGCTTCGGCCATCTCGACGACGAAATGCTGAGGGCGATGCGGCTGGTGGTCGACACCGGCCTTCATGCCAAGGGTTGGACGCGTGATCAGGCGGTCGAATATATGCTCGCCAATTCCGGCATGGGCCGGACGGACGCGACCGTCGAGGTCGAGCGCTACATCGCTATCCCGAGCCAAGCGCTAGCCTATAAGATCGGCGCACTCACAATCCAGCGGCTGAAGGCGAAGGCTCGTGACCAGCTCGGCTCCGCCTTCGACCCGCGCGAGTTCCACGCGCAGGTGCTGATGACGGGTTCGCTGCCGCTGACGGTACTGGAATCGAAGATCGACGACTGGATCGCGTCGAAGAAGGGCTGATCAGGCAGCCGCCGCCAGCGCTTCGGCGATCAGGCGGCGGCTGTTTTCTACGCCGTAGAGCGCGATGAAGCTGCCCATGCGGGGGCCTTGGCTCGTGCCCAGCAGGATTTCGTAAAGCGCCTTGAACCAGTCGCGGAGGTTCTCGAAGCTGTGCGCCTTGCCCACTTCGAACACCATGTGCTGGAGTTCTTCCGCGGTGGCTTCGGGCGGCATCTGCGACAGTTGCTGGTCGAGGTCGCGGAGCGCCTCGGCTTCCCTGGCGTCCGGCGCGCGGCGGTGGAGCGAATCCTTGACGAAGTCGCGGAAGTAAGCGGCGGCATAGCCGATCAGGGCGTCGAGCTCCGGATGCGTTTCGGGCGAGGTTTCGGGCGCGTAGCGCTTTACGAACGCCCAGAGCAGGTCCTTGTCATCGGTGAGCGCAACGCCGACGAGGTTCAGGAGGATCGCGAAGGTGAGCGGCATCCGCGCCGGCGGCACCTTGCCGGCATGGACGTGGTGCACCGGATTGCCGAGGCGCTTGTCCCAGGGCTGATCGGGATAGGCGGCGAGGAATTGCTGATATTCGTCGACTGCCTTCGGGATGATGCCGAACGATAGCTGCTTCGCCTTCTTCGGCTCGCGGTAGATGTAGAAGGCGAGGCTCTCCTCCGGCGCGTAGGTCAGCCACTCATCGATGGTGACGCCGTTGCCCTTGGTCTTTGAGATCTTCTCCCCATTCTCATCGAGGAACAGCTCGTAGTTGAAGCCCTCGGGCGGCCTCGCGCCCAAGATACGCGCGATCTTCCCCGACTGGATCACGCCGTCGATATGATCCTTGCCGGACATTTCGTAGTCGACGCCAAGCGCGGCCCAGCGCGCCGCCCAGTCAACCTTCCACTGCAGCTTGGCGCCGCCGGAGAGGATCGACTGTTCGACCGTCTCGCCGGTTTCCGGCTCCACATAGCGGACCAGCCCGGCTGCCGGATCGACGACCTCGACCGGCACTTGCAGCACCTTGCCGTTGACGCGGCTGACCGGAAGCACGGGCGAATACGTCTTGCGCCGTTCCTCGCGAAGGGTCGGCAGCATCACGCCCATGATCGCGTCGAAATTCCGGAGGACCTGCCGCAGCGTCTCGTCGAACCGGCCGGATGCGTAGCACTCCGTCGAGGAGAGGAATTCATAATCGAAGCCGAAGCGGTCGAGGAATTGCCGGAGCAGGTTGTTGTTGTGCTCGGCATAGCTTCCGTGACCGCAGCCGAATGGGTCCGGCACCTTCGACAGAGGCTGGTCCAGATGCGCGTGCATCATGTCCTGGTTCGGAACGCCGGGCGGCACTTTCCGCATGCCGTCCATGTCGTCAGAAAAGGCGATGAGGCGGCTCGGCCAGTCGACCATCTCGCTGAGCGCGTGGCGCACCATCAGGGTGCGGGCGACTTCCTGAAACGTGCCGAGGTGCGGCAGACCTGAGGGACCATAGCCGGTTTCGAAAATGATTGGGCGATCGCCGGGACCGTCGGGATAGCGTTTGAGGAGCTTGCGCGCTTCCTCGTATGGCCATGCCTTGGCCACCTTCGCCGCTTCCCTAAGCTCCTGATCCACCGACAAAGTGTTGCCCTTTCGTTCCCGCTGTACCACTGATGGGGAATGGCGGCCTCTTTGCCTTATCCCGCGCTCTACGCAACCCATGGCGGCATCTGGATCGCGAATCCGGAGGGCGAGGTGCGTGCGCTCGGGCGGGGCGAGGCCATCGCGCGCGCGGCTGAGACGCCGGTCATCATGCTGAACGCGCCTTTGGTCGGGCAGAGGCTCGGCTATCCGGAGCTTTCGGGCCTCGACCTTCTGGAGCTGTTCGCCTTCGTCCATCCGGCGCAGTTCGTAGTGCCGACCTCGAAGGGGCTGGCGCACGCACTGGGGCTTGAGGCGCCGGAGAGCGATGCCGACGCCGCACCGTTTCTGATCGCCGCGTCAGCGAAGCTTCTGGACACGCTGGGGACGGAGTGGCCGGAGCGGCAGGGCGCATGGGCGTCGGCGCAGGCGCTCTACCGCCTTCGCTGGCCGTGGGGCGCGGCGGTGGCGCAAAGGCTGCGGCGGCCGGAGCGGGACGAGCCATGGCTCTTCTCGCGGCTTCCGGAATGGGAGGAAGGATCGCCGAGGCCGCAGCCGAAGACGGTGCGGGTGGATCCCGATGAAGCCGTATCGAAGCTTGAGGCGCTGACCGGACAGGGCGCGGAGACACGCGAAGGGCAAAGGGATTATGCCGCCGCCGCGGCACAAGCCTTCGCGCCGCGGCGGGCCGAGGGTCAGCCGAACATGGTGCTTGCAGAAGCCGGGACCGGGATCGGCAAGACATTGGGTT
Organism: Allosphingosinicella sp.; assembly: GCF_036402135.1. Lineage (GTDB taxonomy): Bacteria > Pseudomonadota > Alphaproteobacteria > Sphingomonadales > Sphingomonadaceae > Allosphingosinicella. The sequence continues at coordinate 24,721 of NZ_DASWTN010000010.1, read as the reverse complement.
ATATCGCGCCGGCCGCGCTTTGGGCGGAGAAGGCGGACGGTGCGGTGTGGGTGTCCACCTATACCAAGGCGCTGCAGCGTCAGCTCGACCGCGAAGGCGTGCGGCTGTTTCCCGATGCGGAGGAGCGGAAGCGTAAGATCGTCGTCCGCAAAGGGCGCGAGAATTATCTCTGCCTTCTGAACCTTGAAGACGCGCTGCAGGGCGGTTTTGCCGGACGCGCGGCGATCTTGGCGCAGCTGGTGGCGCGCTGGGCGGGTTACACCAAGGACGGTGACATGGTGGGCGGGGACCTGCCGGGCTGGCTCCCGACCCTGTTCCGGCGCGCGGGATCGACGGCGCTGACCGACCGGCGCGGCGAATGCGTTTATGCCGGCTGCCCGCACTACCGGAAATGCTTCATCGAGCGCTCGGCGCGGGCGAGCGCCGATGCCGACATCGTCATCGCCAATCACGCATTGGTGATGGTGAACGCAGCGCGCGGCCGCGAGACGGGCAATCCGCCGACGCGCATCGTGTTCGACGAAGGACATCATCTGTTCGACGCCGCCGATTCGACCTTTGCCGCGGCGCTGACCGGGCAGGAGACGATCGAGCTTCGCCGCTGGCTGATCGGCCCGGAAGGCAAGTCGCGCGGCCGGCGGCGCGGACTTGCCGCGCGGCTGATGGACGTTGCTTCCTATGACGAAGCGGGCGCGCTAGCTCTTGACGCCGCAGTGCAAGCGGCGGGTGCACTACCGAGCGAGGGCTGGCTTCAGCGCATTGCCGAAGGATCGCCGTTCGGCCCGATCGAGAAGCTGCTCGCGGCAGTGCGCGGCACCGTCTACGCCCGCGCCTCCGCCCAAGACGCAGGCTATGGCATCGAGACGGAGGTGGCCGAGCTCGACGCCGACATTATCGAGGCGGCGGGGCCTGCCGTCGAGGCACTGGAGCTGCTGCTCCGGCCGCTGATTGCGCTGGGCAAAAGGCTGGAGGCGGTACTGGAGGATGCGCCAGACTGGCTCGACGCCCAAGCGCGAGCGCGCATCGAGGGCGCGATCGGTGGCCTCAGCTGGCGGGCGCAGACGCTGTCGGCTTGGATAGCGCTGGCGGCAAGGCTCGGCGGGCCGGCCGATCCGGACTTTGTCGATTGGCTGGGGGTAGAGCGGGTGGAGGGGCGCGAGTTCGACATCGGCCTACATCGCCGTTGGCTCGATCCAACCCGCCCCCTCGCCGACACGGTGTTGAAGCCCGCGCATGGCGTCGTCGTCACTTCGGCCACGCTCCGCGGCGCGGAAAGCTGGGACTTGGCGGAGGCGAAGACCGGCGCCTGCCACCTGGATCAGGCGCCGATGCATTTCAGCGCGGAAAGCCCGTTCGATTATACGTCGAACAGCGAGGTGCTGATCGTGACCGACGTGAGGCGCGGAGACCTTGCCCAGCTTGCCGGCGCGTATGCGCGGCTGATCGAGGCTGCCGAAGGCGGGACTCTGGGCCTGTTCACGGCCATCCAGCGGCTGAAGGCCGTACACTCGCGTATCGCCGACCGCTGTGCGCGGGCCGGGCTGCCGCTCTACGCCCAGCATGTCGACCCGATCGACACCGGGACATTGGTGGATATCTTCCGGGACGAACCCCGCTCCTCCCTTCTCGGCACCGACGCGGTCCGGGACGGAGTGGACGTCCCCGGCCATTCGCTTCGGCTGGTGGTGATGGAGGGCGTACCCTGGCCGCGGCCGACGGTGCTTCATGCAGCGCGCCGAGCGGCGGGCGGCGGCACAGCTTATGACGACCGCGTGGTGCGGGCGCGGCTCGCGCAGGCGTTCGGCCGCCTGATTCGCCGCAAGGACGACAGGGGCATGTTTGTCCTTCTCTCGTCGGCGACGCCTTCTCGGCTGCTGACCGCCTTCCCGCTCGGCGTGCAGATCAGCCGCGTACCGCTGGACGAAGCCATTGCCCGCGTGCGTTCGCGGCTTTCAAGCGGCGGCGCTTTCGTGCATCAGGCGGCCGACGCTACGGAAGCCGAAGGACTGACATGAAGATTCTGACGCTCCTTCGCCACGCAAAGTCAACGTGGGACGATCCTGTCGCGCGCGATTTCGACCGGCCGCTCAACAAGCGGGGCCGGAAGGCTGCGCAGACGATTGGCCGCGAGATGCGGGCGCAGGGGCTGGAATTCGATGAGGTGATCGCCTCCCCCGCCGTCCGCGTGGTCGAGACGCTGGACGAAGTGTCGGAAGGCTACGGCGCTCTGCTCGACATCGACTATGACAAGAGGCTCTATCTCGCCCCTGTCTCGACCTTGCTGGAGGTGATCCGGGACGCGGACGACGAGGCCGAGCGGCTTCTGATCGTAGGCCACAATCCCGGCCTGGAGAATCTTGCGCTAGCGCTGACGCGGGAGGGGCCACTTCGGGCGGAAGTTGCCATCAAATATCCTACCGGCACTGTGGCCGAGATCAGCCTGCCGATCGAAAACTGGGTGGACATCGACGAGGGCACCGGTACGCTTACCCGGTTCATCCGCCCGCGCGATCTCGACCCGGAGCTAGGGCCGGACGAAGACAGCTAGTGTGCGATGGCGTCGGCGAGCAGGTTGCGGATCGTCCGAAGCTGCTCGACGGGAAAGTCCTGAAGACGCGGGGCGGCGGTAGCCTGAGCCGGCATTTGCACAGACGACTGCGGCGCTTCTTCTGCTGCACCGCCTTCCTTGGCGAGCAATTGCTGAACGCCGCGGACCGTATAGCCGTCCTGGTTAAGGAGCCGGTGGATGCGACGGGCGAGTGCCACGTCCGCGGGCCGATAATAGCGGCGATTGCCCGCGCGCTGCAGCGGCTTCAGCTGCGGGAAACGCGTTTCCCAATAACGAAGGATGTGCTGCGGCACGCCGAGTTCGGCGGCAAGCTCGCTGATAGTTCGGAAAGCCTGGTCGCTCTTGCCTGAGCTGTCAGCCATGAGCGGCCTCAGCCGCCCTTGGCGATCCGCTCGCGCATGATCTGGCTTGCGCGGAAGGTAAGAACACGGCGCGGAGCGATCGGCACTTCGACGCCGGTCTTCGGATTGCGTCCGATCCGCTCGCCCTTGTCGCGGAGGATGAAGCTGCCGAAGCCGGAAATCTTCACATTCTCGCCATGAGCAAGAGCGGCGCACATGTGATGCAGGATCCGCTCGACGATGTTCGCGGATTCGGCACGCGAAAGGCCAATCTCGCGATGAACGATGTCCGCGAGGTCCGCCCGCGTCATTGTCCCAGCATCGGACTGCCTAATGGTGCCAGCGTCCGCCATCTTCAATTCCTCCCCCGGAGTCTTGACGAAACTCTAGTGCAGCTTGCGCGCAAGTGCAACGAATCAGTGTCCTGCCGGTCCGGTCTTAGTACCGCACCACCGCAGCGCCCCATGTAAAACCGCCGCCCATAGCCTCGAGAACGACGAGGTCGCCCTTCTTGATGCGCCCATCTCGAACCGCCGTATCGAGCGCCAGCGGCACCGAAGCCGCGGACGTATTGGCATGCTGGTCGACCGTCACCACCACCCGCGCCGGATCGAGACCCAGCTTCTTGGCAGTGGCGTCTAGGATACGCTTGTTGGCCTGGTGCGGGACGACCCAGTCCACTTCACCAGATGTGTGGCCGGCGGCGGTCAGCACTTCGTTCAGCACGTCGGCGAGGTTGACCACCGCATGTCGGAACACTTCCTTGCCCTTCATGCGGAGCTTGCCGACCGTGCCTGTCGTAGAAACGCCGCCATCAACATAGAGAAGGTCGTTATGGCGTCCGTCGGCATGGAGCTTTGTGGCGAGGATGCCCTGATCTTCGGCCTCCTCGGCCTTCAATACCAGCGCGCCGGCGCCGTCGCCGAACAGGACGCAGGTCGTGCGGTCTTCCCAGTCGAGGATGCGGCTAAAGGTTTCGGAGCCAATGACGAGCGCATAATCGGCCATGCCGCCCTTCACCATGTTGTCGGCAACGGAGAGGGCGTAGAGAAAGCCGGTGCAGACCGCCGCCACGTCGAAGGCGATGCAGTCATCGATGCCAAGCGCGGTCTGGACGCGGGTGGCGCTGGCGGGGAAGGTCTGGTCGGGCGTTGCGGTGGCGAGGACTATGAGGCCCACCTTGTCGGCTGGTACGCCGGCAGCATCGAGCGCTTTGCGAGCCGCCTCGGTGGCAAGCGTGGCCGTCGTCTCGCCGTCGGCGGCAATATGCCGCGCTTCAATGCCGGTTCGCTCGACGATCCACTCGTGCGTGGTATCGACTCGCTCGGCGAGCTCCGCGTTAGTGACGCGGCGCGGCGGGAGCGCAGAGCCGGTGCCGACGATGACGGACCGGCGGCTCATTTCGCGCCGCCGTTCACGGCGGACGGGACGCTCTGAAGGTCTTCGGTGATCTTCCGCGTCAGATCTTCGCGCACCATACGTGCCGCGACGCGGATCGCGTTGGCGATGCCCTTCTCATTGGCGTTGCCGTGGCTCTTCACGACCAAGCCGTTGAGACCCAAGAAGACGGCGCCGTTGTGGTTGTTCGGATCGAGATGGTGACGGAGCAGCTCAGTCGCAGGGCGCGAAATGAGGAAGCCAATCTTGGAGCGAACGGAGCTGGTGAAGGCGCGCTTCAGCAGATCGACGACGAAGCGCGCGGTGCCTTCGGCGGTCTTCAACGCGATATTGCCGGAGAAGCCGTCCGTCACCACCACGTCCACATCGCCGAGCGCAATCTTGTCGCCTTCGGTGAAGCCGTCGAAGCGCATGGAGAGGTTCTCGGCACCGCGGAGAATCGCAGCCGCATCCTTCAGCTCGTCCGTACCCTTCAGCTCCTCGGTGCCGATATTGAGCAGCTTCACGCGAGGTTTCGGAACGTCGAGCACCACGCGAGCATAAGCCGCGCCCATGATCGCGAACTGAACGAGATTGCGCGTGTCACTTTCCGTGTTGGCGCCCAAGTCGAGCATGACAAGGTCGTTCTCGCCCAGCGTTGGTAGAAGAGCGGCAAGCGCCGGCCGGTCAATGCCTGGCATGGTGCGTAGCGCCAGCTTCGACATCGCCATCAGGGCGCCCGTATTGCCGGCGGAAAGGGCGGCGTCCGCCCGGCCCGACTTCACGGCCGCGATCGCCTGTCCCATCGAAGTCGTCTTGGCGCGGCGGATCGCCTGGCTGGGCTTGTCCGTCGCGGCGATGACGTCGTCGCAGTGGATGACCTCGGTCACCTTGGCGAGTTCGGGATGGTTCTGAAGCTCGGCGCGAATCAAGGCTTCGTCGCCGAACAGGAGGAAGTGCAGGTCGCCCCGGCGCTCAAGCGCACGTGCGGCCCCGGCGAGCATCACCGCTACGCCGGTATCGCCACCCATCGCGTCGATTGCGATCCGTGGCGCTTTCACCACCGGCGTCGCCTCCTGGCTCTTGTCAGCCCTTACGCCTCGACCGGCCGGACTTCGCGGCCGTTATAATGGCCACAGCCCGTGCACAGATTATGCGGGAGGCGAAGCTCACCGCAATTCGGGCATTCCTGATAGTTCACCGGCTTCAGCGCATGATGGCTGCGGCGCATGTTGCGCTTCGACGGCGAGGTTTTTCTCTTAGGGACGGCCATCCTGGCACCTGTTCCAATCGATCAAAGTTCATGATGCGGGCGAGCGGGATGCCATGGCAACGGCTGAAAGGGCCGCAGGCCTGGCGGCCGGGTGCTCGCTCTTGAGCGCTGTGCCCTATAGCGATTTCCGCCGATGTTGCAAGCGCTGCCTCGCCGTGCAAGCTGGGGAATATCGGGGAGGAAACAAGACCATGAACATATTTCCACTAACGCTGCTGATGGCGGGTGCTTCCGCACTGATCAGCATCTGGCTCGGCTTTCGGGTGAGTCAGATGCGGCTGCGGGCGCGGGTATCGATGGGTGATGGCGGCAACGAAGCGATGGTACGGCGTATGCGGACGCATGCCAATTTCGCGGAATATACGCCCTTCTTCCTGATTCTGCTCGGCTTAGTGGAGGCCGCAATCGGCGCTCAGGCATGGCTCTGGGCTGTGGCGATCCTCTTCATCGTGGCGCGGCTGGCCCACCCGTTCGGAATGGAGCGCCCCGCGCCCAACGTCCTCCGTGCCGGCAGCATGGTTGTGACTTGGCTCGTCCTTCTCGGCTTGGCGGGCTATGCCATCGCTATCGCCTATGGCGAAATCGCCAGGCCGAAGATCACTTATGCAGCGGCAGGAACAGCCGCGCTCTAGCCTGCCTTCGGTGGCGCGATTCGCGTCGCATGCGCTGAGACGGCGCGCCACCCATCCGCGGTGCGGCGATAGACGTCCGTGTAGGCGAAGCGATTGGTTTCGCTCTGCTCCCCGAGCCGCACAGTCTGACTGAAACGGCCGGTCACCACTGCGGTATCGCCATAGACGCGCACTTCGACATCCTCCGTCTCGAAGGGGTCGATCTCCACCCGGCGCGCCTTCGCGCCCGTCAGCATCTGCGGCTTTCTGGTGACGCTGCCGTCGATCCAGATGAGCATGAAATCGTCGGCGAGGATCCGGTCGAGCGCCTGAACGTCACGCTCTACGACGGCCGTATTCCATTGCCGTTCGAGCGCGAGCAGATCCTTCTTGTCCTGTTCGACACCCTGCGCGGCGACGAGCGCCACGATTGCAACAGTCGGAAAAAGCATTTGTCCCTCCCCTTTTGCCGCACCTAAGCAGGCGCCGCGGTTACAGGCAAGCGATCAGGCGCGGGCGAGGACTTGGTCGGCAACGAACGGGTTGGAGCGGCGCTCGTGGGCGAAATTGCTCATCGGGCCGTGGCCGGGCACGAAGGCGGTGTCGTCGCCGAGCGGCCAGAGCTTGGTCGTGATCGCGTCGATCAGGTCCTGGTGATTGCCCATCGGGAAATCGGTCCGGCCGATCGAGCCCTGAAACAGCACGTCCCCGACGATGGCGAGCTTCGAAGGCGCATGGTGGAAAACGACATGCCCCGGCGTGTGTCCGGGACAGTGATAAACGTCGAGCGTCAGTTCGCCCACCATCACCGTGTCGCCATTGTCCAGCCAGCGATCCGATTCGAACGGCTGGCCTAATATGCCGTAGCGGGCGCCGTCCTCCGCCAGCCGGTCGATCCAGAACTTGTCAGCGACGTGCGGCCCTTCAATCTCAACGCCAAGCTCGTCAGCGAGGATCTTGGCGGAACCGCAATGGTCGATATGGCCGTGGGTGAGGAGCAGCTTCTCGATCGTCACGCCGTGCTGGCGCGCAGCCGCCTTCAGCCGGTCGAGGTCGCCGCCGGCATCGATGAAGGCGCCCTTCATCGTCTTCGTGCACCACAGAAGCGTGCAATTCTGCTGGAGCGGCGTCACCGGGATGATGGCGGCCTTGAGCGGGGTGGTGGTCATTCCGGCGAGATGGCCGCTGGAGGTGGCGGATGCAAGCGGTGAGGGTGTCGGCCTTGCCGGCGCTCGGGCGAAGGCGCTAACCTGGGAAGGCGCAAGAGGAGACGAACCATGCGAGCGCTGATCATCACTGCCGCCTTGCTGCTATCGGCCGGCTGCTCCGAGCGCGGACTCCAGCCGACGAATGGCAACGGCGGAATGTCCGACCCTGACCGGCCCGTCTCATCACCACCGATTTCCCAGCCTGTTTCGCCGCCGCCGCCGATGCAGCCGGGCGGCAATCAATGCGGCGCCGCTTCGCTGCAATGGCTGGTCGGCAAGCAGCGGTCCGCAATCCCGGCCATTTCAGGACGTACGGTTCGTATCGCCTGCACCACCTGCCCGGTGACCGAAGATTACAGCCCGCAGCGGCTCAACATCTTCTACGACGAGCGGACGAACGTCATCAAAGAGGTGAACTGCGGCTGACGAGGATCAGAGGGAGGCGAAATCGATCGGGCCGTGCCGGTCGAGCGTGCCCGAGCGGTCTGACAGCGGGTATTTAAGACCGGTGGCGCAGTTGAACAGCACCACCTGATCGTTCTCGTTGACGAGACCTTGTCGAAGGGCTTGGCGATAAGCCGCTAGCGTTGCCCCGCCTTCAGGGCAGAGGAGCAGGCCGTCTTGCGACGCCGCATCCTCCACCGCCTGCATCAGATCGGCGTCCGACACTGCCATGGCGAAACCGCCGCTTTCGCGCACCGCGTCCAGGATCAGGAAGTCGCCCACCGCCTTCGGCACCCGAATGCCGGACGCCACGGTATGGGCATTCTCCCAGCGCTCTGCATGCCGCTCGCCTTCAGCCCAGGCTTTCACCATCGGCGCGCAGCCTTCCGCCTGCACCGCGACCATGCGCGGCCGTTCCGGGCCGATGAAGCCGATCGCCTCCAGCTCAGCAAACGCCTTCCACATGCCGATCAGGCCGGTGCCGCCGCCGGTCGGATAGAAGATAACGTCCGGCAGCTGCCAGCCGAGCTGTTCGGCAAGCTCAAGCCCCATCGTCTTCTTGCCCTCGATCCGGTAGGGCTCCTTCAGCGTCGACAGGTCGAACCAGCCGCCTTCCTTCGCCCCCTCGCCCACGATCTTACCGCAATCGTCGATAAGGCCGTTGACGCGATAGACGCGGGCGCCCTGCATCGCGATCTCTCGCACGTTCACATCCGGCGTGTCTTCGGGGCAGAAGACGATCGCCTCGATCCCAGCGCGGCTTGCATAAGCGGCAAGCGCCGCGCCGGCATTGCCGTTGGTCGGCATCGCAATGCGGGTGACGCCAAGCGCCTTCGCCATCGACACCGCCATGGCGATGCCGCGCGCTTTGAACGAGCCCGTCGGGAGACGTCCTTCGTCCTTTGCAAGCACGTTGGCGCCGCCGGAGCTCGGGAGCGGGATGAGCGGCGTCGCGATCTCGCCAAGGCTGATGATGTTCGACGCCTCCCGCACCGGCAGCATCTCGCGGTAGCGCCACATGTCGGCCGGACGGGCGGCGAGCGTCTCCTTCGTCAGCGACTTTCGAATGCCCTCAAGATCGTAGCGAACGAGGAGCGGCCGGCCGACGCTGGAGAGGCCCTGGAGCCGATCCGCCTCATATCTTTCGCCCGTCATCGAGCATTCGAGATGGGTGACGAAGCTTGGCCGCGCCTGCGTCAGGTTGAGGTCGTGCGTCATTCGCCGAGCGCGCCGTAGGTGACGAGCCGGTAGCGGTAGCGCTGCTGGGCACGCATGTTGGCAGCGATCTTCCCATGGAGATTGTCGTCCCATTTGGTCCAACGGCGGATGAAGTCGTCGGACGCGGACTGATCGCCTTTGTCTTGGATCGCCAGCACTTCGCGGAGCAGATCCTCGACCACTTTCGGGTAGCGGGCATAATCGATGCTCAGACGTTCAGTCTCTGGGTCGAAGCGGAGCACGCCTTTGTCCATGTACCAGTTCCACTGCATGAGTTGCATTGTCTGGTAGGCCTGATCGCGCCGTGGCTTGTTGTTCTGAAGCACGCGCATAATGCCGCTCGCATAGTGGGCGCGAAGCGCGGCGGCGTCGAAATAGCCGCGCCTCTGCAGCTCGGGTCCGGCGAAGAGCGAGACGAGGTCCGCCTTCATCTCCTCGATCAGGTTCGCATCGGCCCCAAGCGCGGTGTCGAGATCGCGGCCGTCGCGGGTGCGGTCGACGCCGAGATAATGGCCGACTTCATGCCAGAGCGTGCGGTTGAACTGCCCGTCGGCGGTGAGGTGAGTCGCAAATTCCGGCGCCACCGCCGCCGTCCAGCTCGAACTCGTGCCGCCGAAAATCTGCGGCGAGCGCATGATGTTGGCGCGAAGCAGGATGGTGCGGCCGTAGCGGTTGGCGAGATAGGCTTCATTGGGGAGGATGGTGGCGGTGTTGGTGCCACGCGACTGCCCGAAATCGGCAATGACGTCGTAGACACCGACAGGAATGTCTTCGCGCACCTTCTTGTGCCGGTCGTAGGGAAGCGCGTCTTCGACCGTCTGCATTCCCTCCAGCGCCTTCTTCAGCGCCTCGCCTTCGCGGCCGCGCGCGGCCAGGACGTTCAGCGCATAGAAGGCGCGGCTGCCGAGCAGCTCGTCGTCATAGGTTTCGTACGAGCCGATCTGCGCGTTCAGATTCTTGAAGCGACCGGTAATCCAGGCCGCGTCGCCCGATTCGTAATCGTCGGACAGGAGATCGCGGCTGCGGTTGCGGAGGTAGCGGGCGAACTGCCAATCGTCCGCCTCCACCGCGTCGGCGGCTTGGTTGAGCAGCCGGTGCGCCTGGATCATCTCGTCGGCCCAATTCACCGAATAAGGGAGGGCGTAGAGGCGAGCGCGGTCGGGCGCGGCGGCGAGACGCTCAAGCTTCGTCCGCAGGCCCGGATGAAGGGTGTCGAGCACAGGATGGCGGCGAAGCGTCGCGAGGTCGCGCTGCAGCGAGGCAGCGTCGGCCCGGCGGACTACCGAGCGCAGGTCGTTCAGCGATGTACTTTCGCCAGGGTTGGCCGCGATGAAGGCATCCAGCTCGGCCTTTGTCAGGTCCCACGGATAGACGTTCTTACCCGGCGGCGGCTCGTCGACCGGTAGAAAGGGCACGCGCTTGTTGTCGAGCGTGGTTGCGATCGGACCCTGGAACAGCCGGTAGAGCGTGCGCAGATTGCCGGAATGCGGATCGCTTGCCTCTACAAGGCGGGCGTTCGCCTGAAGCGCCTGCCGATGGCGCTGGTCTTCGTAAATCCTCTGGAAGATCTGGCCGACGCCGATCAGCCGCGCGACCGCCTGCCGCTCGCCCGGCGTCAGGTGTGAAATGTCGGGGGCAAGGCGGACGGTCTCCGTCTTTTCCAGGATTTCCTGCACCTGCGCCGAAGTCCATGTGCCGGCCTGCGGCGTCTGAAATGCCGCTTCGGCAGCGAGCGGCGCAGCGCTGGTGAGCGCCAAGATGGGCAGCAGCAAAAGCTTGAGACTCTTTTTCATTTTCGGAAACCCGCCTTTCTGAAGCGACTTCAGCATTCCACGACGTTGACGGCAAGGCCGCCCTGCGCGGTTTCCTTGTAGCGCTCGTTCATGTCGAGACCGGTCTTGCGCATGGTTTCGATGACTTCATCGAGGCTGACGCGGTGGGTGCCGTCGCCGACGAGGGCTAGGCGAGAGGCTTCGAGCGCCTTGATTGCGCCGACCGCGTTGCGCTCGATGCAGGGCACCTGGACGAGGCCCCCGACCGGATCGCAGGTCAGGCCGAGATTATGCTCCATGCCGATCTCTGCGGCATTCTCCACCTGTCCGGGGGTGCCGCCGAGTGCGGCAGTGAGCCCTGCCGCCGCCATCGAACAGGCGACGCCGACCTCCCCCTGACAGCCGACTTCCGCGCCGGAGATGGAAGCATTTTCCTTGAAGAGCGAGCCAATTGCGGCGGCGGTGAGGAGGAAGACCTGCACGCCTTCTTCCGACGCACCGGGAATGAAGCTCTGATAGTAGCGGAGCACCGCAGGAATGATGCCAGCCGCGCCGTTGGTTGGGGCGGTAACGACCCGGCCGCCGGCGGCATTCTCCTCATTCACCGCAAGCGCCCAGAGGTTCACCCAGTCGAGTGCCGCCAAGGGATCGACGGACGGCTCCTTCGCCCGCTCCTGAAGGAGGCGGTAGAGCCCCGGTGCGCGGCGCTTTACCTGGAGGCCCCCTGGAAGGATGCCCTCCTGGCCGATCCCCCGCTCGATACAACCGGACATGGCCCGCTCGATCGCAGCGAGGCGGCGGTTGATCTCCTCGTCAGACAAAGACGCGCGTTCGTTCGCACGCACAATATCAGCGATCGTGATCCCGTCCTTTTCGGTGAACGACAGAAGCTCATCCGCATTGCGATAATTGTAAGGGACGTCCCAGCTTCCCTCCGGCGGCGCATTTCGGGCCACTGCTCCCTCGTCCACCACGGCACCGCCGCCAACCGAATAATAGACCTTGCTGTCGAGCATGTTGCCGTCCGGCCCGTAAGCGGTGAAGCGCATGCCGTTGGAATGGTGGGGCAGCCGCTCGCGCTGAAGGAAGCTCATGTCACGCTCCTCCACAAACTCGATCTCATGCTCACCGCCGAGACGCAGGCGTGAAGTGGCACGAATGGCGGCGACAATCTCGTCAGCTTCGTCCGGGCAAAGGCTGTGCGGCCGCTGGCCGGAAAGGCCGAGCAGCACTGCCCGATCCGTGGCGTGCCCCTTCCCGGTCAGCGCCAGGGATCCGTAAAGCTCCGCCTCCACCCGCCCGACACTCTCGAGCAGCGCTTTTTCCGCCAGCATCTCGACAAAGTCGCACGCCGCCGTCATCGGTCCCATTGTGTGGGAACTGGAAGGGCCAACCCCGATCTTGAACAGATCGAAGACAGAGGAAACCAAGGAACGCTCTCCTGACGCATGCCTCTCTTCAGGAGGCGAGCCGCACATGGGCCCCTCCAGCGCCGATGGCAAGCGTTCCGCCCGTGCTTGACGCTACTGCACCCTTCCTTCTGTTCGACGATGCGCGCGCGGAAGGAGCGGGACGCGCGCGGCTGTACCAGCGGCCGATAGACATCATCGAAACACGGGATCCGGAAAAGGTCCGCGCGATGCTGGCAGGCGTGAAGGAGGCGCAGCGGCTCGGTCTGCATGCCGCCGGCTTCCTCTCGTACGAAGCGGGCTATTCGCTCGAGGAGCGGCTTCGGCCGCTGCGGAGCGCGCCGCCTGAGGACGGGCTGCCGCTGATCTGGTTTGGCCTCTTCCATAGCTTCGAAGAAGTGGTGCCAAGCGAGGTCGAGCGCCTGCTTCCGCAGCCGCAGGGCGCCCTTTCCTCACCAGCCGCGCCGCTCATCGAACGCGCAGCTTACGAAGAGGGGCTGGCGCGGGTGAAGGCGCATATCGAGGCGGGCGACATCTATCAGGCCAATCTCAGCTTCCAGGCGGAGGTGAAGGCGCTTGGGCATCCGCTCGTTCTCTACGCGAAGCTGCGGCCACGCTCGGAGGCAGGCCATGGCGGCATCGTCTTCACCGGCAGCCACTGGCTCCTTTCCTTCTCCCCCGAACTCTTCTTCACGATCGAGGACGGCCGCGTCATCGCGCGGCCCATGAAGGGCACGGCCAAGCGGCAGGCGGACAGCGCCGCGGATGCGGCCGCCGCCTCCGAGCTCCTGCAGGACCCGAAGCAGCGGGCCGAAAATCTGATGATCGTCGACCTGCTCCGGAACGACCTTTCCCGCGTGTCGAAGCCTGGCACCGTTAAGGTGCCGCGGCTCTTCGAGGTGGAAAGCTATCCGACCGTCCACCAGATGACCTCCACCGTCGTCTCAGAGCTTGAGGAGGGGTTGGGCGCCGTCGACCTGATCGCGGCCACCTTCCCCTGCGGCTCCATCACCGGCGCACCTAAGATCCGCGCGATGGAGATCATCGCGGGCATCGAGGAGGGGCCGCGCGGCGTCTACACCGGCTCGATCGGCTGGATCGAACCGGGCGGCGATGCTTCTTTTAACGTGGCGATCCGCACGTTGACGCTGACGCCGGGGGAACATCGCGCGGCTTTAGGCCTTGGTTCAGGGATCGTGGCGGATAGCGAGTCGGGCGCGGAATGGCGCGAATGCCTTGCGAAAGGAGCCTTTGTGGAGGGTGGAAGACGCTTCTACCTGATCGAGACCATGCGGTTCGATCCGCATGACGGCATTGCCGAACTCGAGCGGCACCTCGCGCGGATGAAGGCCAGCGCTGCCCAACTCGACTTTTCCTTCGACCGCCATGCCGCGCGAAACGATCTGCAGGCTGCGACCTTCCGCCTGCGGGAGCCGCGGCGGCTGAGGCTGGTACTTTCCTCAAACGGCAGTGTGGTGATCGAGGGCCGTCCGCTTCCGGAGCAGCCGGGCGGGCCTGTCGAAATAGCTGTGCGTCCACTTCCCGTTTCCTCAGAGGATTTCCGCCTGCGGCACAAGACGAGCGATCGCACCTTCTATGACGAGGCGCGAAACGGCCAATTCGAGGTGCTGTTCGAGGATGATGAAGGCTTTCTCACCGAAGGAAGCTTCACCAGCCTGTTTGTGGAACGAGAGGGGAAGCTGCTGACGCCCCCGCTCACCCGCGGGCTTCTCCCGGGCATCCTCCGCGAGAAACTGATCGAGGAGGGCGATGCCGAAGAGGCTGAGCTGACGGTTACGGATCTCGCCGACGGTTTCTATATTGGCAATATTGTTCGCGGACTGATCCCGGCAAAGCTCGCGCAGTGAAGGAGCCGCGCATGAAGATCGACAGAAGAGCCGCTTTGGGCGGCGGCGCGGCGGCCTTGCTCGGCGGCTATCTGCTGCTCGGGCAGCAGCGAAGCTCGCATGCCAAGGAAGGACGGTTCGAGGTCGCCTACAGCGAGGCCGAGTGGAAGAAGCGCCTGACGCCGCAGCAATATGCCGTGCTCCGGCAGGACAGTACCGAGCACGCTGGCTCCAGCCCGCTCAACAGGGAGAAGAGGAAGGGCGTCTATGCCTGCGCGGGCTGCGGCCTGCCGCTCTTTTCCTCCGCCACAAAATATGAAAGCGGCACCGGCTGGCCGAGCTTCTGGAAGCCGCTTCCGAACGCGATCGGCACAAGGCCGGACAATACGCTCTTCGCGGAGCGTACGGAGGTCCACTGCCGGCGCTGCGGCGGCCATATCGGCCATGTGTTCGACGACGGGCCGCGACCGACCGGCCTTCGCTACTGCATGAACGGCGTCGCGATGCGCTTCATTCCCGCCGCTTAGGCGGCGATCGGGAATTTCAGCAGCCGGTCGGCGAGCGGAACAAGCGCCTGAGCGCTGGAGCCGACGGCGCGGATGATTTCGGGATGGTTGACGTCGAGGCCGCCGGTAAGGGAGCCGAACGCCGGAAGAATGAGCTTCCGCTCCGTGGCGACGAAGCAGCGGCGGGAGACCTGCCGGCCCCGCTGGACGATCCGAAGCTTGGGGTGGAAGTGACCCGAGAGCTCAGGCCGCGTTTCGGCCGGGTCGGCCTCGTGCCGGAGCAGGAGACCTTCCACCTCCGCTTCTTTGACGATCTCGCCGCCGCAGTGATCGGCAAAGCCCGGATCGTGGTTGCCGGTAATCCAGGTCCAGCGCGTAGTGGAGGTGAGCGCCGTCAGCATCTCCCGCGCCCGCTCCGGCAGCCGGTCGCAGCCATGGCGGTCGTGGAAGCTGTCGCCGAGGCACCAGATTTCTGCGGCGCCCGTGGCTCCGCGAAGGGAGGTCAGGTCGCCGAGCGTGGCGATGGAGTCGTAAGGCGGAAGCATCTGCCCCAGCCGCGCAAACCAGCTCGCTTTCTCAAGATGCAGGTCCGCGACGAGGAGCGCCCGGCGCGCAGGCCAATAGAGCGCGCCTTGGGGGAGCGCCATTAGCTCGTGACCACAGAACGAAAAGCGAACCATGCGCCAGCTATAGACCGGCGCTTATGGCTTTCAAGGATTAGCTAATCAGGCGCCGATATTTTCAGGCAGCGCAGTGCTTTGCGCCTGGCGCGGCTGCTGAGGCGAATCGGCTTCGGCGGGGATGGTCGCGAAGAAGAGCACCGCGCCAAGGCCGAAGCCCTGCGCCACGAGCGCGAACGGATTGGTGAGCTTCTTCTTGATATTCATAGTCTTACCGCGGCCCCCGAGCCGCCTCTCTTTTCTTTGTCTGGTGGTGCCGATCCCCCCGGCAAGCGCGGCCCCTTACGCGCCCGAAAGGAAAAATGCACCCACTTTTTCGGTCTGCGCCCGAACTTCTAAACAGAAGCTGAATCAGTCCTTCGAGGCGTCGGCCTTTTCGGAAGGTAGGAACCGCTCGAACAGCTTCAAGGCTGTGAGAAGGAGGAGGGCCAGACCCGCGCCGACCAGGACGACACGATACTGACCGAGCCCGCAGGCGATGCCGATGGCGGCGGCAATCCAGATGTTGGCGGCCGTCGTCATGTTCACAACCGCCCCGCGCCGAACAAAGATCAAGCCCGCCGCAATGAAGCCGATTGCCTGCGCAAGACCCTGGATCGAGCGCAGCGGATCAGGCGCGAAATTCTCGGTCCGCAGCTCCTGATAGATGATCAGCGAAGAAACCATGATCATGGCGCTGCTAAGCGCCACCAGCGCGTGCGTGCGGATGCCCGCATCATGCCCGCGCATCTCGCGGTCGAACCCGAGAAGAAGGCCGAGAATGGAAGCCAGGCCAAGCCGAAGAAGGAGCTCGGTCCAGGTGAAATTCGCGAGCGCCGAGCCGTCGATCATGACTGTTTTGTTACAGGGACCAGCGCGACAGGCAAAGGAAATCCGGCGCCGTGCTCGCGGCGCCGGATCGTAGAGAGGTTACGCAGCCTCGGTTTCGCGCGACTGCTTCTCGATACGTTCCTGGCCATCGTTGCTGGCCTCGATCGTTTGCGAAGAGCCGCCGTTGATTGCGATCTTGCGCGGCTTCATCGCCTCCGGAATCTCCCGGACGAGCTCGATCGTCAGCAGGCCGTCGCACAGGTCGGCGCCTTCGACACGGACGAAGTCCGCAAGCTCGAAGCGGCGCTCGAAGGCGCGGGTGGCGATCCCCATGTGGAGGTAATTGCCGTCCTTGTTGCGGCCTTCTTCCTTGCGGCCCGTGATCACCAGCATGTTCTGGCGTGCGGTGATGTCGATCTCGTTCTGCCGGAATCCGGCGACTGCAAGCGTGATGCGATAGGCGTCATCGCTCACCTTCTCGATATCGAATGGCGGGTAGTTTTCCGCCTGTTCGTTCCGCGTAGCGCTCTCGAGAAAGTCGAACAGCCGGTCGAAGCCGACGGTAGTGCGGCGATAAGGTGAAAAATCGAAGCTTCTCATGATCCATGTCCTCCATTGAGCAACACAAATGATGAGGGGCATTCCAGAAGCGAAACGCCCCTGAAACAGGCCGGAAACCGTGAACGCAAGTCTTCCGACGGCAGCGATTTAGGAAAGCTTTTCAGGCCGTCAAGAGGTCCGCCCCGTCGACGTCCCATGCAGTTTTTCGGCTAAGATTTTCGTGAGATCCGCTATCGTAAACGGCTTCTTCAGCACTGCGACGTCTGGCCCCGATGCAGCATCGATTTGCTCGCTCTCTGCATAGCCCGTGACGAATATGATCGGCAGATGCGGATGCGCCGCGTGAACGGCGCGGGCCACTTCGGCACCATGCATAGCGGGCATTGCATAATCGAGCAGCACAAGGTCGGGCTTCGACTCGGCAAGCCGCTCCAGCCCCTCCTGACCGCTTCCCGCAGCCACCACGCTGTGGCCAAGGCTCTGCAGCGAGTCGGTAAGGAAATCGCGCACCTCCGGGTCGTCGTCGATCAGCAAGATGGAGGCGCCTCTGCTCACGTGGCTCGGCTCCGGCTCCGCTCGTATCACCGCGGATTTTGCCGGCCCGGCGTCCGATACTTCCGGCAACAGGATGCGGACGATCGTGCCTTTCCCCTCCTCGCTCTCTATCCGCAAGGTGCCGCCTGACTGGCGCGCGATGCCGTACACCTGCGCCAAGCCGAGGCCGGTGCCCTTGCCGAGAGGCTTGGTGGAAAAGAACGGTTCGGTGGCGCGGGCGCGAACTTCCTCGGCCATTCCTGCACCGGTGTCTGCAACGGAGACGCAGATATAGGAACCCGGCTCGACGTCCGGCCCATCGCTCAGGTCGGCGCGGTCAGTGGAGATGGTGAGCGTTCCGCCTTCCGGCATGGCATCGCGGGCGTTGATAGCAAGGTTCAGGACCGCGTTCTCAAGCTGGTTTGCATCGCAAATGCCGTGCTTCACCTCGCGACCGAGCTTCGTCTTCACGGCGATGGAGCTGCCTATCGTGTGGCGAAGCAGGTCCTTCATGTTTGCGATCACATCGTTCACGGCGACCGGCGCCATGCTGATCCGCTGGATGCGTGAGAAGGCGAGGAGCTGGCTGGTGAGCTTCGCTCCGCGGCGGGTCGATTCAAGGGCGGTTTCGGCAATCCGCTTCAACCGAGGGTCGTCCATGCGTGAGGCGATGATTTCCAGGCCGCCCAGGATCGGCGTCAGCAAATTGTTGAAATCGTGCGCGATACCGCCGGTAAGCTGTCCCACCGCCTCCATCTTCTGCGCCTGGCGGAGCGCCTCTTCGGCGCGCATCCGCTCTGAGACCTCGGCCTGAAGCCGGTCGAGCGCCGCAGTCACGTCAGCCGTCCGCTCCTCCACCCGTTTCTCAAGCGTCTCGTTCATTGCGCGAAGCGTGGCCTCCGCCTCTTTGGACTGGGTGATGTCGTTAGCAACGCCGATAAAGCCGACATGCTCACCGTTCGGCCCCCAGCGCGGCTGCGAAAGCGAGCGGAACCAGCGCCATTCGCCGCTCCCTATCTTGTAGCGCGCCTCAAGCGTGAAAGGCTTCAGCGAAGCTTCGCCCGCCACGGACTCCCTGAGGACGCGTTCCGCATCGTCAGGATGCAGGATCGTACGCCAGTCGAAATCGACGGCTTCCTCATAAGTGATGCCGAGGAAGTCCACATACGCGCGGTTGACAAAGCTGCGCTTGCGGTCGAGCCGGGTCACCCACATCGGAACCGGCGCGGAATCGGCGATCAGCCTGAACCGCTCCTCGCTCTCCCGCAGCGCCTCTTCGGCCAGGAAACGTTCTGTAACGTCGTAGCCTTCGACGAAAATGCCGGTGACCGTCCCCGCCTCGTTCGTGATCGGCTGGTAGACGAAGTCGAGCCGCCGCTCCTCCGGCGTGGCATCGGGCGTTCGCTGGACGGTCAGCGCGGCGGAATGGCCCGTGAACGGCTTCCCGCTCGCATACACGCGGTCCAAAAGCTCAAAGAAACCC
The DNA here is from genome assembly GCF_036402135.1 of Allosphingosinicella sp. Lineage (GTDB taxonomy): Bacteria > Pseudomonadota > Alphaproteobacteria > Sphingomonadales > Sphingomonadaceae > Allosphingosinicella. Next base: position 6,078 of record NZ_DASWTN010000010.1, on the reverse strand, counting down.
TGGCCCGCGATTTCCGGCAGCGCCTGCCTGGCCGTCTTGCCGATAAGGTCCCGGTGCCCGACCAACTGAAGGTAGGATGCGTTAGCAATTTCGAAGACGTGATCGGGGCCGCGCAGAACCGCAATGAAGCCGGGCGCCGAATGGAAGAGCTGACGAAGCCGCTCCGCCTCGTCGATTCGGCGCCGTTCCGAGAGGACGGTGGCCGTCGTTTCGAAGCAGGCGCAGAACATTCCCGGAATATTGCCAGCCTCATTGAGAAGTGGGCTGTAGGAAAAGGTGAACCAGACGTCCTCGCGGAAGCCTTTTCGTTCCATAACGAGCGGGAGATTTTCCCAGTAAGTCGCTTCTCCAGCGAGCGCCCGATCCACGATCGGGCCGATATCGTCCCAGATTTCCGGCCACACATCCCGGAAGGGGCGGCCGAGCGCTCCCGGATGCTTTTCCCCGAGGATTGGCGCGTAGCCGTCATTGTAGAGGAAAGGCAGCTTCGGTCCCCACACCAGGAACATCGGGAATTTGGACGTGAGGAGAATGCTGACCGCGGTGCGAAGCGACTGCGGCCAGCCTTCGGGAGACCCGAGCGGCGTCGCCGCCCAATCGTGCGCGCGCATGAGCGCACCCATCTCGCCGCCTTCGGCCAGGAACGGATAGTCAGCGGAAGAGGAAGCGGCGGGCGCGTCCGAAGACATTAAGTGTCAGCTCCAAACTCCCGCCCCGCCGCAATACCTAACCGCGTCTGGGGCTTTTCGGAAGTCCTTCAGCCGCTCGCTTGGCTCTGGGAATATTGCTCCGCCTGGCGGAGAAGGCGGAGGACGTTGCCGCTCCAGATCTTCTGGATGTCCGCATCGCTGAAGCCTTCGCGACGGAGGCGGGCGGTGATCTTCGGAATGTAGCTGACGTCCCAAAGCCCCTGCAGGCCGCCATTGCCGTCCCAATCCGCGCCGAGCCCGACATGGTCGATGCCCATGACGCGGATGGCATGCAGCATCGCCTTCATGAACAATTCGAAGTCGGCAGGCGTGTACGGGCGCTGCGCATTGAGAGCGGCGATGTCGGCAACCAGCTGACGCCGCTCCGCGGGCGTCAGGTCCAACCACCTTTCCTGGCGGTCGTGAAGCGCGCTCCTCTCCGGCGAAGTATCGTGCGCCACGAGAAACAGCGTGTTCATCTGCATCACACCGCCTGAGCGCGCCAGCGCCCGCATGCGATCGTCGCTGATATTGCGGGGGTGATCGAACATCGCGCGCGGACCGGAATGGGAAAGGACGATCGGCGTCTTCGAAAGCCGGATGAGCTGGTCGAAGGCGGCGTCCGAGGCATGGCTGCCGTCGATGACCATGCCGAGCCGGTTCATCTCTTCCACCCAGCGCCGGCCGAGCGGACTGAGGCCGTTCCAGCGCGGCCCCTTGTCTTCCGTCGAAGGACGGCTGCTGTCGGCAAACTGGTTGTTACCGTTATGGACGGGGCCCGCCATCCGTACGCCCATCTTGTAGAAGGTCTCGAGCAAGCTAAGGTCCTGCCCAAGTGGATAGCTGTTCTCGATCGACTGATAGACGATCCGTTTTCCACTCGCATGAATGCGCGCTGCATCTTCTGCGCGGGTCGCGAAGGCGAGCTTGTCTGGATTTTGATGCACCACCCGCTGGATCGCCTGCCCCCGGAAGAGCGCGCTCTCGCGCGCCTTGGCAAAGCCTTCCGGCGTCAGCGGCCCCTGCGGCGTATAGATGACGAAGAAACCGCCATCGAGACCGCCCGCCTGCATGCGGGGGATATCGGTTTGGGTGAAATCCCAGTCATATTCATGCCAGTCGCTGAAGTCCCAGCCCGGCCGTTCGAAATGCACCGGCGTGTCGAGATGGGTGTCGAGCACCAGCATCTCCTCATGGGCCAGCCGGTCGGCGGAGCTTACGGTTTCGTGAGCGGAAGCGGGGATGGCGAGGAGGACGACGGAAGCAAGGAGGGGAAGGCGCACGCGGGGTTCTCCGGAAGGACTGCGGCTCGATCATGTAAGCGGTTGAGGCCGCTGGCAAGCCTAGTCGAGCCGCATTGCTTCTTCGGCCAAAGCTTCGGCCTCGATGAGGAGCTGATCGTCGACAGTACCCTGGGCCATCCGCTCCCGGCCGATGATAGTGAGAACCGGGACGGCCATTGGGGACACGCGCTCTAGCTGGACGTGAAGCATCGTGTCCTGTGCTCGGTCGAGTAGGCGCGCCAGGCGGCCGACATCGGTCATCTTTTCGCGCGCGTCGGCCCAGGCTGCTTTGAGGAGCAGGTGATCGGGCTCGTAGCGGCGGAGCACGTCGTAGATGAGGTCGGTTGAGAAGGTGACCTGCTTGCCTGTCTTGCGCTTTCCCGGATGGTGGCGCTCGACGAGACCACCGATCACCGCCACCTCGCGGAAAGCGCGTTTCAGGAGGTGCGAACCTTCGACCCAGTCGACAAACTCTTTCTCCAGGATGTCGGAGGAGAAGAGGGAGCCCGGGTCCAGGATCGGTTCGAGCCCGTAGCAGGCGAGCGCGTAGTCATTCGCGACGAATCCAAGAGGCTTCAGGCCTGCGTTCTCCATCCGCTTCGTGATCAGCATGCCGAGCGACTGGTGGGCGTTCCAGCCCTCGAAGCTGTAGGCGGCCATGTAGTGGACGCTTTCGTGCGGAAAGGTTTCGACGAGCAGTTGATCGGGCGCGGGAATGGCGGAGCGGTAATCCTGAACGCGCAGCCAGTCGCGCACTGCGTCGGGGAAGCGATCCCATTGCGCCCGATCATGGAGGAAGGTGCGGACGCGGTCAGCTAGGTGCGTGCTGATCGCCATGCGCGCGCCCATATAGGTCGGTATGCGTGCGGACTTGGTCGTCGCCTTTACGAACAGGTCGATGCCGTCGATCCGCTCCACTTCCAGCACCAGCCCTGAGAAGAAGAAGGTGTCGCCGGGGCTCAACGTCTCGGCGAAATTATCCTCCACCGTGCCGAGGGTGCGGCCGTTCTTGAAGCGAACATAATAAAGTGGCGTGTCTACAATGATGCCGGCGTTCATCCGGTGCTGCTGGATGAACTTTGGGTGCGAGACGCGCCAGAAGCCGTCCGCATCCTGGGTGATGCGGCGGAACCGGTCATAGGCCTTCAGTGAATAGCCGCCGCTTTCAATAAAGGAGAGGACGGCGCGGAACATCTCCTCCGTGAGACCTGCATAAGGTGCCGCTGAACGTATCTCCTCCAGCAGCTCCTCCTCCCGGAACGGCGCGGCGCAGGCCACGGCCATGATGTGCTGCGCCAGCACGTCGAGGGCACCGGGGCGAAACATTTCCTCGTCCAGCTCGCCTTCGGCAACGGCATCGAGCGCCGCGCGCGCTTCGAGATATTCGAAGCGGTTGCCGGGAACGAGGATGCCCTCCGACGGCTGGTCGATCTGGTGGTTGGCGCGGCCGATGCGTTGCACCAAGCGCGACGAGCCTTTCGGCGCCCCCATCTGGATCACGAGGTCGACATCTCCCCAATCGACGCCGAGATCGAGGCTTGCCGTGCAAACGAGGGCGCGGAGCCGCCCGTCCGCAACCGCGGCCTCCACCTTCCGCCGCGCCTCCAGCGCCAGCGAGCCGTGATGGATCCCGATCGGAAGGTGCTGCTCGTTCACCTCCCAAAGATCCTGGAAGATGAGTTCGGCGAGGGAGCGCGTGTTGCAGAAGATCAGCGTCGTCTTGTGCCGCTCGATCTCCTCCATGACGTTTTGCGCCGCCCAGCGACCCGAATGTCCCGCCCAAGGAATTTTCTCCTCTTCCGGCAACACGATCGCGATCTGCGGCTCGGCGCCAGGGTCGCCGAGCACGACATCTACGCTGTCGATATCCGCGTGCGGGGCGAGCCAGCCCTGATAGGCTTCGGGATCCGCGACGGTCGCGGAAAGGGCCACCCGGCGGAGGTCCGGTGAAAGCTTCTGAAGGCGACTCATCGCGAGGTTGAGCAGGTCGCCGCGCTTCCCCGCAGCGAAGGCGTGGACTTCGTCGACCACCATCGTGCTGAGGTTCGCGAACAGCAAGGCGCTGTCTTCGTGGGAAAGCAGCAGGCTCAGCGATTCTGGCGTCGTCAGCAGCATCTGCGGGGGCCGCACGCGCTGCCGCGCCTTCCGGTCTGCGGGCGTGTCCCCGGTGCGAGTCTCGACACGGATCGGGAGCCCCATCTCCTCGATCGGCGTCAGAAGGTTGCGCTGCACGTCCACTGCCAGTGCCTTAAGCGGCGAGACGTAGAGGGTATGAAGACCGTCCGACGGCCGCTCAGTCAGGTCGACTAGGCTCGGCAGAAATCCAGCCAGAGTCTTGCCTGCGCCCGTTGGCGCCACGAGCAAGGCATTCCGCCCCGCCCGCGCAGCGGCCAGCATCTCCAGCTGGTGCCGGCGCGGCGCCCAGCCCTTGGCTTCGAACCAGCCGGCAATGACGGGCGGAAGCGCGGATGCGCTCACCGGCCGCACCCGGTCTTAGGGAACGTTGTCATCCTCGTGGCGATGCGCGCGATCTTCTTCCTTGTACAGTTCGCGTGTCGCGATCTCCGTCTCGTCGCGGGTCGCCTTTGAGCTACGGTTCCTGAGGGCCGCCCAGAGAATGACCGCGCCGAGCAGGAATGCGCCGATGATGGTCTGCAGGCCCCAGCCAAGTCCGCCCAGATCCATTTTGCATCTCCTTCATGCTTGGAGCCGCGGCGCGTTGGAACCACGGCATCGTTTCGCCCATATAGCTCCCGATGGCCCGTCTCGGTTCCTGGATCGAGCCTTTTCCCGAAGGCATTTACGTGAAGCCCGCCGACGCGTGGGTGGATCCGTCGCAGCCGAAGCCGCGTGCGCTCGTCACGCATGGCCATGCCGACCATGCCCGCGGCGGCCATAGCGAGGTGCTGGCGACGCCCGAAACGCTCGCCATCATGGAATGCCGATATGGCCCGCAGAATGGCACACCTGTGGCGTACGGCGAGGTGACTCGGATGGGCGAGGTGGAGTTGAGCTTCGTCCCAGCCGGCCACGTCCTCGGCTCCGCCCAGATCGTGATGGAATATGGAGGAGAACGGATCGTCGTGTCGGGCGACTACAAGCGCCGCCCCGACCCCACCTGCGCCCCGTTCGAGCCGGTACCCTGCGACATCTTCATTACCGAAGCGACCTTCGGGCTCCCGGTGTTTCGGCACCCGGACACTGCGAGCGAGATGGACCGGCTGCTCCTCCGCCTCCACGAAAATCCGGACCGCTGCGTGCTGGTCGGCGCCTACGCGCTGGGCAAGGCGCAGCGCGTCATCATGGAACTGCGCGGCCGCGGCCATCACGACCCGATCTACATCCACGGCGCGCTGCAGCGGCTGTGCGAGCTTTACGCGGAACACGGCGTGCAACTCGGCGAGCTTCGTCCCGCCACCGGGGCGAAGAAAGAGGAGCTGAAGGGCAGGATCGTGCTCTGCCCGCCCGGTGCGCTCAACGACCGCTGGTCCCGCCGGCTCCCCGATCCGATCACGGCCATGGCCTCAGGCTGGATGCGCGTCCGCCAGCGCGCACGGCAGCGGAACGTCGAACTGCCCTTGATCCTGTCCGACCACGCCGATTGGGACGAACTCACCCGGACCATTCAGGAAGTCGCTCCCCGCGAGGTATGGATCACCCACGGCCGCGAGGAAGCGCTGATGCACTGGTGCATGACCCGTCAGATCAAGGCGCGGGAGCTGAACCTCGTCGGCTATGAGGATGAGAACGATTGAAACTTCATAGTTAACAACATCTTCACACCTGCCCATGTATTTCCATTGCATGCTGGGATGGATTAATCGACTTGGAGGGCTGCGAGACCGCTTCAACGCGCGGAAGCGAGCTATCTACGTTTTCGCCTTAACCCTGTTTTTCGGAGGACTGCTGTGGTCCATTGATAAGCTGGGCGGCGATATGCCGCCGTTGCAGCTTCTGCCGGCCGCTTTTCTCCTTTTCATCCTCGGCCCCGTATCGATGCTTTACGCTGCAATAGGCATCCAGCTCTCCGCGCGGGCCGTGGCAGTCAGGATCCGGCTAAGTTCCGCCGTCGGTGTCGCCGCCACGGCGAGCCTTGCCGAGGCGTT
>NZ_DASWTN010000009.1:0-4062 GCF_036402135.1 Allosphingosinicella sp. | reverse complement strand
GGGATCGTCGTCGGCGAAGATGAGGTCGAGGGGCGGCTGGATCGCCATCAGCTTCGCCGCGGCTTCGGTCACCGCAGCGCCCCAATTCTTCTCCCAGCGGTAGGAGACGGCCAGCGGCAGGGTGGGGATTTCCGGCAGCGTCGCGCCTTGCCGCATCAGCGTGCCGAACACGCCGTGGACCAGCTTGCGCGGGCCGCCGTCAACCAGCGGCAGGACCGTCGAAATGGCGGCATGGGGCGGCGTATCCAGCGCCAGCGCCTGAACAAGCGCGATGCGGAGGGCGAAGCGCGCCTTGGCATCATCCGGCAGCGCCTTCTTGGTCGCGCTGTCGATCAGGGCATCGAGGTCGGGCAGTCGGCGGAGGGTTTCGGCGACAATGGCATGGGCAAAGCCGCGATCGTCGGCGCGGTCGAGATCGCGCGCGGCGATGTCGAGCGCCGCCTCCAGCGGCAGCCCCTTGCGAAGCACCGCGTCGAGCAGGCGCAACGCGGCACGGCGGGACGCCGTGCCGATCGGATCCTTATCGCTCAGCTCTCGCGTCCGAGCGGGTCGAGGGCGCTGGCGGCGCGGCGGCGGCTGGACGGGACGGCGGACACTCTCGGCCGCGCCTGATCGATGACCGGCGGCGGCGCGGCGAGGCCGAACTCATCGGCCATCGCGTGGAGCGCGGCGATCCGGTTTTGGGTATCCGGATGGGTCGAGAAGAGGCTGTCTCGGCCGGTGCCCGACGGGACGATGTAAAGCGAAGCGGCGGCGGGGTTCCGCATGCTGACCGGGTTCGGCACGCGCCGCGCGCCTTCGTGAAGTTTGGCGAGCGCGGAGGCCAGCGCACGCGGATTGCCGCTTATCTCGGCCGCGCCGCGATCGGCGTCATATTCACGGGTGCGGCTGATCGCGAGCTGGACGATCATCGCCGCGAAAGGCGCGACGAACACGGCGAGCAGCATCGCCAGCATGTTGCCCCGATTTTCGCTGTTGCCGCCGAAGAAGAGCCCGAAATTAGCGAGGAAGGAGATGGCGCCGGCAATCGTGGCCGTCATCGTCATGATCAAAGTGTCGCGGTTTTTCACATGGGCAAGCTCGTGCGCCATCACGCCTGCCACCTCGTCGCGGCTGAGCATGGAAAGCAGCCCGGTGGTCGCCGCAACCGCAGCATGGGCGGGATTGCGCCCCGTCGCGAAGGCGTTCGGGTGCGGGGAGTCGATCACATAGACTTTCGGCATCGGGAGCTGCGCCCGCGCGGCCAGTTCGCGCACGATTCGGACGAACTCCGGCGCGCTCGCCTCGTCCACCTCACGCGCTTTGTGCATGCGAAGCACGATCTTGTCGGCATTCCAGAAGGTGAAGAGGTTCATGCCCGCCGCGAACAGCAGGGCCATCACCGCGCCGCTTTGGCCGCCGAGCGTATAGCCAAGACCCATGAACAAGGCGGTCAGCGCCGCCAGAAGCATGACTGTCTTTAAGCCGTTCATCTTGCCTTCTGCCCTTCTACACCCGAAATGTGGGTGCGAAGAGCTCCAAAATCAATCGGAACCGTCATGGCCGGCCACCGTCCCGAACATGTGAAACCGCCCAAGCATTTGTCGAAGAGCCCGCCTGTGCCGGAGCCCCAGAAGGTGGCGCCGGGCGAGGAGCATGGCGGCCCCAGGGACAGGCGGGAACCCACCCGCTACGGCGACTGGGAAAACAAGGGCATCGCCGTAGACTTTTAGGCTCTAGACGCCTTCGCTCCTCAGGGGCCGGGAGAGAAGTCGTTCGACTACGGCATCCACTGACGCCTCTCCTGCGAGGAGAGCGCAGACGGCGGCGATGATCGGCATGTCTACGCCCGCCGCTTCGGCGGCCCGCTTCAACACCGGTGCGGTGAACGCGCCTTCCGCAACCGTGCGGCGGTCGGCGAGTAGCTCGGCGGCGCTCCGCCCCTCGCCCAGTCCCTTGCCGAGGCTGAAATTGCGCGAGCTGGTGGAGGAGCAGGTAAGGACGAGGTCGCCAAGGCCCGACAACCCTGCCAGTGTCTCAAGCCGCGCGCCTTTGGCGAGGCCGAAGCGGGTCATTTCCGCGAAGCCGCGGGAGATAAGGGCCGCCCGGGCGTTCTGGCCGAGACCCCGCCCCTCGACCACGCCGCAAGCGATAGCGAGCACGTTCTTCACCGCACCGCCAATCTCGGCTCCCACTATGTCGTCCGACAGATAAGGGCGGAAGTTCGGACGGGCGAGGCGCGCGACCAGCGCTTCGCCGATAGCGCGGTCGGATACGGCGAAAGTGACGGCGGCAGGAAGGCCTGCTGCTACTTCATGCGCGAACGTCGGTCCCGACAGGACGGCGATCGGCGCCTCCGGCTGCGCCTCATGCGCGACATCGTGCATCAGCTTCATGGAGGATTCCTCCATGCCTTTCGCACAGAGGATGAGCGGCGAGGCGCTACCGGGAAGCTGCGACAGAACCGCCCGCATATGCTGAGCGGGCGTCACCACCAGCAGCGCATCACATGCTTCGAGGTCCGCCAGCGCCGAGGTGGCGCGGATGGCCGGGCTCAGCGCCACGCCCGGCAGGAACGGCCGGTTCTCATGGACGCCGTTGACGCTCTCCACCACCTCTTCCTCGCGCGCCCAGAGGAGGGTTTCCTCGCCGCCCGCTGCCGCGACCTGCGCGAGCGCCGTGCCCCAGGCGCCGCCGCCGATCACGCCTATTTTCCGGATCATGCCTTCACCCCCGCCCCGCGCGCCTTCTCTGCATTCGGATCAAGCGGCCAGCGCGCCCGCGCCGGCGTCTCCAGCCCGTCCACCAGCCCCTGCTCGAACCGAAGAGCGCCTGCCCAGGCGATCATCGCCGCATTGTCGGTGCAGAGCCACAGAGGCGGCGCGACGAAGGGTAGCCCATGCGATGCGGCAAGCTCAGTAAGGGCGCCCCTGATCTGCTGATTGGCCGCTACCCCGCCTGCAACGACGAGCGCCTTCGCTCCATCCGCGGCATCGAGCGCCCGTTTGGTGCGGTCGAGCAGGCAATCGACTACCGCCTGCTGGAAGGAGGCGGCAATATCCTCCGCGCTGTGGCGGCCGGACTCCTTTGCCCGGAGCACTGCGCTCTTGAGGCCGGCGAAGGAGAAGTGCGGTTCGGCTGAGCCGACGAGCGGGCGCGGCAGAGGCACGGCATAAGGATCGCCATTTGCCGCCGCCTTCTCGACCGAAGGGCCGCCGGGGAAGCCGAGGCCGAGCAACTTGGCGCTTTTGTCGAAGGCTTCACCCGCCGCATCGTCGATCGTGGTGGCAAGGCGGCGGTAGCGGCCGACCCCTTCGACGAACAACAATTGGCAATGACCGCCCGACACCAGCAGCAGCAGATAGGGAAAGGCGAGACTCGGCTGGGCCAGCATCGGCGAAAGCGCATGTCCCTCAAGGTGATTGACCGCGACGAGCGGCTTTCCGCTGGCGAGCGCCAGCCCCTTGGCCGTCACCAACCCAACCATGACGCCGCCGATCAGGCCCGGACCAGCCGTGGCCGCGATCGCGTCAACCTCGCCGAGATCCACATTCGCTTCCGCTAGCACGTCCTCGATCAGCGACGGCAATATCTCGACATGGGCGCGGGCGGCGATCTCCGGCACCACGCCGCCATAGGGCCTATGCTCCGCCTCCTGCCCCGCGAGCTTGTGCGCGAGGATACGCCGTTCCGACGTCACCAGGGCCGCCGCCGTCTCGTCGCACGAGGATTCAATGCCGAGGATCAGGCTCATCGCCGTCTTCCCTGCCCTAGAGGAAGCGGCTAGCACAAGCGCCGCATGACACGCCCCCTTCGCATCGGCACACGCGGATCGCCGCTGGCGCTCGCCCAAGCCCACATGGTCGCGGACGCGCTGAAGGCGGCGCATGGCTGGGGCGACGATGGGATCGAGATCGTCCCCATCACCACGACCGGCGACGTGATCCAGGACCGGCCGCTTGCGGAGGTCGGCGGCAAGGCGCTCTGGACAAAGGAACTCGACCGCTGCCTGATGGACCGCCGCATTGATCTGTCCGTTCATTCGATGAAGGACGTGGAGACGATCCGGCCGCCCGAGCTGAC
>NZ_DASWTN010000008.1:0-30801 GCF_036402135.1 Allosphingosinicella sp. | reverse complement strand
CCCGCTGCGGCAGCGCCACCGCGGCGGCGCGCCAGGTTGGCAAGTCCGTGCGCGGTGCCTATGCGCTGCGCGAACGCGCCGGCGCGGAAAGCTTTGCGGCGGCCTGGCACATGGCGGTCGCGATCGGCATCGACGCCACGCGCGACTGCGTGATCGACCGGGCGATGCATGGCGGCTGGGTTCCTGTCGTCCGGCGCGGGCGGATCGTTCGCATGGAGTTCCGCCAGTTCGACCGGATGGCCATCGCGATCCTCTCCGGGCGCGGGAAGGACATAGAGGAGCAGCGCGCTGAGGCGGCACGGGTCCGCGCCTACCGCAAGTCGCTCCGCGAAGAAGACCTCCGCCGCGCTGCCGTCCGCAAAGCAGCAGCGGAGGCGGAAGCCCGGGCGGCGGAGGAACGGAAGAAGCCGCGCGTCCGGGAATTTCGGATTACCACCTTTTGACAGAGGGGAAGCGGCGTAGGTGGCGATGGACTTTGAACGTTTCTGCACAAACCGTTGTACAAAGTGCGTTTTCCGCAGGAAGTTCACGAAAAGAGCGGCAAAGCCCATGCACTCCGTGAACTTCGGCGGTTTTCCGCGGCATGCGGCGCCGGAGAAAAGCCGCGCGGATCGGCGTCCCGCCGCAATTTCCTCCTCATCCGCCGCGCGCGGTGAGCAGTTTCTCCGCTTTGCTCTTTCCGCGGTTGAAGCGCTCTTCGCCCCGGCCTACGTGGCGGCTTCATGACCGCCTCGGCCTCGCCCTTTCAATATCGCGACTATCGCGCTTTCTGGGCGGCGCGGCTGGCGAGCACGATCGCATCCACCATGCTCGTCGTCGTCATCGGCATCCACGTTTACGACATCGCCCGCGCCGACGGCATGAGCATTGAGCGCGCCTCCTTCTGGCTGGGTATGGTTGGCCTCGCGCAATTCCTGCCGCTGTTCCTGCTGACGCTCGTCGCCGGCTATGTCGCCGATCGGATCGACCGCCGCTGGATCGTCCGGGCAAGCCTAACGCTGGAGCTGGTCTGCGCGGCGGCGCTGGCCGCGCTCGTCTGGGCCGACGCCATGTCGCTCGCCCCGCTCTTCGCGGTAGCCGTTGCGCTCGGCATCGGCCGCGCCTTTGCGGGCCCCGCGCTGGCCTCCTTCGCGCCGAACCTTGTGCCCAAGGAACTGCTGCCGAGCGCCATCGCCCTTAACTCGATCGCCTGGCAGGCGGGTGCGGTGGCTGGGCCGCTGCTCGGCGGTGGCGCCTATGCCCTCAGTACCGCCCTTCCTTACGAAGCCTCGGCAGTGCTCTTCGCCATTGCTGTCGGTGCGATGCTGATCATCCGCCCCATCCCGAAGGGCAATGCCGGCGAAAGCCACCCGCTCCGGGCGGTGATCGAGGGCCTCGCTTATGTGCGCGACAACAAGATCGTGCTCGGCGCCATCACTCTCGACCTCTTCGCCGTCCTGCTCGGCGGCGCCACGGCGATGCTGCCGGTTTATGCCCGCGATATCCTCCACGTCGGCTCCGAAGGCCTCGGTGCGCTCCGCGCCGCGCCTGCCGTCGGTGCGGCGCTCACTGCCCTCATCCTCGCGCGCCGCCCGCTGAAGCGCCATGTTGGCATCAAGATGTTCGCCTGCGTCGCTTTGTTCGGTCTCGCCACCATCGTGTTCGGCGAAAGCCGGGTGATGTGGCTCTCGCTGGCAAGCCTGTTCGTGCTCGGCGCGGCCGACATGATCAGCGTCTATGTCCGCTCCTCGCTCATCCAGCTCCACACGCCCGATGCGATGCGCGGGCGCGTCTCCGCAGTTTCCGGCCTCTTCATTTCCGCCTCGAATGAGCTTGGCGAATTCCGCGCCGGCCTCGCGGGCGCCGCCTTCGGGCCGGTGGTCGCGGTGGTCGGCGGCGGCGCGCATGCGGTCGCCGTAACCGGCATCAGCGCCAGGGCCGTCCCAAGCCTCCGCCGCGCCGACCGCTTCGTCGCGCCGGATCAGCAAATCCTCGCCGATCAGCCGGGCAAGGACCGCCCGGATGTCGAACTCCCTGCGATGGTCGCAGGCCTCAATCCTCAAGCCGAGAAAGGACAGCCATGAAAGCCGGCAACATCCTCGAAACCATCGGCAACACGCCGCACATCCGCATCAACCGCCTGTTCGGCGACGCCGAAGTCTGGATCAAGTCCGAACGCGCCAATCCCGGCGCGTCTATCAAAGACCGCATCGCCCTCGCCATGGTCGAGGACGCCGAACGTTCCGGTGCACTGAAGCCGGGCGGCACGATCATCGAGCCGACCAGCGGCAATACCGGCATCGGCCTCGCCATGGTCGCCGCAGTCAAGGGCTACAAGCTCGTCCTCGTCATGCCGGAAAGCATGAGCCTGGAGCGGCGCCGCCTGATGCTCGCCTATGGCGCGACCTTTGACCTGACGCCGCGCGAAGGCGGAATGAAGGCCGCTATCGCTCGTGCGCAGGAGCTTCGCGAGCAGACGCCGGGCGGCTGGACCCCGCAACAGTTCGAGAACCCGGCGAACGTGGACGTGCACCTCCGCACCACCGTTCCGGAAATCCTCGCCGACTTTCGCGACAATCCGATCAACGTCCTCATCACCGGCGTCGGCACCGGCGGCCACATCACCGCCTGCGCCCAGGCGCTGAAGAAGGAATGGCCGAACCTTCAGGTCTTTGCGGTCGAGCCGACCCTGTCGCCGGTTCTCTCCGGCGGCCAACCGGGCCCGCACCCGATCCAGGGCATCGGCGCGGGCTTCGTTCCGGCGATTATGCAGACGGATCTCCTCGACGGCATCATCCAGATCGATCCGAACGACGCCAAGGAAATGGCGCGCCGCGCCGCGCGGGAGGAAGGCATGCTGGTCGGCATCAGCTCCGGCGCGACGCTCGCCGCAATCCAGCAGAAGCTTGGTGAGATCGGTACGGACAAGCGAGTGCTCGGCTTCAACTACGATACTGGCGAACGCTACCTTTCGGTGCCGGACTTCCTCCCCGAATGAGCGAGCGGGTCGCAATCCTGACGCCCGACGCGGCCGGGCCCTGGTATAGCTCGCGCTGGCGGGACGTGCTCGGCCGCATGGCGGCGCCGCTCGAAGCGGCCGGTCTCGAGGTTGAAGGCAGGAGCTGGACGGATGGGGAAGACCTTGCGGACTTTCCACTCGTCCTGCCGCTCCTCGTCTGGGGCTATCACGTTTCGGACCGCTGGAACGACCAGGTCGCTAGCTGGGCTGCACGCAGCATTCGGCTCCAGAACCCGCCTGACGTCCTCCGCTGGAATGCCGACAAGCTCTACCTCCAGCGCCTCGCCGAGAGCGGCGCCCGCATCGTCCCCACTCGCTTCATCGATCGAGTATCCGAAGACGCCCTAGCAGAGGCGGCAGGAGCGTTCGGCGCCGATCGCCTGGTCGCTAAGCCCCGCATCTCTGCCGGCGCCTTCCAGACGATCCGCTGGTCGCCCGGCGCACCGCTCGGCGACGCTCCGACCAGCGAGGCGATGATCCAGCCGTACCTCCCATCGATTGAGACCGAAGGCGAAATCTCGCTCATCTATCTGGGCGGCCGCTTCAGCCACGCAATCCGCAAGGTGCCGCAGCCGGGCGACTTCCGCGTCCAGCCCGAATATGACGGCATCATCACGCCGCACGATCCCGCGCCCGGCGAAATCGCCGCCGCCGAAGCTGCGCTGAACGCCGCGGGCGAAGATCTCCTCTACGCCCGCGTCGACCTCGTTCGCGATCTGGAAGGACAGCCTGCTCTCATCGAGCTGGAGCTGGTCGAACCCGACCTCTACCTCGGCCACGATCCGCAGGCGCCGCAGCGTTTTGGGGAGGCCGTGCGTTCCGCGCTGCGGTGAAGATTGCAACCTTCAACGTCAACGGCATCAACGGCCGCCTTCCCGTCCTCCTCGAATGGCTCGAGGAGACGCAGCCCGATGCCGTCTGCCTTCAGGAGCTGAAGGCGCCTGACGAGAAGTTTCCCGCCAAGGCAATTGAGAAAGCGGGCTACGGCGCAATCTGGTACGGGCAGAGCCGGTGGAACGGTGTCGCCATCCTCGGCCGCGACTGCGATCCGGTCGAAACGCGGCGCGGTCTTCCCGGCGAGCCGGAGGACGATCATGCCCGCTATATCGAGGCGGCGGTCTGCGGCGTGCTGATCGGCTGCCTCTATGCCCCCAATGGCAACCCACAGCCGGGCCCGAAATTCGATTACAAGCTCCGCTGGCTGAAGCGCTTTGCGGATCATGCGGCCAAACTGCTCGCGGCGGACCTGCCGGTCGTGCTTGCGGGTGACTATAACGTCATCCCGACCGACTTCGACGTCTATAAACCGGAGCGCTGGGCGGACGATGCGCTGATGCAGCCGGAAGCGCGCGCCGCGTTTGAAGCGATCCTCGCTCAGGGCTGGACGGACGCGATTCGTCACCTCCACCCGGACGAGCGCATTTACACCTTCTGGGATTACTGGCGGAACGCCTTCGCCCGCGATGCAGGGATCCGCATCGATCACCTGCTCCTCTCCGACGAAGCAGCGGCCCGCCTGGAAAGCGGCGGCGTCGACCGCGACGTGCGCGGCCGGGAGGGCACCAGCGATCACGCGCCGACCTGGGTCGTGCTTCGTTAAGGGGCGGGAACGCTTCTCCCGAACCGCCGTTCAGCCTGCAATGAGCGACACCCAAATCCTTGATGCCGCCAGCTTCGAGCCACCCCCCGAAGCGGTCGATTTCTACGTGGAGAGCCTGAAGCTCCTCAATGAGTCGCGGGTACCCTTCCTGCTGTCCGGCACCTACGCCCTCTCCTGCTTCACCGGCATCGTCCGGCCGACCAAGGACCTCGACGTCTTCTGCAAGCCGAGCGACGCGCCGAAGATCCTGAGCTTCTTCAAGGAACGCGGTTACGAGATCGAGATGGAGGACGAGCGCTGGATCGGGAAGGTCTGGCGCGGGAAGAACTTCTTCGACGTCATCTTCAACATCTCCTCGGCCAACATTCCGATCACCGACGAGTGGTTCGAGAATGTGTCGGAGGTGGAGGTCTACGGCACCACCGTCCGCATCACGCCGCCGACGCAATTCATCCTGTCGAAGCTCTTCCTTCAGACCCGCTACCGCTATGACGGCGCGGACATCGTCCACACCATCCTCAAGAAGCATGACGAGATAGACTGGCGCTGGCTGCTCTCCTCGCTCGAGCTTTATTGGGAAGTGCTGCTGATCAATGTCCTCCTCTTCCGCTTCATCTATCCGACCGAGCGCGACCTCATCCCGCGCTGGCTGTTCAAGGAGCTGCTGGAGCGCCTCCAGGCGCAGGATGCGATGCCGCCCGCAGGCGTGAAGATCTGCCGCGGCCGCGCGCTCAGCCCAACCGATTTCGTGATCGACGTCAGCGAATGGGGTTTCGCCGACGTCGTAGGTAAGGGAATAGACGAAAAGCATGAACGACCAGCCCATTGAGACGATCAAGCTGGCCGCGATCGGCGATCTTCACGTTTCTGAGACTTCGGAGAAGCGCTACCGCGATCTCTTCGTGGAGATTTCGGAAGTGGCCGACGTGGTGGCGCTTTGCGGCGACCTCACCAATTTCGGTAAGACCAGCGAAGCGGAAATTCTTGCCGAGGACCTCCGCGCCTGCACCATCCCGATGGTCGGCGTGCTCGGCAACCACGACTACGAATGCGGCCAACCCGACAAGGTGAAGGAGATACTGCACCAGGCGGGCGTCACCGTGCTCGACGAGCAAGCCGCAGTGGTGGAGGGCGTCGGCTTTGCCGGGGTCAAAGGCTTCATCGGCGGCTTCGGACGGGGCGAGCTCGGCGCCTTCGGCGAGGAAGCGATCAAGGTCTTCGTAGATGAATCCATCAACGAGGCACGGAAGCTCGAAAACGCCCTCCGGTCGCTGAAGACCGAGCGAACGGTGGCTGTGCTCCATTATTCGCCCATAGCGGAGACCGTCGAGGGTGAGCCGAAGGAGATCTTTCCCTTTCTCGGCTCCTCGCGGCTTGCCGACGCAGTGGACCGGTTCGAAAATGTGAAGGCGGTGGTGCACGGACACGCGCATCGGGGCGCCTTCCAAGGGCAGACGCCGCGCGGCGTTCCCGTCTACAATTGCGCCCAATTCGTGGTGCAGGAGGAAAAAGGCCGCCCGTACGCCCTTATCGAGGTGTAGGGCCAAGCGGATAGGCGGTGCTGCTCTTCACCCGCTCCATGGCGAATTGCGAGGTGACGTTCTTGAGCTGCACCTTGGCGATGAGGCTGCGGTAGAAGTCGTCGAAGGAGGCCATGCTCGGCACCACCACGCGGAGGAGGTAATCCGTCTCCCCCGCCATTCGATAGATGTCCATCACTTCCGGCATCGCCGAAACCGTTTCCGAAAAGCGGGCAAGCCATTCCGGCGAATGATCTCCGGTCTCAATCGAAACGAACACCGTGATGTCCATTCCAATCTTCGCCGGATCGAGGATGGCGACGGTACGCTGGATCACCCCCGCCTGCTCCAGCTTCTGAATGCGCCGCCAGCAGGGCGTCTGCGACAGGTTCACCCGCGCTGCGACCTCTGCGACTGGAAGCGAGGCGTCCTCCTGAAGAATGGCGAGGATCTTGAGGTCGGTAGAATCCATCTGCGGCAGGTCCTCTGCTTGGAATATATTTCCAATAGCAGAAGGCGTGGGAGATCAAAGTGGCTTTCTTTCCTGGCAGCTTGCCCCTTTCACGAGAAAGATTATTCCAACCTAGGTTCCGACTCTTAAACTCCCCGACCACGTCCCCTTGAGCCTCGGCAGCAATGCCGGGGCTCTTTCTTTTCAACGGCCGTAAATGCGGTCCAGCACTTTGGCGCTGTCGACCAGCCGCTCGGCCGCGAGGTCGAAGCGCTCCCCCGCCGCGAGCCGCATCGCCCAATCCGCCGCTGCCCTTCCGCCCCACTCGTCGGGGGGGAAGGCAAGCGTCTCCCGCGCGGTGCCGCGATAACGCTCGGCCGTGAAGTCGTAGAAGCTGCCGTCGACGTTGCGGAGCGCGGCGCCTCCTTCGATCCCGTAGAAGGCGGCTGAGATAATCGCATCACACCCGGCCTGCAGCCGCCAGGAGCAGGCGAGCTGGACGGCGGTGCCGCCCGCAAGCTCCACCGTCGCCGCTGCATAATCCTCCACCTTGCCCGTGCGGCCCCGGAGAGGCGCGCCTTCAGAAAGGAGTTTCGCCGACACGTCCGCCACTTGCGGGAAGTCGAGCGTCCAAAGAGCCAGATCGACGAGGTGAATGCCAAGATCCATGACGCAGCCGCCGCCGGACAGAGCAGGATCGTAGAACCAGCCTTTGTCGGGCCCGTAAGCGTTGTGGAAGACGAGATCGACGGCGTAGATGCGGCCCAGTTCGCCCGATTGGATGAGCTCGCGAATGCGGCGCATGCCTTCAGTGAAGCGGTAGCTGAGATCCACCGCCAGCAGCCGGTCGGCACTGCGCGCCGCTTCGACAACGGCCCACACCTCCTCCGCAGTCCGTCCGAGCGGCTTCTGGCAGAACACCGCGACGTTCCGCTCCAGCGCCTGGATCGATTGTTCGGCGTGGAGGGCACTTGGGGTAGCGATGATAACACCGTCGAGATCGAGCTGGAGAAGATCGTCCAGCGTCCAGACAAGCTCCGCCTGTGGCGCGAGCTTCGCCGCTTCAGCCGCCATTTCCGGCGACGCGTCGGCAATGCCGGCAACCTCGATGGCGCCGGTCTTCAGCATCGCCTCCATACGGTGCCGGCCGATCCAGCCGACGCCGAGGAAGCCCACCCGCGGCTTCGCCATCAGGGCGTCACCAACGCTTTGAGAAAGCCGTCCGGACGATCCCGGGTGGCGTCAAGCGCCTCGCCCAGCTGATCGAAGCGATAACGATGGGTGTAGAGCGGCGAAGGATCGAGCCGCCCGCTGGCGACTGCCTCCACAGCATCCCTGATCCCCTGCATATTGACCTCAGGGTCGCGCTCATGGGCATTGATCACGTCGATGCCCTTCCAGTTCCACATCTGCATGTTGACCTGTCTCGGCCCATTCTGGTGGTAGCCTGCGACGATCAGTTTCCCGCCTTCCCGCACCAGTTCCCCGGCAAGGTCGAGCGGCCATTGCTTGCCGACCGCTTCGATCACCCGGTCGCAGAACTTGCCGCCGGTCAGCTCCTTCACCCGCTCGATGATCTGCCAATGATCGTCCATCGGAATGACTTCCGCCGCGCCGAATTGCCGCGCGACGTCGAGCGAGAAGGAACGGCGCGAAATCGCGATCACCCGCGCGCCGGCATCGGTGGCGAGCCGCGTCAGGATCGCGCCGAGGAAGCCTATGCCGACGATGGCAACGGTCTGCCCCGCCGATATGTCGCTCCTCCGGAAGATGTTCATGGCACAGCCGAGCGGCTCGCCGGGGAACGGCTGATCTTTCAGGCTTTCGGGGAGCCTCACCACCGCTTCGGCTTCGGCGATGTCGTATTCGGCATAGCTTTTGTAGGAGAGCGCCGCGACGCGGTCTCCAATCGCCAGCCCTTTTACGCCCTCGCCCACCGCATCGATCACGCCCCAGCCTTCGTGTCCAAGAGCGCCTGGTTCGGTCGGGAACTGCATCCACTCCGGCCCCTCCCAGGGTGTTAGGTTGGAGGCGCACACGCCGCATCCTTCCAGCTTCACCCGCACCTGCCCCGGCCCAGGGTCCGGAAGCGCCACTTCGTCCAGCCTGATTTCGCCGGGGCCGGCGAGGACCGCCGCCCGCATCATGATCTTCTCGTCCTGCAAATTTCCCTCCGGCTGCGTAACGGCCTTAATGCGGGTAGAAGAAGCTGGTTCCAGATGAGCCTGGAATTGAATCCGAGCGTTAGACCTTCATGAAGCCACTCACCGAGAAGCATCTCGCCATCCTCCGCCGCCACATGGTCGAGATGATCGACATCCATTACGATCTGGCGGAGGAGGAGATCGGGCGGGACAGACTTCCGCCCCTGCTCCGCGATGCCATGATGGAGGTGCCGAGGCACCTGTTCGTACCGGGACAGATCGCCGGCGCCGCCTATCAGGATACAGCGCTTCCGCTGGGGTTTGACAAAACGGTGTCGCAGCCGTTCATCGGCGCCCTCATGCTTGACTTCTTGGAGGTGGAGCCGGGCGCCCGCGTGCTGGAGGTGGGGACGGGGCTCGGATACCAGGCCGCCGTCCTCGCGCAGCTCGGCGCCGAAATATGGTCGGTCGAGATCGTGGAGGAATTCGCAAGCGCCGCCACTGCCCGCCTCCTCGCGCTGGGCTATGCCAATGTCACGATCCGCGTGGGCGACGGCTCCCGCGGCTGGTCCGAGCACGCGCCGTTCGACCATATCCTTGTCACCGCCGCCGCGAAGGAACCGCCGGAAGCACTGGTCGAGCAGCTAAGCCCCGGCGGCAGGATGGTGATTCCGATCGGCCCTGAAGGCGAGGTCCAGCAGCTGAGCGTGGTCGAGAAGAAATCCGACGGCTCCGCCCGAACGCACGCCATCATGCCTGTGCGTTTCACGCAGTTGGAAACGATGGCCTAGCGCGAATGACCCGGCGCTTCCGGCGCCGGCTGTTCGTGCGTCACTTCCCACGTCCCGCGCCTGTTCTGCCAGATGGTTGTGACCCAGCTGTGCGTGTCGGGCCTGCCGCCGCCGCTATAGTAGATGTGAGAGGTCTGGAGGACGACATAGGGCGCGATCTGGCGGACCGTCGATGTATGCACCTCCATCTTTCGCGCGGGTGGCCCTTGCCAGCTTTGGGAGCGTACCGCGCGGGCGCGAAGGGCGCTCTTGTGATATTCCATGCCCCGGTCGGGCCAGAGCAAAGTCACGTCCTCCGCATAAGGCGCGAGATAGGCTTCAAGGTCGCCGCGGTTCCACGCCATGGCCGACGCCTGGCTCTTGTCCCAGATGATGCGCGAGACTTCCGGATCGTCAATCGGATATTCGCGTCCCTCGCCCGGGCGAAGCTCACGCGGACTCTCTTGCGGCGGCTCCGGCGGCCACGGCTGTGCGCCCGACGGAAGGCGGAGCGACGCAGCAAGGTGGCCCAGCCGGCCGGTGATGCCCGATGGGCCGCAGGGTTGCCGCGTCACCCGCTCGCGCCCTCGATGCCGGATCACCATCACGCGCGCGCCGCCGGTGCAAGGCTGCTCGGCGGAGAAGCCCGCTGCTTCCCGCCAGAAGGCGTCGCTAGCCAGGATGCGGTCGATCTCGGCGCCGGTGGCGGCCGGCAGCGGGTTCGGCCCGCCGGCCTCCGTCCAGACTTGCCACCCCATTCGGTCGCGGATGAGCACGTTGAAGGGGACGTGCAGCGGAAACTCGCCATAGACGCCGGACACCATGATCGACGTCAACGCGCGGCCCGCGGCTTCGACCGCCTCCCGCCCCACCTTCTGCGACAAGGTCGTTCGCAGATAGTCCTTCACCGAAGCTTCCGAGACTCCCGGAACGCCTCGTCTCGGCGGCTGCGGCGGTGGTTCGGTCGGCAGCGGCGGGATCGCCGAAGCGCCCGCGCCGAGCGAAACCCCGAGGAGCAGGAACGGAAGAAGCAGCTTTCTCATACCGGAACAAAGCCTAAGCTCTTGTTCCGGTTCCGGAATTGACGGCGATGACCTAGAAGCTGAAGTTCACCGGCTTGGCGGCCGCTTCTTGGCCGTCGAACGCGCTGGACCTATAGGGGCCGTCTTTGTCCACCCAGTGCAAAAACATGTGCGCCGACCAGCCATTCGGGTTTGGCGTGGTGCGGGCATGCCGATGATGCACCCCCTGGTAGAGCACCGCATCGCCGGGCTGCATGGAGACGGACCTATAGGGCGCCTCGCCGAAGCTTTCGTCCACCTGCGGCCCCGGCTCCACCCGTTCGGTGCCGATTTCAAGGTTCCAGGGAACGCCGTCGCTATAATCGAGCGTCAGAGACAGGCTATGCTCGCAGGAATAGCGATCGGAATGGACGCGGCAGATGTCGCCCTCCCGATACACCCGGAAATAGCTGTAGGTTGGAAGCAGCTCCTTACCCGTCACCTGGATCATCACCGGCGTTAGCGCCCAAAGGAAGGTGAGCATCGGCGGATAGTGAAAGCCGTAAAGCTCCACCGCGTCCCGCTTTAAGAGATTCGATGGCTGCTCCAGCTTGTTCCAGGGTGTTCCCGATCGCTCGATGTCGGCCTTCAGCTGACGCAGGAAGGCGTTCGCAACCTCACGGGGGATCAGCCCTTCGAGATGCGCATAGCCATCTTCATAGTAACTGCCGGAAACCTTCATCGGCCTTCTATGCCGCTACCGGCAAGCTGTTGGAAGAGGCTAGAAAGCCTCGACCGGCAGGGCCATCATACTTTCCGCGCCTGCTTCAATCTTGCGGCGGAGCGCGCCGGCTTCCGGCATGATCCGCTCAGCGTAGAAGCGGGCCGTGACGAGCTTGGCTTCGTGGAAGGCTTGGTCCTCGGGGCCATTGGCAAGGACGGCGCCGCTCGCCTTCGTCATGCGGAGCCACATGAGGCCGAGGCAGACGATGCCCATCAGGTGCATATAGCTGTAGCTCGCCGCTCCCGCATTGTTCGGGTTCTGCATCGCATTCTGCATCAACCACATGGTCGCGGCCTGCAGCTCGCCATTGGCCTTTTCGAGGGCGGCGGCGATCTCCTTCGCGTTGGGATCGGCCTTGGCCTCGTTCACTTCGGTGGTGACGATCTCGAAGAAAGTCTGGATCGCCCGCCCGCCATCCTTGGCGAGCTTGCGGCCAACCAGGTCCAGCGCCTGGATGCCGTTCGCGCCCTCATAGATCTGAGCGATACGGGCGTCGCGAACGAACTGCTCCATGCCCCATTCGCGGATATAGCCGTGGCCGCCATAGACCTGCTGGCTGTTCACCGCGACCTCGAAACCCTTGTCGGTCAAATAGCCCTTGATGACGGGAGTGAGCAGCGAAATGAGGTCTTCGGCCGCGAGCCGCTCTTCCTCGGTCTGCGCTTTCTTCGACAGATCGACCTGCAGTGCACCCCACAGGATGAAAGCACGGGCGCCCTCATTATACGCCCTGGCCTCCATCAGCATGCGACGAACGTCCGGGTGGACGAAGAGTGTATCGGCCTTCTGATCCGGCTCAGCCGGGCCGGTAAGCGCCCGCCCCTGCCGCCGATCCTTCGCGTACTGGACCGCATTCTGATAAGCGACCTCGCCCTGCGCCAGGCCCTGAAGGCCGACGCCGAGCCGCGCCGCGTTCATCATGATGAACATGGCGGCAAGGCCCTTATTCTCCTCGCCCACCAGATAGCCCGTGGCATCATCGTAATTCATCACGCAGGTCGAATTGCCATGAATGCCCATCTTGTGCTCGATCGAGCCGCAGACGACGCCGTTCCGGTCGCCGAGTGTGCCGTCATCGTTCACGATGATCTTCGGCACGATGAAGAGCGAGATGCCCTTCACATTGTCGGGCGCGCCAGTGATCTTGGCGAGCACCAGGTGGATGATGTTTTCGCTGAGGTCGTGCTCGCCGGATGAGATGAAGATCTTGGTGCCGGTGATCTTGTAGCTTCCGTCCGCCTGCGGCTCGGCCTTGGTGCGGATGAGGCCAAGGTCGGTGCCGCAATGCGGTTCCGTAAGGTTCATGGTGCCGGTCCACTTGCCCGCGACCATGTTGGGCAGGAACTTCGCCTTCTGCTCGTCAGACCCTTTTACCAAGATCGATGCGATCGCGCCCTGCGTCAGGCCGTTATACATTTCGAAGCTGTGATTGGCCGAGCAGAGATATTCCGAGATTGCCGTCGAGACCACGTGCGGCAGCCCCTGCCCGCCGAACTCCTCCGGCGCGGACAAGGTCGTCCAGCCATTGGCCACGAATTGCTCCCAGGCATCCTTGAAGCCGGCCGGCGTGGTGACGGAGCCGTCCTCGTGCCGCTTGCAGCCTTCTTCGTCGCCGATGCGGTTGAGGGGCGTCAGGACTTCCTCGCAAAAGCGGGCGCCCTCGCTCAGCACCGCCTCGACCATATCAGGCGTCGCATTTTCCAAGCCCGGGAGGTTCGAATAGCGTTCGAGCCCCAGCAGATGGTCGAGAATATAGCGGGTGTCGCGGACGGGGGCGGCGTAGGTCGGCATTGGCTTCCTCGAAGGGCTCAGTCGATGGTGGCGTTGGGATCGCCAATCTTGGCGATGAAGCTTTCCAGCTCCTTGATCGTGCCGTCGATATCGACCCGCTGCTTCTTGAGCAGGTCAATCCGCTCCTGGCATTTCTGGACCGTGACGCGCCGCTGCTCCTCGCGATTGTCGCCGCGGTCGTAGAGGTCGATCATCTCCCGGATGTCGGCGAGGCTGAAGCCGACGCGCTTGCCGCGGAGGATCCAGGCGAGCCGGGCGCGGTCGCGCCAGCTGTAGACGCGGGCGAGACCGGCGCGCTTCGGCGCGATCAGGCCCTCGTCCTCATAGAAGCGGAGGGCGCGGGCAGTGACTCCGAATTCGTCGCAAAGCTCCGTAATCGTATAGGTTTGCGTCGAATGGTCGGCGTGACGGAAATCGGAATGAAGAGCAGATTGCGGCATGACCGCGATGGCTACTTTACGTTCACGTCAACGTCAAGAAGCGACGCTACGGCGTCTGTGTCGATCCGCCGCTGCAAAGGGGCTCGCCGACGAGGTCCACCGCCTTCATCGCGTCTTCGGCCGTGGCGCCCTTCTTCTCGAACGTCGCGCCGCCGAGCTTCGCCTGAGCACCGCAATAATAAGCGCAGCCTTCCGGTACGGTGGCAGGCAAAGTGACGTTGCCGCCGCTGATGTTCGCCTCGATGGTACAGCTTTGGTCGCCCGCCATGGTGAGGGTAAGCTTGTTCCCCGCCTGCCCCACGCTGCCCGCGCCGGAGCAGCTGTGCATGTTGGCGCCCCAGACGACGAGGCCGAAGGAGGCGTTGCCTGCTCCGCGGTCGATCACGCAAAGCTGGTTGGGGCGTGGCGACCCGCCTTCGTAAAGGCCGGTAAGGCCGGCAGTCTGCGCCGCACTGCCCGCGCTCTGGTTCGCCTGGTCTCCGCCCGCGCCGCAGCCCGTCACCAGCACTAGCGCCATCAGAACTCGTTTCATTCCGCCTCCTAAAGTGCTGCCCCTAAACCTTGGCAGCCAGCGAAGGTTCAGACAAGCGCGGCTAATCGACACCAGCGATCAGCCTCATCCACAATCATTCTGTGACAATGGGAAGACAAACGCTCCGCGTCTCCCTATATGGCGGCGCATCGGGGGCAATCGGCGGGCGACGGGCAAGGCTTATGCTGACCACACATCCATTCGATAACGACAAGCTGCGTGAGGAGTGCGGCGTCTTCGGCATCTGGGGCGCGGACACCGCGTCGGCGCACGTCGCGCTTGGCCTTCATGCGCTGCAGCACCGCGGCCAGGAAGCCGCCGGCATCACCAGCTATGACGGCCACACCTTCCATTCCCACCGGGCGCAGGGCCATGTCGCCGGCAATTTCGACAAGGACGACATCATCCGCCGCCTTGCTGGGCAGGCCGCGATCGGCCATGTCCGCTATTCGACCACCGGCGACACGGCGCTACGCAACGTCCAGCCGCTCTTCGCCGAGCTTGCCAGCGGCGGCTTCGCCGTTGCTCATAACGGCAATATCTCCAACGCGATGAAGCTCCGCCGCGAGCTCAACCGCCGCGGCTCGATCTTCCAGTCGACCAGCGACACCGAAGTCATCATCCACCTCGTGGCGACGTCGAGTTACCGGACCCTGCTCGACCGCTTCATCGATGCCTGCAAGCAGGTGGAGGGCGCCTATTCGTTTGTCTGCCTCACGGCCGAAGGCATGCTCGCCTGCCGCGATCCGCTCGGCATCCGTCCGCTGGTGATGGGTCGCCTCGGCGATGCCTATATCTTCGCGTCCGAGACGGTGGCGCTGGACGTGGTCGGCGCCACCTATATCCGCTCGGTCGAGCCGGGCGAGCTCATCATCGTGTCGCAGCAAGGCATCAAGTCGCACCGGCCGTTCGCGCCTGTCCGCCCCCGTCCCTGCATCTTCGAACATGTTTATTTCTCGCGGCCGGACAGCGTCCTCGACGGCGCTTCGGTCTATTCGGTGCGGAAGCAGATCGGCGCCGAGCTGGCGCGCGAAACTCCGGTCGACGCCGATTATGTGGTGCCGGTGCCGGACAGCGGCGTTCCGGCGGCGATCGGCTATGCGCAGGAAAGCGGCATCCCGTTCGAGCTCGGCATCATCCGCTCCCACTATGTCGGTCGCACCTTCATCCAACCGGGGGACGCCGTCCGCCACCTCGGCGTGAAGCTGAAGCACAATGCCAACAGCGCGCTGATTGAGGGCAAGAAGCTGGTCCTGATCGACGACAGCATCGTCCGCGGCACCACCAGCCTCAAGATCGTGCAGATGTTGCGCGATGCAGGAGCACGCGAAGTCCATATGCGGATCGCCTCGCCGCCCACCCGGCACAGCTGCTTCTACGGCGTCGATACGCCGGAGCGGGCGAAGCTGCTCGCAGCGCAGATGAACGTCGCCGAGATGGCCGATTACATCAACGCGGACAGCCTCTCCTTCCTGTCGATCGACGGGCTCTACCGCGCGCTCGGCGAGGACATGCGGGACGAAGCGCAGCCGCAGCATTGCGACGCCTGCTTCACCGGCGACTATCCCACCCGCCTCACCGACCATGAGGAGCATCAGCCTGCGGACCAGCTGGCTCTGCTCTCCGAACGCTACGCCTGATGACCAAAGCTTTTGAAGGAAAACTGGCGCTGGTCACCGGCGCCAGCCGGGGGATCGGCGGCGCCATCGCCGAAGCGCTTGCCGCCGAAGGCGCGCATGTGGTGATCGTCGCCCGCACCGCGGCCAAGCTCGAGGAGGTCGAGGAGCGGATCCACGCAGCGGGCGGAAGCGCCACCATCGCGCCGCTCGACCTCACCGACGGCGACAGCATTGCGCGGCTGGCCGCGGCGATCGGCGAGCGCTGGGGCGCACTCGATATCCTCGTCCTCAATGCTGCGATGCTCGGCAGCCTGTCGCCGGTCCATCAGATCGACGGCAAGGAATTCAACAAGGTCCTCACACTCAACGTCGTTGCCCAGCAGGCAATGATCGCCGCTTTCGATCCGATGCTCCGGAAGAGCGCGGCAGGTCGCCTCCTCGGCATCACCTCCGGCGTCAGCGAAGCCCCCCGCGCTTATTGGGGCGCCTACAGCGCCTCGAAGGCTGCGCTCGACGCCCTCGTGCTGAGCTATGCCGACGAAGTTCGGAACATCACCAACATCCGCGCCGCGCTCGTAAACCCCGGCGCCACCGCCACCCTGATGCGCGCTCAGGCCTTCCCGGGCGAGGATCAGTCGACGATTAAGCAGCCGGCGGATGTCGCCGACGCGGTAGTGGATTTGCTGAAGCAGGATTTCGAAACGGGTTACCGGCTGGAAGTGCGCTAGCGCTTCACCAACGTCACCTGCGCGACGTCGATGCCGCCGCCGCGGAAGCCGCCCTCGCAGTACATGAGGTAGTAGCGCCAGAGGTCGTGGAAAGGCTCGTCGAAGCCTTCCGGCAGCCGCCCCTCCTCCACGGCTTCGTCGTAGCACAGGCGCCAGCGCTTCAGGGTTTCGGCATAATGGAGGCCGAAGCCTTGTCGGTCCTCCCAGCTTAGGCCCGCCTCCTCAGCAATCTTCCGGAAGCGTTCTTCGCTGATCAGCATGCCGCCGGGAAAGATGTAGGTCTGGATGAAGTCGGCGCTCGCCGCATAGGCGTCGAACAGAGGCTCGCGGATCGAGATGAGCTGGATCGCCGCACGGCCGCCGGGCTTCAGGACGCGGGCAATGGCTTCGAGATAGCTCGGCCAATAATCCTGGCCGACCGCCTCGACCATCTCGACGCTGGCGACGGCGTCATATTGCCCTTCCACATCGCGATAATCCGCGAGCTGGATGGAGATCCGGTCGAAGAGCCCGGCCTTCTGCATGCGCCGGTCGGCATAGGCTTTCTGCTCCGACGACAGGGTAATCCCGGTGACTTCGGCGCCATATTTGCGGGCGGCGATCTTCGCCAGCGAGCCCCAGCCGCAGCCGATCTCCAGCAGGCGCTGGCCGCGCTTCAGGTTCAGACGGTCGAGCAGCACCTTAATCTTCCGCTCCTGCGCGGCCTTCAAGGGTTCCCGGTCGCTATAGGGCTCCGCGAACAACGCGCTCGAATAGGTCATGCTTTCGTCGAGCCAGGCGCGGTAGAAATCGTTGCCAAGATCGTAGTGGAAGGAAATGTTGCTGCGCGCCCGCGCCTTGCTGTTGCGGCGGAGGCTGTGCGCGGCGCGGTTGACGAAGCGCCAAAGCCCCTTCGCCCGCGCCACCTCGCCGAGGCTCTCGCCGTTCCGCATGAAAAGATCGAACAGCGGCACCGGATCGGGGCTGGTCCATTCGCCGAGCGCCCAGGCCTTGTACCAGCCGACCGAGCCCGAGGTGACGAGCCGGACGATGGCGCGCCAGCTCCGGAGATGCACCACCGGCATCGGCCCCGGGGCGCGGCCGCCGAGGATGCGGTGCGTACCGTCCGGCAGGGTTGCGTCGATGCCGCCTTCGAGCAGGCCGGCATCGATTCGGTCGAGGATGCGGTTGAAGCCGCCGCCGAACAGCCGCGCCAGCACGCCGCCACCGGTCGCGAAGGTACGGTCCGCCGCGACGAGATGACGGCCGCGCGGCTGCTGGTTCACGCCCCTGTGGTCCAGCTTATTTGGAAGGGCCGGCCGCGGCCTTGGGCGGCGCCTTGCTCAGCGTCTTCATGAAGGCGGAGCGGTCTTCTTCGGGCAGGCTCTTCAGCAAGGTGAGCGTGGAGCCGTTCACCTTGTCGAAAATCTGCCCCTCGACCTCCTTGAGGCCGGCAATGGTCGCGGCGAGCTTTTCCTCGTCATAGGTGGCGGGAGTCAGGAGAGCATCGCGCGCCGCCTCCAGCTCCCGCTTCCTGGCGATCAGTGGACCCATCTCCGCCTTCCGCTGCTCGAAATGCTCGCGAATGATCTTCTGGCTCGCTTCCGAAACCTGCGCGGCGGCGGGCGAACCGATCATCAGTCCGGCTAGAACAACGGCTTTCAAAATACGCATGTGACTTCCTTCGGCGCTTAGATTGCGTGCGGTTCCTTGGTAACTTCCCAGCTCTGCCCCTTGGCGACGAGCGCCTGAAGGTCGGCGCTCTTGCCCGCGCTCGCCTGGCTATTCTGCTCTACCACCGCGCTCTCGAAAGTCGCAGCGGGATCGTCGTAAATCACGCCGAGCGCCGTCGGGAACGCGCCGAACGGCATCTCGACGAGCATGTGCGCGATCATCCGGTTCCTCGCGTCATGGACAAGCACGCCCGCGGACTGCCAGTCGCCGCCTTCCACATCGACGACCTTCAGCGCCGGCGCGTCGCGGTCCAACGCCAAGCCCTTGGTGCCGCCGGCGAAAAGCATCGGCTCGCCATGGACGAGCCAAAGCTGGTTTCCGGCATTCTCCTTCGCCGTGAAGGGGGCGAACACGTCGTCATTATAGACGATGCAATTCTGGTAGATTTCCACAAAGGCCGCGCCCTTGTGGCCGTGCGCCGCCTTCAGAACGTCGGCGAGACCCTTCGACACGTCGATGCCGCGGGCGACAAAGCGGGCGCCCGAACCCAAGGCGAAGGCGCAGGGGCTGGCAGGCCGGTCCACCGACCCGAACGGGGTCGAGGGCGAACGGGTGCCGACGCGGGACGTGGGCGAATATTGTCCCTTGGTGAGGCCGTAAATCTCGTTGTTGAACAGCAGTATCTGGCAGTTCAGATTCCGCCGCAGAACGTGCATCGTGTGGTTACCGCCGATCGACAGCGCATCGCCGTCACCGGTTATGATCCAGACATCGAGCTCGGGGTTGGCCAGCTTAATGCCGGTCGCGAAGGTCGGCGCGCGGCCGTGGATCGTGTGGAAGCCGTAGGTTTCCATATAATAAGGGAAGCGGGACGAGCAGCCGATGCCGGACACGAACACTGTGTTCTCCGGCCGAACACCAAGCTCCGGCATCACGCGCTGCACCGCCTTCAGCACCGCATAGTCGCCGCAGCCGGGGCACCAGCGCACCTCCTGATCGGTGGCGAAGTCCTTCGGCGTTAACTTGGTAAGCTCGTTCATTGCAGCGCTTCCTCGATCGCAGCCTCGATCTCAGCGATCTTGAATGGTTGTCCGGACACTTTGTTGACCGGCCGCGCATCGACCAGGAACTGGTCGCGGAGCAGGGTCTTCAATTGTCCCGTGTTCATTTCCGGCACGATGATCCGGTCGTAAGTCCTTAGGAGATCGCCCAGATTTTTTGGCATCGGCCAGATGTAGCGGATGTGAACATGGCTGACGTCAAGGCCGCGCTTCCGCGCCCGGCGAACCGCCTGATGGATGGGGCCGAAGGTCGATCCCCAACCGACCACGACGAGGCGTGAGCCCGGCTCGCCGAGACAGACATCCTGCTCCGGAATGCTCTCCGCCACGCCAAGCACCTTGTCGCGGCGGATGTTCGTCATCGCCTGGTGGTTTGCAGGCGCATAGTCGATGTGGCCGGTGCCGGTATTCTTCTCGATGCCGCCGATGCGGTGGGTAAGACCCGGCGTTCCGGGCTTGACCCACGGCCGCGCCAGCTTGGCGTCGCGGGCATAGGGATTGAGGCCCTCGCTCTGGTCCGGCCCCTGCTCCTTGAACGCGACTGGGAACGGGGCATAGCCGCTCATGTCAGGCACCTTCCACGGCTCCGCGGCATTGGCGATATAGCCGTCGGTCAGCAGCATGACGGGCGTCATATATTGCGTGGCGATCCGCACCGCCTCGATCGCGCAGTCGAACGCGTCGGCTGGCGAGCGGGCGGCGATCACCGGTATCGGCGCATCGCCGTTGCGGCCATAGACCGCCTGATAGAGGTCCGACTGCTCGGTCTTGGTGGGAAGCCCCGTCGAGGGGCCGCCGCGCTGCGAATTGACAATGACGAGCGGAAGCTCGGTCATGATCGCAAGCCCCATTGCCTCCGCCTTCAGCGCGATGCCGGGACCGGACGAGGAGGTGACGCCGAGCGATCCTGCATAAGAGGCGCCGATAGCGCTGCCGATGGCGGCAATCTCGTCCTCCGCCTGGAAGGTGGTGACGCCATATTCCTTGAGGCGCGACAGATGGTGGAGGATCGCGCTCGCCGGGGTGATCGGATAGCCGCCGAAGAACATCTTGAGGCCGGCAAGCTGCGCGCCGGCGACGAGGCCGATCGAGATGGATTCGGCGCCGGTGACGGTCCGATAGAGGCCGGGCTCGGCCGGTGCCGGATCGATATGATGCTGGTGAAGCTGCCCGCCGATCTCCGCCGTCTCGCCATAGGCATGGCCGGCATTCAGCGCCGCGATATTGGCTTCGGCAAGCTCAGGCGCCTTGGCGAACTTGGTCTTCAGCCACTGCTCGATCGGCGCGCGGTCGCGGTCGAACATCCAGAGCGCGAGGCCCAGCGTCCACATATTCTTGCAGCGGAGCGCTTCCTTGTTCCCCAGGCCGAACGGTTTCACCGCGTCAAGGGTGAGCTGCGAGATGTTGAAGCGGATCACCTGCCACTTGGCGAGGCTTTCGTCCTCGAGCGGGTTCTGGTCGTAACCCGCCTTGGCGAGGTTCCGAGCCCCGAACTCGCCTTCGTCGGCGATGATGAGGCCGCCGGGCTTCAGCGCATCGACGTTCACCTTCAGTGCCGCCGGGTTCATCGCGACCAGCACGTCCGGCGCATCGCCCGCCGTTTCGATGGCGGACGACCCGAAATTGATCTGGAAAGCGGAGACGCCGAAGGTCGTGCCCTGCGGCGCGCGGATTTCCGCCGGAAAGTCCGGAAAGGTAGCGAGATCGTTGCCGGCCAGTGCGGTCGACAAAGTGAACTGACCGCCGGTCAGCTGCATGCCGTCGCCGCTGTCGCCGGCAAAGCGCACGACCACCGCCTCCAGCGGCCCGTCCGCCTGCGCTTCTTCCGGAGTGAGATAATGGGTGGCGGTCGCCATCTAGGGTCCTTCGAACTGTCTTGGAAACGTCTCTACGACGCCGGGGCTGCGGCTTCAACGGAAGCTTGCGGCAGACATGGGAACGCGCCTAGCGGGTGCAAGCCCGCTCCAGAAGAGGTTCGCATGATCGACAAGGAAAGCCTCCCCTATCGCCCCGCCGTCGGCGTGATGCTCCTGAACCGAGAGGGCAAGGTGTTCGTTGCCCAGCGGCTCGATAGCACGCTCGAAGCCTGGCAGATGCCGCAGGGCGGCCTGGACGAGGGTGAGGATGCCGAAGCCGGCGCGCTCCGCGAGCTGGAGGAGGAAACCGGCATCCGGCCGGAGCATGTCGAGATCATCCAGCGCTGCCCTGTGGAGCTTTACTACGACCTCCCCGATGACCTTGTCGGCAAGATGTGGAAAGGCAAGTGGCGCGGCCAGCGGCAGGTGTGGTTCCTGATGCGCTTCACCGGCACTGACGCGGACGTGAACCTGGAGACGGCAGAACCGGAATTCCGCGCCTGGAAATGGGCGGAACCGAAGGACCTTCCCGCTATGATCGTGCCGTTCAAGAAGAAGCTATACGAGGATGTTCTGGACGCCTTTGCTGAGTGGCTTTGAGCCCGAAGCCGCGTTAGAGAGCCTGAATGCGGGGCCTTTCCACTGCCGAAACGGACATTGTTGAAGCCTGTGCCGCCGAGCCGATGCTCGATCAGGTGCAGAGCTGGGCCGCGGTCAACAGCGGGTCCCGCAACCTCGATGGACTTGCACGAATGGCCGCAATTTATGCGGAGGAGTTTGGCGAGTTGCCGGGCGAACTGACGCTCCGTGAGCCGGCGCCGGTCGATGCCATGGAAGCGGACGGATCGCTGAAGGCGCTGGGGCATGGCCATAATCTCCACCTGAAGGTGCGGCCAGATGCGCCGGTGCAGCTGCTCTTCACGGGCCATATGGACACGGTGTTCGCTGCCGATCACCCGTTCCAGTCGCTGAGTTGGCGCGAAGAAGGTGTGCTGAACGGCCCAGGCGTTGCCGACATGAAGGGGGGCATTGCTGTTATGCTCGCCGCGCTGAAGGCGGTGGAGAAGTCCTCGCTTGCGGCGCAGCTCGGCTATGAGGTGGTGATCAATAGCGACGAGGAGGTAGGCTCGCCCGGCTCCGCACCGCTGATCGCCGAGACCGCGCGGGGCAAGAAGGCGGCGCTCACTTACGAACCCTCGGCGCTCCCGGACGGGACGCTCGCCGGGGCGCGGCCGGGGAGCGGCAATTTCTCGATCTTCATCGAAGGTCGGAGCGCGCATGCCGGGCGCAACCCGGAGGACGGCCGCAACGCTGTCGTCGCAGCTGCCGATCTGGCGCTGCGACTGTCGAAGGCGAAGGGGCCGCGCCTCTCCGTTAATCCCGCGAAAATCGAAGGCGGCGGACCGAACAATGTGGTGCCGGACCGAGCGGTGCTTCGCGTCAATATGCGCCCCTTCACGCCTGAGGACGAGGTCCGCGCGAAGTCAGCACTTGATGCGGCCGTCGCCATGGTCGCGGCGGAGCATGAGGTGCGGATACACGTCCATGGCGAGTTCGGACGTCCGCCGAAGCCGCTCGACCCTCAGGCCGAGAAACTCTTCGCCCTGGTGAAACGCTGTGGCGAGGATCTCGGCCAGCATATCCAGTGGCAGGCGACCGGCGGTGTCTGCGACGGCAACAATATCGCTGCCTGCGGCGTGCCCGTCATCGACACGATGGGCGTTCGCGGCGGCGCCATTCACTCGTCCGACGAATATCTGATCGTGGACAGCCTCGTCGAGCGCGCGCAGCTTTCCGCCCTCACCATCCTTCGCCTTGCTTCCGGAGAGACTTTTTGAGCTTCCGTATCCGTCCCGCCCGCAATGACGATTTCCAGGCCATTTACGAAATGGCGAAATTGACCGGCGGGGGCTTCACCAACCTGCCGCCCGACAAGGGCGCGCTGGTCGACAAGCTCATCCGCTCCGAGCACGCTTTTGCCAAGGAAGCGGACGTCCAGGGCGACGACCTGTTCGTGATGGTGCTTGAGAACACGGAGAACGGGCAGATACGCGGCACTTGCCAGATATTCGGCCAGGTCGGGACCGAGTGGCCGTTTTACAGCTACCGGATCAGTACGCTCACCCAGACCTCGAAGGCGCTTGGAAAGACTTTCCGCGCCGAGATGCTGACGCTCGTCACCGACTTCGAAGGCTCGTCGGAAGTGGGCGGCCTTTTCCTCCATCCCCAAGAGCGCGCCGGCGGCCTCGGCCTTCTTCTCGCCCGCAGCCGCTACCTCTTCATCAAGCTTCATCGCGCCCGCTTCGGCGACAAAACTTTGGCCGAGCTTCGCGGCGTCATTGACGAAAAAGGCAGCTCCCCCTTCTGGGATGCGATCGCCGGCCGCTTCTTCGGCATGGGCTTCAAGGAAGCGGACGAGTTCAACGCGATGCACGGCACGCAATTCATCGCGGACCTAATGCCGAAGACGCCCATTTACACCGCAATGCTGCCGGAAAGCGCACGCGAAGTGATGGGCTGCCCCCACCCCAGCGGCCGGGCGGCGATGAAGATGCTTGAACGCGAAGGGTTCGAATATGACTGCTATATCGACATATTCGACGGCGGCCCGACCATGTCGACGCGCACCGACAATATTCGCACCGTGCGCGAGTCTCGCGAATATGTGCTCACCGAGATTACTGAGGACATGGACGGAGAGCCGTTGATGCTCGCCGCCGGCCACCTCAAGACCTTCGCCGCTTGCTACGGCAACCTGAGCTCCAACGGTGACGGCACCGCCAATCTGGACCCGAAGAGCGCGAAGCTGCTGGGGCTGGAGCCGGGCGACAAATTCATTGCGATGGGCCGTTAGTATGCCGCTCCAGGAAATCAATTTCGATGGCATCATTGGGCCGAGCCACAATTATGCTGGGCTGAGCTTCGGCAATCTGGCTTCGGCGGCGAATGCGCTCAACATCTCGCATCCGCGCGACGCGGCGCTGCAGGGTATCGAGAAGATGCGGCACAATATCCGCCTCGGCCTTGCCCAAGGCATTTTCGTGCCCCTGCCCCGCCCCAACCATGAGTGGCTGGCGGACCTCGGCACGACCGCGCAAGACGCGCCGGACTCGCTGCGGCCCGCGGCCTTTTCCGCCTCCGCCATGTGGGCTGCCAATGCCGCCACCGTGTCGCCCGCACCGGATACGGAAGACGGCCGCTGCCATCTAACCGTGGCCAATCTCCGGACGATGCCCCACCGCAGCCACGAATGGCCGGAAACACATACCCAGCTTCGCCTGGCCTTTTCGGACGGCGAGCATTTCCGGGTCCACAGGCCAGTACCGCCGACCTTCGGCGACGAGGGCGCGGCAAACCACATGCGCTTCTGCTCCTCGCACGGTGAAAAGGGCGTGGAAGTGTTCGTCTACGGCAAGCGCGGCGGCGCCTTTCCGGCTCGCCAGCACGTCGAGGCGTCCCGCGCCATCGCCCGCTTCCATGGGCTGGATGCCGAGCGCACGCTCTTCGCCGCCCAGTCGGAGGAAGCGATCGCAGCGGGCGCCTTCCACAACGACGTGGTGGCGGTCGCGAACGAGAATGTGCTGTTCGCCCACGAGCAGGCGTTCGAGGACCGGTCGGAGCTTTACACCGCGCTTCGCCGGCTGGTGCCTGACGTCGAGATCATCGAAGTGCCCGCCGCTTCGGTGTCGCTCGAAGACGCGATCAAGAGCTACCTTTTCAACGCGCAGCTTGTAACCCTACCGGAGGGCGGCATGGCCCTGATCCTGCCGGAAGAGGCGCGCGAGACGCCGTCCGTCTGGACCTGGCTGGAGGCGATGGTCGCCGGCAATGGCCCGATCCGGAAGCTGCTCGTCGTCGATGTTCGCCAGTCGATGGCCAATGGCGGCGGACCTGCCTGCCTCCGCCTTCGCGTCGTTGCCGACCCTGACACCGTCGATCCACGCTTCATTGTCGACGAAGCCAAGCTCGACGGCATCGCCGATGTGGTCCGCGAATGCTGGCCGGAGGAGATTGCGCCCAAAGACCTGCTCGACACGAAGCTGTGCGAGAAGATCGAAGGAGCGCGCGAGGCGCTGCTGGAGGAATTGGATCTCGGCGAGGATCTCGCCGCTTAGGGATTCCAGAAGATGTCGACGGCGGCGTCGATCTCCGCGAGCACCCGCCCGATCGGCTTCGAGGAAAGCGGCCCTTCCTTGA
The DNA here is from genome assembly GCF_036402135.1 of Allosphingosinicella sp. Lineage (GTDB taxonomy): Bacteria > Pseudomonadota > Alphaproteobacteria > Sphingomonadales > Sphingomonadaceae > Allosphingosinicella. The sequence continues at coordinate 5,656 of NZ_DASWTN010000008.1, read as the reverse complement.
TCGCTTCCTCCAGCACCTCGCGCTTGCCGTGGCCGTTCACGACCAGCATCACCGCGCGTGCCGAGGACACAGCCGCGGCCGTCAGCGTGACCCGGTCGACCGGCGCTTCCTGCGGCATCGGACTGGGATGGACGCCCACCGCCATCCGCTCGCGCGGGCCGGTAATCGCGCGGTCGAAGTCGGGGCCTTGGAAGATGCCGGCTGTGTGGCCGTCGAGGCCGATGTTAAGCCAGACAAGATCGAGCGGCCATTGCAGCTCTTTCAGCCGTTCATCGGCGAGCCGCCCCGCCTCCCGATAATTGTCGAGCACGCCTTCGTCGACGAGCGGGACCACGTTCGCGCCTTCCGGCCCGAAAAGGCTCTCCAGCTTGCAATAGTGGCTGAGCACGTCGTTCAGCGGCACGAGGCGGTCGTCGGTGGGAAGGATGGTGACCTTCGACCAGTCGACTTTCTTCTCGAGAAGGGCGCGAAAAACGGGATCGGGCGTCGAGCCGCCGGGGACGGCAATGCGCGCGCCGCCATGCGCCTCGATCGCGCTTTCGATGACGAAGCAGATGTCGCCCGCCGCCTGCTCGGCCATCTCAGCGGCAGTGTCGAACTCCCACCATTCGACTTCTTCCATGCCGCAAATCTCCCTTTGAAAGCCGATGCCCTTAAGGCCGGGATGCTGGAGGGTAAAGCCTCGCCCCGGCGCTTCAGGAACTTGCCGCCGCGCGCGCGGGTTCCATGGAGCAAAGGAGGATAACATGCCTGCAAAATCGAAGGCTCAGCAGAAAGCGGCCGGAGCCGCTCTCTCGGCCAAGCGCGGCGACACTCCCAAGAGCAAGCTTAAGGGCGCGTCAAAGCAGATGGCGATTCGATGAGCGAGAAGCAGCTCGAAGAGCTTGCGGCGACCAAGCGCAAGGGCAAGCCCGAGCACGTCTGATCAATCAGGCGGCGAAATGGTGCTGAGCGGCGGCGCCGCGCCGATTTGGCCGCCGCGGCCTTTCATCCGCTCATCATCATCTTCGCTTGCAGGGAGCGTATGCCCCTCCGCCTCGGGCTTTGGCGCGTCGGCACCGTCGCCGCGCCACTCGCGGCGCTTGGCGGCCTCGTCGGCCAGCGGCCGTTCCGGATTATTGCTCATATCGGCTCCTTCGCCGCCTCAACCAACGGCATGGAAGGGCCGTTCCTGTCCTAGCGGCTGAATGCGGCCGCCAGCTCGACATGGGTGGACCAGCGGAACTGGCCTACGGGCTTGATCCAGTCGAGTCGGTAGCCGCCGTCCAGCAGCGCCTTCGCATCGCGCGCGAAAGTAGAGGGATTGCAGGACACGGAGGCGACGCGCGGCACGGGCGAGCGGGCGAGAATTTCCACCTGCTCCTTCGCACCGGCGCGCGGCGGATCGATGACTACCGCTTCGAAGCGGCCAAGCTCCTTCTCGTCATAGGGGCGGCGGAAGAGGTCGCGATGATCGACAAAGATCTGGCGCCCGGCGCGATTGGCGGCGGACTTAAGCGCCAGCGCGGCATCGCGAGCGCCCTCGGCAGCCAGGATCTTGCCGGGCAGCGACAAGGCGAAGGTGCCGAGGCCGGCGAACAGGTCGGCCGTGACGGTGGCGGAGCCTACCGCCTGCCGTACGGCCCCGACGAGCGCCGCCTCCCCTTCCTCGGTCGCCTGAAGGAAGGCGCCGTGCGGCAGCGGTACGGGGACGCCGCCGAGCGTAATGGTCACGGGCTCCGGCTCCCATCGTGTCTGCGGGCCATAGCCGTCGTCGATGGCGAGACGAGCGAGACGGTAGGTCTGGGCGAAGGTGGTGAGTGCCTCCGCCGCCTCGAGCCCATCGGCGCTGACGCCTTCGAGTAGTATGTCCGCGCCCTGATCGGCGAGCGTCATGCGGACGCCGCCGCTCCCGCGCGCGCCGAGCAACATGCCCATCAGCTTGCGGAGCGGCTCCACCAACGCAAACAATTCGGTGCGGAGGATGAAGCATTCGCGCATGTCGATAACGCGGTGGCTCTTCTCGGCATTGAAGCCGAGCAGCACCTGCTTCCCCCGCGCCTCCGCCCGAAGCGAAGCGCGGCGGCGCGAAACGGGCGGTGAGATGTGCGGGTCGAGAATGTCGGGCGCGGCGATCCCTTGCGCGGCCAGAGCCGAGGCGATGCGGTCCTTGAGGAACAGACCGAAGGCGTTATCGTCTAGATGCTGGAGCTGGCAGCCGCCGCATTCGGGGAAGTGGCGGCAGGGCGGCCTTGCGTGGTGCGGGCCGGGTTCGATGCTGCCATCTTCGCGTACCGTGTCGCCGGGGGCGGCGAATGCGACGTGACGGCCGCTTTCAGTGACGCCGTCACCGCGCGCCGCTACTCTGACGATCGCCTCGTTCACAGGCACTCCGCCACCGCTGCTGGAAGCGCGGTAATGAGATCATCGGCGATCAGTCCCGGGCCTGCCAGCTCAGCGGCACGACGGTGCAGCCAGGCGCCGGCGCAGGCGGCTTCGAAGGCTTCCGTTCCGCCGGCGCGCATGGCGGCAATGATGCCGGTCAGGACGTCGCCGGTGCCGGCGCTTGCGAGCCATGCCGGTGCAGGCGGCAGGATGGCCGCTCTGTCATCCGGTGCTGCGATGACCGTGTCGGGTCCCTTGAAAAGCAGTACCGATCCGCTTTGCTCCGCAGCACGGCGCGCCTGATCGATTTTGCTGCCGGGCAGATCGCCGAAGAGGCGTGCGAACTCGCCCGCGTGAGGCGTGAGGATGGTGGTTTCGGAAAGTGCGGCGAGGCGCTTCGGACTTTCCAGCAGGAACAGGGCGTCGGCGTCGAGGACGAGAGGATGGAAAGTGGCAAGGTGAGCGTCTAGGTGAGCACCTGCTTCGGCGGTCCGGCCGAGGCCGGGGCCGATGGCTATGCAGCCGATGCGGCGGTCGTCGAGCAGAGCGGGGTCGTCGCTGCCTTGCACTATGGATTGTAGAATGCCGGCGATGGGTTTGCCGAGGAGGCGGACATAGCCTGCGCCTGCTCTTGCGGCGGCAGTCGCGGTGAGGGCTGAAGCGCCCGGCATTTCGCCTGCAATCACAGCTACATAGCCTCGGCTGTATTTGTGGTCGTCCGGGCCTGCAGCTGTCAGCCTCGGTCGGCCGATGAGGTGGAGGCGGCTTTCGGCTTTGACGCCGATATCGGCGGTGACGAGGCGGCGCATGTGGCGCGCTGCGGGCTGGAGGAAGTGAGCGGGCTTGGGAGCGCCGAAGGTGATGGTGAGGTCATAGTCCGGCACCTGAGATAGGAGCTGGCCGTCGTCGGTGGCTGCGCCGCTAGGCAAGTCGATGGCGACCTTCACCTTTGCCGCCGCTGCCAAGGCGAGGAGTTTGCCTTCAATGGGTGCGTCGAGGCCGCGCTTCAGGCCGGTGCCGAAGAGGGCGTCAATGAGGAGCGGTCGGGGTTCGGCTTCCGGCGAATCGGCGAGCGTCGCCACTGTCACATCGACGCCGCGTTCCTTGAGGATGCGGGCGATGACGTGGCCGTCGCCGCCATTGTTGCCCGGGCCACAGAGGATGAGGGCGGGCAGCGGGCCGGCGAAGCGCCAGATGGCTTCCGCGGCTGCCGCGCCAGCGCGCTCCATCAGGGTTTCAACCGAAGTGCCGGCGTCGATCGCGCGCTGTTCGGCGGCGCGCATTTCGGCGGCGGTGAGGATGGGGCGCTCAAAGAGCATCGCAGACCTCGGCGATGATCGGCGCGAGGAGAGCGGCCCATTCCGCCACGCCTTCATCGGTGAGGATCAGGTCTTGTCGCACCTCGATGGCGAGATAGGGAAGGCCGCGCGTTTCGGCATGCCGGTCCATGGTCGCGTTGAGGAGCTTGCCCGAATAAGGTTCATTGTCGCCCGTGGGCACGCCCGCGCGGCGGAGCGCGGCGATGGCGAGCTGCGCCGCCCGGTCGTCATTGTTGTAGAGGATGCCGGCGTGCCACGGCCTGGTTTCTTCAGGTTTCGTGCGAAGCTGCGGCGTGAAGCTGTGGAGAGTGAACAGCATTTTCGGGCGGAGGTCTTCGACCTTGGCGTCGATCAGGGCGTGATAGGGCTCCCAGAAGCGGCGGATGCGGGCGGTCCGCCCGTCATGGTCGAGCGCCGCATTGGCGGGGATGACATGGCCGTCGCTGATCGCCGGAATGGCTGCGGGTTCGTCGGGGCGGCGGTGGAGGTCGACGACGAGGCGGGACACACGGGCGAGAATGGCAGGGCAGCGGAGGCGCGCCGCAACGTCGCGGGCGAGCGCATCGATGCCGATATCGACGGCGATATGCTCATTGAGAAGCGCGGAATCGATGCCGAGGTCGATGTCCTCCGGCACATGATTCGAGGCGTGATCCGCGACGAGCAGCAGGCCGGAGGCTGCGTCGCCGGCCAGATATTCGGCGGCTTCGGTCACTTGCGGCTCCGGTAGCGGGCGAGGCGCTCAGCGAGGGCTTCTGAGCCGAGCAAGTTCTCGAAGGCTTGGTCCTGCGCCTCGTCGGAGGCGGCGCCCTTTGCAGCGAGGCGCAGGCTTCTCTTCAGTGTGCGGAGACTATTCGGGGCGTTCGCCGCGAAGGCCGAGGCGAGTTCGTCGGGGCTGTCGGCGAGCAGTTCAACCAAGCCGATGCGGTGCGCCTCTTCGGCGTCGATGCTTGCGGCGGTGAAGAGGAGGCGAGCCGCCTGCCCCTCCCCCACCAGCGAAACGAGCCGGTGCACGTCCTCCTGCGGATAGGAGATGCCGAGCTTGGCGGGCGTGATGGCGAACTGTGCCTGCGGGGCGACGATGCGGATGTCGCAGGCCATCGCGACGGCGACGCCAGCGCCGTAGCACGCGCCCTCGATGAAAGCGATGGTGGGGATCGGCAAATCGCGAAGGCCGTCGAGACCCTGCCGGATCGCCTGGCGGAAGCGGGTGCGGGCGTCTGGATCGGCAAGGAAGCTGTCGAAGTCGGAGATGTCGGCGCCGGCGCAGAAAACGCCGTCCGGAACGCCGGAGAGAATGAGCACTTGCGCGTCATTATCGACCGCGCGTGCTACCTCGCTCGCCATTTCGGTCCAGCCGCTGAGCGGAATGGCGTTGCGCGCTTCAGGCCGGGACAGGCGAAGGCGGGCGATTGGGCCGTCGATGGCGAGGTCGAACATGGCGCCTCCTGTTGCAGTGGAGCGGCCCGTTTGTCGCGGGAAAAATTAGCGGAGACGGGTCCGAAGCTGCCACCAATGGGAAGGCAGATCGTCCGCCGCAGCGTTCATCGCTGCGTCGCTTTCAAATAAGGCGAAGCAAGTAGCGCCGGAGCCGGACATCTTCGCGGCGATGAGGCCGGTCCGTTCTTGCAGCGCCGCCAGCACGTCGCGAATTTCTGGTGCAAGGGCGCAGGCGGGTTCCTGAAGGTCGTTGCGGCCCTCGACGGCAGTGGCGAGCGGCGAAACGAGCGGCATTGGGCCTTGATCGACGCCGTCCCAGGCGCGGTAGACCTCCGCCGTGGAGACGCCGACACCGGGATTCACGAGCAGCAGCGGCGTTCCTTCAAGGCCTGTGCCGTCCTGGGAGGCGAGTACGTCGCCCCTCCCCGTTCCGCGCGCGACTTCGCTTCGGAGGCAGGCGGGAACGTCGGCGCCCAGGGTGGCGGCGATTTCCAGAAGCGCTTCCTCCGGCGCGTCGAGGCCCCAGAAGCGGG
>NZ_DASWTN010000007.1:0-135394 GCF_036402135.1 Allosphingosinicella sp. | reverse complement strand
GCGAAGGCCCCTTCGTCTAGCGGTCTAGGACGTCGCCCTCTCACGGCGAAAACACGGGTTCGAGTCCCGTAGGGGTCACCAGCTTCAACTGACAACAAAAGAGCCGCAAACCTACCAGGTCTGCGGCTCTTTTGTTCTGTGGAGGGGCGGCGGCCGACGCCACCGCCCCTTTCTTAGAAGCCGATTACCAACGTGCCGCTGATCGTGCGCGGCGCGCCGATCTGCACGAACGGCGGCGACCCGTAGCCGGTGATCGTTCCCGCTGCGTTGCGCGTGAGGCTTTGGTTCAGACCACCGCCAAAACCACCGACATAGAATTGGTCGAACAGGTTGTAGACGTTGAACTGCACATAGGTCCGCTCGAGGCCCAGATCCTTAAGGCTGTAGCGCGCGTCCAGGTTGACCAGCCAGTAAGCCGGGGCCTTGGCCGGGAAAAGCTCAGTGGTCGCGCCGTTGACGAGCGCCAGAATGGGCTGGTTCGTGTCAAAGATATAACGCGGACCAGTGCGCTTGCCGGTGACGCCGAGTTCCACCGGACCGAGCGTGCCGCGAACGGTGCCACCGAGCGTGTAGGTCGCAGCGCCGGATTCCCGCTTGCCCGCCGTCGGAGCGTAGATCGGATCGCCGGTTGCGGTCTCGCCAATGAGCAGGTCGTCCTTGATCTCCGACTTCAGGTACGAACCGAAGACATAAAGGTCGAGTGCACGCATGGGCTGATAGGCCACGTAGCCGTCCAGACCATACTTATCGACACGTCCAAGGTTACGGAAGACGCTCGTGTTAAGCTCAGGATCGAACGCCGAGGCGCTGCGGTCCGTATAACGGTTGTAGAACGCGCCAAGCTGGGCCTGAAGGCGGCTGCCGCGATAGCGGACACCTACGTCATAATTGTCCGTCTTCTCCGGGTTCGGCTGCGCTTCCGGCGTATTCGGCGCGAAGAAGAAGGAGTTGTAAAGGTTGTCAGTGCTGGGCACCGACAAACCCTTCGCATAATTGGCGAAGACGCTCATCCGCGGCGCGAAATCGTAGATGAAGCCGATGTTCGGCAGGATCGCGTCATACTTGAAGACGCGCTGCTGCGGACCCTGGAGAGTTGGGTTGAGCGCGGCATATCCGGTGTTTGCCTGGGCGTTGGTGCCGAAGCAATCAACGTTGCCGTTGGACGCCGTGGTGAAGCAGTAATTGTTGAGATCACGCTTGAAGAACGGGACGCGAAGGCCCGCATTCACGACCAGCTTTTCATCCAGGAACTCACCACGATACTCGCCCCAGATCTGATGCAGGATAGCATAAGAGAGGCGGTCACGCTTCTGAACCACCGTCCCGCTGGCATCGCTGATCGGATCGTTGACGGGGAAAACATCCGCCGGTTCGCCGTTGGAGAGAACCGCGCCGACTTCGCCGGTCTGACGATGGCGGGCGCGATCCCAAGTGTAGCCCGCGCGTACCGCATGATCGTCGTTGATGTCCCAGCGAACGCCAGCGATCACACCGTAGCGATGGGTCTGGGTCTGGCTCGGCGCGAGCAGAGTCACGCCGTTTGTGTTGCCGCTCGAGCAGGCAGCGCCTGTGGTGCTGCAAGTATCCAGCGTATCACCGTCGCCGTTCAAATCCCGACCGAAATAATATTGGCCGCCGATGAAGCCGGTGTAGTTGGCGCCTCCGATGGTGCGAACACCTTCGCGGCCTAGCACCGTGCCGCCGCCATTTGCTTTCACATACTGATAGCTGGGATCCACGGTGAAGGTGAACGCACCCGAGGTGATGCGCGCAGAGCCGCGAATGTTGCCCGTGTTCGACGGGTTGTAGCGACGGTCGAACTCCGTGCCGCAGCTCGCGCCGGCAGTCGGCGCGGCTGGCGCAGGAGCCTGGCTATCGACCACCCCGGCCTGCGGCGTGTCGAGCGAGCACGGATAGTTGATGATATATTCGCGCTCATCATTGTTGCGCGGGAAGCGATTGGTCGACTGACCGCCCACGATCCGGCCTTCGTCCCAGCGCAGCGGAAGCGAGCCGAAGAAGTTATTGCGGTTCTGGTTGTAATGGCCGGCAATCGAGACGAAGTCGCCAGCATTGCCGATCGGCTGGTACAGCTTGGCGTTATACTGCTGCTTGTTGACCTTGCCGTAATTGTTGAAGGGGTTGTCGTTCTTAGAAGACGATGCCGAAATGAAGGCGCGGGTGCCGAACGACGTCAGGTTGCCGGTCTCGATAAGACCGAAAATCCTGCGGAAATTATATTCGCCCACTGAAGCGGAAACCATCGCGCCGAGCTCTTCGCGGGGGACAATGGTACGATAATTGACCGTACCGCCGGCAGCCGAAGCGGTGGGGCTGTCGACGTCGGTGGTGCCAAGATTGACGCTGACTTCGCCAATGATCTCAGGATCGAACTGCTGGTTCGAGTAGATGGCATAGTTGCCAGAATCATTGAGCGGAATGCCGTCGACGGTGAGAGAGACACGGTCGGCGGAGAAGCCGCGGATGTTCAGCGTGCCGCCCGACGAGCCGTAGGCGTCATTGTTCTGGAAGCTGACGCCCGGAATCAAATTAATCGTGTCGAGGATGGTCTGACCTGGGTTCTGGCGCGCGATCACCTCCGAGGTGAGTGCAGCCTTCGCCTTGGTCGTATCCGGCGCCGTCACGCCGCCGACATCGCTGACGCGGCTGCCCGTGACGACGATGGCCTCATCCTCTTCGAAGTCGACCGAGCCGGTCGACTGGGCAAAGGCCATGGCAGGCATGACGAGCGCAGTGCTTGCGCAGAGTAACGAAACGATTCTCATGATAATTACATCCCCCGGACAGAGACGCCCCTCAGAAAGGGCTGATTTCCAAAGATTTTTGTTGCGGTGCAGCAGAGCGACCCCCGCCGCTCTACGTCCCGAATATTCCTGATTTATGACAATGTCTTGTGGTAATTTTGCCACGCGCGCGCTACGTCACCGCCATTTGGAAGCTGCTCCATGGGCCGGTGATCGCGAGTGTCCGGCCGGGATGATAAGCGTTCACGAACATGGTCGAACCGTCCGCCGAGAAACAGACGCCGGCAAGCTCCGTATCCGCCTTCAGGCGGGCGAGGGTGTAGATGCGGCCCTCCGGCGTCACGCCCTTCAGATGGTTGACGGGATCGTCGACATATTTGTCTTCGCAGAGGATCAGATGCCCCCAGGGCGTTACGGTCAGATTGTCGGCATAATCGAGCAGCAGCGGATCGCGAGATTCGACGAACAGCTGCAGCCGGGCCGGCTCCCGCCCCTCCTCCGGCCGCCCCTCATAGGCGCTCGGCACGTAACGCATGATCTGACCGATCTTCGCGGCCCCACCCGAGGTGCAGGTGAAATAATATTCGCCATTGCCTCTGTGGATGCCTTCACCCCGCGCGAACAGCGCCGCGCCGGCCGAATGGCCGCGCAGGCGCAGATCGTCGTTCGGGCTGTGGGTCTCGTCTAGGTCGACCCAACGCACTGTGCGGGTGCTTCCCGGTTCGAAGCCGATGCCGTTCCAGTTGCGGGTGTCGGCGCCGTGCTCGTCCCGCAGCGAAAGGGCCTGCAGCTTGCCGCCGCGCCGCAGCTCCCCCGACCGCTCCGGCACGAAGCGGTAGAAGAGGCTGTCGTCCCGATCCTCGGTCAAATAGATGATGCCGGTTGCCGGTTCGACCGCCGCGGCTTCATGCTTGAAGCGGCCGAGGCGCGTAAGCGGCTCCGGCTTCAAGAGGCCTCGCTGGCGCGCGGGCACATCGAATACCCAGCCATGATCGCGCTCGACCTCGCCCGGCCGAATCGTCGTTTCCTCGCAGGTAAGCCAGCTGCCCCAGGGTGTCGGCCCGCCGGCGCAGTTCACCGCCGTTCCGGCGAGGCTCAGATACTGGCTCTCCCGCAGCCTGCTCCTCAGATCGTAGACGATCGTGGACGTGCCGCCGGGAAGCACCCGCCCCTCATTGTCGCGGCTGTAAAAGGGGCTTTCCGCAAGCCTCTTCTCGAGGCGCTGCAATCCGCCCGCCGGCCCGCGGTCGCGCCCGGCCGGCTTCAGCTCGTGGTTGCGGACCAGCGCCACGCGCCGCGCATCGAGCGGGAAGCAGGCCATGCCGTCGAAATTACCGGGCGTGACAAAGCCGTCGTCCATGGCCTCGCCGGCACTTGAGATGACGCTGTAGCGGAAGCCCCGCGGCAAATCGAAGAAGCCGGCGGGATCGGGCAGCAGCGGCCCGTAACCCTCCACCTCGTTCCGATATGTCTCTGCGGCCGCCATGGCGCGGCCCGCGAGGCCCGCAAAGGCGAGCGTCGTCAGGCTTCCTGCCGCGAATTGCCTGCGATTGAGCTTCATTCTTTCCTCTGGCCTCGCCCTGCACCGCCATGATGTCTTCGGCGTGACAGCTTGACCAGCGGCTTAATGAACCGTCTTCGGAAGCCAAGTGCTCGGAGGCGGATCTTTGTCCGGCCGCGCCTCCTCCCCGTCCTTGCCCTTCGCCTTGGTGTTTTGGTCCGTCTGCCGTTCCACTTCCGCGTTGAGCTCCGCCCCCATCAGGAGGATGTAGGCGGTGAGATAAAGCCAGGTGAGGAAGACGATCACCGCGCCGAGCGAGCCGTAGGTCGCGTTATAGTTGCCGAAATTGGCGACATAGAAGCCGAAGCCCGCGGTGGCGATCAACCAGACGATCGTGACGATGATCGAGCCCGGACTGATCCAGCGCCACGCCGGCACCGGCCGCCGGTCGGGCGCGTAGCGGTAGATGAGCGCGACGCCGAGGCTTACCGCCGCGGCCGCCGGGATCCAGAACAGGATGCGGAGCAAGGTGTGCACCCACGGCGCGGACGTGGGCAGCAGATGATCGATAAAGCCCAGCACCGACACGCCGACGATCGCCAGCAGCAGGCCAATGAGCGCGCCCGCCGTAAAGGCGAAGGCGAGCAAAGTACGCTTCACGAAGCCGCGCTTTTCCTCCACGTCCCACGCTATATTCGTGGCGGTCATGATCGACGTCGCCCCCTTCGTCGCGCCGTAGAGCGCGAGAGCGATTGCAAGGAGAAGTCCGAACCCTTTCTTCGAACCCGCCGTCTGGACGACGCTTTGCAGCTGGTCGCCGATGATCTTGGCCGCGTCCGCCGGCATCGCTTGGGTCAGCGACTGCATGTGCGATACGACGGAGGAGGGCTCCGCCACCAGCCCATAAGTGAGTACCAACGCTGCGAGCAAAGGCACGAAGGCGAGGAAGGCGTAGAAGGCGACGCCTGCCGCGATCAGGCTGATATTGTCCTCAGACGCTTCCTTCCAGGCGCGCACGGCGATCTGCTTCCAGCCCGGCGCCGGAATGTCGCTGGGTCTATCCGCGTCCGCTCCGGGTCGCTCCGCCGCCGTCGATGCCATTCGTCTCTCCTTCCGCCGCCTAAAGCCGGGCGGAGAAGGAGAGTTCCGGCAGCGGGCGTCAGAAGCTGACGCGCGCGCTCAGACGAATGTCCCGTCCGGCAAGGGGCACATAGCCCTTGGTGAAGGACGCGTGCCGCCGTGCATCCACGTCGAAGATGTTGTTCGCCGAAAGAACGATGCTGGTCGGGTTGCGCTTGCCCCAGGGCCGCCACGCGGCGGACGCGTTGACGAGCGTGAAGCCTTCAGTCGGCGTCTCGAACGATGCGACGCGGTCCTGCTCGTCAACCCATTCGACCTCTCCGCGAAGGTCCAGCCGGTCCGACTGCGCCTCGATGCCGCCGAGCAGCCGAAGCGGCGGAATGCGCGGCACCGGCCCCGCATCCTCGATCGTGCCGCGGACATAATCGGCGACGCCGTCGGCAACGAAGCGGAACCCGCCCGCTTCAAACAGCCGCGCCGAAGCCGAAGCTTCGAAGCCCCAATAGGTCGCGTCGCGCTGGAAATATTGGAAGACGGGAAGCTCATCCTCCTCTTCGCCGGTCGCGGCCTCGTAGATGAAGTCGTCGAACTTGGTTGCGAAGAGGCTGGCGCTGAGCTCGAACGGGCCCGCGTCGGCGCGGGCGAAGATTTCGCCGCCCCAGCCCTTTTCGGTATTGAGCGTCGGATCGCCGATCTCGAACGCCTGCGTGGCGATATGCGGGCCGTCGGAGAAAAGCTCTTCCGCCGACGGGGCACGCTCGGCGCGGGAGACGTTGGCGCCGAGCTTCACGCCCGGCGCGATATCGTAGGATGCCCCGAAGGCTGCCGAGAAGGTGTTGAACTTGCGGTCGACGCCGACCGTGTCGGAGCCGACTTCCGTGCGCTCATACCGCGCCGCGGCCTCGAGGTTCACCTGACCGACGTTGAACTCCTGCAGCGTGAACAGGCCGAGCTGGCTCGTCTCGTTGGGCGGCAGGAAGGCTTCGGCGCCGACCGCTGCAAAGTCGCGGGTGAAGTACTGAACGCCGCTCGCGCCGCGCCAGCCTTCCCGCTCGCGCTGAACGAGTTCAACACGACCTTCGAAGCCTTCGGTGGTGAAGACGGTGCCGACTTCATCGCCCTCGAACTCGGTATGCTCGTAATCCGCATAGCCGAAGCGGCCGCGAACTTTCTCGAACGCGCCGCCCGCGAAGTTCAGCTCACCGCGAAGGTCGGCGCGGACCTGGTTGAGGTCGATGCTGACATCCTCCTCGCCATGCTCTTCCTCGTGGCCGGGATCTTCCTCATGATGATGCTCGGCGCCCGGCCGCATTGGCACGCCGTAGCGGCTGTCGAACTTGCTGACCGAAAAGCCGATATTGCCGCCGTCGCGGATATAAGCGAGGCCGGCGCCATAAGTGGTCTGCTCGGTCTGGCTGTTAGGGATTTCACCGCGAAGATCGGCAAGCTCCAGCGCTTCCTCCGCCTCTTCGACATGGCCCTCCGCCGCTTCCTCTTCCGCGATTTCGAGCTGCTCCGCGCGAAGATCAGGGGAGAGGATATAGCCGCCGGCGCGGAGGTCGTCCGTCTTCCGGTAGCTACCGTCGACGTGAAAGACGAGGCCGCCGCCAAGCGGCGCATCGACGCCAGCGCCGACGCTGCGTTCGTCCGCGGCCGAGCCGAGCACCGCCAGCGCATCGACGTGCAGCGCCTCATCCGGAACGACGCGCGGGATGCGGCGGTCGAGCACGTTCACCGCACCGCCAATCGCCTGGCTGCCGAACAGCAACACGGCCGGCCCTTTCAGAACTTCGATACGCTCCGCTGTGAGCGGATCGATCGTCACGGCATGGTCGGCAGACGTGTTGGACGCGTCGAGCGAGCCCAGCCCGTCGGTGAGCACCCGGACGCGCTCGCCGGAAAAGCCGCGCAGCACCGGCCGCGACGCACCGGGGCTGAAGGAGGTCGCCGAAACGCCCGGAAGCCGCGCTAGCGTATCGCCAAGTTGCGGCCGGATCTCCCGGACGAGGTTCTCGCCGGCAAGAACCGAAGTCCCGGCCAGAAGATCGAGATCGCGCACGAACGGTGCTGTCACGACGATCTCGCCCGATTGGCCATGGACATGGTCACCCGTTTCTTCGGCGGGGGCGGTCTGCTGGGCATAAGCAGGTGTGGCGGCAAGGGCGGTAGTGGCGAACAGCAACGCAAACGACTTCATCGAATACTCCGAAGAAAGATTTCGCGAGGCCCGATACAGCTTATGTTACATCATATCAATTCCGGCTACGGAACGATCCTCGCTTTTCATCGCGCTGCAGCAACGGTTCGGCGGCTCGACAGCAGGCGGAAAGCTGATACGAAAGCTGCTCCACAGAGGAGCTTTCATGTCGCGCGCCGCTTTCTCCCTCGCCCTTCTTCTCGCCACCGCTTCCGCACCAGCGCTTGCACTGCAAGCCGCTTCGCCACCCGCGAGCGCCGCCAAAGTGCTGGAGAACACGACTGCGCAGACGGGACTGCTGCCGGTCCATGTCGACAATAAAGGCGGGCGCATCCTGCTGTCGCTCCCCGCGCCCGATGCGGACGGCATTTCGGGACGCTACATCTATGTCGCCGCGCTGAAGACCGGGCTCGGCTCAGCGCCGATCGGGCTCGACCGCGCGCTTTCATCGGGCTCCAAGATGCTGGTCTTCCGCCGCATGGGAAAGAAGATGGTGGCGGAGATCGAAAATCCGCGCTTCCGCGCCGCCAATGCACCCTCGGCGGAACAGGCGGCGGCGCGGGAATCCTTCGCTTACTCGACCATCTGGATGGGCGACATTGCCGGCGAGACGACTGACGGACGGCTGCTGGTCGACGTGTCCTCGCTTCTGACCCGCGACGCGATCGGGGTCATCCCGGCGCTGAAGGGCGGAGGCGGCGGTGACTTCCGGCTCGTACCGGAGCTGACGGTTGCGGACCCTGCCTCAGTGAGGGTGTTCCCTGAAAATATCGAGATGGAGGCGCGCCAGACCTTCGTCTCGGCCGATCCCAAGGTTGAGATCAACAACATCGCCCCCGAAACCGGCAATATCAGCTTCATCGTCCGCCATTCGCTCGTGAAGCTGCCGGAAGGCGGCTATCAGCCGCGCCGCTTCGACCCCCGCACCGGCACGTTCGGGACGCAGGTCGTCGATTTCGGCGCGCCGCTCGGGACCCCGGTCGTTTACGAGCTCGCCAACCGCTTCCGGCTCGAAAAGATCGATCCGAATGCGCCGCGCTCGCGGGTGAAGAAGCCGATCGTTTTTTACATCGACAACGCGGCGCCGGAGCCGATCCGCACCGCCCTCTACGAAGGCACGGCCTGGTGGAAACAGGCGTTCGACGAAGCGGGCTTCATCGACGCCTTCGACGTGCGGATGCTTCCCGAAGGCGCCGACCCGCTCGACCTCCGCTACAATGTCGTGAACTGGGTAAACCGGGCGACGCGCGGCTGGTCCTACGGTCAGGTGATCGAGGATCCGCGTACGGGCGAAGTGCTGAAAGGGAATGTGCTGCTGGGCTCGCTCCGCGTGCGGCAGGACATGCTGATCTTCGAAGGGCTGGTCGGCGCGGACAAGGTCGGCACCGGCGGACCCAACGACCCGATCCAGGCCTCGCTCGCGCGCCTTCGTCAGCTTGCGGCGCACGAGGTCGGCCACGCGCTGGGCATCGCCCACAATTTCGCGGCGAGCACCCAGGGCCGCTATTCGGTGATGGATTACCCGGCGCCGCGCGTCGGTCTGGTGAACGGCGCACCCGACCTTAGCGATGCCTATGGCGTCGGCGTCGGCCGCTGGGACACGTTCGCGGTGAACTGGCTCTACGGCGCCGACACCGAAACCGAAGCCAAGGCAGTCGCAGATGCCGGCATGGCCGAAGGGCTGCGCTACACCGGCGACAATGATGCGCGGCCCGTGGGTGCGGCGCAGCCGATCGGCTCGATGTGGGACGACAGCACCGATCCGACCGGGGAGCTGCGGCGCATGATGGCGGTTCGCCGGGCCGTCGTGCACCGCTTCGGGCTCCCTGCCCTCGCCGCCGGAGAGCCGGTCGCAAACCTTCGCCGCAAGTTCGTGCCGATCTGGCTGATGCACCGCTATCAGGTGGAAGCGGCGGCGAAGCTGATCGGCGGCGTCAACTTCCGCTATTCGGTGCGCGGCGACGGCCTGGAAGCGGCGACCCTCGTCGACGCTGACACGCAGCGCCGGGCGCTGGACGCCCTGCTCGCGACACTTACGCCCTCTGAGTTGGAGGTGCCCGCGCAGCTTCTGCCGGTGCTTTCGACCAGCTATTCCGGCAATTCGGACCGCCAGACCGACATCGAAATCTTCCGCACCGCGGGCGGGCCCGTGTTCGACCCACTCGTGGCAAGCGAAGTGGCGGCGGCAGTGACTCTGAACACCCTTCTCTCCCCCGACCGCCTCAACCGGTTGGAGCTTCAGGAACGGCAGGATGCGAATGCTCTCGGCGCCGACGAATTGATTGACCGGCTGATCTCCACCCTGTTCGGTGGCGGCAACGCCGTTCAACGGCGCGTGGCAACGACTGCCGCGCTGTCGCTCGCCCGGGTGCAGCGGGACCCGGCTCTTTCCCCGACCCTCTCGCTGGCGCTGGACGAGCGGCTGCACAGGCTCGCTTCGCAGCTTTCGAAAGCCGGCGGGCGAGACGAGCAGCGCGACTGGAGCCGCGGGCTCGGCCGGTTGCTAAGCGACCGCGAAGCGCTCGACAAGGCGCTGGCGACGCCGCGTCCGGCAGCGCAAATCCCGCCCGGAATGCCGATCGGAAGCGGCGACGAAGCATGGTCCGTCCACTAGCGATTCAACTCGGCGCGCCAGCGTAACGGTTCACCTAATCCGTTAACGATTAAGCTGACAGTCACGCCGCTTCGCGTATGAAGCAAAGCACTGCGGCAAAAGGCTTATTCGGAGGGGACCCGACAAGATGAACCTGGGCAACCGGAACGGAAGATCGTCTGCGTTTCTCGCGCTTTCGCTGACGTCGCTCGTGGCGCTGACCTTCTCCCAGAGCTGGGCGAAGGAAGCTGCGCAGGTCGCGGCCCAGCCGAAAAAGACGGTACAGAAGACGGCGCAGGTCCAGAAGCCGGCGGTCAAGCCGCTGCCCGCCGTCTCGGTCCCGGTCAGCAGCGCCGAAAGCATGCTTCAGTCGCGCATCCGGGAGATCGGCCAGAATTTCAATGGCGACATCGGCATTGCCGTCCGGGACATCCAGACCGGCTACACTGCCGCCTATGACGGCAGCACCTATTTCCCCCAGCAGAGCGTCAGCAAGTTCTTCGTGGCGCTGACCGCCCTGGACCGCGCCGATCGCGGCTATCTCAGCATGAAGGCGCCGGTGACGGTGACGAAGGCGGACCTCACCCTCTTCCACCAGCCTATCGCGAAGCAGATCGGCCCCGGCGGCTATTCGACCACGCTCGACAGCCTGATGTTCCGTGCGATCACGCAGAGCGACAATACCTGCAACGACTTCATCCTCTGGAAAGCGGGCGGCCCGGAAGCGGTGCGCAGCTTCCTTGCCGACAAGCGGATCAGCGGCATCCGCTTCGGCCCCGGGGAGCGCATGCTCCAGGCGCGGATCGCGGGCATGGAATGGCGGCCGTCGATGGTCGGCGCCAATTTTTACGAGGCGCGGAACGCCCTGCCGATGAGCCTCCGCCGCACCTCGTTCGAAAATTACATCCGCGATCCGATGGACGGCGCAACGCCGCTCGGCCTCGTCGATGCGCTGACGCGGCTGAAGCAGGGTGAGCTGCTTTCGCCCCGGTCGACGGAGCGGCTGCTCAGCATCATGTCGCAGACCCGCACCGGCGCCAATCGCCTGAAGGGCGGCCTCGCCCCCGGCTGGAAGCTTGCGCACAAGACCGGCACCGGACAGGTGCTCGGCGGCACGCAGGCCGGCTATAATGATATCGGCATCGTTACTGGCCCGGACGGCCGCTCCTATGCCGTTGCGGTGATGATCCGCCGCACCGCCTCGCCGCTGCCGCACCGGATGCAGGCGATGCAGAATGTGGTCCGCGCCACGATCAGCTATGCGAACGCGCTGCCCGCCTCTCAGCGTTTTGCCAAGCGGACGCAGACGGAGCCGTACAAGGCGCCGGTGCAGCAGCCCCGGCAGCCCGCCCCCACCGGGCTTCAGTCGGTCGCCGCAACGGTCGACGCGCTGGCGGAGGAAGACGGCGAATAAGCCGCTGCTCGCTTTGCCATAGGGCCGGGGCGCGCTAAGCTCCGCCCATGGCACGGCCGCAATCACCCGATTACGACAAGCGCCGCGACGCAATCGTGGCCGCGGCCGCGCATCTTTACTCACGCCGCGGATTTCAGGGCGCGTCCGTCTCCGACCTCGCAAGCGCCTGCGGCACGTCTAAGTCTTTGATATATCACTACTTTCCATCGAAGGATGACATCCTCTACGAGGTTATGGCCGCTCACTTAGATGCTCTGGTCGACGCCGCCGACGATGCGATGCAGGCCGGCAATGCGGAGGATCGCCTAAGAGCCCTCACCCATGCCTTCATGCGCCTCTATGTGGGCGCGCAGGACAGCCACAAAGTGCTGCTGAATGAGCTCGATAATCTGCCCGCCGACCGGCGGGCCGAGGTGGTGGCGAAGCAGCGGCGGATCATTTCGGTGGTGGAGACTCTGGTGCGGGAAATCCGCCCCGACACCAACCCGATCACGCTGCCGCTCACCATGCTCTTCTTCGGCATGATCAACTGGACGCACACCTGGTTCAAGGCGAAGGGCCCAGTCGGCGAAGAGGAACTGGCGGACCTTGCCGTCGATCTGATGCTAAACGGCCTCAACCGCCTTCAGGCGTCGTAGTCGAGCTCCACGCCCTCGCCTTTCGGCACCGACTGGCAGGTGAGGACGTAGCCGGCCGCGATCTCCTCGTCAGATAGACCGTAGCGGGCGGCCATTTCGACCTCGCCTGAGACGACGCGGGCGCGGCAAGTGGCGCAGACCCCCGCCTTGCAGGCATAGGGTGCGGGAAGGCCCGAGGCGCGAGCGCTGTCGAGGATGTTGCCGGCCGCAGCGTCGAACGGAACGCGCCGTTTCCGCCCGTCCAACGTCACGACCATCGTGAGGCCCTGTGCCTGTTCCTGAAGCGCATGCATCTGCGCCTCGACGGCGGCGGAAACCCGGCCGGCGGTGAAGCGCTCGATGAGAATCTTTGACTCCGGAACGCTCGCCGCGAGGAGCGACGCTTCGGCCGCATCCATCATGGGTCCGGGTCCGCAGATGAAGGCGGCGTCGATCCCCTGCACGTCGATCAGCATCTCGACGATCTGGTCGCATTTCGCGCGGTCGAGCATGCCGTTGAAGAGGTCGATATCCTCGGCCTCTTCGGCAAGGAAATGATGCACCTGCAGCCGGTCCATGAAGCGGTTCTTGAGCCGCGCCAGCTCCTCGAGGAAGATGACGGACTGGCTGTCGCGGTTGCCGTAGAAGAGCGTGAAGCGGCTTTCGGGCTCGGTCAGAAGCGCGGTCTTCAGCAGCGAGATGACCGGCGTGATGCCGGAGCCGCCCGCGAAGCCGACATAGTGGTTTCGGGCACTTGGCCGGAAGTCCCACGTGAAGGCGCCGTGCGGCGGCATCACGTCGACAACATCGCCCGGCTTCAGATTGTCGTTGGCCCAATTCGAGAAAAGGCCGCCCACAATCCGCTTTACGGTGACCTTCAGCTGCCCTTCGTCAGGCGCGACGCAGAGCGAATAATTGCGGCGCACATCCTCACCGCCGATGTCGGCCTTCAGGGTCAGATGCTGGCCGGGCTTGAAGCGGAACGTGTCACGAAGCTCCACCGGAACATCGAAGCGGATCGAATTCGCCTCTGCGGTTTCGGCAATGACTTCGGCGACGCGGAGGGTGTGGAAATTGACCGACATCTAGTGGCACTTGAACAGGTCGAAGGGCTCGAGGCAGGCGCGGCACCGCCACTGCGCCTTGCACGGAGTGGAGCCGAAGCGGCTCACTTCCTCGGTATGTATGGAGCCGCACTGCGGACAGGCGACATCGCGCTGTCCAGCCGGCTGCGGCGGTGCAATGCCGTAGGCGCGAAGCTTCTCCCGCCCCGCCTCGCTGATCCAGTCGGTGGTCCAGGGCGGCGACAAGACAGTGTCGATCCGGATGTTCGCGAAGCCGGCTTTATCGAGAGCTACTCGCACCATCGTCTCTATCACGAGTGTCGCGGGACAGCCGGTGTAGGTCGGTGTCAGCGCGACGCGCTCCTCCGTCACATCCCGCACGATGCCGAGATCGACGATAGAAACGACTGGGATTTCAGGATCCGGGACCTCGCGGAGCACCGTCCAGACCGTCTCCACCTCGTCGGCCAGGAGCGTCACCATACGGCGTCCGGATAGGTGCGGGGAAGGAACTGCATCACCGCCAGCAAATGGCCGAGATGCTCCGAATGATGGCCGCGGCGTCCCCCAAGAATGGGCCGCTGGTCCTTAGGCCTCTCCAGCTTCGCTTCCGCAAGCACTGCCATAACGGCGCGGTCATAGTCTTCGAGGAAGTCGGCGACATTGACGCCGATGCCGCAATCGGCCGCCCGTCGCGCAACCGGGTCCATCTCGAACAGCTCGGGGATGAAGCGCCAGTTCCAGTCAAGCCCTTCTTCCATGCGGCGGCGGCTTTCTTCGGTGCCGTCGCCGAGGCGGATCACCCATTCGGCGCTCAGTTCCTGATGGTAGATGACCTCCTTCACCGCCTTAGCGGCGACGGCGGCGATCAGCTCGTCCGCTGAGTGGGTAAGCCGCTCAAACAGCATCTTCTGCCAGGTCGAAAAGAGGAATTGCCGCGCCATCGTCTGCGCGAAATCGCCATTTGGCTGCTCGACGAGCAGGCAGTTGCGGAAATCGAGTACGTCGCGGCGGAATGCGAGCGCGTCCCCGCCGCGGCCCTTGCCCTCGACCTTTCCGGCATGATCCAGAAACAGGTTCGCCTGCCCGACGAGATCGAGCGCCATGTTAGCAAGGCTGAGGTCCACCTCGACCGAAGGCGCATGACCGCACCATTCGCTGAGCCGCTGACCGAGGATCAGGCTGTCGTCCCCGAGCCGCAGCAGATAATCGAACAGAACCTCATTCTCGCCTTCCGCAGGCGCGTCAAAGGCGCCGGAGCCGGTGGCGCCGGAGGGCATGTCGATGGGCGGCAGCGAGGCCATCAGATATGCTTTATGTCGTCGGGAATGTTGTAGAAGGTCGGGTGCCGGTAGACCTTGTCGGCCGCGGGTTCGAACATCGGCCCGTCCTCGGCTGGATCGCTGGCGACGATTTGCGCCGACGGCACGATCCAGAGGCTGACGCCCTCCATCCGCCGCGTATAGGTGTCCCGCGCGTGGCGGACGGCGATCTCGGCGTCCGGCGCGTGGACGCTTCCGACATGGCGATGCGAAAGTCCGCCCTTAGAGCGGACGAACACTTCCCAGAGCGGCCAGTCTCTCATTTCGCAACTCCAGTATTCGGGCGCTGAACGATATAATATACTAACAACGACAGTGGGATAAATGCGACGATCAAGATTTGCTTGGCGCTTAGTCCCAAGACGGACTGCTGCCACATGGCCCGGTTCAGAAGCCCAGCTAAGGCGACCGCTAGTCCAGCGGCAGACAGCAACTTCTCGCCTCTGGTGAAATTACGTCTCACGCGGCCTTCCGCGCCGAACGCTTCTGCGCATAGGCATCGGCCGCTTCGCGCACCCAGGCATTCTGCTCCCAAGCGTCGCGGCGGGCTTTCATGCGTTCCTTGGCGACGGGACCTTCGCCGCGCACGACGGCATAGAATTCTTCCCAATCCAGCTCGCCGAAATCGTAGCCGCCCTTCTCCTCGTTCCACTTGAGGTCGGGATCAGGGACGGTGAGGCCAATCGCCTCGGCCTGCGGCACGGTGATGTCGACGAATTTCTGGCGAAGCTCGTCATTGGTGTCGCGCTTGATCCGCCAGCGCATCGACTGCGCCGTATTGGGGCTGTCCGCATCGGGCGGGCCGAACATCATCAGCGACGGCCACCACCAGCGGTTCAATGCGTCCTGCATCATCCGCTTCTGCTCGGGCGTGCCAGCGGCAAGCGCCATGCAGATTTCGTAGCCCTGCCGCTGGTGAAAGCTTTCCTCCTTGCAGACGCGGACCATGGCGCGGGCATAGGGGCCGTAGGAAGTCCGCTGCAGCGGCACCTGATTCATGATCGCGGCGCCATCCACCAGCCAGCCGATCGCGCCGATATCAGCCCAAGTGAGCGTCGGATAATTGAAGATGGTACTGTACTTCGCCTTCCCCGAATGCAGCGCCTCGATCATCTCCTCGCGGCTTGTGCCGAGCGTCTCGGCCGCCGAATAGAGATAGAGGCCGTGCCCCGCTTCGTCCTGCACCTTGGCGAGCAGGATCGCCTTCCGGCGAAGCGACGGTGCGCGCGTGATCCAATTGCCCTCGGGCAGCATGCCGACAATCTCGCTATGCGCGTGCTGCGAAATCTGCCGCACGAGCGTGCGGCGATAGGCCTCCGGCATCCAGTCCTTCGGCTCAATGAATTCGTCCGCTGCGACACGTGCCTCGAACGCCTCCAGCTTAGCCGGATCCTCGAGATTTTCGACGCGCTTCGTCCTACTGAGTTCGGTCGTGTACATGCGCTCTCCCTAGCCCGGATTACCTAACATTTCCCGACCGACCGGTCAACGAATGAGCCGGTGAGATGAGCGCCGCAACAGCCGAATTGAGAGCAAGCAGCGAGACGCGGTGCAGCCTCTCCAGAGCTAAAGGTGACGGCAAAGGAGAATTGACATGCATTTTCGCGTCACCGGCCTCTCGCCAGAGCCCTTCCAGCACCTGTTCGGCCTCTGCAACGAAGAGCTAAAACAGGAGGGCGCCTTTCGCTATATCGCGGAGCAGGGCTCTGCCTTCCCCGATCGCGTCGAACTCAGAGATGCGGAGCCCGGCGAGACCCTGCTGCTGGTCAACTACACGCACCAGCCGGCGAACACGCCCTATCGCGCCAGCCACGCCATCTTCGTTCTGGAGCATTCGGAAAAGCCGTATGAGGCCAGCAACGAAATACCGCCTGCGCTCCGGTCGCGGACACTCTCGCTCCGGGCCTTCGACGAGCAGGACATGATCGTCGACGGCGATCTGATCGAAGGCGCACAGGCCGAAGAGCTGATTGAGCGCATGTTTGCCCAACCGGAGGTGGCATACATTCACGCGCACTATGCGCGGCGCGGCTGCTACGCGGCGCGGATCGACCGAGCCTAAACCCGCTCGATCACCATCGCGATGCCCTGCCCGACGCCGATGCACATTGTGCAGAGGGCGTAGCGGCCGCCAGTGCGGTGCAGCTCTTCGGCCGCGGTGAGGGCAAGGCGCGCGCCGGACATGCCGAGCGGGTGGCCGAGCGCGATCGCGCCGCCGTTCGGGTTCACGTGCGGCGCATCGTCCGGTAGACCGAGCTCCCGCATCACCGCAAGGCCCTGCGCGGCGAAGGCTTCGTTGAGTTCGATCACGTCCATGTCGCCGATCGAGAGGCCGAGCCGGGCGAGAAGCTTTTGCGAGGCCGGTGCCGGGCCGATGCCCATGATGCGCGGCGGGACGCCCGCGACCGCGCCGCCGACGATGCGAGCACGGGGCCTCAGACCGTTACGCTTCACCGCTTCCTCAGAGGCTACGATCATCGCCGCCGCGCCGTCATTGACGCCGGACGCGTTGCCTGCGGTGACTGTGCCGTCCGGCTTCACGATCGCGCGCAGCTTGGCGAGCGCTTCAACACTTGTGACGCGGGGATGCTCGTCGCGGTCCACCACCACCGGATCGCCCTTCCGCTGCGGGATTTCGACCGGCACGATCTCGGCGGCGAAGCGGCCGCTTTGCTGCGCGCGGCTCGCTTTCTCCTGGCTGCGGACGGCGAAAGCGTCCTGGTCTTCGCGGCTTATGTTGAAATCTTCAGCCACATTCTCGGCGGTCGACGGCATTGTGTCATCGCCATAGGCGCCCTTCATCTTCGGATTGACGAAGCGCCAGCCGATCGTCGTGTCGTATATCTCGGCATTGCGATCGAAGGCCGAAGTCGCCTTGGCCATGACGAACGGCGCGCGGCTCATGCTTTCGGAGCCGCCGGCGATGATCATGTCGGCCTCCGACCCGCGGATCACCCGCGCCGCCATCAGCACCGCATCCATGCCGGACCCGCACAGGCGATTGAGCGTCACGCCGCCCGATTTGTGCGGCAAGCCCGCAAGCAGCCCCGCCATGCGCGCAAGGTTGCGGTTGTCCTCGCCCGCCTGATTGGCGCAGCCGAGAATGATGTCGTCGAGCGCGTCCCAATCGACGCCGCCGTTCCGCTCCATCAGCGCCTTGATCGGGATGGCCGCGAGGTCGTCCGCCCGCACGTGGGCGAGGCTGCCGCCATAGCGGCCAATGGGCGTGCGCACCGCGTCGCAGATGAAGGCTTCGCTCATTCTCATTCGTCTCCGATCACCGGTCCGCCGAGGCTTCGGCTGAACCCCTGAAATTCCGCAATGGCGCGGCCATCGGCGCCGCGAACGCTGACATTGCAGACGCCCGAGCGACCGGCGAGCGCCGTCTCCCGCGCCTCCGCAATCAAGGTCTCGCCTTCCCGGGCCGCATCCAGAAAGACGATACTCGCCTGCGCCGCCACGGTCTTCACGTTGCGGCTGTTGCAGGCATAGGCGAAGGCGGTGTCGGCAAGCGCGAACACCATGCCGCCATGCGCGATGCCGTGGCCGTTCAGCATGTCGGAGCGGAGGGTCATCCGGATGCGGGCATAGCCCTCCCGCGCCTCCTCGATCTCCACGCCCCAGGCGGGCCCGGTGCCTTCGGCGGCAAGCATTGCGCGCGCCACCTTGTCCGCCGTCTCATCTGCGTTCATGGGAAAGCGCATGGCGTATGAAACCATAGACTTCAAGCTGGAGGGCGGCATCGCCCGCCTTACCCTCAACCGCCCCGACCGGCTCAACAGCTTCACCGTTCAAATGCATGAGGAGGTGTCCGACGCGCTCTCCCGGCTGGACGGCGCACGCGTGCTGGTCCTGAGCGGCGCCGGCCGCGGCTTTTGCGCAGGTCAGGACCTCAACGACCGCGCGGTTGCGCCGGGACAGAGCGTAGACCTCGGCCATTCCGTCGAGAGTTATTACAATCCTCTGATCCGGCGGCTCACGTCCCTGTCCGTCCCGGTGATTGCGCGGGTGAACGGCGTCGCAGCCGGGGCGGGCGCGAATATCGCCCTCGCCTGTGACATCGTGATCGCGGCGAAGTCGGCCAAGTTCATCCAGTCCTTCGCCTCGATCGGCCTCATCCCCGACAGCGGCGGCACGTGGGTGTTGCCGCGCCTTCTTGGCCAGGCGCGGGCGCTCGGCCTTGCGCTCACCGCCGAGCCGCTGCCGGCGGAAAAAGCTGCGGAGTGGGGCCTCATCTGGAAGGCGGTCGAGGACGACCAGCTCGATGCGGAAGTTGACGCGCTCGCAACCCGCTTCGCTTCCGCCCCGACGCGCGGCCTTGCTGCGATCAAGAAGATGATCCGCGAAAGCTGGGGCCATTCGCTCGACCAGGAGCTAGACCTTCAGCGTGACATGATGCGGGAGCTTGGCATGAGCGACGATTATCGCGAGGGCGTCGCCGCCTTCATGGAAAAACGGACGCCGAATTTCACCGGGAAGTGACCAGATGAAGACGATCAATCTCCTCAATTACGCGAAGGACGGCTGGTATCAGGCACCGGACGGGCTTGCCGAAGTGCAGAGCGCGATCACCGGCGAAGTCATCGCCACCACCGGCAGCCAGGGCCTCGATTTCAAGGCGATGATGGATCATGCGCGGAATGTCGGCGGCCCGGCGCTTCGCAAGATGACCTTCCACGAACGCGCCTGGATGCTGAAGGACCTCGCCAACGCGATCATGGCGCGGAAGGACGAGCTGTACGAGCTCAACTACCAGACCGGCGCGACGCGGACCGACGGCTGGATCGATATCGAAGGCGGGGCGGGCACGCTCTTCTCCTTCTCGTCCAAGGGCCGGCGCGAGCTTCCCAACCAGCGCATCCTGATCGACGGCAATATGGAGATGCTGTCGAAGGGCGGCACCTTCGTCGGCCAGCATGTCTGGACCTCGCTGCAGGGCGTCGCCGTTCACATCAACGCTTTCAACTTCCCGGTCTGGGGCATGCTGGAGAAGCTTGGACCGACCCTGCTTGCAGGCGTTCCGGCGATCGTGAAGCCCGCCTCCGCCACCGGCTATCTCGCCGAAGCGGCGTTCCGGATCATGATCGAAGCGGGCGCGCTGCCGCCCGGCGCGCTGCAGCTCATCATGGGCTCGACCGGCGACCTGTTCGACCATCTGACGCTTCAGGATGTGGTGAGCTTCACCGGGTCGGCGCAGACCGCGATGAAGCTTCAGACGCATCCGGTGATCGCGCGGGAAAGCGTGCGCTTCATCGCGGAACGCGACAGCCTCAACGCATCCATTCTCGGGCCCGATGCCGGCCCGGGCACACCCGAATTCGACCTCTTCATCAAGGAAGTCGCGCGCGAGATGACGGTGAAGGCGGGCCAGAAATGCACCGCTATCCGGCGCGCCATGGCGCCCGCCGAGCATATCGATGCCGTGCAGGAAGCGCTGACCGCACGCCTTGCCAAGGTGAAGATCGGCGACCCGCGCGAGGAAGGCGTCACCATGGGCGCGCTCGCCAGCCGCGACCAGCTTCAGGCGGTGCGGGATGCGGTGGCGGAGCTTCGGAAATCCGCCCGCATCGTCGCCGGCAATCCGGACGAGCCGCCGGTGGCGGGGGGTGGCGCCTTCATTACGCCGATCCTCTTACGCTCCGACGATCCCTGGGGCTCGCCCGCAGTGCACGACGTGGAGCCGTTCGGGCCGGTCTCCACGATCATGCCCTATAAGGACATGGACGACGCCATCGCGCTCGCGAACCGGGGTATGGGCAGCCTTGCGCTCTCCCTCTTCACCTTCGACTCGAAGGTGGCGGAGGAGTTCGTGCTCGGCTCCGGCGCCTATCATGGCCGGATGATGATTCTCGACCGCACCAGCGCCAAGGAATCGACCGGCCACGGCTCGCCCCTCCCCGTCCTCGTCCATGGCGGGCCCGGCCGGGCCGGCGGTGGCGAGGAGATGGGCGGCGTTCGCGGCGTCACCCATTATATGCAGCGCACCGCACTTCAGGGCGCGCCGGAACTGCTGTCGAAGATCGTCAAGCAATGGCTGCCGGGCGCGGAGAAGCCGGCCGGCGACGTCCACCCGTTCCGCCAGCGCATCTCCGAGCTTGAGGTGGGCTACACGCTGAAGACCGCCAGCCGCACTGTCACGCTGGAGGATGTGGAGCATTTCGCCCATTTCACCGGCGATACCTTCTACGCTCATATGGACGAGGAAGCCGCCAAGGCGAGCCCCATCTTCGAAGGCCGCGTCGCCCACGGCTACCTGATCCTCAGCTTCGCCGCAGGGCTTTTCGTAGAGCCTGCACCGGGTCCGGTGTTTGCCAACACTGGTCTCGAAAACCTCCGTTTTCTGACGCCGCTCTACCCGGGCGACTCCATGCGCGTGGAACTCACCGTCAAATCCAAGAGCATCCGCGACGAGGAGAAAGGCGAAGTCCGCTGGGCCGTCTACATCTTCAACCAGCGCGACGAGATCGTGGCCACCTACGACCTCCTCACGATGAACAGGCCATAGTCCATGAGTGAGACGGCGCTGACGTCGCCGGACGGTCTTTTGAAGCTGGCGATAAATCGATGTGGTCCGGATCTAAGCATCGGCTTTGAAGGCTATGGGTGGCACACTCATGGTGACATTCTCGCTGCGGAGTACGGCAAGCCTGAGGAGGAGGCCGTTGAACGCTTCGTTCATGAGCTGATTAGTGATGTTCTTCTTATCGCCGTACTCACAAGAAACGGAGTGATAGTCGACATATGGTTTACGGCGGATCCAGAACATGACCGAACCTACCTAGACGCAGGCGAGTCGGTGGAAATCCGGAACTGGAGTCAGCGGCCATCGCGACCTACGACCTGTTGACCATTAACCTTCCCTAGCGTCAAAAGTCTCTCCACCACCAACGTCAGGAGAGAGTGATGTCTGATTCTGTCGATCCGAAAGGCCCGTCTGACGGCGTCGTAGCGTATGTCACCGTGCGGGATGCGAACGGCGCGTCCGAATTCTATCAGAAGGCATTCGGCGCGGAGGAGCTTTACCGCAACACTGCCGACGATGGGCGGAGGCTGATGCATTGCCATCTCCGGATCAACGGCGGATCGCTGATGCTGTCAGACGCCTTCCCCGAGTTCGGCGCCGTTCTTCAGGAGCCGCAGGCGTTCACGCTTCACCTGCAAGTCGACGATGTCGACGCCTGGTGGCGCCGTGCGGTGGATGCAGGCGCGGAAGTCACGATGGAGCTGGCGGACCAGTTCTGGGGCGACCGCTACGGCAAGATTCGCGACCCCTACGGCATCAGCTGGTCGCTCGCCGCGCCGTCCAAACAGTAACCGCCGATCATATTGGGCTGCCGTTCATCCCCGGTCAGCCACCTTCGTCCCGGGCTGGTTGTCGGGCGGAGTTCCCTGTGGTTTATGTGTCGGGGTCACAGGAGGTGCGAGTGAAGACGAAGAGGGTGCTGTTGGCGTTCGCTGCAGCCGGATTGCTCGCGAGCCCCGGCCATGCGTTCCAAGCGTCGAAAAGCGCGGACGAGCAGGCGCTAAGGGCCTTCAAGACCGAACTCTGGCCCCGCGCCTATCGGGAAGGCGACGAGGAGTTGCTGGCACGGCTGCTTGCGACCGAATTCCAGATGATCGACGACGAGGGGGCCGTCAGCACACGGCAGGAGGAGCTGAACTATGTCGCCAAGAAGGCAGTCGATCCTCCCGGCCGAACGTTCCGCTTCGAGATCGAGCGCCTGGACATCTTCGAGAATGGAACCGCCGTCGTCTCCGGCACCGGCCACCTTGTGATACCTGGCGCCGACGGCTCGTCCGCGATCAGCTACAAATCTTCGAACATCCTCATAAAGCGGGACGGTCGCTGGCAAGCCATCGCCTCCCACGTTTCCGGCGTGAAAGACCAGAAGCCCGGCACCAAATAGAGCAAGGCTAGTCGGCCGGCCAATTTTCGATCAGGTCGACGAAGCGGCTGAGCCAGGCGTTGGTCTGGTGGCCGTCGACGACGCGGTGATCGATGGTGAGGCTGACATAGGCCATCGGGCGGATCTGGATCGTGTCCTGTCCGGCCACCTCACGTACCACCACCCGCTTTTCAAGCTTGCCAACGCCTAAAATAGCCGATTGCGGCTGGTTGATGATGATCGGTGAGGCGAAGAGCGAACCCGACACCCCATGGTTCGAGATGGTGAAGGTGCCGCCCTTCACATCGTTCTGCGACAGCTTTTCGGCCCGCGCCTTTTCGACCAGTTCGTCGAGACCGGCGGCGATGCCCTTCAGCGACAGCGCCTGCACCTTGCGGAGCACCGGCACGATCAGGCCCTTGTTCCCGAGCGCCGTGCCGACGCCGATATTAATGTCGTCGTAAAGCTCCAGCCGGTCGTCGTGCCAGCGGCTGTTGATGGCGGGCGCGACCTTCATCGCTTCGGCCGCCGCAGCAACGATATAGGCGGTGTACGTGAGCTTCACGCCCTTCTTGGCCCACGCGTCCTTATGCTTCGCCCGGTGCGCGATGATGGCGCTGAAGTCGCATTCGAACATCGCCGTGACGTGCGGCGCCTGGGTCACCGAATTCAGCATGTTCTCGGCGATACGGAGCCGCATCCGATCATGCGGAACGTTGTGCGAAGCGATGGTGGCGTCGCTCGGCTCCGCCACCTTCGGCTGCGCCGTCGTGCGAACGCCGACCTGCACCGTCGTCGCGGCTTCAACGGCTCGGTCTACATCGGCGCGCGTGATGCGGCCGTCTCGCCCCGTGCCCTCGATATGCGTGGGGTCGATATCGTGCTGGAGCAAAGCCCGCTTCACGGAGGGCGACAGGCGGAGCTCGCGATCTCCATTCGCCTTGAGCTTGTCGAAGGGCTTTCCTTCTTCTCCTGCACCGGAAGAAGGGAGGGCTTCGACAGGCTCAGTCCGATCAGCATCGCCCACTTCAACGGCAGGAGCAATCCGGCCGAGCACCGCGCCCGGCGCAGCTTCGTCATTGCTGTGGAGGATGATCTCGCGAAGGATGCCGGCCGCTGGCGCGGGGACTTCGACGGCGACCTTGTCCGTCTCAAGCTCGACCAGCGGATCGTTTTCCGCGACCCGGTCGCCGACCTGTTTCAGCCATGCGCGGACAACCGCCTGGGTGCCTTCCTGTTCGATGGGAGCAGTGACGTCTATCATCTTAAAAGCTCACCAGATCTTCGATCTTCGTGCGGATCTTGTCGACGCTCGGTACCGCCCAGTTGAGTAAGACCGGATTATGCGGGCTCGGGATGTCCGGCATCGTCACGCGCGCAACCGGCGCGTCGAGATCGAGGAAAGCTTCGTCCGCCACCACCGCCGCAATCTCCGCGCCGAAGCCGCCGGTCTGCAGGTCCTCGTGGACGATCAGGCAGCGGCGCGTGCGGCGGACGCTCTCCAGCACCATCTCCCTGTCCCAAGGCATCAGGGTGCGGAGGTCGATCACGTCGGCCGAGAAATCCTTTGCCGCTTCCTCACAGCGCGGCACCATCGCGCCCCAGGTGACGATCGTGATCTGGTCCCCTTCGCGCGTCTTCTTCGCCCGGCCAAACGGCAGCACATAATCGTCGCCGGGATAAGGCCGCCGCGCCCAGCTGTCGTCCAGCATCGCGCGATGTTCGAAGAAGATGACGGGATCGTTGCCGCGAAGGCCGGCCCGGAGCAGCCCCACCGCATCCTCGGCATTGGACGGCACCGCCACCAGCCAGCCGGGATTGTGGACGAACTGCACCTCGTTGGTCTGGCTGTGCCAGGGATCGCCGCACTTGAAGAAGCCCCCGGGAATGCGGAGCACCATCGGCGCCGCGAAGCGGTTGTTCGTCCGCCAGCGCATCGTGCCGCAATCGTTGATCTGCTCGAGCGCGGGCTCGGCATATTTGCGGAACTGGATCTCCGGCACCGGCATCAGGCCGGCCATCGCCATGCCGACCGCGCGGCCGACAATGCCTTCTTCGGAGAGGCTGGTGTCGAACACCCGCTCGATGCCGAACTTGTCCTGGAGGCCGAGCGTCACCGCATGGACGCCGCCTTTTGGCCCGATATCCTCGCCGAACAGAAGCACGCGCGAATTGATCTCAAGCTCATGCTCCAGCGTGCGGCGGATCGCGGTCACCATGTTGATCCGCTGCCCCTCCGGCTTTGGCGTCTCGGTGGAGGACGGCGCCTGATAGCCATGCACCCATTGCCCGCCGATCTTCTGCATCTCGCCTTCGTAGAAGACATTCGCGGTCACCCGCTCCGGATCAGAGACGCCGCGCCCTTCCGCGGTCTCACGCGCCTGCTCGACCGCCTGTTCGGCTTCCGCCTCAAGGCCGCTCCATTCCCCTTCACTTAGCAGCGAGCCGATAAGATAGGATTTCAGCTTCGGCAGGGGATCGCGCGCCCATTCCGAGGCGACGAACTCCTCAGACTTGTAGGTCTGCGTGTCCTGAAAGCTGTGTCCCTGAAGCCGCGGCACGGTAAGTCGGAGCAGCGCCGGACCCTTCCGTCCGCGCACATGATCGACGGCGCGGCTGAGCAGCGAAGCCGCCTCGGCCGGCTCGGTGCCGTCACCGGAGAAGACTTCAAGATTGCCGAAGCTTTCCAGGTTCTTTGCGATATTGCCGCCCGGCGTCTGGTAGCTGGACGGCACGGAAATCCCATACTGATTGTCCTCGATATAGAAGAGCATCGGCAGCTTCTGCGTCGTCGCGATGGTGAGCGCCGCCCAGAAGCCGTTGGTCGCCACCGACGCATCGCCGCCGAGCACCACCGCCATCGCATTCTCATGCGGGCCGCTATTCAGCACCGTGCGGTAATATTCGATCGCCTGCGCCCAGCCGGCGGTCGGGGTGTACTGCGCGCCCACCCCGCCCGACATTGGCAGCGCAGGGGCGCCGTTCGGATTGGGATAGTTGAAGACGACGCCAATATCGCGCCCGTCCGAATAGCCGCCCTCGCGGCCCATTCCTGACCCGAGCGCATCCTCAAGCGGGACGCCGAGCGACAGGAGCAAGGGCCGCGAACGATAATAGCCGCAGGCCGCATCCTTCGGCCCGTCGAGCGTCTGCCCGAGCATGACCTGCGCCATGTCGTGCCCGCGCGCGGAGAATTGGTAGAGCACCTTCTTCTCGGGAACGAGCCGCTCTTCCTCGAGCCGGTCCATCGCTCGGCTGACGAGCACATTATAGGCGACCTTCCGCCAGTCGAAGCTCGGATCAGGCGAGTTCGTCCGCGCCTTCGTCTCCATTGCGAGCGCGTCAGCCATCCATCTTCTCCACGACGGCCGCGGCGAAGCGGTCGACGCTCTCGTCCGAGAGGCCGACCACGTTGAAGCGGCCGGATGAGGCCATGTAGATGCCGTGGCTTTCGCGGAGGCCTTCGACGGCTTCGACCGACAACGGCAGCATCGAGAACATGCCGTTCTGATCGCCGATATAGGCGAGCCGCTCGTCATAGGCGGCAAGCCGGCGGCGGAGACTGCGGATGCGGGCGCACATCTCCTTCACCTCCGCCTCCCAGTCGGCGCGAAGCTCGGGCGTATCGAGGATGATGCGGGCGACCGCCGCGCCATGATCGGGCGGCATCGACCACATGGTGCGGGCTAGGCCGAGGAGGTTGCCGAGGATCACCTTGGCATTGGCGGCGCTCGTCCCCTTCACGAACAGCGAGCCTGTGCGCTCGCGATAGACGCCGAAATTCTTGTCGCAGCTCTGGGCGATCAGCGCCTGCTCCGCCGCCTCCACCACCAGCCGCGTTCCCTCCGCATCCGCCTCGAAGCCGTTGCCGAGCCCTTGATAGGCGATGTCGACGAACGGGATGAGGCCGCGGCTCGACACCAGCTCCGCGACCGCCTTCCACTGGTCGAGGCTGAGGTCGGCGCCGGTCGGATTGTGGCAGCAGCCGTGGAGGAGGATGAGGTCGCCCGCCCTCGCCCCTTGAAGCGCGTCCATCATCTCGTCGAACAGGATGCGCTTCCCGGCCGGGTCGTAATAGGGATGCTTCACCATCTCGACGCCGGCACATTCGATGAGCGGCATGTGATTGGGCCAGGTCGGCTGCCCCACGAAGATCCGTGCGTCCGGATCGGCCGCCTCGATCAGCTCCGCACCGAGCCGAAGCGCGCCGCAGCCGCCCGGCGTCTGCACGCCGACGATCCGCTCGTCGCCGGCGCCTGCCTCTCCAAAGACGATCGGCTTGATCAGCTCGACGAAGCGCGCATCGCCCTGCGATCCGAGATAGGATTTGGTCTCCTGCGTCTCATGAAGAATGGCTTCCGCCTTCTTCACCGCGCGAAGGATCGGCGTGTTGCCGGCTGCATCCCGATAGACGCCGACGCCGACGTCGATCTTCTCCACCCGTGGATCGGCGTTGGCGAGCGCGATCAGTTGAAGCAGCGAGTCCGATTGCTGCTCCTGCAGCCGGTCGAACAACATCCCCTGCGCTCCTGCCGCATCCGCCATATGTCTAATCCCTGTTTTACGCCCACGATACATCTGCACCAGAGCCGCGCCAATTGCGTATCAAAGTTGATGCTGGCTCGGCTGGATTTGATACAGGTATTTAGTTATAGGGGCTCTGATGAAAGAAAATGTGCAGCTTGATGGTGTCGACCGGCGAATCGTCCGCGAATTGCAGCGCGATGCGAGCCTGAGCCACGCCGCGCTTGCAGAACGGGTGGGCGCGTCTGCCGCCTCGGTGTGGCGCCGCGTGCGCAATCTCGAAAAGCTGGGCGTGCTCGGCAAGGCCGTCCGCCTCGCCGACCCGCAGTTCCTCGACCGCTCCGTTAATGTGCTCTGCCAGGTGCGGATGACGCGCCAGACGATGTCGGCCCGCGCCGAGTTCGAGGAATTCATCCAGTCCCGCGAAGAGATCGTCGAATGCTACGCCATGTCGGGAGAATGGGACTATCTCCTCCGCATCGCGGTCCGTGACGTCGCCGACTATGATCGCTTCGTCATGCGCGGCGTTCTCGCCCACCCCTCCGTCGCCAACGCCGCCAGCAATTTCGCGCTGAGGCAGGTTAAGTACACCACCGAAATCCCGGTTTAGCGGAACCCCTCCCCTCCCCGTCGATTTTGAATCGCAGGCGGATCGATTGGAGCAGGACATGGCGGCGCGCGCCTATTGGAAGGGACAGATCAGGCTGGCATTGGTCTCGATACCGGTCGAGATCTTCTCGGCGACGAAGAGCGGCGCGACGATCGCCTTCAACCAGATCCACGAGCCGACCGGCAAACGGATCAAATATGAGAAGGTGGTGCCCGGCGTCGGTCCGGTCGATCCGGACGAGATCGTGAAGGGCTATCAGGTCGAAAAGGGCAATTACGTCCTCCTCGAAGACGAAGAGCTTGAAGCGGTTAAGCTCGAAAGCAAGAAGACGCTCGAGCTCACACAGTTCGTCGATCATGACGAGATCGACGTCCTTTATTACGAAAAGCCCTATTACGTCGTACCGGCCGATGACCTGGCGGAAGAAGCCTTCATCGTTCTCCGCGAAGCGCTCCGGCGGACGAAGAAGGTGGCGATCGGCCAGCTCGCCCTCCGCGGCCGCGAATATATCGTGAGCCTCAAACCCTGCGGGCGCGGCATCGTGCTCGAGACGCTCCGCTATGCCGACGAGGTCAACAAAGCGCAGGGCTATTTCCGCGATATCGGCGACGCGAAGCCGGACGAGGAGCTGCTCGATCTCGCCGAGACATTGATCGAGAAGAAGACCGCGCCCTTCAAGCCGGAAGAATTCCACGACCGCTATATTGATGCGGTGCGCGACCTCATCGAGAAGAAGCGCAAGGGCAAGACGATCCATACCGAAGAGGAGGAAGCGCCCGTCAGCCGCGGCTCCAACGTTGTCGACCTCATGGCGGCGCTGAAGCGGTCTATCGATCGCCCAGGCGGCGGCGCAAAAGAGGCTCCGGCGAACAAGCCCGCCGCAAAAAAGGCGCCGGCGAAGAAGGCTGCCAGCAAGGCCCCGGCCAAAGCCGCTCCGGCGCGGAAGCGGGCTTGACTGAATGGCGAAAGCCGATCCGCTTTCCACCTACAACAAGAAGCGCGACTTCACGAAAACGGCGGAGCCCAAGGGCACTTTCGAGAAGCTGAGCTGGGGGAGCGGCAACGGCTTCATGGTGCAGAAGCATGATGCCACCCGCCTCCACTGGGATCTGAGGCTTGAGCTCGACGGCACCCTCAAGAGCTGGGCGGTTACGCGCGGCCCCAGCCTTAACCCCGAGGACAAGCGGCTGTCCGTGCGCACCGAGGACCACCCCCTCTCCTACGCCACCTTCGAAGGGACGATTCCGAAGGGCCAATATGGCGGCGGCACAGTCATGATGTGGGACCGCGGGACCTGGACGCCCGATCCGCGCAAGGATCCGCGGAAAACGCTGGAGCAGGGCCATCTCCACTTCACGCTCGACGGCGAGCGGATGAAGGGCGAATGGCTGATGATCCGACTGAAGCCGCGGCCCGGCGAGCGAAACGAGAATTGGATCCTACGCAAGATCAACGACGAGCATGCCGGAAGCTCGGAAGGCCTTATCGGCAAGTACCTGACCAGCATCAAGACCGGCCGCACCATGAACGAGATTGCGGAAGGCAAGAAGGCGCCGGAGCTTCCCAGCTGGAAGAAAGGCCTCAAACCCACGCCCAGCACCAGCCGCAAGGCAGCAAAGCCGCCGAAGTTCGTAGAGCCGCAAAAGGCGACGCTGGTGGACTCAGTCCCCTCCGGCTCCGCCTGGATCCACGAGATGAAATTCGACGGCTATCGCTGCCTGCTCGCAATCGGCGGCGGCGATGCGAAAGTCTACACCCGCTCAGGCCTCGACTGGTCCGACAAGTTCCCTGAGATCGTCGAGGCGGCTAGGGCGATCGAGGTTGGCTCCGCGCTTCTCGACGGCGAGATCGTCAAGCTGGACGAAAAGGGCAATACCGGCTTTTCCGCGCTCCAGCAGGCGATCAGCGAGGGCGCGCGCGGCCTCACCCTCTTCGCCTTCGACGCGCTCGAAATAGACGGCGAGGACCTCCGCCCGCTCCCCAATATCGAGCGGAAGCAGCGCCTTGCATCGCTGGTCGGCGAAGGCCAGCCGCCCTTCATCCTTTATGCCGATCATATTGTCGGCAAGGGCGAGGAGCTCCTGAACGCCATGTGCGAAGCGGGCGGTGAAGGCATCATCTCGAAGAAAGCGGACGCGCCCTATCGCGGCGCCCGCACCAAGTCTTGGCTCAAGATCAAATGCACGCGGCGGCAGGAATTCGTCATCATCGGCTGGTCGGAAAGCGACAAGAAGGGCCGCGGCTTCCGCGCCTTGCTGCTCGGCCTCTACGAAGACGGGAAGCTCCGTTATGCGGGGAAGGTCGGCACCGGCTTCTCGAACGCCGTCCAGCAGGATCTCCGCGCCCGTCTCGACAACCTTGCCGCCGCCAAGCCCGCCGCGCCCGTTCCGCGCCCGGAAGCGCGCGGCGCCAACTGGGTAAAGCCCGAGCTGGTGGCGGAAATCGCCTTTGCCGAATTCACCGCCGACAATGTCGT
The DNA here is from genome assembly GCF_036402135.1 of Allosphingosinicella sp. Taxonomy (GTDB): domain Bacteria; phylum Pseudomonadota; class Alphaproteobacteria; order Sphingomonadales; family Sphingomonadaceae; genus Allosphingosinicella. The sequence goes on along the minus strand of NZ_DASWTN010000007.1, from coordinate 105,345 downwards.
CCGACACGCCAGCTTCCTTGGCCTTCGCGGCGACAAGCCCGCAAAGGCAGTGGTCGTCGAGAAGCCGCAGCCGCTCCCGGAGCCCGCCGAAGACAATGTGAAGATCAGCAACCCCGAACGCGTCATCTATCCGGACTCGGACGTCACCAAGGGCGAGCTTGCCGATTACTATCGCAAGGTCGCGCCTTTGATGCTCCCGTGGACCGCCAACCGGCCGATCAGCCTGGTCCGCTGCCCCCAAGGACGCGCCAAGAAATGCTTCTTCCAGAAGCACGACGCCGGCACCTTCGGCCCGCACATCCACCAGATTCCGATCGAGGAGAAACGCGGCGAAATCGAGGATTATATCTATGTCGCCGATCAGGCAGGCCTCCTCACCTGCGTCCAGATGGGCACGATCGAATTCCACGGCTGGGGTTCGTCAGTCGCCGATATCGAAAAGCCCAACCGGCTGGTCTTGGACATCGATCCCGATGTCGGGCTCGGCTTCGACGAGGTGAAGCGCACCGCAAAGGACCTCAAGAGCTTCCTCGCCGACATGGGACTCCAGACCTTCCCGCTCCTGTCCGGCGGCAAAGGCGTCCATGTTGTGGTGCCGCTCACTCCCGAGGCCGAGTGGTCGGAGGTGAAGGACTTCGCGCACCGCTTCGTCCTCGCGCTTGCTCAGGCGGAGCCGGACCGCTTCACCGCCAATATGGCCAAGGCGAAGCGCAAAGGCCGCATCTTCCTCGACTATCTCCGCAACCAGCGCGGTGCGACCGCGATCATGCCCTATTCTGCCCGCGCCCGCGAAGGCGCGCCCGTCTCCGCCCCGATCAGCTGGGACGAACTGGACGAAATGGACTCGGGCGCCCGCTTCACCGTCCGCGACGCGGACCTCCTCCTCGAACGCGCCTCCTCCCGCGCTCTCCAGGGCTGGGGCGAGGCGGCGCAGATACTCCCGGATCTATGAACATGGACATACTCGACCTCAACACCGCCGACCAGGACGCGCTCGACAGCATCGAAGGCCTCGGCGGCCATGGACCGGAGATCGTCCGCTACCGCCAAGAGCGCGGCGGCTTCACCAGCGTCGACCAGCTGGACGAAGTGCCCGGCCTCACCGGCAAAGTCCCGCCGGAGGCGAAGACGCGGCTCCGCGTCGGCTGATCCTGCCGCACCGGCGAAGCGCTTCGGCGCTAAACTGGTTTATAGCTTCGAGGGCACAGCGAAAACTTTGATGGTTAACCCGCCGAAACCATGAAACCCGGAACGAAATCGCTCGTTTAGCCGGTATCTGTCGGAGGGCATCATATGCTGCGCGCGATCGTCGAAAGTCAGGGTGAACATTTCGCTCACAATCCGGTGCACAGGGGCTTCAGCCCGGTCTATCGCGAAAACAAGGTCAACCAATGCCCCGGCTGCGGACGTACCCAATGGTATGTCGGCCGCATGTCGGCGGAATGCTGCTTCTGCGCGACTGCGCTGCCGCTCAGCGACAATAGCGTCCGCATGAACGACCGCCACACCCGCGAGAACCGTCCGGTCTTCTTCCAGTCGGCCGGGCACCGCTAAGCCTGAAGCAGAACAAAGAAAAAGGGCGCCTCCGGGCGCCCTTTTTCATATCCAGCGGAGCCGCAAGCTCAATGCTTGTGCGCTTCCGCCTTCTCTTCCTTCTTGGGCTCGCCGTCCTTCTTCATCTCCTTGCAGCAGCATTCCTCGCCCTTACAGCAATCCTTCATGTCCGCTGCCGCATAAGCGGTGCCGGCGGCAAGAGCGATGGCAGCCAGGGTGCCAAGCATCTTGAGTTTCATCCCTTTTCCTCCGATTAGGTGCGTGACGAGGAGACTAAGCGGTGTCGGACTGCTGCGCAAGCAAGGGAACGGAGCTTGAGCGCTTGGCGCAGCAGGCGGATCAGCGGCGCGTGCTGGTGATCGTCCTCCTCCTCAACGCCTTCATGTTTGTCGCCGAATTCACTGCCGGCCTGATCGCCGGCTCCGCCGCCCTGATGGCCGATAGCGTCGATATGCTCGGCGACGCCACGGTCTACGGCGTCAGCCTCTACGCCATCACCCGCAGCGCGCGGTGGAAGGCTGGCGCGGCCGTCGCCAAAGGCCTCTTCATCATGGCGCTCGGCGTCGGCGTGCTCGTCCAGATCGGTATCAAGCTTGAGACAGGGGTTCCGCCCTCCTCCACCCTGATGCTGGTCTTTGGTGGCCTTGCGCTTGCCGTGAACCTTTACTGCCTGAAGCTCATGTGGCGCTTCCGATCCCTCGACGTGAACATGTCGAGCACCGTCGAATGCTCCCGTAACGACGCGCTCGCCAATGCAGGCGTTCTGGTCGCCGCCGCCGCGGTGGCCCTTTCAGGCTCCTTCTGGCCCGACATCATCGTAGCGGGCGTGATCGCCGCACTCTTCTTCCGCTCGGCGATCAACATGCTCGGCGAAGCATGGCCGCTCCTCCGCCGCGTGCACACGCACAGCTAAAGGCCGATACGTCTGGTTATTTCGGGGGAGACACATTACCTCCACCCCCATGCTTCAGACCAGCAGCGCCGCAGCCGAGCCGATCGTCAGGGTCTCGGGCCTCAGCAAGATCTATGTGGGCGGCCATCAGGCACTGAAATCCGCCGATCTGGAAATCCGCCGCGGCGAAATCCTCGCTCTGCTCGGCCCGAACGGCGCCGGCAAGACGACCTTGATCAGCATCATCTGCGGCATCGTCAATCCGACCTCCGGCACCGTCACCGTCGACGGCCACGACATCCTTCGCGACTATCGTTACACCCGCTCGGCCATCGGCCTCGTCCCGCAGGAACTCACCACCGACGCCTTCGAAAGCGTCTGGAGCACGGTTTCCTTGAGCCGCGGCCTGTTCGGCAAGTCGCGCAATCCGGCTCACATCGAAAAGGTGCTTCGCGACCTCTCCCTCTGGGACAAGAAGGATGCGAAGATTAAGGACCTGTCGGGGGGCATGAAGCGCCGCGTGATGATCGCCAAGGCGCTCAGCCACGAGCCGACGGTGCTCTTCCTCGACGAGCCCAGCGCAGGCGTCGACGTCGAGCTTCGCCGCGACATGTGGCAGATGGTCCGCGATCTTCGGGAAAGCGGCGTCACCATCATCCTCACGACCCACTATATCGAGGAAGCGGAGGAGATGGCCGACCGGATCGGCGTCATCAGCAAGGGCGAGATCATCCTCGTCGAGGAGAAGACCGAGCTGATGCAGAAGCTCGGCAAGAAGGAGCTGACGCTCAGCCTCTCCGAGCCGATGACCGCGATCCCGGCCGAGCTTTCCGACTGGCAGCTCGACCTCCGAGCGGATGGAAACGAGCTTCACTATGTGTTTGACGGCAATGCGGAACGCACCGGCATTCCCTCGCTCCTCCGCCGCATGACGGACCTCGGCATCGGCTTCAAGGATCTGAAGACCCACCAGAGCTCGCTCGAGGAAATCTTCGTGAGCCTGGTCAGCGACAGGGGCCGCCAATGAGCGTGGGAAGCTTTAACCGCCACGGCGTCGCCGCCATCTACAAGTTCGAGATGCACCGCTTCGCGCGGACGCTCTGGACCGGCCTTGCCGTACCGGTCATCACCACCTCGCTCTACTTCATTGTCTTCGGCTCGGCGATCGGCTCCCGCATGACGGAGGTGAACGGCGTCAGCTACGGCGCCTTCATCGTGCCCGGCCTGATGATGCTGTCGCTCTTCACCGAAAGCATCTTCAACGCCTCCTTCGGCATCCACATGCCGCGCTTCACCGGCACGATCTACGAATTGCTCTCAGCGCCGATGTCAGCGTTCGAGACGGTGCTCGGCTATGTCGGCGCCGCGGCGACCAAATCGATGACCGTGGCTTTGGTGATCCTCGCTACCGCCAACCTGTTCGTCGACGTCCACATCGCCCACCCGTTTCTGATGATCGCCTATCTGCTGCTGATGGCAGCGACTTTCTGTCTGTTCGGCTTCATCGTCGGCATCTGGGCCAAGGGGTTCGAGCAATTGCAGGTCATCCCCCTGCTCGTCATCACGCCCCTCACCTTCCTCGGCGGCGCCTTCTATTCGCTCGACATGCTTCCGGAGCCGTGGCGGACGATCACCCTGTTCAACCCGATCGTTTACCTCATCAACGGCTTCCGCTGGACCTTCTACGACACGGCCGACGTGGCGGTGGAGCTGAGCCTCGGCATCACGCTCCTCGTCTTCTTCGTCTGCCTTTTCGTCGTTCGCTGGATCTTCAAGACCGGCTACCGGCTGAAGAACTAGCCGAACACCACGATCTTCAGCTTCTCGCCCGGCCTCACCGGCTGGTTCCGCTCCCGCCCGTTGAGGGTGAGGAAGCGTTCCAGCTTGAAGTCGTCATAGGCCATGCGCGCGGCGAGGCTTTGCAGCGTGTCGCGGGCGCGCGCTGTCACGACCTCGATCCGCCGGGGCCGGAGCGACGCCACATCTGCCGGTGACAGGAAGCGGAAGGAGCCGAACAGGCTCTCGACCCCTCCTGCGTTGCCGCCCGCCGGGCTCAGCATCAGGAAGTGATAGGCCTCGCCGTCCGGTCCCGCATAAGCCGCGATGGTGACCTGCACCTGACCCTCGCGGGTCTGCGCCATGACCGGCACGATCAGGGCGGCGACGCCGTTCACCCGCGTCCTGACCGCCTCGCCCGGCTGCACCTGCACGGACTCGTTGCCCAGCACTTCGCTGAGGATAGCGCCGGTGTAGCCTTCGAGGCCGTCCCGCGGCAGCCGCCCGCCGCCGAATTCGCCGCGAACATTGTCGGGGCCGCTGATCAGCACCGCGCGGGGCGTATTGGTGAGGCTGAAGCCCGGCGGCGCTTCGAACGAGATGCGCATCGTAGGATGCGCGAACCGGCGGCCGAGCACGAAGCCCTGCTCCGGATCGTCGCCGAACAGAAGGTCGTCGACCTGCGCGAAATAGGGCTCTTCCCGCTCCGGCAGGCTGCCGCGCGGATGCCCTTCTTCCTCCGCCTCGGCAATGGCGCGCTCCACCCGGTCCTCCGCCAGCGGATGCGTTCGCGCCCAGCCCGGAATGGAGGTGGCATCGTCGCGGCCGGTCGAAGTTGCCTGAAGCTGCTCGTGATCGCCCAGCGCATCCAGCATGTCCGCGGCCGCATAGGGATCATAGCCCGCCGCCGCGAGGTAGCGGATGCCGAGATTGTCGGATTCGAACTCCTGCTTTCGCGAATAGCCAAGCGTATAAAGCTGCGCCGCGCCGCCCGCGATCGCCGCCAGCCGCTCCGATCCTGTCACCGCTCCGATCAGAGCCGCGCCGAGGCCGCTGAACATGGCCCGCCGCTGCCGCCGCTCGCTATGCTCGGCGACGATATGGCCGATCTCGTGCCCCAGCACCGAGGCAAGCTCCGCCTCGCTATTCACAATCGCGAACAAGCCGCGCGTGATGTAAATATAGCAGCCCGGCACGGCGAAGGCGTTCACGACGTCCGTGTTCACCATTGTGAAGGTGCAGGCGCCGGACACGCCAGCCGCGCCCGCAATCTTCTCGCCGAGCGCGGCGACATAGCGCGCCTCCGGCCCCTCATAGACGCCTCCGAACTCCGCAAGGATCATCGGGTGCTGCTCGGCCGCCTGCGCCCTGTCCGCCTCCGAAATCTGCGGATTGTCGTAATTCTTCTCGCGCCCGCAGCCGCTCAGCGTCAGCGACGCGGCGGCCAAAAGGGTAAGGATCAACTGCCGCCGCATTCTACCTCCACGCGCTCCTGCTACGCTTTGCACCGGCGAAGGTTGCCGCTGCTTTGCCAATATAATACACTTTTGCCCTTGCACTAGGTGCCCGTCAGGGCCAGTTTCAGGGCAAAGATAAGACGAGGGATGGATATGGCGACGGAAACCAAGCTGAAGCTCGAAGCGCCGGAGGTTCTGAACCCGGTTCAGCCTGACGAAGCGGCCGGGCTGGTGCCCCTCAAGACCGAGGAGAAGACGCAGCTCGAGACGAAGGTCGACAGCTTCATCGACGAGCTTGTCGCCATCGACGCCAACAGCCCTGATTTCGGCAAGAAGATCGACCAGCTTACCAATATGGGCCGCAAGGAGATTGCGGAGGCGGCCGGCCATTCCAACCGCTTCCTCGACCGGCCGGTGAAGGCGATCGACAAGGAAAGCGGCATCGGCACCGACCTGACCGAGCTTCGGAAGACCGTCGAGGACCTCGATCCCTCGCGGCAGGGCAAGCTGACGGGCCGGAAGAAGTTCCTCGGCATCATCCCCTTCGGCAACCGGCTGCAGGGCTACTTCCGCCAGTATCAGTCGGCGCAGACCCATATCGCCGCGATCCTGTCGCGCCTCGCCTCCGGCAAGGACGAGCTGCTGATGGATAACGCCGCCATTGACGTAGAGCGCGCCAATCTCTGGAAGACGATGGGCAAGCTCGAGCAGATGATCCACATCTCCAAGACGATGGATGCGAAGCTCGAGGAGAAGGCGAACGAACTCGACGCAACTGACCCGGTCAAGGCCAAGGCGATCCGCGAGACGGCGCTCTTCTACACCCGCCAGCGCACCACTGATCTGCTGACGCAAATGGCGGTCAGCGTGCAGGGCTATCTCGCGCTCGACATCGTCAAGAAGAACAATGTCGAGCTGGTGAAGGGCGTCGACCGCGCCTCCACCACCACCGTCTCCGCGCTCCGCACGGCCGTGACGGTCGCGCAGGCGCTGACCAACCAGAAACTCGTGCTGGAGCAGATCACCGCCCTCAACACGACCACCGCCAACGTCATCGAAGGCACCGGATCGATGCTGAAAAACCAGTCGGGCGAGATCCACAAGCAAACCGCGTCCTCGACCATCCCGCTCGAAACGCTGCAGCGCGCTTTCCAAAACATCTATGACACGATGGACACGATCGACCGCTTCAAGGTCGAGGCGCTGGGATCGATGAAGCAGACGGTGAACGTGCTCTCGAACGAGGTCGAGAAGAGCCGCGGCTACATCGCCCGCGCCGAAGGCGTCGAGCAGAACCGCCTCGCCGGATCGACCGCGGAATCGCCGCTCACGGCCATCGAAGGATAAGGGATGGCGCGGACGCCCCGCACCGTAGAGGACGCCATCGCGCGCTTCGATGCCTATTCGGCGCGGCTGGACGGCCATACGCCCGCGGCAAGCGCGGCACGGCGGCGGCATATGGGGAGGAGCGCGGCCACTGTCGGGCGGCGGCTCGCGAATATCGGCATGGCGCTCGTGGCGCTGATCGTCGCCACCATGGCCTGGGGCCTGTTCGTTTCTCCCATCGGCTGGAGCGGCCTCTTCATCGCCGCCATCGCGACGCTCTTCATCCTCGTCTTCTTCTCCGTCTGGGGCGGAGAGAAGCCGGAAAAGTCGTTCAACGAGCAGATGCCGAACCGCGACGTAGTGCGGACGCTGGACGGCTTCCTCCACCGCCGCCGCCCCGCCCTCCCCGCTCCTGCCGCGCGGCGCGTGGACGCGATCAGCCAGCAGCTTCCTTTGCTCGAAAGCCGCCTCGGCGAAGTCGATGCACTGGACCCGCTGGCGCAGGATGCGCGGCGGCTGATGGGCAAGCATCTGCCCGAACTGATCGAACGCTACGAGCGGGTGCCTGCGCCTTATCGGCACCAGCGCGATGCGGAGGGCATGACGGTGGACGAGCGCCTCGCCGCAAGCCTCGACGCCGCCAACCAGGCGCTTGCCGAAATCGGGCAGAAGCTCGCCAAGACCGACATGGACGCGTTCGAGACGCAGGGCCGCTTCATCGAAAGCCGCTACAGCGACAAGGACGGCATCAAGAGCGAGTGAAAGGCGGGCGACGCCACTAGGGAAAGGCGCCGCCCTGATGCATGTTATAGATCAGTGACTTAGACGGCGGCTGAACGGCGCTAGAGCTGGCTCAAAATCCGCTGCGCCTGCACCAGGTGCGGCCGGTCGATCATCTTACCATCCAGCGAGAGAGCCCCCGCATCGGGCTTGGCCGCAAAGGCGGCGACCACCGCCCGCGCATGCTCAATCTCCTGCTGCGTCGGCGTGAAGGCCTGATTGATCACATGCACCTGATCCGGATGGATCGCCATCATGCCGACAAAGCCGTCGCGGCGCGCGCGGACGGCGTAAGCGGCCAGCCCTTCCTTGTCCTTGAACGCTGGAAACACGGTCTCGATGGGCAGCACGCCCGCCGCCGCCGCTCCGAACAAGCAGAGTGACCGGGCAAGCTCGTAGGGCGCAGTATAGCGCCCGTCCGCTTCCCGGCTGGTCGAGGCGCCGATCGCCGCCGGCAGATCCTCGGCGCCCCAGGTGAGGCCCGCAAGCCGCTTTGCGCCGCCATAGCTACCGAGCTGGAATATGGCGGCCGGCGTCTCGGTGGCAATGGCAAGGATCTTGGCCGTGGCATTGCCATGCTCGGTCAGACGCCGCGCCAGTTCATTCACCGAAGCGCCGCCTTCCGCCTTCGGCAGCACGATGCCGTCCGGGTGGTTCGGCACCACTGCCGCCAGATCCTTCTCGCATTCCGGGCTGTCGAGCGGGTTCACCCGAACCCAGATAGCATCGTTCGGATGCGCCTTCAGGAACTCGGCGACAGCCTTCCGCGCCGCCGGCTTCGCGGCCGGCGCAACCGCATCCTCGAGGTCGAGGATCAGCCCGTCCGCGCCCGATCGAAGAGCCTTCGCCATCCGATCCGGCCGGTCCCCCGGCACGAAGAGGAGCGAGCGCATCCTCATGCCGGCCGCCTCTGGATCAAAGCGGTACGCTCCATCGTGCAAACGATCTCGTCCCGCTGGTTCAGCATGCGATGCGCGAAGGTGACGACCCCCGCCTCCGGCCGCGAATTGGAGTCCTTGAGCCCGACCACTTCCGTCTCGGCGCGGAGCGTATCGCCGATGAAGACCGGCTTCGGCATCCGTACCTTGTCGTAGCCGAGGTTCGCGACCAGCGTCCCCAGCGTCGTGTCGCCGACCGACAGCCCCACCAGCAGCGCGAAGGTGAAGGTGCCGTTGACGACGATCCGTCCGAATTCGGTGGCGGCCGCATATTCGGCATCGAGGTGCAGCGGCTGCGGATTGTGCGTGAGCGTCGAGACGAGGAGATTATCCGCCTCCGTCACGGTCCGGTGCGGCTGGTGCGTCAGCGTGTCGCCAACCGTCCAATCCTCGAAATAGCGCCCGGGCATCAGCCCTCCCCCTTCTCGATCCGCGCCAGCAACGTCCCTTCGGTCACCTGCGCCCCCTCCGCCGCATTCAGCTCCGCCACGACGCCATCGAACGGCGCGACGAGGCTATGCTCCATCTTCATCGCCTCGAGCGTGACCAGCTTCTGCCCCTTCGTCACCCGATCCCCCTGCCGCGCATCGACCGCGATTACGCGCCCCGGCATGGGCGATATGAGAGACCCGTCGCCCGCCGCGCCGCCGGCCGCACCGCCGCCGCTCCCGGGCAGCGTAAACGCGAATGCCTGCCCGTCCGTAAAGACGAGAACATTGTCGCCATGCGTCGTCGCAACGCCCTCAAGCTCTTCGTCACCGCCTACGACAATCGTGCGCGTCTCGCCGCCATGACGCAGCGATATGCGGAGATCGGCAGCCGCGTTGGCGCGGAAGCCCTGCAGCCCCGCCCATGGGTCGAGCGCGTCGCCATTGCCGAAATCGGACGCGAGCAGCGCATTGGCGGCAAGATTCCACACGCCTTCGCTTGGCTCAGATGAAGGAACGAGGCTGTCGATGCGGCTCGGGATGAAGCTCGTGTCCACCTCGCCGGCGCGGAAATCCGGATCTGCGGCGGCGCGGGCGAGGAAGGCGGCGTTGGTCTTCACCGGCCACACCTCGACGCCTTCAAGCACGTCCACCAGCCGGTCGATCGCCTCCTCGCGGCTACCGCCGCTCGCGATCAGCTTGGCGATCATCGGGTCGTAATAAGGGCTGATCCGGTCCCCTTCCTCGACGCCGGTATCGATCCGGATGCCGCGGCCAAGCTCGAAATGATCAAGCCAGCCGGTCGAGGGCAGGAACTCGTGCGCCGGGTCCTCGGCATAAAGCCGCGCTTCCATTGCCCAGCCGTTGATCGACAGCTCATCTTGGCGTTTCGGCAGCGGCTCGCCGCTGGCGACGCGAAGCTGCCACTCGACCAGATCTTGGCCAGTAATTTCCTCGGTCACCGGATGCTCGACCTGGAGCCGCGTGTTCATCTCCATGAACCATATACGGTCCGGGCGCAGACCCTCGGATGCGTCCGCGATGAACTCGATCGTCCCCGCGCCGACGTAATCGACCGCCTTCGCCGCCTTCACCGCCGCTTCGCAGACGGCCGCGCGGGTCGCCTCGTCCATGCCGGGCGCCGGCGCTTCCTCGATCACCTTCTGGTGGCGCCGCTGCAGCGAGCAGTCGCGTTCGAACAGGTGGACGACATTGCCGTGGCTGTCGCCGAACACCTGCACCTCGATATGGCGCGGTCGGAGGATATATTTCTCGATCAGCACCCGGTCGTCGCCGAACGAGGACGCCGCCTCCCGCTTGCAGCTTTGCAGCAGGTCGGCGAATTCGGCGGACGCATTCACCCGCCGCATTCCCTTGCCGCCGCCGCCCGCAACGGCCTTGATCAGCACCGGATAACCGATCGCATCCGCCTCGGCTTGAAGCCGCTCCGGCGACTGATCCTCGCCGAGATAGCCCGGCGTCGTCGGCACCCCCGCCGCATCCATCAGCTTCTTGGCCGCGTCCTTCAGACCCATGGCTCGGATTGAGCTCGGCTTCGGCCCGACCCAGATGAGCCCCGCATCGATCACCGCCTGCGCAAAATCGGCATTCTCGGAAAGAAACCCATACCCCGGATGGATCGCCTCAGCCCCAGTCTCCCGGGCAGCGGCGATGATCTTCTCCCCGACAAGATAACTCTCCCGCGCCGCCGAAGGCCCGATGTGGACCGCCTCATCCGCCTCCCGCACATGCAACGCCTTCCGATCCGCATCGGAATAGACCGCCACTGTGCGAACACCAAGCCGCCGCGCGGTGCGGATAATCCGGCAGGCAATCTCGCCGCGGTTTGCGATGAGGAGCGACTTGATCATCATCACATCCTGAACAGGCCGAACTGCGCCCGTTCGGCGATCGGCGCGTTCAGCGTTGCAGCGAAGGCGAGGCCCAGCACATCCCGCGTCTGCGCCGGATCGATGATGCCGTCGTCCCACATGCGCGCGGTGGCGTAGTAGGGATTGCCCTCATCCTCGTAGCGCTGGCGGATCGGCGCCTTGAAGGCGTCGGCTTCCTCCGGCGTCCAGCTCTCCGCATCCTTGTGCACGGTCGCGAGCACCGACGCCGCCTGCTCGCCGCCCATCACGCTGATCCGGCTGTTCGGCCAGGTGAACAGGAAGCGTGGGCTGTAGGCGCGGCCGGACATGCCGTAATTGCCGGCGCCGAAGCTGCCGCCGATGAGGACGGTGATCTTCGGCACCTGCGCCGTCGCCACTGCGGTCACTAGCTTGGCGCCGTCCTTGGCGATGCCGCCCGCCTCATATTTGCCGCCGACCATGAAGCCGGAAATGTTCTGGAGGAATAGCAAGGGTGTGCGACGCTGGCAGGCAAGCTCGATGAAATGCGCACCCTTCAGAGCGCTCTCCGAAAACAGGATGCCGTTATTGGCGATGGTCGCGACCGGCATGCCCCATATCCGGGCAAAGCCGCAGACCAGGGTGGTGCCGTAGAGCGCCTTGAACTCATGGAATTCGGATGCATCGACGATCCGCCCGATCACCTCGCGCACGTCGTAAGGCGTCCGCACATCGTCCGGGATGATGCCGTAAAGCTCCTCCGGATCAAGCTTCGGCGGCACCGGCTCGGCAAGGTCGAGGTCCACCGCTTTGACGCTGTTCAGCCGCGCCACGATGTCGCGGACGATGCTGAGCGCATGCTCGTCATTTTCGGCGAGATGGTCGACCACGCCCGACTTCCGCGCATGGAGATCGCCGCCGCCCAGATCTTCGGCCGAGATCACCTCGCCCGTTGCCGCCTTCACCAGCGGCGGTCCGCCGAGGAAGATCGTGCCCTGGTTGCGGACGATCACTGTCTCGTCGGACATGGCCGGCACATAAGCGCCGCCCGCCGTGCAGCTTCCCATCACGCAGGCGATCTGCGCGATGCCGAGCGCCGACATGTTCGCCTGATTGTAGAAGATGCGGCCGAAATGCTCCTTGTCCGGAAACACCTCCGCCTGATGCGGCAGGTTCGCGCCGCCGCTGTCGACCAGATAGACGCAGTGGAGCCGGTTCTCGATCGCGATCTCCTGCGCCCGGAGATGCTTCTTCACCGTCATCGGGAAGTAAGCGCCCCCCTTCACCGTCGGATCGTTGGCGACGATCATCACCTCGCGCCCCGACACGCGGCCGATACCCGCGATCATGCCTGCGCCCGGAGCCTCGTCGCCATACATGCCGTTCGCCGCAAGCTGGCCGATTTCGAGGAAAGGCGAACCCGGATCGAGCAGCCGCGTCACCCGGTCCCGCGGAAGCAACTTGCCCCGGCTCACATGCCGCTCACGATGCTTCTCCGGCCCGCCGAGCACCGCCTCGGCCACCTTCGCGCGAAGCTCCTCGACCAGCCCGCGATTATGTGCGGAATAGCGGCGGCTCGTTTCCGCGCCTTCGTCATATTTACTGACGATCTGCGTCACGCCTGCGGCTCCGGCGGCTTACTGCGGATGAGATAGCGGTAGACGCCGTTAAGGTTGATCAGCAGCAGCACGAAATTGAGTGACGCAATCGCCCCCTCCGGCTCAGGGTCGAGCAGGCCGTAGGCAATGAAGCCGATCGACGAGAAGACGAACAGGATGAAGGCGAAGCCCGTCATCCGCCGCCCCAGGTCCAGCGACACCATGAAGGCGGCGACGGCGGCGAAAATGGCGGCCGCCCATTCGATAATGTCGAGGCCCGGAATGGTGACCTGCATCAGGCTGCCCCGATCAGTTCGCGGCCGATCAGCATGCGGCGGATCTCGTTCGTCCCAGCGCCGATGTCGAGCAGCTTTGCGTCGCGCATATAGCGTTCGACCGGCCAGTCCTTCGTGTAGCCGGCACCGCCCAGCGCCTGGATCGCCTCAAGGCTCACCTTCACCGCACTCTCCGAGGCGAGCAGGATGGCCCCGGCGGCGTCGAAGCGCGTCGTCTTCCCCGCGTCGCAATTTTTGGCGACGGTGTAGACATAGGCCCGCGCCGAATTAAGCGCGACATACATGTCCGCGACCTTCGCCTGCATCAGCTGGAAGGTGCCGATTGGCTGGCCGAATTGCTTCCGCTCCCGCACATAGGGCAGCACCACGTCGAGGCAGGCCTGCATGATGCCGAGTTGGATGCCGGCAAGCACCGTCCGCTCGTAATCGAGCCCCGACATCAGCACGCCGACGCCGCCATTCAGCGGCCCCATCACGTTCTCTTCCGGCACTTCGCAGTCGTTGAAGATCAGCTCCGCCGTCGGCGAACCCCGCATCCCCATCTTGTCGAGCTTCTGACCGATCGAGAATCCCGGCATGTCCTTCTCGATCAGGAAGGTGGTGATGCCCCGGCTCCCCTCCCCCGTCTTCGCATAGACGACGAGCGTGTCGGCATAGGCCGCATTGGTGATCCAGAACTTCGTGCCGTTCAGCACATAGCCGCCCTGCACCTTCTCGGCCTTGAGCTTCATCGACACGACGTCGGAGCCCGCCCCCGCCTCCGACATGGCGAGGCTCCCGACATGCTCGCCGGAAATCAGCTTGGGCAGATATTTCTGCTTCTGCTCCGCATTCGCCCAGCGCCTGATCTGGTTGATGCAGAGGTTCGAATGGGCGCCGTAGGAAAGGCCAATCGAGGCGGACGCCCGCGCCACTTCCTCCTGCGCCACGACATGTTCCAGATAGCCGAGCCCGAGCCCGCCAAACTCCTCCTCAACCGTAATGCCGTGAAGCCCGAGCTCTCCCATTTCCGGCCAAAGCTCGCGCGGGAACCAGTCCTCCTCGTCAACCTTCGCGGCCAGCGGCGCGATCCGGTCGTCGGCGAAGCGGCGGGTCGTCTCGCGGATCGTATCCGCCATCTCGCCAAGCGCGAAATCGAGCCCCAAATCCATGCGTCTGCTCTCCCTTTGCCCCCGGCCCTAGCAGAGGCTTCAGCATTTGAACAAGGCGGGCGGCGTCGCTATGTGCACTGCAACAAACTTGCTCCAAGGACACGCCATGACCGCCGACCCGATCGTCATCCTCTCCTACTCCCGCACCCCGATGGGGAGCTTCCAGGGCAGCCTCTCCGGCGCTTCGGCCACGGAGCTTGGCGCGACGGCGGTGAAGGCGGCGATGGAGCGCGCCGGCGTCTCGGGCGAGGATGTCGACAAGATCTTCATGGGCTGCGTCCTTCCCGCAGGCCTCGGCCAGGCCCCCGCGCGTCAGGCCGCGCTCGGCGCGGGCCTTCCCAAGTCCGTCGAAGCCACCACCGTCAACAAGGTCTGCGGCTCCGGCATGCAGGCGGCGATCTTCGCGCACGACATGCTCGCCGCGGGCTCGGCCGACCTCATCGTCGCGGGCGGCATGGAGTCCATGTCCAATTCCCCCTACCTCATGAAGAAGCACCGCGCCGGCGCCCGCATCGGCCACGACACGGTCTACGATCACATGATGCTGGACGGGCTCGAGGACGCCTACGACGCCGGCCGCGCCATGGGCACCTTCGCCGAGGATGCCGCGCGGGAATATCAGTTCACTCGCGCGCAGCAGGACGAATACGCGATCGAATCCCTCCGCCGCGCTACGCAAGCCATCCAGTCCGGCGCCTTCGACCGCGAGATCACGCCCGTCACCGTCACCACCCGCAAGGGCGAGGAAACGGTCAATCAGGACGAACAGCCCGGCAAGTCCAATCCCGAAAAGATCCCCGGCCTCAAGCCCGCTTTCGCGAAGGACGGCACCATCACCGCCGCCAACGCCTCCTCGATCAGCGACGGCGCCGCCGCGCTCGTCATCACTCGCCAGTCCGTCGCCGACCGGTTGGGCGTGAAGCCGGTCGCCCGCATCGTCGCCCATGCCGCCCACGCACAGTCGCCCGACAAGTTCACCAGCGCCCCCGTACCCGCGGTCCAAAAGCTCCTCGAAAAGGCCGGCTGGTCGGTCGGCGACGTCGACCTGTTCGAAGTGAACGAGGCCTTCGCCTGCGTCGCGATGATCGCGATGCGCGATCTCGACATCCCGCACGAAAAGCTCAACATTCACGGCGGCGCCACCGCCCTCGGCCACCCCATCGGAGCCTCCGGCGCGCGCCTAATGGCGACTTTGCTCTCGGCGCTCGAAAAAACCGGCGGCAAGCGCGGCGTCGCCAGCCTCTGCATCGGCGGCGGCGAAGCCACCGCGGTCGCGCTGGAGATGCTGAACTGAGCTTCGCCGTCCGCCAGCTGGGGCCGGACGACCTCCCACTCTTCGAAGCCATGCTGACCATGTTCGGTGCCGCCTTCGAAGAGCCCGAAACATATAACGCCGCGCGCCTGAGTGCCGCCTATCTCCAGCGCCTCCTTGGCAAGGACAGCTTCATCGCCATCGCCGCGCTCGATGGTGAGGAAGTGGTCGGCGGCATCGCCGCCTACGTGCTCGACAAGTTCGAGCAGGAGCGGAGCGAAATATACATCTACGACCTCGCCGTCGCTGAAACCCACCGCCGCCGCGGCATCGCCACCGCAATGATCGCCCAACTTCAGCGCATCGCAGCAGAACGCGGCGCCTGGGTCATCTTCGTCCAAGCCGATTACGGCGACGAGCCGGCGATTGCACTCTATTCGAAGCTAGGGCAGCGGGAGGATGTGCTTCATTTCGATATTCCGGTGCCGTAACAGGTATAACCTTGGGCGGAACCGCGGTAGCCACCTCGTCGCTAACGCTCTTATCCTCGCTGTCCCAGTCTATCTAGCCGCCGCGGAATTCTCGGGTGTGATTCCGGCGTTCCGAGCAGTCGCCGCTTAACTCTTGTGGCGGACGGAGGCGAGTTCCTGTTCGGCATGACGGACGGCCGCCTCGACTTCCTCCCCGCTGGCAAAGCGCTGCGGCTGCGTGCTGCACGCTGCCAGTAGGGCTGCGGCGATGGCGGAGAAGAAGGTTGCCTTGGCGCGCACTTCCTGGGTGAGAAGCCGTGAGCGCGGCTTAGTCGCTTGTGCCTTCCCCGCCACGACGTCGTCGGCCGGCACCTCTATGGGCGAAAAATACATTACAGCGTGTCGCCTTCAGCCCGCAGCGAGCGCTTCCGGGCCGGGCACCTCGCCCGCGTTCAGTTCTTCGAGGCCCAGCCCAAGCACGTCTTCCCAGCTTAGTTCCTGCTCAAAGCGGCAGCCGATCCGGCCATGCTCTGCCCAGCGCAGTTCGGCCGAGAAGGTCTCGCCATTGGGCGCGGTGAAGGTGGTGATCGTGCCCACCGGCAGACCCGCATCGCAATCGGCCATGAACCCCTGTCGCGACAGGTTTATGACTCGGACCGCGACCTGCCCTCCCTCGCCGTCGGCGACGTTCGCGGTGAAGCGGATGGAAAGGCGGTCGCTGTCCCGGCGATTGCCGGCGACCGTTTCAAATTTGCGTGCGTGCAACATCAGCTGCCCCGACCTTGGTGTCTCGCCCTGGAGACGAAGGGCTCTCCGTTAACCCAAATTGGTTTCGAAAGTGCGAACTTGACGCTGCGGAATCGCGAAGTTCCGAGGAAACAGCCCGCTAGCCTGCCGCCCGCGCGGCCTGAGGCGTCGCCCCCTTCAGTGCGCCGACAAAAGCCTGGCGCCAGGCGACCACATCCTCTTTCTCGACGACATCCATCATCGATCGCCAGCGGCGGATGCGCTCCTCGCGCGGCATCTGCAGCGCCTGATGAATGGCGTCGGAAATCTCTTCCTTGCTGTAGGGGTTCACCAGAACCGCATCCTTCAACTGCAGCGCCGCGCCCGCGAAGCGGGAGAGGATGAGGACGCCGGGATCTTCCGGGTCCTGCGCCGCCACATATTCCTTGGCGACGAGGTTCATGCCGTCCCGGAGCGGAGTGATCAGCGCGATCTCGGCGGCGCGGTAGAAGCCCGCAAGGTCTTCCCGCGGATAGCCCTGGTTGACGTAGCGGATTGGCACCCAGTCCACCTCGGCAAACTCACCGTTGATGCGGCCGGAAAGCTCGTCGAGATGCTCGCGGATGATCTCGTAGGTATGGACCTCGCCGCGCGAAGGCGGCGCGATCTGGAGGAGGAAAAGCTTGCCGAGGCACTCCTCATGCTCCTCGAGGAAGCGGCGGTAGCCGAGGAACCGCTCTTCGAGGCCCTTGGAATAATCCAGCCGGTCGACGCCGATGATGGTGCGCCGCCCGTCCGCGCTCTTCTTCATCCGCTCGTAGGCAGCACGGGCGCCGTCGCTCTGCACGGCCTCGCTAAACTCCTTGAAGTCGATGCCGATCGGATAGGCCGCGGCATGGACGGAGCGGTTGCCGACATGGACCCAGCCGTCCGCATCGCAATGGCCGCCAAGCTCCCGCTCCACATAATGCTTGAAGCTTTCGAGCCATTCCTCAGTTTGGAAGCCGATCACGTCATAAGCGAGCAACGACAGCACCAGCCGTTCATGCGCGGGGAGCGACACCATTAGGCGCGACGGCGGCCACGGGATGTGCAGGAAAAAGCCCATCCGGTTCCGGAGCCCCCTCTCCCGAAGCTGCGCGCCAAGTGGAATCAGGTGATAGTCATGCACCCAGACCAGATCGTCCGGCTCGATCAGCGGCGCGACCGTATCCGCGAACCGCTCGTTGACACGCTCATACCCGCTGCCGAAACTCCGGTCATATTCGGCAAGGTCGATCCGGTAGTGGAAGAGCGGCCAGAGCGTGCGATTGGCATAGCCGTTATAATATTCGTCGACGTCCTGCTCTTCGAGATCGATCGTAGCCGTTGTGACGCCGTAGGCTCGCTGGAAGTCAATATGGCCGGTGAATTCGTCCGTCTTCTCTCCCGACCAGCCGAACCAGAGGCCGCGATACTCGCGGAGCGCCGCCGCCAGCGCCACCGCCAGGCCGCCCTGCGCGCCGGTACCGCCTTCGGACGTCGGTGCCGACACGCGGTTCGAAATGACGATGAGGCGGCTCATCTGATGCTGCTCCACGGCCGGGACAGAAGCCCCGCGCAGTTGATCAGTCCCACAAGCGAATAGGTCTGCGGATAGTTGCCCCAGAGTTCGCCCGTTTCGAAGTCTGTATCCTCCGACAGCAGCCCCGCGGGCGTCAGCCGATCAAGCATGCTTTCATAGAGCGCCCGTGCCTCTTCCTGCCGGCCGACGATGTGCAGCGCCTCGATCAGCCAGAAGGTGCAGAAATTGAACGCCGTTTCCGGCAGCCCGAAATCGTCCTCGCTTGCGTACCGGAGCATATGTTCGCCGCGCCGAAGTCCCTTCTCCACCGCATTGAAGGTGGCAACAAAGCGCGGATCGTCCGGCGTCAAGAAACGCATGTCGATCAGCTGCAATAGGCTTGCATCAAGTTCGTCGCTGCCGAAGCTGGCGGCGAAGCGCTTCTCACCTTCATGCCAGGCACGCTGCTCTATCGTCTCCCGCACCTTCGCCGCTCGCTCGCGCCAAAGCGCAGCCCGCTCGTCTAACCCGAGCGCCTCAGCTGCATTTGCAAGCCGGTCGCAGGCGGCCCAGCTCATCACCGAGCTATAGGTGTGAACGCTTGTCCGCGTGCGGAACTCCCATAGCCCGGCGTCGGGCTGGTCGTGCATTTCCCAGGCACGCTCCCCCACCTTCTCGAGGCTGGCGAAATCGTCCGCAGTCGCCTTACGGAACAGCCGTTCGTCGAAGAATGCCTGCGCATTCGACAGCACGATCTGGCCGTATGCGTCATGCTGGACCTGCGTATAGGCGGCGTTCCCAACCCGCACCGGTCCCATGCTACGGTAGCCGGCAAGCCCTTCCGCCTCCCACTCCTCCAACCGCGCCTCTCCCGACACTGCGTAAAGCGGCTGGATGTGCCCGCCCTTCGCCTCGTCGACGATGTTGCGGAGATAGGAGAGGTAATTCTCAAGCACGTCGAGCGCGCCGAGGCGGTTAAGCGCCTGCACCGTATAATAAGCGTCGCGGATCCAGCAGTAGCGATAGTCCCAGTTGCGGCCGCTGTTCGCCGCCTCAGGGATCGAGGCGGTGAGCGCGGCCACGATCGCCCCCGTCTCCTCATGTTGGCAGAGTTTCAGCGTGATCGCGGCGCGGATCACCACCTTCTGCCATTCTAGTGGGATGGCGAGCCCGCGCACCCAGTCGCGCCAGTCGTCCGCTGTCTGGTGCAGCATCGCCGCCAGCGTATGGCCCACATTTCCGACGAACGGCTCGTCGGGTCCGAGGAAGAAATGCAGCGACTTTTCGAGCCGGAAGGAGCGGCCGTCTAGCAGGTGGCTCACCGGCGCATCGGTGGTGAGCCGCAGGGGCTGCGACTTCAGCAGGTAACGGATATGATTGGTGCCGCTGGTCGTCTCCGCCCGCTTCGCGCCGAAATTGACGGCGGGCGTCAGCGTCACCTTGATCCGCGGCGTGCCTGTCACGGGCCGCACGATCCGCACGAATGCTATCGGCCGGTACATGCGCCCCGACCGCTCGAAGCGCGGGCAGAAATCGTAGACCTCGGCCACGGCACCGTCGGCCGCGGTGAGGCGTGTGACGAGGATAGGGGTGTTGCGAAGATAGCGCTGGTCGGCCGAAACCTGATCCTCGATCTCAACCGTCCATTCGCCGCGCGCGTCCTCGCCGTTCACCTTCGGCTCCAGCAGCGAGCAGAAGAGCGGATCGCCGTCCACACGCGGCGCGCAGGCCCAGACGAAGCTGCCGCGCCCGTCTATGAGCGCGCTCACCTGGCAATTGCCGATCGGCCACAGCGAAAGGTCGCTCACGCTGCCCCTCTGAGCCAGGCTGCGACCGCCGCGACATTGGGAAGCCGCCACACGGCCGCAGAAGGCCGCTCCGGCCCCACGAGAATGCCCGCGCCGCCAAGCGCAGCCGCGGCCTCGAAAGCGTCTTCGTCGGTCAGATCATCGCCCACGAACAGAGGACGCGCGCCGGCAAATTGCGGTTCCGCCATCAGCGCCCGCACCGCATCCCCCTTGTCGGCGCCCTTCGGCCGGAGCTCCAGCACCATCTTGCCTGCTTGCACGGTGAGGCCGCTCCTCTTCGCCAGCGCGGCCATGAACTCCTCGACCTCTTTCTGTCGCTCCGGTGCCTGCCGATAATGGAGCGCGACGCTCCTCGGCTTCTCCTCGACCAGCAGCACATGCAAGCTCGCGGCGAAGCTCCGGATCTCCTCCCGTGCTTCGTTGAGGTCAACCGGCGCTGACAGGGGAATATGCTCGCCGTCGGCCAGCCTCAGCTCCAGGCCGTGCGATCCCGACACGGCGACGCCCGCACAATCCATGTGCCGCTCCAGATCCTGGATCGATCGGCCGCTGACGATGGCAAGCCGTCCGCCGAGGCGCGTCGCCACCCGCTTCAGCAGCGAGGGAAGCTCGGGATCGACGCGGATTGCATCCGGCGTCTCCGCCAGCTCCACCAGAGTCCCATCGAAATCGAGGAAGAGCGCCGCGCCCTCGAGAAGCGTCTGCGGCGGTGCCTTAGAAGGACTCACCCGGGTCCGCGCCCCAGAAGTGGCTTTTCTGGATATAGCCGCGCTTTCCGCCGACATCGAACAGGCACCACCCCCCATCACACGAGACAAGCCGCCCGACGACGCCGGGGGCTGCCCGATATGCAATTCGCGAGCCTGCATCGGGTTCCGCATGCATGGGGCGCGGCTCGGTGCCGGTGACGAGACCGGTGCGGGTGTCGCTGAGAAGATGGACCAGCATCCAGCCGGTCGTGCCCTCCGGGTCCTGCACCCGCCGCCAATTGGGATAGACCTCGACGACTTTGATCGGCAGGTCCGCCCGCTGGTAGAGCCAGGTCGCCGGATAATTCTTCCCCGGCCCCGTACGCATCATCGCCTTGCCCGCGGAAATGGACGCCCAATAAGGCGTCTCCCGCTCCTTCTGCGCGCCTGCAGGTGCCGCAAAAAGGAAGATGATCGCTAGTGCAAATGCTCTCAGCATCTAAGTTACGTCCTCCGCCCCGTCTTCTCTAGCCGTGGGAGGAGCATCCCTTCAACCAGCCAATTTCTACGCCTTCGCGCCGTTCATGCGTCTTCAGCCTATTCGTAAGATAATGAGATTGAATGCATTTTATAATTAAGCAACTCTTCGCCCTGCGCGCTTGGGGGGTGATTCGGCCCATCCGGCGTTCTGCACAAGGAGAGGGATGTGCCTAGACCAATAATCAGTTCTGTCGACGTTGAGGGCGATCTGCCGACAGCCGACGAATATAATGTGTTCAACTATGTGAACCCGGACCCCGACGGCAACGGCATTGCCTATAATGGCCTGCCGGTTTTTACCCCGGAACAGGCCGCTGCCCAGCTCGGCCGTAGCGGCGCCCTTTGGGAGGTGGGACCGCGCGGCACCATCACCTACAGCTTCGTCGATAATCAGCCGACTGGCTTCTATCGCAGCCGAAGCCAGCTGGTCGATGCGATGTTCGGCCCGGGTTTGGACGAGTATGTCGCCGGCTTCAGCCCATTTACCGCCGAACAGCGCGCTGCCACCCGCGAAGCGATCGGGCTTTGGGACGACCTTATTGCCCCAAGGTTCGTCGAGCGGAACGGTAACGGCGCCGACATCAACCTGATGAACACGACGACCGGCCCCGGTCAGGCAGCAGCCTTCCAGCCATTCTATTCAGGGGGCCATGGCCCCGGTGCCCGGCAGCAGGGTGACGTCTTCGTCAACAACGAACAACCGACCAACGATCAGCTGTTCTACGGCGGCTATGGTCAAACAACGCTGGTGCACGAGCTTGGCCACGCGATCGGCCTGTCGCACCCCGGCGACTATGACGCGAGCGACGGACCTGCGACCTATGGCGAGGACGCCGAATATTTCCAGGACTCGCTGCAATATACGATCATGTCGTATTTCAATGCGACCAACACCGGCACGGTCGGCTGGGTGAACTGGTACACCGGCTACGCTCAGACGCCCCAGACGCCGATGATCCACGACATTGCCGCCGTTCAGGCGATTTATGGCGCGGATCTGACGACGCGGACCGGCAATACCACCTATGGCTTCAATTCCAATGCCGGTCGCGACGTGTTCGACTTCACGATCAACAAGAACCCCTATGTCGCCATCTACGACGCCGGCGGTCATGATACGCTCGACTTGAGCGGTTGGACCGTGAATAGCGTTCTCGACCTCAACGAAGGCGGGTTCAGCTCCGGCTACGGCACGCCCGACGTTGCGGCGCTGAACGCCCGCTGGGGGATCAACGGCACGCAAGCATTCTGGAACGCTGTGTTCGCGGGCCAAACCTCGAACCCGGCCTTCTTATCGGACAACATCTCGATCGCCTTCGGCACCATCATCGAAGACGGGAGGGCCGGCAGCGGCAATGATCGCCTGACTGGCAATCAGGTTGCCAACCGCCTCGATGCTGGTGCAGGCAACGACATACTGAATGGCGGCGCCGGCAACGACATCCTGATCGGCGGCGCCGGGCAGGACAGGTTCATCGTGTCGGACACGGGGGGCATAGACACGATCCTCGACTTCGTGAGCGGGACCGACCGCATCGATCTTCGTCCGTTCGATACTGATCCCGCGACCGCCGGCGATCAGGGCTTCACCTTCATCGGCAACGGAGCTTTCACGGGCGGTGACGAAGTTCGCACCTACTCCGAAGGCGGCCGCAACTTCCTTGCCGGCGATCTCAATGGCGACCGCGTCGCAGATTTCGTGATCGACCTTGGTTCGGCTACGGTGGTCGCAACAGACCTTCTCGTCTGAGCCGAAGTTACCAGTTGGAAGAAGGGCGCCTCTTCGGAGGCGCCCTTTTTTTTGAACTAGTCGCCGGTCTGTATCCGCTCGACGAGCTGCTTCACCGTCGGCACGAAGCCGTTCGAATAGAAGGGGTCCTTCTTGAACCGAAAGGCCGCGTGGCCAGCGAACATCAGGTTCTGATCGACGGGGCCGCCATGCGCGATGTCCTGCAGCGTCTTCTGAATGCAGAAGCTGCGCGGATCGGCGAGGCGGCCGGTCGAATTCTTCTCATTGTCGGCCCAGCTTGAGAAGGCGCACTGGCTGAGACAGCCCATGCAGTCCGCCTGATCCTTTCGGATTACCGCTTTCTCTTCCGGCGTCACGAACACCAAAGTCTCGTCCGGAGTCTTTAGCGCCTCGGTGAACCCTTGCGCATACCATTCGCGCGCGTGGAGGAGATCGCCGCGCGTCACCCAGAAATTCCGGCCGGAGCGAACGCCCACGTCCAGCTCGAACTCATGGTCGCCGAGCGGCTCCTTCGTGAAGGCGATCTGCCGGTGCGACCGCGCTTCGAGACTGCGAAGAAATGGGTTGCGCACCGCCGACGAATAGAAGCCGGTCGGCGAGAAACGGTGCAGCAGAACATCCCCCTCCTCCAGCGTCATCAGCCTTTGCTTCCACTCCTCAGGGATCGGGCTTTCCTTGGTGAGCAAGGGCCGCGTTCCGAATTGAAAGGCGATCTGCCCCAACTCCGGATTGTCGATCCAATGCTCCCATTCCTTCAAATTCCAGACGCCGCCAGCCATCACGATTGGTACGTCGTCCGAAATGCCGCCTTGCCGCATCGTGTCGCGAAGCGCCTTCACCCGCGGATAAGGATCCTGCGGCACGAGCGGGTCCTCCGCATTGGACAGGCCGTTATGCCCGCCGGCGAGCCACGGGTCCTCGTAAACTACCGCCGACAAGAACTCGGCATATTTGGAGTAGGCCCGCTTCCAAAGCGCGGAAAACGCGCGCGCCGAGCTGATGATCGGCAGATAGGAGACGCCGTAGGACGCGGTGATCTCCGACAGTTTATACGGCATCCCCGCGCCGCAGGTGACGCCCGCGACCATGCCCCTGGTCCGCTCCAGCACGCCCTGAAGGATGCGCTGCGCGCCGCCCATTTCCCAAAGCACATTGATGTTGATCGCGCCCTGCCCGTTCGACATCTCATAGGCGCGCTGCACCTGCGCCACCGCGCCTTCGATGCCGTAATGGATCAGCTCCTCGTGCCGCTCGCGGCGGGTGAGCGCCTTGTAAACCTGCGGGATGATGCGTCCTTCGGGATCGTAGCTGTCAGCGTTAACCGCGCTGACGGTGCCGATGCCGCCCGCCGCCGCCCAGGCGCCCGAGCTCATATGATTGGTCGCCGACACGCCCTTCCCGCCTTCGATCAGCGGGAGCACCTCACGGCCGCCATAGCGGATCGGCCGAATACCCTTGAACATTCTACCTCCAACAGAAGCTGGGCGGCCTATAAGCGAAAAGCACGCGCTTGCGCCAAATATTTGCGTGTGGCCGCGCCATCAGAACGCACTCGCGGCATTTTAGTGGCGGCTCCGGTTATTTCGTCCGCTTCAGCAGCCTGTCGATCGCCTCCACCGCCTCCGGCTCCTCCAGCGTCGGGGCGTGGCCGACATTCTGCACGACGACGCTTTCCATCTTCGGCATTTCCGCCTGCATCTTCGCCAGCGTGTCGGCGGTGAGGAGGTCCGAACGTTCGCCCTTCACAACGAGCAAGGGCACGTCCTTCAATCCGCGGAAAGCGATCCACGGATCGAAATCCACTTCGCCGCCCGGCACCTTGAACGGATCGGCGATGCGCATGTCATAATCGAAGACGATGCGGCCGTTTGGATTGAGCTTGCAGATGCGCTTGGCGAAGACCAGCCACTCCTCCAGCCCCCATTTCGGGAAGACCTCGCCCTGCGCCTCGCTGAAATAGCGGGCCGCATGCATCCAGGTGGGCCAGCTTTGCGAGCGCCCGACATAGGACCTGATCCGCTCCAGCCCGCGCTCGTTCAGCACCGGCCCCACATCATTGAGCAAGGCCGCAGCGATCTTCTCGCCATGGCTCACCGACAGCAGCATGGTGAGGAGCCCGCCGAGCGAGGTGCCGAACAGCACGAACCGCGTCAGCCCCAACTCCCGGATCAGCGCCTCGAGGTCCTGAAGGTAGGTGAGCGGCACATAGGACATCGGGTCCTTGGCATAAGCGCTCTCCCCCCGCCCGCGCAGCTCGACACAGATGACCCGCCAGTCAGGCGACAGCCGCTTCGCAACCCCTTCGAAGTCGCGGGCGTTACGGGTAAGTCCAGGAATGCAGAGGACCGGAGGCCGCTTCGATGAACCCGGATAGTCGCGATAGTGGAGCCGAAGGCCATCATTCGACCACCAATAGCCATCGCTCCACTCCGCCATGCAGGGCCCCTTTCGCTACCGTTCCTATCGCTCCACCCGCGGCGGGGGCAAGTGGCGAAGCGGCAGCAAGGGATCGTAGGCAAGGCTGTAGCCGTTCGCGCCCGTGAGCGTGTTCTCGGCGCTGTAGGAGAAGATCCGCCTTGCCAGTCCGAGGTCATATTGCCGTCGGGGTCGTAACCCGGCGCGCTCGTCATCGCGCCCTTGGCGAGGCCGGTCAGCTGGTTGAGCCCATTCGATGCGCTGTCCGTCACCCCCGATCCATGCCCCGTCCAGGCATCGGCGTCGTTCGAACGCGTCGCCGTCTCGATCTGCCCGGCACGATTGTAGGTGAAGCCCAGTTCCAGGTCGTAAGCCGCCCCGTTACCCGCATCATGGGCAAGCGACGACAGACGCGAAGCGGCATCATAGGCGTAGTTCGTGACGATGCCGTTGGAGCGCGCCGGTTTCGTGCGGCGGCCGAGAGCGTCATAAGCCAAGGTGGCGAGCTAAAAAAAGGAGCCGACGCGTTTGCGCCAGCTCCTATGGCTCCGGCTCTTAAAGCGAACAGAACATTTTTCCGTTATTTTTTGGGTCTACGCAACCACTCGCGGCATGCTCATCTTATTGAGACTTGCACTTTCCGGGAATGCGACCAACTGCCTTCGTGAATAAAGCCATCTGCTCTTCGGAAACTTCTTCCCTCGCCACTCCAGTCATATAACTTGCTCGGCCCAGTCCACTAGATATAAATGAGATATTCATGTCACTTCTCGATAATATTATTGAATACTCCAGCGGATCTTTGATCAAGACCTTCTTATAGGAAAATGAGTTTTCTTGACTAAAATCCTCTAATATTCTTGGAATTCTAGCAATAGAGTTCTCATCCAGTGAACAGGATTGATGGGAGAACGGTGCCCGATCGATTAAATCTTTGGATCCACTTCCACACGAGAAAAGTACCGGAATAGCTGCCATGATCACCCACCGCATTGCTTTAAGGCATCTTTCATCTTTGAAAATTGTTGCGCGAATATTGACGGTCCTAATTTTTGGTTAGCGGCTGCTAGCCATCCACTAGTGTTCGTTCCATATCCTCGACCTTGTATGCTAAACCCGGAGCTTTGGGAACCGACGATGTTCATATCCACTCGTCCACTATGGAGTAAGTGGTCAGCCTGAGTAACATTCGACACGCTCAAGCCGCCATTCGTGCTCAAAAATCTTACATGGCCGATGTTCCAATTGATATTTATTTCCCAACCGCCACCCAGGTAAGCCGTAGGGCTTACTTTATAGCTTTGACCCGGCGTTTTTGCACCGTCGGCACCAGGGATAGCGTAGAAGTTAAGCGCATATGCAACTTGTGTGATTGTACACTGGGTATTTTGTTTCGTTAGCGGCTCCTCTAGAGGATAA
This sequence comes from Allosphingosinicella sp., assembly GCF_036402135.1. Classification (GTDB taxonomy): domain Bacteria; phylum Pseudomonadota; class Alphaproteobacteria; order Sphingomonadales; family Sphingomonadaceae; genus Allosphingosinicella. The sequence goes on along the minus strand of NZ_DASWTN010000007.1, from coordinate 78,687 downwards.
TTATGGGCCGGGCCTTCGCCGCCACCTCCGCCACCACCGCCGTCCATGGGCATGTCGAGCTGAATTCTGCCATTGAACCAGCTACCAAAGGAAGTTCCTCCGGTAAGGCCTGAGCCCCCGCCCACGGTGAAAGGTTCGCAAGAACCATTTGCGCAATCCCCCGGCAACAACCCCAGCGGGTCCTTCAAGTTCACCGGATCCCCCTTCACATAGGCGTAGAGGTTCATGCCGGCTTCGTACTCGATCGGGTCCGGCTGCAGGAAGCGGCCGAGCTTCGGGTCGTACATGCGGTTCTTGTAGTAATACAGCCCCACCTCCGGCAGCCATGTCTGGCCGGTATATTGGAAGCGCGACTGGTTCGTAGCCGCCGGCGCTCCGAACTCGTCGTAGCTCAAAGTGTGGAGGATCCCGCCAGTGCTGTCGGTATGGGCGACGATCGATCCCCGCTCGTCGACATGAAGGAAGCGCCGCGCCGCATTGCCGGCGCTGTCATAATCATACTGCACCAGCGGCTCGTCCATGCCCGGCCCGTGCACGTAGCGCTTCTTCAGGAGGTTGTTCGCGTCATATTCGGCAATGAGGTCGAGACCCGCATAGTCGAACCGCGTCGCCGAAGCCCCCGTCGCAAGCTGCTGGAGCCGCCCCGCAGCATCGTAGGCGAGCGCATCCGGAAACGCCTCGGCAAGCCAGTTCTCGCTCGTATAGGCGAACGTCCGCCCGCCCACCGACATCAGGTTCCCGCGCGGGTCGTGGGTGGCAGCGATGCCGCCATGCGCCGCGATCCGATTCAGCCCGTCATGTGTCGTCGCCACAGCCTCTGAAGGCGGAGCGAACGAATAAGCCACATTGTCCCGGCTGTTCGAGATGATCTGCGACGCCGCATTGTAGCTGAAGCCGAGCGTCAGGTCGTAGGCCGTGCCCGAACCGCCAATGTCCTGCGTCAGCGTCGACAGGCGCGAAACCGGATCGTAGGCGTAGTTCGTCTGCGTGCCGTTGCCGCGCGTCAGCGATACGCGGCGGCCGAGATCGTCATACGCCAAGGTGGCGAGCACGCCCACGCCGGACGTGGCGCCATTTTCCCGGATCTTCGTCACCTCGCCGGTGACCAGATGCTCGTAATCGACGAAGAACGGCGATCCCGGATAGGCAAGCTGCGTCAGCCGGCCGGCTGCATCATATTGCATCGCCTTGGTGCCAAACAGGCTCGTCTCCCCCGTCTGGCGGCCAATGGCATCATAGGTGTAGCTGATTGAGCGGTTTGCATTCGACAGCGCACCGATCTGCGCCACCTGCCCCAGATTGTCGTAGGCGTAGCTGATGTCAGATTCCGCATAGGCGACGTTCGGAACATCCTTCAGTATCAGGCGCGATAGATTGTCGTAGCTGAAGGCGATGCTCTGCCCGTCGCGGAGGCGGACTGAAGCGACCAGCGGCGACGTGCGGGCGATCCCGCCCAGGGTCAGCGCCTCATAGGTCAGTTCCTCATAATCGGTGCTGGAGCTGTTGCCGGAACCCCTGGCCGTGGAAGGATAGCTGGTCTTCTTCAGCCGGTCGTGGCCGTCATAGGCGTAGCTGGTTTTGTTCCCCTCCGCGTCGGCCAACGTCTCGATCTTGCCGTTGCTCGTATAGGTGGCGGCCGTTTCGCTCCGCACGTCGGTGGTGTCGAAACCAGTTTCCACCTCCGTCACCTGCCCTGCTGCATCGTAATGCATCTTCGTCACGCGGTCGGGCGCGGTTGCTCCGCTCGCCTGCGCATCGCAGGCGTCGTGCGAAGCGCTGCCGGCGGCGGGGGCCATGCGCAGCGCGCTGCACTTCACCCGCCCAAGATTGTCGTAACCCGTCTGGGTGAAGGCGCGGACGATGCCGTCATAGCCCTTCAGCGCCTGTGTGATGGGGCGGCTGTTCGCATCATATCCGATCTCTACGGTCTCAAGGGCGCTAAACGCCGCCCAGGCCGTGTCGGTCTGGGCGGTGACGACACCGGTTTCGACCCTTGTAAGGAGCCCGTTCGCGTCGATCACGTTCCGGTCCGCGCGGTGAAGGAGCGGCCCCGCACCGTCGGGATCGGGTGAGATGGTGCCCACCAGTTCCCGCGCCGCATTGTAGCGGTAGGCGATCGTGTCGGCGGTCCCCGCAAGCGGCCCGTCCACGCTCGTCAGGTCGCCCCGTAGATTGTAGGTGAGGTTCTGCGTCGAACTGACCGATCCTCCTCCGGCGGTGTTGCCGCTTCGGCTGGTCATGCTCGTCACGTTGCCGCGCGGGTCGTAACCGAACTCGATCCGCCTCTCATCCGATGTGCCGGCGCACGAAGCTTCGCTTGGCCCGGTCCGGCAAGCAGAAACCCACGCCGGTTCGTAGATGCCGTTATTAAGCGCGTAACCATAGCGGGTCTGCGGCCGCACACCGTTGGGCATGGCCGGCGCCGTAATCTTGGTGACGCCGCCGTGATTGCTGTCATATTCATATTCCGTCACCTGCCCCCGCTCGTCGGTGGTCGTGAGCGGCTGGTTGCAGATTGCCGACGTGTCGGTGCAGGTCGCCGTATAGGTGGCATAAGTTACCATCGTCGGCAGGAAGGTGCCGGGCTTGCTCACTGTCTCAGTGCGGGTGACGTTGCCGCGCCCATCGCGCGTGAATTCGACATAATTGCCTTCCGGTTCCGTGATCCGGGTCAGACGACCCGAAGTGTCATGACCGAATAGGCGCGCAAAGCCGCGTTCGTTTTGGTCGTAATAGGCGCGGCCGAAGCTCATGTCGGATTTCACGATACGTTGCCCGCCTTCCGGATCGGTCCGCGTCGTCTGCGCGATCTCCGGATCGCTTCCCGTCGGCGGCGTAACCAGCCGCGCATAGCTGTGGGTGATGCCGTCGCGCGTCACCGAGCTTACCTTGCCGCTCGTATAGCTGATTGAGGCATTGTCCGTGCTGCTGCCCGGGCGGCGGATACCAGTCACTTCCGTCCCATTGCCCGTGAAGCGCCAGATGCGGTTCTCGGGCGTCGTCACCTCGACGACGTTAGCTGACGAGTAGGCGTAGCTGACATTTTCTGCCGAGGTGAGCGAGGTCAAATTAAGCAACGCAGCGCCTGTACGTCTGTGGGCGCCGCCGATCAGGCCATACGAAAAGACAATGGCGTAGCCGCTGTCATTGTCGATGCTCTCCAGATAGTCGCCGGTCGGGCAACCGGTGCCGCAGCTGCTCGCCCAGGTCAGCGTCACGCTCTGCCCGTCCGGCGTGCTCATCGAGGTGGGTAGCCTGCGCACGCTCATGAGGGCGCTGGTTTGCCCGAACACGGTGACGGTCCCGTCCGCCGCCTTGTGCTCGAACACGCCGCTCACGTTCTTCAGAGTTGCCCCATTGGCTGCAGTCGAGGTGTAGGTCGGGCCGCTGCCGACGATGAACCTCTCCGTGCGGTCGACGAAGGTGATCAGCACCTGCGCCGTCGTCCCGCTATGGTCGGTAAGGGAGATATTGTCCCACTGGCTGCCGTTAGAATCCACGGATCGGCGGACAAGCGCCAATGCGTTCGCGCCGCCGCCTACGGTGGCCTCCGTGAAGTTGAGCACGAAATCGCCATGCGTAAGATCAACGCCATTCTCGTCGACATAGCGGAAAGCCGGCTGCACGCTCTGTGCGAGGGCCGCGGTGGAAAGGGCGGTGTCGGCGAGCAGGGCGCAGAGCCCCGCCGCCCGAATTACGGACGTTTTCATGTCTCAATCTCCATGTCTTTTGTCCTCCCGCTTACGGGAGCGAGGTGCCGCGGTGGTGTCCGCGACTGCCTAATTCGTCGTCTTGCTGGCGCGGTTGTCCGCCTTGTCGATCGTGTAGGTGGTGACCTTGCCGCTGTTCACCGTCCCCTGCCGCTCGACCTTCACCAGCCGTCCATGGACGTCGTAGCTGTAGGTGATCGTCTCCGCCGCAAAGGCCGGGGCGGCGCAGCTTGCCACGGCGGTCGCGGCCGCGAGCAATGCGGCTCCAAATGTCTTCATGTCTCGTCTCCCGCAGCCATTGAGTCGGCCTCAGGAACAAATAGAAAACACCTGAAATCCTATTTTGCAAAGGCAAAGTTTTACCGGTTTGGTTTATTTTTGCTGCCCCTGGTCCCGCGCGCGGCTAAGATCGTTCTCCACCGCATGAACTCTCCGTCTTCTCCCTACCGCCCCGATCCCGCCATTCTCGCGCTGGGCGATGCGTTTTACGACCCGGTCAAGGCTGCCGATTTCCCGCAGAGGATCCTCCGCTTTCGCAACGACCGCTGGGCCCCGGCTATGGGACTGGGGGACCTCAGCGACGAGGAATGGGTGCGGCATTTCGGGCGGTTCGCTCCGCTACCGGATAACCTGCCGGAGCCGCTGGCGCTCCGCTATCACGGGCACCAGTTCCGCGTGTACAATCCGGACATCGGCGACGGCCGGGGTTTCCTTTTCGCGCAGCTTCGCGACGGCGATGGCCGGCTGCTCGATCTCGGCACCAAAGGCTCCGGGCAAACGCCCTACAGCCGCTTCGGCGACGGCCGGCTGACGCTGAAAGGCGGCGTCCGCGAGATCCTCGCCACCGAAATGCTGGAGGCGCTCGGCGTCGAAACCTCCAAGACCTTCTCCCTGATCGAAACAGGCGAGGCGCTGGAGCGGAACGACGAGCCCTCCCCCACCCGCGGCGCCGTCCTTGTCCGCCTGCAGTACAGCCACATCCGGATCGGCACCTTCCAGCGCCTCGCTTTTTACGACCTCGCCGACGAGATGCGCGCCCTCACCGCCTACTGCCTCCGCCATTATTACGGTGAGGTGGATGTGGACGCCGCGGATGAGGCCGCGCCGGGGCGACTTCTCGGTCATGTCACGCGGATGGCGGCCCGGCTGGCGGCTTCCTACATCACCGCGGGTTTCGTGCACGGCGTCCTCAATTCGGACAATATCGCGATCACCTCCGAAAGCTTCGATTACGGGCCGTGGCGCTTCACGCCTTATTGGGACGGCGCCTTCACCGCCGCCTATTTCGACCATGCCGGCCTTTACGCGTTCGGCCGCCAGCCGGAGGCGATCTACTGGGACCTCGCCCAGCTCGCCGGCGCGCTGCGCACGATCACGCCGGCCGAAAGTCTAACTCCAACCCTGGAGGCATTCCCGTCGGCTTTTCAGGCCGAACTTCAGACCCATATCTGCCAGCGCCTCGGCGTCAGGCCGCGAGGCACCGAGGAAAATACTCAACTCCTCATCGCCATCGAAACGGCCCTCTCCGAAAAAACGGTCCTTATCGACCGCTTCTTCTTCGACTGGCGGGGCGGCCGCCTTCGTGCTCCTTCGGATTTCTATGACGGTAGCGGCTTCGGAGCGTTCCGGACCCTCGTTGCAGCGTACGAACCCGCCATTCCCTTGGACCATCCCTACTGGTCCGATCCCGAACCCTGCTTAATGCATATCGAAGAGGTCGAGGCGATCTGGTCCCGTATCGACGAGGCTGATGACTGGTCCGCGCTCCACGACAAGGTCACTGCGATCCGCCGGATGGGTGAGGCTATGGCCGGCGCTTGACCGGCGGCAGCGCGCGACCCATTAGGCCGCCCATGGCTGAAACCCTCGTCTCCACCGAACCCGCAACCGGCAAGGAACTCTGGACGGGCGAGGTAGGCGATGCAGACGCCGAAGTCCGCGCCGCCCGCGCGGCCTTTCAAGAATGGGCGTCGAAATCCGTCACCTTTCGCATGGAGACGCTACGCCGCTTCGCGAACGAAGTGCTGATCAGCAAGAACCGGTTCGCCGACCTCATCGCCCGCGAAACCGGAAAGCCGCTCTGGGAAGCCGCGACGGAGGTGGAGGCGGTCATCAGCAAGGTCGAGATCTCGATCTCCGCCTATAACGACCGCACGCCGCAGCGCCGCTCGGAAGGCGCGCTCGGCGCCAAGGTCCGCGTCCGTCACAAGCCGCATGGCGTGCTGGCGGTGCTCGGCCCCTACAATTTCCCGGCGCACTTGCCGAACGGCCATATCGTTCCGGCGCTGATCGCGGGCAACGCGGTCGTGTTCAAACCGTCCGAAAAGACGCCGGCGGTGGGCGCGTTTCTCGTCGACCTCTTCCACCGTTCGGGTGTGCCAGAAGGCGCCGTCCGCTGCCTCCAGGGTGGGCCGGAGCAAGGCAAGGCGCTCGCCGCGCATTCCGACATTGACGGCCTGCTATTCACCGGCTCGGCGCGTGCGGGACAAGCGCTCCATCGCCAGTTCGCCGACACGCCGCACAAGATCCTGGCGCTGGAGCTTGGCGGTAACAACCCGCTCGTCATCTGGGACAAGACTGAAATCGATCCCGCCGCGGCTATCGCGGTCCAGTCGGCCTACCTAAGCGCCGGCCAGCGCTGCACGGCCGCGCGCCGCCTGATCGTCTGCGACGGCAAACACGAGCCGCTGGTCGAGGCAATCCGCAAGCTGACCGAACGCCTGATCGTCGATCAGCCGCACGCAAAGCCCGCGCCCTTCATGGGCCCGGTGATCGACAATGCCGCCGCCGACCAGCTCCAGCGGGCTCTTGCGGAGCTCGAAAGAAACGGCGGCCGCGTCATCAAGCCGCTGGAACGCCCGCAGACGGACAAGCCCTTCCTCACCCCCGCCATCATCGACGTGACGGACGTTGCGGACCGCCCCGACGAGGAATTGTTCGGCCCGGTGCTCCAAATCATCCGCGTGCCCGACTTCGACGCCGCCATCTCCGAGGCGAACAACACCCGTTACGGCCTCGCAGCCTCCCTGATCGGCGGCACCCCGAAGCAATATGACAAATTCTGGGCCTGCGTCCGCGCCGGCGTCATCAACTGGAACAAGCCCACCAACGGCGCGCCCTCAAATGCCCCCTTCGGCGGCGTCGGCCTCAGCGGCAATCACCGTCCCAGCGCCTATTACGCCGCCGATTATTGCGCCTATCCCGTCACCTCGGTGACCGGAGAGCTCGCCCGCGCCTCGATCGCGCCCGGCCTCCGCGACCCCAACCTGATCGAGGATTAACCCCGCGCTTCGGGCAGGTAGCTGTCCTCGATATAATCCGAGAAGCGGGTGATATTGCTTTCGAACCTTAGCTTCACCTTGCCGGTGGCGCCGTGGCGCTGCTTGGCGATGATCAGCTCAGAGAGTCCATAAACCTGATTCATCTCGCGGGCCCACTCTTCATGTTTTGAATGAACGTCAGCGTTGTCGTCCGGACCGGGCCGTTTAGGTTCGCGCGATTGGACATAATATTCCTCGCGATAGACGAAGAGCACGATGTCGGCGTCCTGCTCGATCGAGCCGGATTCGCGAAGGTCGGAGAGCTGCGGCCTCTTGTCCTCGCGCTGTTCAACCGCGCGGCTGAGCTGCGAGAGCGCAAGCACCGGCACGTTCAATTCCTTTGCCAATGTCTTGAGACCCCGGCTGATCTCCGAAATTTCCTGCACGCGGTTGGCATCGCCGCCCTTGCCGCTGCCTTGGAGCAGCTGGAGATAGTCAACCACGATGAAGCCGATCCCCTTCTGCCGCTTCAACCGCCGTGCACGCGTACGAAGTGCGGCGATGGTGAGACCCGGCGTGTCGTCGATATAGAGCGGCAGATTCTCAAGTTCCGCCGCGGCGCGGGCGAGGTTGCGGAAATCCTGCTGGCTGATCTTGCCCATACGGAGATTCTCGGAGCTGATCCCCGACTGCTCGGAAAGAATACGCGTCGCCAACTGATCGGACGACATTTCCAGGCTGAAGAAGGCGACCGGCGCGCCTGCCGACTTTTCCGGCGCAATGCCGTCCTCCATGTCGCGCACGAAACGCTGCGCCGCGTTAAAAGCGATGTTGGTAGCGAGCGAGGTCTTGCCCATGCCCGGACGTCCGGCGAGGATCAGAAGGTCGGAATGGTGAAGGCCGCCGGTCTTGGCGTTGACGCTATCGAGCCCCGTCGTGACGCCCGACAGGCCGCCGCCCGTGTTAAGCGCCTTCTCCGCCATCTGCACGGCCATCTTCGTGGCCTGCGCGAAGCTTTTGACCGTGCCCTCGCCGCCGCCTTCTTCCGCGACGCGATAGAGCGCGCTTTCCGCCGCCTCGATCTGGCCCTTGGGATCGACTTCCTCGCTGGTGTCCAGCGCGTTCTCGACCATTTCGCGGCCCACGCCTATCAGCGCGCGGAGCAGGGCCAACTCGTAAATCTGGTCGGCAAAGTCTCGCGCACCGATGATCGCGGCGCCCGAGCCGGTCAGCTGGGCGAGATAGGCCGGCCCGCCAAGCTCCTTCATCTCCTCGTCCGCCTCGAACAGCGGCCGGAGCGTCACCGGCGACGCGATCATGTTGCGATCGATGAGCTTCAGTATCTGTTCGTAGATGCGCCCGTGCAGCGGCTCGAAGAAATGGTCCGGCCGAAGCTTCAGCTGGATGTCCTCGGCCAGCCGGTTGTCGATCATCAGTGCGCCGAGCAAAGCCGCCTCCGCCTCCACATTCTGTGGCAGGACGGGTGCTTCCGGGCTTTGCGGCTCGACAAGGGCTAAGGGTGTGACCATGTGGGAGTTCTACGCCCACTACCCCTCAACTCATAGCCGTAACGAAACATTCTTCCGGGGCCGATTGCGTGGATAGCATGTGGATAAGCGGCACCTCCGCCGCTAAACAGGTTCACGAATGGCCGATCCGCGCATCATCGACGTCCAGCTCGACGACCGCACAATCATCCGGCGGAGCGAGGATATCGAGCGGGAGCGGAAGGTCGCTATCTTCGACCTTCTCGAGGGCAATCACTTCGCGCCCGAAGGGCATGAAGGACCGTTCCGAATCCTGCTCCGCGTCGAGGACAACCGGCTCGCCATCGACCTGAAGAACGAAGAAGATCAGCCGCTGGAAACGGTGCGCCTCGGCCTTGCCCGCTTCCGCCGCACTATCCGCGACTATTTCGCAATCTGCGAAAGCTACTTCAAAGCCGTTCGCGCTGACAGCCCGGCTGGCCTCGAGACGATCGACATGGCCCGCCGCGCCGTCCACAACGATGCCGCCGATCTCCTGATGGAATGTCTCGACGGCAAGATCGCGATGGACTTCGACACCGCGCGCCGTCTTTTCACCCTCATCTGTGTTCTCCACATAAAATAATCGTCGGGGACTTGCCGAAGGCGCGGCTTCCGGAGCAAGCTTGGCCGCGATGAAGCATGCCGCTCTTCTCCCACTCGTTCTCATCGCCGGCTGCGCGAGCCCGGCGGAAGAGGTCTATGCGCCGGTCAAGAACTACCGCTACGGCGCGATCAGCCACGATCCCTTCTGGCTGGTCGCGATCGGCGATGATCGGATCGTGCTCACCACCGGCCCCTCGGGCGGCCGCGCGGACGGGGAGCTTGCCAGCTACGATTACCCCCGCGTCCTGCCGAAGGAGCTGAACGGCGTCCGCCGCTGGGATTCGGGCGAAGGCACGATGGCGATCTCGATCGAGGCGCGAAAAGGCCCCTGCTCGACCGGCGGCCGCGCCTATCAGGATCGGGTGAAGGTGTATCTGAGCGGCCGGACGATGGACGGCTGCGGCGGCCGGGAAGTGGGGCGGAGCGGCTGATGTCTATTATGTCGGACAAGTGGATCCGCGAGCAGGCGGAGGCGAACGGCATGATCGAGCCGTTCGTGGACGGCCAGCGCCGCGAAGGAACGATCAGCTACGGCCTGTCTAGCTACGGCTATGACGCGCGCGTCGCCGACGAATTCAAGATTTTCACCAATGTCGACAATGCCATCGTCGACCCGAAGGATTTCGCCGCGAACAGCTTCGTCGACCGGAAGACCGATTGCTGCATCATCCCGCCGAACAGCTTCGCGCTCGCCCGCACCGTGGAGTATTTCCGTGTGCCGCGGGACGTGCTCGTCATCTGCCTCGGCAAATCGACCTACGCCCGCTGCGGCATCATCGTGAACGTGACGCCGCTGGAGCCCGGCTGGGAAGGGCATGTGACGCTCGAATTTTCCAACACGACGCCCCTCCCCGCCAAGGTCTACGCCAATGAAGGCGCCTGCCAGTTCCTCTTCCTCCAGGGCAACGAGCCCTGCGAGACGAGCTATGCCGACCGCGCCGGCAAATATATGGGCCAGCGCGGCGTCACCCTGCCGAAGCTTTAGCTATCGCTGCAGGTTCAGCGAATAGGTGTAGAAGTTCGTCTCCCGCACCCATCCTACGCTCTCGTACAGACGCTGCGCTCGGACATTGTCGACTGCGGTCGATAGATTCAGCCCCGCGGCACCCATCGTCTTTACAAAGGCGGCCGCGGCGTCGAGCAAGGCGGCTGCCGCACCCGCTTTACGATGCGCAGGCGCGACGAACAGATCGTTCAGAATGTAGATCCGGGCAGCTCTGACGGAGGAGAAGCTGGGGTAAAGCTGCGTGAAGCCGACCGCCTCTCCTTCCGCCTCGGCGACGAAGAGCACGGATTGGCTATGCTGGAAACGCTCCAGCAGGAATTGGCGCGCCAGCGGCAGATCGGATGTTTTGCCGTAGAATTGCCGGTAGCCGTCGAACAGCGGCGCCAGCCGCTCCACATCCCCGATCAAGGCTTGTCTTACGCTTACTGCCACTGACCTTCCTCCCCTTTTCCGCGCCTCTATGCGCCGGGGCTGAGACTGTCTAGAACGGTGACGTAACCAAGGGAGCCGCTGGTGAATTCGGACCTGGCCATCGTCATAACGACGCTTTCCATCTATCTCGCGGTGGCGATCAGCCCCGGGCCTAATTTCGCTCTCGTGTCGCGCCTAGCGATGGCGAACTCCCGTTCGGCCGGTTTTGCCGCGACATTGGGCATCGCCGTCGGCGCAACTTTCTACGCTTGCCTAACGATGACGGGGCTTGCGGTTCTGCTGGACCAGGTGGGCTGGCTTGCTCGCCTTATTCAGATTGGCGGCGGCTGCTACCTCATCTATCTGGGCATCAAGGCGTGGCAGACACCGAAGCAAGCGGACAGCGAGGCGCCCGTCCATGCCTCTACCAACTGGCAGGCGTTCAGGGCAGCGCTCGTCGTATCGCTCGCCAATCCCAAGAGTATCGCCTTCTTCATCGGCCTCTATGCCCTTGCCATTCCGGCGGGCACCGCCCTCTGGGCCAAGGGCGCCATCGTCGGCGGAGGCTTCCTGATCGAAATCCTCTGGTACGGTGCCGTGAGTTTCCTGCTTTCAACCCAAAAGGCGCGCTCCGTCTATCAGCGCTTCGGCGCCTGGATAGAACGCGGTATCGGCACCCTGCTCGCGGGCTTCGGCGTGAAGCTGATCACCCAGCGCGCCTGACTAAACGAGGCACGTACGGCAGACCGGTCAATCAGTGGTGGCTGCTGTTCGCTCCCGTGCTCCGTCGATGCTGAACGCGCCGGGGCCAGCTGCGACGAAATACAAGAAGACGAAGCAGTAGAGGGCTGCCAACTCGCCTCCGTTGAGGATCGGGAAGAAGTTCTGAGGCCCGTGCGCCATCCAGTAGGCGACGGCACAGAAGCCGGCGGCGATGAAAGCAACGGGCCGGGTTAACAGGCCGAGGACGATCAGGAGACAGCCGACCGCCTCGATGATCCCGGCAACGCCCATAAGCCCCATCAGCGGCACCTTCCCAGGCAGGGCGCCAGCCGGGAAGCCGAACAGCTTCACCAGGCCATGCTGCATGAACAGCAAGCCCGTCATGATCCGCAAGATGCCGAGCAGGTGCGGCTGATAGCGCGAAGCCGAATTGAAAAAACTCATGCTTGTCCCCCTTCTGATGAACGGGAAGAATGACATCATAAATGGATTTTGAAAACCGCGCCGGACGGCAAACCGCCGTTGATGACTTTGCAACGCTGCCGGAAGAACTTAGCGCCTGCCGCCCTTGTGGCGGATATTGGAGGGGCGCCCCCGCTTCCCTTGCGTCCTCTTCTCCTCCGCTTTGCCGCGCCCGTCACGCCGGACGGTGCGTCGGGCGGGAGAGGCAGGCGCGTCGGGGAGTTCGAAGCGCAGGCCGCCGCTCACCGGATTGGCCTCTGCAAGCCGGAGCTTCAGCCGCTGCCCGGGCGCGAATTCGACGCCGGTGTCGTCGCCGGTGAGAGTCTGGCTCTTCTCGTCATAGCGGAAATAATCGGAGCCCAATGTCGAGACCGGCACCAGTCCATCACCGCCTAGCCCCTCCACCGTCGCGAAGAAGCCGAACGCCTGCACGCCGGTGATCCGGCAATCGACAAGGTCGCCAATCCGCTCCGACAGATAGGCGGCGACATAGCGGTCGATCGTCTCCCGCTCCGCTTCCATCGCGCGGCGCTCATGCTGTGAGATGAGCTCGCCCGTCACCTCCATCGCATCCGCCTCCTGGTCGGTGAGGCCGCCCTCGCCAAGGCCGTAGGCGCGGACCAGCGAGCGATGGACGACAAGGTCCGAATAACGGCGGATAGGGCTCGTGAAATGGGCGTAGGAGCCAAGCGCCAGCCCGAAATGGCCATGGTTCTCGGGGGAGTAATAAGCCTGCGTCTGCGTGCGGAGGATCTGCTCCATCACCTGCGGCTTGAAGTCGACCTCACCGACCCGCTCGATGATACGGTTGAAGGTGGACGGCCGCACCACCTGCCCGAGCGCGAACTCGATCTCGAAGGTCTTCAGATAATCCTTCAGCGCCACCAGCTTCTCGCGGCTCGGCGGTTCATGGTCGCGGTACATGACCGGCGCCTTCTTCGCCTCCAACGCTTTGGCCGCTGCGACATTGGCAGCGATCATATAATCCTCGATCAGCTTGTGGGCGTCGAGCCGCTCGCGCGGCGCGACCGAAAGGATGCGGCCTTTCTCGTCCAGCATCACCCGCCGTTCGGGAAGGTCGAGATCCAGAGGCGCCCTTTTCTCCCGCGCCTTGTACATCGCGTTCCAGCAGGCCCAGAGCGGCTTCAACGTGCCTTCGACAAGCTCTTGCGGCACCGGCGGCTCGCCGCCTTCCAGCTCCGGCATCGCGCAAGGGCTGGACGCGACCTCCGTCCGCTCCTGTCCCAACGACGCATCGATCGCCGCCTGCGCATCCTCATAAGCGATATTGGCGGCGATCCGGACGCGGGCGCGGCTGAAGCGCCAGCTTTTGAGCTGCCCCTCCCGGCTCACCTGCAGGTGGCAGACGAGCGCGGCCCTGTCCTCGCCTTCTTTCAGCGAGCAGACATGGGCCGATAAGGTCTCCGGTAGCATCGGCACGACCCGGTCGGGAAAATAGACGCTGTTGCCGCGATTCCGCGCCTCCTTGTCCAGCGCCGAGCCCGGGCGGACGTAGAAGCTCACGTCCGCAATGGCGACAATGGCCTTCCACCCGCCGGCGTTGGCGGGATCGTCGTCGGCAACCGCCCAGACCGCATCGTCATGGTCGCGCGCGTCGGCCGGATCGATGGCGACGATGGGAATGTGAGTCAGGTCCTCGCGCGGCTCCAGATCCTGCTTCGAAACCCGCTCCGCCTCCTCGACCACCCTTTCCGAAAATTCATGCGGAATGCCGTGCTTGTGGATCGCGATCAGGCTGAAGCTACGCGGCGCGAAGGGATCGCCCAAAATGGTATCCACCCGTGCCGAAACGCGCGGCGGCCGACCGGTCTTCTCTGCCAGCACGAGATCGCCGACCTCCGCTTTGCCCTTGTCGGAGATGGGAAGCTCCCGCCGCTCCTTCTTGTCGACCGGCCGCAGCCAGAAATTGTCGCCCTCCTGGTGGACGACGCCGAGTACGAGTTCGCTGCCCTTCAGCAGCTTCTTCATCGGATGCGCGATATAGCCGTTGCCCTTCTCCTCGGTGCGGGCGAGCACGCGATCACCGACGCCCAGCGCGCCCTTCCGCCCCCGCTCCTGCAGGCGCAGCCGCGGCTCCGGCGCCTCGCTTTCCCAGCGTTCCGGAATGGCCCAGGCGGTGCCGCTGTCGTCCACATCGACGACGCGGAGCACCGTCACCTTCGGAACGCCGCCCATCTTGTGGAATGCGCGGCCGGGGGCGCTGTCGATCAGCCCCTCGTCGCCCATGTCGCGGAGCAGGTGTTTCAGCGCGATCTTGTCATTGCCGGAAAGCCCGAAGGCGCGCGCGATCTCCCGCTTCCCCGCCGGCTGGTCGGAGCCTTCGATAAACTCCAGTATCTGCTCGCGGCTCGGCAGCCCCGTTCGTCTTTGTTTCGCCATCCACTCCCTCTCGGCGCTGCCGCGGCCGAGAGCAAGCTATTGCGCTGGCGCGGGCGGAACGTAGGGCCGGAACGCACCACCCGGCACCGCGGATGCAACGGGGCTTTCATAGCCTTCCGGCGACACCGACGAGACGCCAAACACCCAGTCGTCGACGCGAATGCCTTTGAGGACGGCGCCCAAGTCCTCGCCTCTGACGCGGCGGCTCTCGGTCCATTGATCTTGATCCGTCGGTCGCCAGCGTATGATCCAATGCCCGGTTCCTGGCGTCGGCTCCCACTTGAGCGTCGTGTCGGTAGAAACAGCGCCTTCGACAGTCGGAGCAGGCGGCATCGGCGCACGCGCCAGCGCGGCAAGCGCGGCCACATTAAGCTGCGTCACCTTGCGCAGGTAGGCGAAGTCCATCTCGTCCACCGTATCGCCATATTCGCGGCCGTTCTCGACGCGGAGGTCCTGATGCTGGTGGTCATAATCCTCGATCGCCACTGAGAAGCGGATGGCAGGATAGCCGGCATTCAGCATTTCCGTGTGATCGCCGCCGCGGCCGAACCGGTCGTTGCGCCAGATCTGCCGCACGTCGAGGCCGACCTTCACGTCGTCCGCAAGCGTGTCCAGCCAGCGCGAAAGATTGCGCGACGGAGAGTCGTTCTCGCCGCCAAGGCTCCGCTGCGGCGCCATCAGCGCTTCGCGCCCCTGCCAGCGCGGCCCCTCCGAAAACACCCGCACATGTGCCGCATCGCACTTGCCGTCGGAACCGCAACTGTTGCCGATGATGTCGTTGTTGAGGTTGGCCATGACTTGCCACCCCTGCGCCTTCGCATAATCGGCCATGATCTTGCCGCCGAGCAGCCCCTGCTCCTCGCCGGAAAGGACCGCATAGACGATGGTCGCCGGGAATCTATGCTTCGAAAGCACTCGCGCCGCTTCGATCACCGCGGCCGTACCGGAACCGTCGTCGTTCGCCCCCGGCGCATCCTTGGTAAAGTCCATCACGTCGGTGACGCGGCTGTCGATATGGCCGGAGATGATGACGACGCGGTTCGGGTCGGTCGTACCGCGCTGGATGGCGAAGACGTTCTTCACCAAAGTCGGGTTAGGAACGCGGCGACCCGTCACCGTATCGGACGGCGTGACGATCTCCAGGCACCCGCCGCAAGCGCGCGCGTAACGGCCAAACTCTTCTTCCGTCCAGCGAAGCGACGCGCCGATGCCGCGCGTCGGATGCGTCTGCGATGACAAGGTGTGCCGCGTACCGAAGCTCACCAGCTTCTCCACTATGGCGCGGAGGTTCTGCTGACTGACGCCGTTCGCGATCGTCTTCGGCGTCGGCGACGCCGCTGCGAGGATGAAGGGGCTGAGAAGAAGGAGGCTAAGCTTTTTCATGGCTTAGAACTGAACGCCTCGTCCTTCGGTTGCAAGCCTTAAGCCGGCACGACCTGCTGCTCGATCGTGCCGAAGATGGCGTGGCCGTGTTCGTCCTCCATCCAGATGCGGACGCTGTCGCCATGCTTCAGGAACGGCGTCGAGGCTTGGCCGTCGAGGATCGTCTCCACCGTCCGCACCTCGGCAAGGCAGCTATAGCCGCGTCCGCCTCGGGCGATCGGCTTGCCCGGGCCGCCGTCCGCGTCGCGGTTTGACACGGTGCCGGAGCCGATGATGGAGCCCGCGCCGATATTCCGGGTCTTGGCAAGGTGTGCGATCAGGGTGCCGAAGTCGAACGTCATGTCCTCGCCCGCATCGGCGCGGCCGAACGGCGCGCCGTTGAGATCCACCTTCAGCGGCCCGTGCAGCTTTCCGTCCTTCCAACGCTCGCCAAGCTCGTCCGGCGTCACCAGCACCGGCGACAAGGCCGACGCCGGCTTGGACTGGAGGAAGCCGAACCCCTTGGCGAGTTCGGCCGGAATGAGGTTGCGTAAGCTGACGTCGTTGACGAGGCCGACGAGCAGGATGCGCTCCAGCGCCTCCTCCCGGCTGACGCCTTGTGGAACATCCCCCGTTACAACGATCACTTCCGCTTCAAGGTCGCAGCCCCAGCTCTCGTCGGCGAGCGGGATCGGATCGCGCGCGCCCAGCATCTCGTCCGAAGCGCCCTGATACATGAGTGGGTCGGTCCAGAAGCTTTCCGGCATCTCGGCTCCCCGCGCCTGCCGCACTAGCTGCACATGATTCACATAAGCCGAGCCGTCCGCCCACTGATAGGCGCGCGGCAACGGCGCTGCGGCCTCCCGCTCGTGGAAACGCTCCCGCGGGATCGCCTCATGCGCCAAATCGGTGGCGAGAAGCTCCAGATGCGGCCGGTAAAGCGCCCAGTCGTCCAGCGCCGCCTGCAGCGTAGGCACGATGTGGCCGGCGTCCGCATACCAGGCGAGGTCGTGGCTCACGACAACAAGGCGGCCGTCTCGGCCCGACTTCAGCGATCCAAGCTTCATCTGTTTCCCCTTCTTCACCGCCGAACTGGCATTTCATTTCCGGCTTGGCTAGGGGCTCTGTCCATCAAAGCCATTCCAGCCCCAGGGACAGGTTCATGCGGAACATCGATCATTATATCGGCGGCGGCGCCTACGCGGCCGGCGAAAGGCACGGCGACATCTTCGATCCGAACAACGGCGGCGTGCAGGCCCGCGTGCGGCTCGGGACGGCTGACGATCTCGCCAAGGCGATCGACAATGCCAATGCGGCTTTTCCAGCCTGGGCAGCGACCAATCCGCAGCGCCGGGCCCGCGTCATGTTCAACTTCAAGGCGCTGGTCGAAAAGAATATGGAGGAGCTCGCTTTACTGCTCGCCTCGGAACACGGCAAAGTCATCGCCGACGCCAAGGGTGACATCCAGCGCGGCCTTGAGGTGATCGAATTCTCCTGCGGCATCCCGCACGCGCTGAAGGGTGAATATACGCAGGGCGCCGGTCCCGGCATCGACGTCTATTCGATGCGCCAGCCGCTCGGAATCGTCGCCGGTATTACGCCGTTCAACTTCCCGGCAATGATCCCGATGTGGATGTTCGGCGTCGCCATCGCCTGCGGCAACGCCTTCATCCTGAAGCCCTCGGAACGCGACCCTTCGGTTCCCGTGCGTCTCGCGGAGCTGATGAAGGAAGCAGGCCTTCCTGACGGTATCCTTCAGGTCGTCCACGGCGACAAGGAGATGGTGGACGCGATCCTCGATCATGAGGACATTAAAGCGATCAGCTTCGTCGGCTCGTCCGACATAGCGCAATATATCTACAGCCGCGGCACGGCGAACGGGAAGCGCGTACAGGCGTTCGGCGGCGCCAAGAACCACGGCATCGTTATGCCCGACGCCGATCTCGACCAGGTGGTGAACGACCTCGCCGGCGCCGCTTTCGGCTCGGCCGGCGAACGCTGCATGGCGCTGCCAGTGGTCGTGCCGGTCGGCGAGAAGACTGCCGACAATCTTCGCGAGAAGCTAATCCCCGCGATCGAAAGCCTTCGCGTCGGCGTCTCCACGGATGCTGAGGCCCATTACGGCCCTGTTGTCACGCAGGCGCATAAGGAAAGGGTCGAAAGCTACATCCAGATGTGCGCCGACGAAGGCGGGGAACTCGTCGTCGACGGCCGCGGCTTCAAGCTGCAGGGGCATGAGGAAGGCTTCTTCATCGGCCCGACCTTCTTCGACCGGGTGAAGCCGCACTTCCGCTCCTATCAGGAGGAGATTTTCGGCCCCGTCCTGCAGATGGTCCGCGCCGACAGCTTCGAGGAGGCGGTGCGCCTTCCCTCCCAACATCAGTACGGCAACGGCGTCGCCATCTTCACCCGCAACGGCCACGCCGCCCGCGAGTTCGCCGCCCGCGTCAATGTCGGAATGGTCGGCATCAACGTGCCCATCCCGGTGCCGGTCGCCTACCACACGTTCGGCGGCTGGAAGCGTTCCGGCTTCGGCGACATCAACCAGCACGGCATGGAAGGCGTCCGCTTCTGGACCAAGACCAAGACGATCACCCAGCGCTGGCCGGATGGCAGTGTGACCGGAGAGAACGCATTCGTCATCCCAACGATGGGATGAGGTGAAGCGTCCAGCCGTGGAAAGCGGGCGCTCCAGCGATCGAATTGCAGCAATTTTCCTGTTGCTGTCACTCGCCGCGCTGACGCTGGCGCCGCTCGCCATGCCGTCTTCCTATAACTGGATAGATCATACCACGAGCGAGAGCGCGGCTCAGGGGGTGCCAAACGCCTGGATCGCGCGGCTGGGCTTCGCTTCCTGGGGCATGGCTGCGCTGCTCCTTGCAGCAAGAAAGCTGAGGATGGGTGAAAAACTCGGTGCGGCTGCGCTTACGATCTTCGGCGTTTCCATGGCTGGCGCAGCCTCATTTTCGACAAAGCCTTGGGAAGGAGGCAGCGAGTACAGCGCGTTTGCAGACCAGGCGCATACATTCTTCGCGTCAACCATGGGGATGGCATTCCTAATTGCTGTGATCAGCGGCCCCGCCGTCCGAAGAGAGCGGCCCCACTGGACGGAAGCTGCCGCTTTCCTGGCCGCATTGCTGATGCCGACGGTGATGGCTGTTGAGCCGACTGTCGCCGGAGCGGCGCAGCGGTTCATGTTCCTGTTCGCCTACATCTGGTTCTTCCACCAGTCGGTAGCGGCCACCACTACTCGCAGAACCTAAATCGTTCCGGCGGGTTATTGAACCCATAGGCCCTGCCGGCCGCCGTACGCTTATCGGAGGAAAGACAGTATCTATGCGTTCTATGTCTTTGATCTTGCTCTTGGCTGCTGCCTGCTCGCAGCAGGAGGACACAACGCCCTCAAACGCTATTAACCCCGCTTCGGCAGGCAACGAGGCTGTCGACACGTCTTCAGAAGCAAATATTCTGTCGAACGAAGCAACCGCCGAACCGCCAGCCGCTGTGGGCAACGAGGCAGCGCCCCCCGCTGAGCAGAAGAACGACAGCGCTGTCATCCCCGCGGCTTTCCGTGGAACGTGGGGCGGCCCGGGCGGATCCGACTGCACCGCGACGGACGGTACCGCCAAGGCGCGGCTTGTCGTTGGAAGCGATCGGCTCACCTTTTACGAGGCGCGAGGAACAGTGCGGAAGACCGCCATCCATTCCCCGACCAGCATCTCGGTCGAGGCCGATTATGAAGGGGAAGGCATGACTTGGTCGAAGGGGTATCGCCTGACCCTGCTCGATGGGGGGAAGCGATTGGATCGCCGAGAGCTAGAGGCCCCGCGCCAATCCTTCGTTTATCATCGCTGCCCCGCCTAACCACGGACCCCAAATCTTAGAGGATACGTTCTCATGCTTAAGACCGCCGCCCGTAGTCGTTGCTCTATCGCCGTCCTCCTTGCCGGCTGCCTTACCGTCTCTTGCGGAGAGAGCCCAACGGCTCGGAACGCTTCCGATGAAGTGGAAGCGAGTGCCGACACTCCCGAAGGTGCAAACGCGGCCGATCCTGCGCCTTCTTCAGGAGCCGGAGGCGGCAATGATCCGGCCAGCGGCAACGGCACCGAACCCTCGACGAGTCCGCCCGCCCCTCCTGTAACTCAGCCTGAATCCTCACCTGCCGCTTCCAGCGCGATTCCCGCCGCTTACCGCGGCCGCTGGGGTGAAACACTGGCAGCCTGCAGCCGCCAGGCCGAGGACCGGGACGGTATCATGACCGTCACGTCTAACGAGCTGCACTTCAACGAACTGCGCGCGGTGGCCACTTCAGTAACAGTGCGATCCTCCGATCGGGTTTCCGTCAATGCAGAAGTGAATGAGCCGGGCCGCGATTTTACTTTCTTCACCGACCTGGTTTTGGAGGGAGGTGGCGAACGCTTGGTCCGCGAGGAAGAGGGGCCGCGGAAACGATATGTGCGCTGCCCGCGGTGAGGAAGATTGCACCGGAAACCTCGGCTGAGTTCGCGACTGGAAGTTGACGGCGAGCCTCTGCTAAGGGCCCTGCCATGCACCAGTTCGACCTTACCGACGACCAGCGCCAGATCCAGGAGATGGCGCAGAAATTCACTGCCGATGCGCTGACGCCGTTCGCGGCGGAATGGGACGAGAAGCACATCTTCCCCCGCGACACGATTAGGGCAGCCGCCGAGCTCGGCTTCGGCTCGATCTACGTGTCGGAAGAAAGCGGCGGCATCGGCCTCGGGCGCCTAGAGGCGGCCTTGATCATGGAGGCGATGGCCTATGGCGATCC
The DNA here is from genome assembly GCF_036402135.1 of Allosphingosinicella sp. Lineage (GTDB taxonomy): Bacteria > Pseudomonadota > Alphaproteobacteria > Sphingomonadales > Sphingomonadaceae > Allosphingosinicella. Next base: position 58,429 of record NZ_DASWTN010000007.1, on the reverse strand, counting down.
GTCCACCTCCGCCTTCATCTCCATCCACAATATGGCCGCCTGGATGATCGACCGCTTCGGCTCCGCGGGCGTGAAGCAGAAATATCTGCCCTCCATGGTCACCATGGAGCGGATGGGCTCCTACTGCCTCACCGAGCCGAGCTCTGGTTCGGACGCCGCGGCGCTCAAAACCCGCGCGGTGAAGGACGGCGATCATTATGTCGTCACCGGCTCCAAGGCCTTCATCTCCGGCGGCGGCGAGAACGAAATCTACGTCACCATGGTCCGCACCGGCGAGGAGGGGCCGAAGGGCATCTCCTGCCTCGTCATCGAAAAGGACATGCCGGGCGTCAGCTTCGGTGCGCAGGAGCGTAAGCTCGGCTGGCATTCGCAGCCGACCGCCCAGGTCAATTTCGACGAGGTGCGCGTGCCAGTCGAAAACCTCGTCGGCGCGGAGGGCGAAGGCTTCCGCATCGCGATGATGGGCCTCGACGGCGGCCGCCTCAACATCGGCGCCTGCTCGCTCGGCGGCGCGCAACGGTGCCTCGACGAGGCGGTGAACTATACGAAAGAGCGGAAGCAGTTCGGCAATCCCATCGCCGACTTTCAGGCGACGCAGTTCACGCTCGCTGACATGGAAACCGAGCTTCAGGCCGCCCGCTACCTCCTCTACGTCGCCGCGGCCAAGGTAACCGCCAACGCCCCGGACAAGTCTAAATTCGCCGCGATGGCGAAGCGGCTCGCCACCGACACCGGCAGCTCGGTGGTCGACCGGGCGCTGCAGCTTCATGGCGGCTACGGCTATCTGATGGACTATCCGATCGAGCGCTTTTGGCGCGACCTTCGCGTCCACTCGATCCTCGAAGGCACGAACCAGATCATGCGCGTGATCGTCAGCCGCGAGATGCTCCGCCAGTGAGCGATGTCCTGACCCTTATCGACGGCGGCGCAGGCCGGCTCCGCCTCAACCGGCCGAAGGCGATCCACGCGCTAACCGCCGACATGTGCTCGGAGATGATCCGTGCCCTCCTCGAATGGCGGCAGAACCCCGAAGTGAAGGCGGTGATGATCGACCATGCCGAAGGCCGCGGCTTCTGCGCGGGCGGCGATGTGGTGATGCTCGCCAAGAGCGGCGCCTCCGACGGCTCCGACGCGCGCCGGTTCTTCCGCGAGGAATATCGGCTCAACCACCTGCTCTTCACCTATCAGACGGCGACCGTTGCGTTCATGGACGGCGTCACGATGGGCGGCGGCGTCGGCATCTCACAGCCTTGCAAATATCGGGTCGCGACGGAGAATACCCGTTTCGCGATGCCGGAAACGACGATTGGCCTGTTCCCCGATGTCGGCGGCGGCTGGTATCTCTCACGCCTTCCAGGCCGCGTCGGCCAGTTCCTTGCACTAACCGGCGCCCGCCTCGACGGCGCGGAGTGCAAGTATCTGGGCCTTGCCACCCACTATATCCGGCAGGAGCGGCTGGAAGAGGTGAAGGCGCAGATTGCCGATCGTCCCGACCGTATTGAAGGCATACTAGGCACCGCGAGCGTGACCCCGCCTGACGCCAAGATCGAGCAGAACCTGACTCAGATCGCGAGCCATTTCCGCTCGGATCGCTATGAGGATGTGCTCGCCTCTCTTGAGGCTGACAGCTCGGACTGGGCGCAGAAGGAACTGGCGACGCTCCGCAGCAAGAGCCCGCAAAGCTGCAAGGTCTCCCTCCGCCTCCTCGCCGACGGCGCGCGGATGCAGGATTTCGCCGACGAGATGCGGCAGGAATATGCAGTGGCGGCGCACGTCGTGCAGCGCCCCGACTTCAACGAGGGCGTGCGTGCGCTGCTGATCGACAAGGACAATGCGCCGCGCTGGAATCCGGCCGCGCCCGAGCAGGTCACCGATCACATGATCGACACCATCTTTGCGCCTATGCCTGAAGGGGAGGAATGGACGCCTTTATGAACTACGAAAACATCCTGGTCGAGCAGCGGGGAGCGGTGACGCTCATTACGCTTAATCGCCCAAAGGCGATGAACGCCCTCAACAGCTCGGTCCTTCGCGAACTGATCGACGCCTTCGCAGCCTTCGACGCGGACGGCAGCCAGCGCTGCGCCGTCCTCGCCGGCAGCGAAAAGGCATTCGCCGCGGGCGCCGACATCAAGGAAATGTCAGACCAGGGCTTCGCCCAAATGTATGCGTCCAACTTCTTTCAGGGCTGGGAGAAGGTGACCGCGACGCGGAAGCCGTGGATCGCCGCGGTCGCCGGCTACGCGCTCGGCGGCGGCTGCGAGGTCGCCATGATGGCCGACTTCATCATCGCCGCGGACAACGCGCAATTTGGCCAACCGGAAATCAAGCTCGGCGTCACGCCTGGCATGGGCGGCTCGCAGCGGCTCACCCACGCCGTCGGCAAGGCGAAGGCCATGGAAATGTGCCTCACCGGCCGTATGATGGGCGCGGAGGAGGCGGAACGCTCCGGCCTTGTCGCCAAAGTCGTGCCGGCGGACCGGCTTCTGGAAGAAGCCCTGAAGACCGCGGAAGCCATTGCTTCCATGGCCCCGCTCGCCGCCATCGCTACCAAGGAGATGGTGAACGCCGCTTACGAAATGACGCTGGCGCAGGGCATCGTCTTCGAACGCCGCCTGTTCCACGGCCTGTTCGGCACCGAGGACCAGAAAGAAGGCATGTCTGCCTTCGTCGACAAGCGCAAAGCGAACTGGAAAGGACGGTAACATGGCACGCGTCGCATTTATCGGGCTCGGCAACATGGGCAGCGGCATGGCCGCGAACCTCGCCAAGGCGGGCCACGATGTCCGCGCCTTCGACCTCTCCGAAGCGGCGCTGGAAAAAGCGGAAAAAGGCGGCTGCCTCCGCGCGCCATCCGCCGCCGAGGCCGTCGCTGAAGTGGAAGCCGTGGTGACCATGCTTCCCGCCGGCACCCACGTCCGCAGCGTCTATGAAGCCAGCGTGTTCGGGAAGGCGCCGACTACCGCCATCCTGATGGATTGCTCGACCATCGACGTCTCAACCGCACGCGATGTGATCGCGGAAGCGCAGGCGGCGGGCTACAACATGGTCGATGCACCCGTTTCCGGCGGCATTGCCGCGGCGGAGGCCGGCACCCTCACCTTCATGGTCGGCGGCACCGACAAGGCGTTCGGATGCGCCGAGCCCTTCCTCGAGATCATGGGCAAGGCCGTGATCCATGCCGGTGGCCCGGGCGCGGGCCAGGCCGCCAAGATCTGCAACAACATGCTGCTCGGCGCATCGATGATCGCGACCTGCGAAACCTTCGTGCTCGCGCAGAAGCTCGGCCTCGATCCGCAGACCTTCTTCGACATTGCCAGCCAGGCGTCCGGCCAAAACTGGTCGATGACGAGCTATTGCCCCGTCCCCGGCGTCGGCCCCGAAACGCCCGCCGACCGAAACTACGACGGCGGCTTCGCGGCCGCCCTGATGCTGAAGGACCTTCGCCTGGCGATGGAGGCCGCCCGTAGCGTCGATTCCTACACGCCGATGGGAAGCCACGCCGAGGAGCTCTACACCCGCTTCGCCGAAGCATTGGGCGGCGGCGGGAAGGACTTCTCAGCCATCATCAAGATGATCGACGACAGCTGGCAAAGCGACAGCTCCGCCGCATCGCCGCCACCCGGCGTCCGGCTCGGTTAAGTCACCAGACAGCGTCCTCCCCTTAAGAGACTTGATCTTCAGGCATTTTCCGCCATGCTACTGCTGTCGCACGGCAGTGGCCGCGCAATATCTACAATCTGAGAGGATCCGCCTTGATCAAGAAGCTTAGCTTGACCGCCTCGTTCATTGCCCTGGCTGCCACGCCTGCCCTGGCGCACGAGGATCATCAGTGCATCGACGATCAGTGCACGATGTTGTCCCTCTTCGACATGGATCAGGCAGCCGCGGGCGGTAATTCCGCTGTGCTCGAAGCCGCCCGCCTGGGCACCTGGGGCATCGACACGGCCGGCATGGACCGGTCGGTGAAGCCCGGCGACGATTTCTTCGCCTATGTGAACGGCACCTGGGCCAAGAACACTCAGATCCCGGCGGACCGCTCCTCCTACGGCGGCTTCGCGATCCTTCGCGACCTTTCCGAAGCGCGCGTTCGTAAGCTGGTAGAGGGCTATAAGCTCGGCAACCCGGCGACCGACGGCGATCAAGCCAAGGTGGCGGCGCTCTATCAGGCTTTTATGGACGTGGCGGCGATCGAAGCGCTCGACGCAAAGCCGCTCCAGCCGAAGATTGCGGCGATCCAGGCGGTCACCACGAAGGACCAAATGGCTCGGCTAATGGGCCAGGCACTCGGCGGCTTCGGCGGCAGCTTCTTCGGCTCGTTCGTCAACGACGATTCCAAGAACCCGGATTATTATGCGCTCTACATGGGTCAGGCAGGCCTGGGTCTCGGCGACCGCGAGCTCTACCTCGACGCCAAATTCGCGCCGCAGAAGACGCGCTACCAGCAATATCTGGCGCAGATGCTTGGCCTCGCCGGCTGGCAAAATGCCGAAAAGGCGGCGGCCGACATCGTCGCTCTGGAAACGCAGATCGCGCAGGCGCACTGGACCCGCGCCGAAAGCCGCAACCGCGACAAGACCTATAATCCGATGACGCTTGCCGAGTTGCAGGCGCAGGCGCCGGGCTTCCCCTGGGCGCCCTTCATGCAGGCGGCGGGCGTCGATCGGGCGGAGCGGGCAATCGTGGCCCAGAACACCGCCTTCCCAAAGCTCGCGCAGATCTTCGCCGGCGCCGATCTCGACACGCTGAAGGCCTGGCAGGCATTCCACACTGCCGACGACGCCGCGCCCCTGCTGTCGAAGCGCTTCGTCGACGCGCAGTTCGAGTTCCGCAACAAATTCATGCTTGGCCAGCCGCAGCAGCGGGAACGCTGGAAGCGCGGCGTCACCTTCGCCGAAGGCGCGATGGGTGAGGCGATCGGCCGCGACTATGTCGCCCTCTACTATCCGCCCGAATCCAAGGCGATCATGGATAAGATGGTGTCCGACATCCGCGTCGCCATGCGGAAGCGGATCGAAGGTCTCACCTGGATGAGCGCGCCGACCAAGCAGCAGGCCCTCGACAAGCTTCAGAATTTTGGCCTCAAGATCGGCCATCCCGACACTTGGCGCGATTATTCGGGTCTCGAAATTCGTAACGGCGACCTCTTCGGCAATGTCGAGCGCGCCAACCGCTTCGAATGGGACTTCCGCCGCAACCGGCTTGGCCAACGCGTCGACGAGGCCGAATGGGGCATGACCCCGCAGACGGTGAATGCCTACTACTCGCCGGTGAAAAACGAGATCGTCTTCCCCGCCGCCATCCTGCAGCCGCCCTTCTTCGATCCGAAGGCCGATCCGGCCGTGAATTATGGCGGCATCGGCGGCGTGATCGGGCACGAGATCAGCCACGGCTTCGACGACCAGGGCCGGAAGTCGGACGGCAAGGGCATTCTGCGCGACTGGTGGACGGCCGAGGACGCCGCCAAGTTCGAGGCGCAGGCGGCGAAGCTCGGCGCCCAGTACGAGGCCTATGAGTTCCCGACTTTGCCCGGCATGCACATCAACGGCCGCGTCGCGATGGGCGAAAATATCGGCGACATGGCCGGCATCACCATCGCCCTCGAAGCCTATCGTAACCTGCTCGGCGGCAAGAAGGCGCCCGTGATCGACGGCTTTACAGGCGAGCAGCGGCTGTTCCTCGGCTGGGGTCAGGTGTGGCGGACCTTGTGGCGCGACGAGGCGCTTCGCCAGCAGATCGTCAACGGCCCGCACTCGCCAGGGCAGACCAGGGCCTTCGCGCCGCTTCGGAACGTCGATGCTTGGTACCAAGCCTTCAATGTGAAGCCCGGCGACAAGCTCTACATCGCGCCGGAAGACCGGGTCAGGATCTGGTAGTTTTCAACACCGCCTCCACCGCCTCCGCCCATCCGGCGAGGCGGTGGTCGCGGCGCTCTGCATCCAGAGCAGGCTCGAACCGCTCCATCGCGCCGCGCATGGCGGCGGCTTCCTCAAGCGAGCCGAACAGGCCGCAGCCCACCCCTGCAAGCATCGCCGCGCCCAAAGCCGTCGTTTCGACGAAGTGCGGACGCTCGACGGTGAGCTCGAGCACATCGGCGAGATCCTGCGCCAGCCACTCATTGGCAACCATGCCGCCGTCTATTTTCAGCACGCCCCAATCCGCTCCGTCGGAGGCGAACGCGGTCTTGAGGTCGTGCGTCTGGTGGCTCATCGCTTCCAAGGCGGCGCGGGCAATGTGCGCCCGCCCCGATGAGAAGCTGAGGCCAGAGATGGACGCGCGTGCCGCCGGCTCCCAATGCGGTGCTCCGAGACCCGACAAAGCGGGTACGATGCTGACGCCGCCATTGTCCTCCACCGACCGCGCCAGCTCCTCGCTCTCGGCCGCGCTGCCCAGCAGCTTCAGATCGTCGCGCAACCATTTGATCAGGCTCCCGGCGACGAACACCGACCCTTCCAGCGCATAGCTCCGCTCCCCGCCAAGCTGCCAAGCGATGGTGGAAAGCAGCCGGTGGCGCGAATGCTGAAGCTCCGGCCCCGTATTGGTGAGGATGAAGGCGCCGGTGCCGTAGGTCGCCTTCGTATCTCCCGGTGTCAGGCAACATTGGCCGATCGACGCCGCCTGCTGGTCGCCCGCCATTCCCGTAATCGGAATGGCGGCGCCGAACATCTCCGCCGCCGTCTCCCCGAAGGCACCGGCGCAATCCACGATTTCGGCAAGCGAAGCGCGCGGCACCCGCCAGAGCTGCACCAGCTCATCGTCCCAGCCGCCGCTCCCGATACTCATCAGCGCCGTACGCGACGCATTGGTGGCGTCGGAAACATGGAGGCCGCCGGTCAGCTTGAAGATCAGCCAGCTTTCAACCGTCCCGACCAGTAGGTCATCGCCCGCCTCCCTTACCTCGGGCCAATGCTCCAAAGTCCAGGCGATCTTGCTCGCGCTGAAATACGGGTCGAGCAGCAGGCCAGTCTTCTCCTGCACCAGCGCTTCATGCCCCGCCTCCTTGAGGCGCGCGCACATTTCGGCCGTGCGCCGGTCCTGCCAGACGATTGCGGGCGCAAGCGCCTTTCCCGTCCGCTTGCTCCAGAAGACGATCGTCTCGCGCTGGTTCGTGATGCCGATCGCTGCGATGCGGTCCGCGCCTCCGGCCTTCTCCGCCATCGCCCGAGCGCAGGCGAGGCTGGAGGACCAGATCTCCTCCGCATCATGCTCCACCCATCCGGGCCGCGGATAATGCTGCGCAAGCTCCCGCTGCTCCGAGCCCAAGCACCGCCCGTCCGGCGCAAACAGCATCGCCCGCGTGCTGGTGGTCCCTTCGTCGATGACGAGGATAGCGCGTTCGCTCATAGCCCCTCCGTCACCCCGGCGAAGGCCGGGGTCCAGACGATCTTGGTGACATCAAGACGCTATGGATTCCAGCTTCCGCTGGAATGACGTAGGAGGGGGCCCGTGGACTCCTACGATCTCCTCATCATCGGCGGCGGCATAAACGGCACCGCGATCGCGCGCGACGCGGCGCACCGGGGCGCGCGGGTGCTCCTCGTCGAGAAAGACGATCTCGCCCAGCATACAAGCTCCGCCTCCTCGAAGCTCATCCACGGGGGCCTCCGCTATCTCGAATATTATGAGTTCCGGCTCGTCCGCGAGGCGCTGAAGGAACGGGAGCTTCTGCTCCGCACCGCGCCGCACATCATCCGCCCGCTCCGCTTCGTGCTTCCGCATGGAGAGGGGATGCGCCCCTGGTGGATGCTCCGAGCGGGACTGAAGCTCTACGACCTCCTCGCCCTCGGCGGCAGCTTGCCCCATGCCCGCGCCGTCCGGCGAAGCGAAGCAGCGCTTCGCGCGCCGCTCAAGGCGGCGAAGCATCTCGCCGTCTACTGGGATGCCTGGGTGGACGATGCGCGGCTCGTCGTTTTGAACGCCGTCGATGCGGCCGAGCGCGGCGCCGAGATCGCAACCGGCACCGAATTGCTGTCGGCGCGGCGCGAAGGCGATGTCTGGCGGGCAAGCCTCTCCGGCGGCCGCAATGTCGTCGCAAGGGCGATCGTCAACGCCGCCGGCCCGTGGGTGGCCGATGTGCTGAAAGGCCGCCTTTCGGAAAGCAGCGATAGCGGCGTCCGCCTCATCAAGGGCAGCCATATCATCGTCCCCGCGCTTTATGACGGCGACCAAGCCTACATCCTGCAGCAGCCGGACGGCCGCGTCGTTTTCGCGATTCCGTACGAGGAGCGCTTCACCCTCATCGGCACCACCGATTTTCCCGTCAATGCTCCCGACGACGCGCAGATCAGCGCCGAAGAAATCCAGTATCTCTGCGACGCCGCCAACCGTTACTTCACGCGCACGGTCGGGCCCGACGATTTGGTCTGGAGCTATTCCGGCATCCGCTCACTCTTCGACGACGGGGCGCAAGATGCGCAGGCGGTGACGCGCGACTATCATCTGGAGCTGGACGACGATCCCGGCGCAAAGCTGCTCAGCGTCTTCGGCGGCAAGATCACCACCGCCCGCGCCCTCGCCGAAGAGGCGATGGAGTTGCTCGCCGTCGAGGGGCGGAAAAGCACTCGGTCCGAACCGCTCCCCGGCGGCGACATTTCGCCCGGCTTCAACCTCTATCTCGACCGGCTCTCCGCCTGGCTTCCGCCTGCACTTCTTACCCGCCTGTCACGCGCCTACGGTACGCGGCTCCGCGACCTGCTCGGCGATGCGCAAAGTCTGGATGACCTTGGCCGCCATTTCGGCGCCGGCCTCTACGAAGCGGAGCTGCGTTATCTAAAGGCGCACGAATTCGCGCGCACGGCCGAAGATGTCCTATGGCGCCGCACCAAGACAGGCCTGCACATGAACCAGGACGAGCGGCGCGCCGTCGCCGACTATCTCGGCGCCTAAGGGCCCTCGTGGAGCGGATCGGTGCCGGGCGGCGGGATCTCGTCCAGTTCCTTCTGCGCGTCTTCATTGGTCCGCTTCGACTTCTTGTCGTCAAGCGGCAGATCGCCGGCATCCAGCCCCGGATTGCGCTGTTCCATGATGCTGCTCCTTTCCGGCCTCAACGCGCGCCCTGCCGGAACGGCTCCGCAGGATGCGGGTTGGTCGGCGCATGGCATTGTTAGCGAAACAAGCTTCCGACCGCGCGGAAAAAGGGGACACCGTCATCGGCTGGAAACTCGACCGGGAGCAGCGCAAGGAGCTGCTCCAGCAATTTCCGCCCAAGTATTCGGAGGTGGTGGCCGATCATGTCACACTCGCCGCCAAGGTGGCGAAGAAGGCAGAGCTTCCTTGCGAGACGGAGGGCGAGATCATCGGCCGGTCGGACGACGGCAAGGGCGTGGAGGCGATGGTGGTGCGCCTCGGCGGTACCACGGACCGGCCGGACGGAAGCACCTATCATATCACCTGGTCGCTGGAGAAAGGCCGCCGCGCAAAGGAAAGCAACGACGTGATCCGCGACCATGGCTGGAAGCCGCTCGAGATGCCGATGCCGGTCCAGCTCCAGCCGGCGCGCTTCTGACCCGTGCGCCAGCTCTATCTGGATTGCGACGGCGTGCTTGCCGACTTCGACCGCGGAGCGACCGAAATTCTCGGTATGCCGCCGAAGAAATTCCAGGACCGCTACAATCCCGGCCTGTTCTGGAAGAAGCTCGCCACCGCGCCCGATTTCTACGCGAACCTGCCTCTGATGCCGGACGCGATGCGGCTGTTCGAGGCGGTGAAGCATCTCGACCCGATCATCCTAACCGGCCTCCCCCGCGGTAATTGGGCTGCGCCGCAGAAGGTGAACTGGGCCGCGGAGCATTTTCCCGGCACGCGGATCATCACCTGCATGGCGGTCGATAAGCGCAATCACGCCAAGGATGGCGACGTGCTCGTCGACGACACGCTGAAGCACCGCCACCTTTGGGAGGAGGTGGGCGGCATTTTCGTCCACCACAAAAATGCCGAGGACACGCTGCAGGAACTGGCTTCCCTGTTCCCGCTCCACCAGCGAGAAAGTTCGCCGCTAACCTAGGTGATCTTTATCTGTCATCGAATCGGCGTACACTTCGTTCTTCCACACGAGTCGTTCCGGGGGGAATGATGGGAAAGACCGATTTCGAATATTTCAGCCGCCGGATGCGCGAAGAGAAGGATGCGGCCGCTCGCGCCACGCCTATTGCTTCGCAGATCCACAAGGAACTCGCCGATCGCTATGCCGGCGTGGTTGCGGCTTACGAAAAGGGCCGCAAGGAGGCCTGAGCCTCTTCAGGCGTAATCGAGGCCGATGTCCGCTGCCGGCGCCGACTGGGTGATCCGGCCCACCGAGACGTAAGTCACGCCCGTTTCGGCAATACCGCGGATCGTATCGAGCCGCACGCCCCCTGATGCTTCGGTCGGTACTCTGCCCCCAACGATCCGCACCGCCTCGCGTAGGGTCGGCACATCCATATTGTCGAGCAGCAGCCGGTCCGCGCCCGCCTCCAGCGCAGGCTCGATCTGGTCCAGCCGGTCCACCTCCACCTGCACCTGAAGCCCCGTTGCTGCGGCCTTCGCCGACCGCAGCGCTTCGGCCACGCCGCCCGCCACTGCCACATGATTGTCCTTGATCAACACGCCGTCGTCGAGGCGCATGCGGTGGTTCTGCGCCCCGCCCATCCGCGTCGCATATTTGCCGAGCACCCGCATGCCCGGAATGGTCTTGCGGGTATCCAGCAGAATGCAGCCCGTGCCCGCGATCGCGTCCACATAGGCGCGCGTCATCGTCGCGACACCGGTGAGGTGCTGCAGGCTGTTGAGCGCGGACCGCTCCGCCGCCAGCATCTTCCGAGCATTGCCGGACAGCCGCATCAGCGCTGTTCCCGCCCGCACCTTCGCGCCGTCCTCGACAAGCTGCTCCACCTCGACCTGCGGATCCAGCGCCCGGAAGAACATCGCCGCAAGCGGCAGCCCCGCCACCACGACCGCATCGCGCGTCGCCATCACCGCAGTCAGTCGCGCCTCTTCGGGAATGGTGGCGTTGGAGGTGACGTCGCCCCCCTCCCCCAGATCCTCGGCAAGCACGCGCGCGACGAAGCCGTCCAGATCGAAACCGCTGATAAAGGGGGCTGACATGTGGAGGTCTCTCGCTGCGCCAAGCGAGGGGAGTTCATCAACCGATCCATGCCCCCGGCATGGCCGGTTGAAGAACTGGTGGGCGTGGCAAGGATTGAACTTGCGACCCCTGCGATGTCAACACAGTGCTCTACCACTGAGCTACACGCCCACTCGGGGCCGCATGTAGCGACCGGCTAAGCCCCATGCAAGCAGCCAGTCGAGAGAATATCAGTGCAGCGTCAGCTGTTCGACATTCGCTGTGTACGAGCGGCCGACGGGAACCCTCATCCCGCAATTGAGGTGGATGTTCAGCCGCTGAGCTGGCGCCGAGGGCGCAACGAACCTGATGGAAGCGCTGTTCACCAAGGTGGTGCGGTGGACCTGCACAAAACCGTCATCAGCTAGGCGCTCCGCCAGCGTCTTCAAGGTGACGCGAACGAGATAAGTCCGGCCGCACGCGTTGATCTCGCAATAATTGCCGGCCGAGCGAATAAGACTGACGTCGCTCTTGCGCAGAGTGAGGTTAGGCTCCTCCGGTAACCGCAGCCATGGAGACGAAGCCGCGCTTTGCCGCTGGTAACGGCGAAGAACGGCGAGACTGACGAGCAGAGCTGCCAAGAGGCCGTACGGGGGGGCAAGCTCGACCAGCCGAAATAAAAGGTGATTGATGTCGATGCTGGTCCCGATCGTCCACACAACCATCGACAGCAAGGCAGACGAGAGGGTTAGCGCGAAAATCGCTGCCGCTGCCATCGCAGCTTCCTTCAGCCCTCGTTCCAGCAGCGGCAGGATGCGCGTTCTAGCGCGCCAAATTAGGAAACCGCCCAAGGCCCACGCGAATACTGTCTGAAAAGCAAAGTCTACAGACACGTACAACGGCACGCGCGAGCCGGGCAGGCCGTGCAGCTGGCAATAGAGGGTAAGCGCTGCCACCAACAGGAAAAACCCTCCTGCCGCCTTTATGGCCGTTCGCAGGTTTAGTTCGTTCATACCGGCTCCGTGGCAACTGTCGGTCCAGGATAACGGTCAGTCCGAGTCGCCGGAAGCCCCCGCGGCTTAGGAAGAGCACTGGGCGGACGAACGAGCGGCCTCAAAGCCGTCCGTGCTGATCCTCGGTCTGGAAAAGACGATCCACCTCGGCGACGAGGTCCTTGAGGTGGAACGGCTTTGACAGGACCTTGGCGGTCGGCGCGGCTTTGCTAGCCTTCAGCGCCACTGCGGCAAAGCCGGTGATGAACATGACGCGCATGTCGGGCGCAATAACGGACGCCTGCTGGGCAAGCTCGATCCCGTCCATCTCCGGCATCACGATGTCGGTCAGAAGAAGGTCGAAGCTTTCTTCCTTTAGCAGCGGCAGCGCCGCCGTGCCGCGGTCTACCGCAGTGACGACGTAGCCGACGCGCTCCAGCGCCTTCGTCAAATAGACGCGCATCGATTCATCGTCTTCGGCCAGCAAAATTTTGGTCATGATCGTCCGGAACGCTTGCAGCGGCCTTTATGGCCAGCCGTTACCCTAAACAAAAGGGCTTAATATTTTGCGAGCGCCTGGTTGGCGCGGCTGACACTTCCGGGCAACGCCTCGGCTTTTTCGGCAGTTGCCGGGAACATCCGGCTTCTCTACCTCTTGGACGTACGCGCATGCACGACCAGCCAGCCGAGCCGCCCTTCATTCGCCTGGGCTCCGAAACGCCCGCCTCGCCGGTGGTGCTGTCGGTGCCGCATGCCGGCCGCGACTATTCCCCAGCCCTGCTCCGTTCCGCCCGCATCCCCCGCGAGAAGCTAGAGGCGCTTGAGGACCGGCTTGTCGACCGCCTCATCTGGCGCGCCGTCGCAGACGGCGCTGCGGCGATCGTCGCCCGCACCCCGCGTGCCGAGATCGACCTCAACCGGGACGAGCGCGAGATCGATCCTTCCACTGTCGTGCCTCCGCCGCCGCTCAGAGACCTTCTGCAGTCGCCCCGCACCCGCGGCGGCCTCGGCCTCATTCCGTCGCGTCTCGCGGGATCCGGAAGCATCTGGCTGCACCGCATCCCGCAGGACGAGGTCAGGAGGCGGATCGAGATCATTCACCGCCCCTATCATACGGCAGTCGAACAGGCACTTCACAAAGCGAAGGCCGCCTTCGGTATCGCTATACTCCTCGACTGCCATTCGATGCCGCCGAAGGACGGAGCGGCAAAGGGCGCGGCGCCGCTGATCTTTGGCGATCGTCATGGAACGTCCGCTGGACGGGACCTTGTGGAGGCCGCGGTCGGCGCCGCGCGGCGGGCGGGCTATGCCACCGCGTGCAACACGCCCTATGCGGGGGGTTACGTCACCAGCCATCACGGCCGCCCTGCCGAGAATGTTCACGCCATCCAGCTCGAGATCGACCGGTCGCTCTATCTCGCCGGGGACCTCCGCACTCCGGGACCCCGCTTCGACGACATTGCTGGCCTTATCGCCCTCATCGCCGCCGCGTTGGCCGAAAAGGCGAGCGGCCCGGAACAGGCTATCGCGGCCGAATGATCAATGGGGTGCGGTTGGCACCTGCTCGAATTGCGGCACGCTGTCGGCAATCCGATAATAATCCCCCTTCTCGGCCGTGAAGATATGAACCGAGAGTGAGGTTGCGGTCGGCGTGTCGAAGGCACCCATGGCAATCCCGATCCAGTCGCGAGATAAAGGGTCCCAGAACAGCGTGGAACCGCACGTGGAGCAGAAGCCCCGCCGAGCCTTCTCCGAAGACTGATACCAGCCGACATTGCCCTCGCCATGGATCCTGACTCGCGACCTCGGCACGTCGGAGGACGCGAAATAATGCCCTGAATGCTTGCGGCATTGCCGGCAGTGGCACGCATCCGGTCCGGGAAGCTTCCCCTCGACCACGAATGTCACCGCGCCGCACATGCACGAACCCTTATGCATTGGAACTCCACCCTGCTCTGGTGAAGGCACGCTAACGCGCCTCAAGCGCAAATAAAATGACCGCCCCGCCAATAGGCGGAGCGGCCAAGGTTCAGGGAGGAACGCCCCGAAGGGCGTAACACGCCGCCGTAAAGGGGGGGGGGATACGAAGCGGCGTATCTTCAATGAGATATGAAGGATTCCGGCACTTTCAAGAGGCGCCGCACCGGCTTCACCGCTGCCGGTAAAGCCAAGGGCCCATCCGGCCGATAAGGTGTCTGTGCCCCTGAAGATGGTGCTTCACCGCCCCTGCGACGTGGAGAAGGATGAGGCCGATCATCAATTTGCCTAGGAACTCATGCGCATCCTCGAAAAGATCATGCGCCGCATCCGTTCTCGGGACCGGCAGAAGCCCGATCTCGAACAGGCCGAAATAATTGGTGGGCCGCCCGCTGGACGAGGACAGTGCCCAGCCGGTCAGTGGAATGACGATCATCAGGACGTAGAACAGCCAGTGGGTCAGGCGTGCAAGGAGCGCCTCCCACGGCCGCAGCACCCCATCGAACGGTGGGGGCCGATGGCCCAGCCGCCACAGAAGCCGCGCGATGCTAAGTCCCAGGACGGTGATGCCAGTCGCCTTGTGGAAGAACATTATCCACGGCGTCCAGTCCTTGCCAAAAGCCTCGTAAAAGAAGCCGAGGAACAGGTTCAGGATGACGAGCGCGGCGATGATCCAGTGGAACCACATCGCGCCCCGCGAATAGCGGAGCGCCGACTGACCCGTGGGATCCGCCGCGCTGGCCATATCAGGCGATTACGGTTTCCCCTGCGGCTGCCGACTCGGCAGGCGGCGGGGGCTGGGTCTTGCCCTGTTCGAGCTGACGGACATAAACGTCCCGAGCCAGCGGCAGCGAGAAAAGATGCGCCATCACCAGCGGCAGGATGCCGTTCTGGTTGATCTTGCGGAGTTCGTCGCCGCGCATATCGCGCAGTTTGTTCTCATCGACCATGCGGAAGCCGCGGTAGATGGCGGGCTGCGAATTGTCGGAGAGTTGGAGGGTCAGTTCGCCGTCCATCAGGAGATCGCTCTTCTTGAGCTCTTCCATGAAGGCGTTGGTGCGCTGGGCGCCCATTTCGAACTCTTCGCAGAATTTAAGGATGTTCTGCGTCGTCTCGCTCGGCTGGTCGCCATCGAACAGCGGATTGCCTTCCTCGAAGTCGCCGACCAGGCCGCTCGTCGGATCGAAGCAGAGCGAAAGGCTGTCCGAATCCGGCTGAAGCTTCGCTAGCATGAACGGATAGCGGCGGAGATAGGCGGGGACATAGGCCGGGTTCAGGAGCACGCCCTTCTCGTCCACGAACACGTTGACGCCCTCGTTGAGGCCCATCAGCGCGAGCGGCACGGGATTGTCGCCGATCGAGAAGACGATCGGGTAGAAACGCTGGGCCGCGACAAATTCGTCGATCAGGATCGGAACCGCATGGACCTTCGCGAGGAACGGGGCTTCCTGCGAGGAGCGGGTCTTCCACGTCTTGTGGTCGAGGTTCGAAAGCGGCTGAAGGCCGTTATACATGATCGGCATCTGCGGCGGCTGGCTCGCCATGATAGTCTCCATAAAAAATGATAGCGGCCCTTACAGCCGCTTTTCCCTCACTGCCACCGTCTATGGACGAACCGCCCTTTACGCAAGCGGGACGAGCTTGCCGGGGTTCATTATTCCGTTCGGATCGAGCGCCTTCTTGATCGCCCGCACGGCGTTCAGGCGGCCGGGGTTCTCAAGCCGTCCCAGTTCGGCCAACCGCAGCTGGCCGATGCCGTGTTCCGCCGAGATGGAGCCGCCAGCTTCGACGACGAGATCGTGCACGAAGGCGGTGACGCCCGGCGCCTCCTCCTTGAGCCAGTTCGAGGCTCCGTCCGGCCCCTGCACGTTGAAATGGACGTTCCCGTCGCCGAGATGGCCGAAGGCGATCACACGCACATCGGCAAAACGCCGTTCGACCGCGGCGGCGGCATCGACGATGAAGCGGGGCATTTTGCTGACCTCTACCGAGACGTCGTGCTTCGCCGCCGCGCCGCTCTTCTGCTCGGCTTCGGAGATGCTGTCGCGGATGCGCCAGAAGGCTTCCGCCTGTGCCTCCATGGCGGCGATTGCAGCATCTTCAACCATGTCCTTGCTGAACGCCGCCTCGAGAACCTCGCCAAGTGCATCTTGAGGCGACGGCGATCCGGCGGGAGCAGTGGCTTCTATAAGCACATGCCATGCGTGCGAGCCCTGGAGTGGCTGACGGGTGCCATCTACATGCCGCAGCACCAGTTGAAGCGCCAAGTCTGGCACCAACTCGAAACCCTCCACTGCATCGCTCATACGCTCGTCGAGCAGCCGGAGCAGCGACAACGCGGCTTCCGGGGAGGCCAGTCCGACCCAAGCGACAATGCGGGAGCCGACCGCCGGCACAAGCTTCAAGCTCGCCGCCGTCACTACGCCTAAAGTGCCTTCGGCGCCTATTAGGAGGTGCTTCAGATCGTAACCCCGATTGTCCTTTTTTAGCGGGGCGAGGCCGGAGTAGATGCTGCCGTCGGGGAGCACGGCTTCGATGCCCTGAACAAGGTTTCGCATCGTGCCGAAGCGGAGTACCTGCGTCCCGCCGGCATTGGTCGAGACGAGGCCGCCGATGGTGGCGGAGCCTTTCGCGCCCAGGGTCAGGGGGAAGCGCCGGCCCTCCTCCGCCGCGGCTTCGTGCAGGTTCGAGAGGATCACGCCCGCCTCGCACACGGCGGTGTTGCTTTCGGGCGAGAGGGAGCGGATCCGGCTCATGCGCCGCAACGAGAGGATGACAGCCAGTCCGCTCGCATCGGGCGTCGCCCCGCCGGCCATTGAGCTGTTGCCGCCCTGCGGCACGATCGGCACCCGCGCCTCGTTGCAGAGGCGGACGACCTCCGCCACCTCCTCCGTCGAAGCGGGCGAAAGCATCGCCGCCGCAGCCCCCGTGTAGCGTTTCCGCCAATCGACGAGCCATGGCTCCATCTCGCGGGGATCGCGGGTGAAGCCTTTCGGCCCCAGCCGTGCGGCGAGCGTATCGAGCAGATCTTGGGGAGGACTGGCCATGGCGGGTGAGGCAGCTATAGTCGCCGCCGAAGGGGCGGAGCAAGTTCATCCCATGTTCAAATGCCGGAGCCAATCTGCGCCTTACATGGACATTCTGGGATGATCTTCTGGGGCGCGGCTTTGGCGCTGATGACCCTGACTGGCGCGCAAGCTGACGCGCCGGAGCCGGATCGCTATGCCCAGGTGACGGTCCGCCAGCAGATCATCGTCCGCGTCCCTGCCCGTCCGCGCCCGGGCGCAGCCGCCGCCCAGCAGATCGAGTGGAAGGAAGGCAAGGGGCCGAAATGCGTCCCCGCCCGCTTCATCGCAGGGGCGACCTTACTAGGCCGCGACAGTGTCGACCTCATCTTCCGCAACAACAGCCGCGTTCGGGCGGAACTCGAAAATAGCTGCCCGGCGCTCGATTATTATCACGGCTTCTACATCAGCCCGAATGCCGATGGGATGATCTGCGCCGACCGCGACGTGATCCGGTCCCGGATGGGCGGCGAGTGCGAAATCGAGCGCTTCCGCTCCTTGAAAGCAGAGCCGCGGGACTGACCTTCCCTTGACAATCACCCCTTGCTGAGCGCAAGCGCAAGGCGACGCGGCTTACCTGTTTAAGCGCCCTTTTTCCGGACCTTCTGAATGACTTTTGCCGATCTCGGCCTCTCAGACGAATTGCTCCGCGCGGTCGGCGAGTCCGGCTATAGCGAGCCGACGCCGATCCAGCGGCAGGCGGTCCCGTCAGTCCTGATGGGCCGCGACCTGATCGGCATTGCCCAGACCGGCACCGGCAAAACTGCCGCTTTCGTCCTGCCGATGATCGACATCCTCGGCGAAGGCCGAAGCCGCGCCCGAATGCCGCGTTCACTGATCCTGGAGCCGACGCGCGAGCTTGCCGCGCAGGTGGCCGAGAACTTCGAGAAATACGGCAAGTATCACAAGCTTTCGATGGCGTTGCTGATCGGCGGCACCAATATGGCGGATCAGGTGAAGGCGCTCGAAAAGGGCGTGGACGTCCTGATTGCGACGCCGGGCCGCCTGATGGACCTGTTCGGCCGCGGCAAGATCCTTCTTACCGGCTGCAACCTGCTCGTCATCGACGAGGCGGACCGGATGCTCGACATGGGCTTCATCCCGGACATCGAGGAAATCTGCACGAAGCTGCCGACCAACCGGCAGACCCTGCTCTTTTCCGCGACCATGCCGGGGCCGATCAAGAAGCTGGCCGACAAGTTCCTTTCAAACCCGAAAACGATCGAGGTCGCGCGGCCTGCAACCGCTAATACGTCGATCGACCAGCGCATCTTCCGCGTCGATGCCCGGAAGAAGAAGGACGCGTTGGTGAAGCTCCTTCAGGCCGAGAACGTGAAGAATGCCATCATCTTTTCGAACCGGAAGACGACGGTGCGGGAGCTCGCGGCGAGCCTGAAGCGCAGCGGCTTCGCGGCCGGCCAGATCCATGGCGACATGGAGCAGCCGGAGCGGATCAGGGAACTGGACCGGTTCAAGGCCGAGGAGATCAACATCCTCGTCGCCTCCGACGTCGCCGCGCGCGGCCTCGACATCAAGGGCGTCAGCCACGTCTTCAACTACGACGTGCCGTGGCAGCCGGACGATTATATCCACCGCATCGGCCGCACGGGCCGCGCCGGCGCCACCGGGACCGCGATCACGCTTGCGACCAGCGCCGATGCCGACGCCATTGCCGCCATCGAAAAGCTGACCGGGATGAAGATCCCCGCAGTCGAAGGATCGGTAAAGGACGCGAAGGACGGGCACGAGGCGCCGTCAGAAGAGAAGCCCGCCCGCAAGCCGCGCGAGAAGAAGGCGGAGCGCGCAGAGCCGAAGCGCGAGCGTGCGGAAAAGCCTGCGCGGAAGCCGAGGGAAGAGCGTCAACCGGAAAGGGCTCAGCCCGAACCGGCGCGGGCGCCGCAGCCTGCGGAAGCGGACGAAGATGATGACGATTGGAACGGTCCGGTTCCGAGCTTCCTCGCCCAGGGTTTCGGCAGCTAGGCTTCTTTCCTGTAGCGGCGGCGGAAGTCCCCCGCGAAGGCGGCAAGCCTTCCTTCCTCGATCGCGGCCCGCAAGCCCGCCATCAGCTGCTGGTAGAAATTGATGTTGTGCTCGGTCATCAGCATCGCGCCGAGGATTTCGCCGGCGCGGATCAGATGATGGATGTAGGCGCGGCTCCAGGTCGTGCAGACCTGGCAGGCGCATGAGGGGTCGAGCGGCTCCTGATCCTCCGCAAATCGCGCATTCTTGAGGTTGATCGGCCCGTCGGCGGTGAACGCCTGGCCGGTGCGGCCGGAACGGGTCGGGAGAACGCAGTCGAACATGTCGATGCCGCGCTCGACGGCGCCGACAATGTCGTCGGGCTTGCCGACGCCCATGAGGTAGCGCGGCCGGTCGGCGGGAAGCTGGCCCGGCGCAAAGTCGAGGCAGCCGAACATCGCCTCCTGCCCCTCCCCCACCGCAAGGCCGCCGACCGCATAGCCGTCGAAGCCGATGTCGATCAGCGCGTCGGCGGAGGCCTTGCGGAGTCCCTCGTCCAGCGCCCCCTGCTGGATGCCGAACTGCGCCGCCGCTTCGGCATGCTTGCCGCCGGCGAGGAAGGCGTCGCGCGAGCGCCGGGCCCAGCGCATCGACCGCTCCATCGCCGCCGCCTGCTCGTCGCGGGTGGAGGTGGTCGGCACCAGCTCGTCGAAAGCCATGACGATGTCGGACCCGAGCAGCCGCTGGATCTCGATCGAGCGTTCCGGTGTGATCAAATGGCGGGAACCATCGAGATGCGAGGCGAAGGCCACCCCCTCCTCGGTGCGCTTGGTGAGCTCCGACAGGCTCATTACCTGATAGCCGCCGCTGTCGGTGAGGATAGGCCGACCCCAGCCCATGAATCGGTGCAACCCGCCAAGCCGCGCCACCCGCTCGGCCCCGGGCCTGAGCATCAGATGATAAGTGTTGCCGAGGATGATATCGGCGCCCGCCGCCCGAACGTCCACCGGCTTCATCGCCTTCACCGTCGCGGCCGTGCCGACGGGCATGAAGGCGGGCGTCCGTATGTCGCCGCGCTTCATCGAAATGACGCCCGTGCGGGCCGCACCGTCGGTGGCGGAGATGGTGAAGGAGAAACGGGAGCGCTCGGTCATCCGCGCTCCCCTAAACGCTAGGCGGGGAGAAGCAAACTTGCGTCGCCGTAGGAGTAGAAGCGGTAGCCGTTGCGGATGGCGTGGGCGTAAGCGGCCTGCATCACCTCGCGGCCCATTAGCGCGGAGACCAGCATGAACAGGGTCGAGCGGGGGAGGTGGAAGTTGGTGATGAGGCCGCCGACTGCGCGGAAGCCATAGCCGGGGGTGATGAAGATGTCGGTGTCGCCTTCGAACGGCTCGATCCGGCCGTCTTCTGACGCGGCGCTTTCAAGGAGGCGGAGGGAGGTGGTGCCGACGGCGATGATCCTGCCGCCTTTGGCGCGCACTTCGTTGAGGCGCTGGGCGGTGGCGTCGTCGATGCGGCCCCATTCGCTGTGCATCTTGTGCTCTTCCGTGTCCTCCGCCTTGACGGGGAGAAAGGTGCCGGCGCCGACGTGGAGGGTGAGCGTTTCGTGGCCGATGCCGGCGGCATCGAGGGCGTGCATCAGGGACGGTGTGAAGTGGAGCGCGGCGGTGGGGGCGGCGACAGCGCCTTTTTCCCGCGCGAACATGGTCTGATAGTCTTCCGCATCGCGTTCGTCCGCCTCACGCTTGCCGGCGATATAAGGCGGGAGCGGCATGCGGCCTGCACGCTCGAGAAGGAGTTCGACCGGCTCCTCACCATCGAAGCTGAGGAGGAAGCTGCCGTCCTCGGCGCGCTGCGAAGCGACGGCGGAGACCCCGTTGCCGAAATCTATGCTGTCGCCGTCGCGGAGCCGTTTCGCGTTGCGGATGAAGGCGCGCCAGTCGCGCGGTCCTTCCCGCTTGTGAAGGGTTGCGCCGATCTTCGCCTCGCCGCGCCGCCCCTCAAGCTGAGCCGGTATGACGCGGGTGTCGTTGAAGACGAGCATGTCGCCGGCCCGAAGCAGGCGCGGCAGATCGCGTACCGTGTGGTCGGAAAGCGCGGCGCCCTGCACCAGGAGCATGCGCGCGCTATCGCGCGGGCTGGCGGGCCTCAGCGCGATACGGTCGGATGGAAGGTCGAAGTCGAAAAGATCGACGCGCACGCGTCAGGGCTGCGGCTGGGGTTCCGCCGCCTTCTCGGCCTCAGCGGCAGGCTCCGCGGGAGCCTCGACCGCCGGCAGCGCTAGCGGGGCAGCAGCAGGGGCCGGAGCGGCTGCGGCTGCAGCGATCTCGGCCGCCGTTGGAGGCGGCACATTGTCAGAGCCCAACGAGGCGCGAACAATGCGCGACGGCGCGGCAGGGGGCTCGCCCTTCTCGATCGCATCGACGAAACTCATGCCGCTGATCACGCGGCCGAATGCGGTATATTTGTTGTCGAGGCTGAAGCGCGGGGCCAGCATGATGAAGAACTGGCTATTGGCGCTATTCACCTCCTGCCCCCGCGCGGCGGAAACGGCGCCGCGCACATGGGGTAGGATGTTGAATTCGGCGTTGAGGTCCGGAAGATCCGAGCCGCCGGTGCCGTCGCCCTGCGGATCCCCGCCCTGCGCCATGAACCCGTCGATGACGCGGTGAAAGGTGAGGCCGTTATAGAAGCCGCGGCGGGTGAGCGTCTTGATGCGCTCGACATGACCCGGCGCGATATCGGGGCGAAGCTGAATGCTGACGCGGCCGCCGGTCGAAAGGTCGAGGTGCCAGATATTTTCGGGCGTTGCGGGCGGAGGCGCGACTTGCGGCGTCGGCGCAGCGGTCTGCGCGGCGGCGGCGGTCGCGAAGGACAGACCCAACAGAAAAACAAACAAACGCTTCAACATTACGCCCTCACCCGATTCCGATTTTTGAGCTTCTAGCCGCTAGCGCCTGCGCTTGCGAGCCTGAACGGATCATGAGCCCTTGCGGCCGATCCTCTCGACCCGCGCCTCGACCTCAGCGGCGACGGCGGGGGACACGAACTTGTGGATGTCGCCGCCGTAGAGCGCGATCTCCTTGACGAGGCGGGAGGCGATCGGCTGCAGCGATACGTCGGCCATCAGGAAGACGGTTTCGATGCGGTCGTTCAATTGCTGGTTCATGCCCGCCATCTGATATTCATATTCGAAGTCGGCGACGGCGCGGAGGCCGCGGACGATCATCGACGCGCCCTCGCGCTCGGCGAAGTCCATCAGCAGTGAATCGAACGAGACGACACTGATGTTTGGGCCGAGTTCAGCCGTTTCGCGGCGGACCATCTCCATCCGCTCCTCGACCGTGAACATCGGGGATTTCGACGGGTTGGTGGTGACGCCGATGACGAGGCGGTCCACGAGCTTCGCGCCGCGGCGGATGATGTCCATGTGGCCGAGTGTGATCGGATCGAATGTGCCCGGATAGACGCCGGTGCGTGTCATCTCTGTCCCCCGCAATGCTGCGGCAACAGCCTTATCAATGATCGCGCTCGACGGCAAAGCGGGCGATGGCGCGGAGGAGATCGGCCTCGGCGCCGTAAGTCTGGAGGTGCTCCACCGCCTGGTCGACCAGGAGCGCCGCCTGCTGCCGGGCGCGGTCGGCGCCGAGGAGGGAGACGAAGGTTTCCTTGCCGGCCGCGCCGTCCTTGCCAACGCGCTTGCCGGTCTTCTCCTCCTCGCCTTCCGCATCGAGGAGGTCGTCGGCGATCTGGAAGGCGAGGCCGACGTCGCGGGCATAGCCCCGGAGGCTGGTACGGCCCTCGGGCGGGACACGCCCCATGATCCCAGCCGCTTCAAGGCAGAAGCCGATGAGGGCGCCGGTCTTCAGCTGCTGGAGCCGGGTGACGGAGGCGAGGTCGAGCGTCATCTCCTCGGCGACGAGGTCCATCATCTGCCCGCCCGCCATGCCAGCAAGGCCGGAGGCTCGGGCAAGCTCCATGACCAATTCGTTCCGGACGAACGGGTCCTCATGTGTCGCTTCGTCGGCCAGGATTTCGAAGGCGAGCGCGTGGAGGGAGTCGCCTGCCAGGATCGCGGTGCATTCGTCATAGGCGCGATGCACCGTCGCCTTGCCCCGGCGAAGGTCATCGTCGTCCATGCAGGGAAGATCGTCGTGGATCAGCGAATAGACATGGATGCACTCGACTGCGAGGCCGACGCGCAGCGCCCGTTCCCGATCGACATGGAAGAGACCGCAACCGGCGACGACGAGAAGCGGCCGGAGTCTCTTGCCGCCGCCAATCGCCGCATAACGCATGGCTTCGTAGAGCTTTGCGCGGGGATCGGCGGGGACGGCGAGGATGCTGCCGAACAGCCGGTCGACATCGGCGCCGATCCGCTCCAGCTCAGGCTTCAGGCTGGCGAGCGCGTCCACGCGAGGCGGCTCAGTCGCCGTCGAAGGGGGCGGTGCCGGCGGGCTGACCGTCGCGGCCGAACTGGATCTTTTCGATTTTCGCCTGAGCCGCCTGCAGCCGCGCCTCGCATTGCTGCTTCAGGCGGTCGCCCTCGGCATAGAGCTCGATGGATTCGTCGAGCGAGGTTTCGCCGCTTTCGAGCTTGCGGACGATCTCTTCGAGCCGCTTCAAAGCGGCCTCGAACGAAAGCTGCTGAATATCCTGACGCTGGTCCGACATGATCGAAGCTTTGGCGGGAGCCGCGGGAGCGGTCAAGCGCCCGCCTTCGCCTGCTCCTCGGCCTGAAGTTCCTTGCGGCTGAGCTTTCCGATCATGGTTTTGGGCAGGCTTTCGCGCACCTCGACGGCCACCACCTGCTCATGCCGGCCGAGCGATTTGTTGAGCCATTGCTTCAGCTCGTCGCCGCTCACTTCCGCACCCTCCTGCAGGGTGCAGAAGGCCTTGGGCCGCTCACCGGCATAAGGATCGGGAATGCCGATCACGAGCGCCTCCTTCACTGCGTCATGCTTGTAGAGGATTGCTTCGAGCTGGCTTGGGAAGACCTTGAAGCCGGACACGGCGATCATATCCTTCAGCCGGTCGACGATGCGGATGTAGCCGTCCTCGTCGATGAGGCCGACGTCGCCGGTGCGGAGGCGGCCGTCGATGAACACCTCCGCATCCGCTTCCGGCCGGTTCCAATAGCCTTTCATCACCTGCGGGCCAGCAATGGTCAGCTCGCCCGGCTCGCCCGGCGGCGGCGGTCTCGTCGGATCTTCCTTGTCGACCAGGATCACATTGGTCGAAGGAATGGGCTGGCCGATCGTGCCGACTTTGTTGAGCCCCTGGTAGGAATTGGTCGAAACGACGCCGGAGGTTTCGGTGAGGCCGTAGCCTTCGACCAGCTTCGCCCCGGTCCGTTCTTCGAAGCGGCGGTGCAGCTCGGCCGGCATCGGCGCGCCACCGGAAATGCAGACGCGAAGGCTGGAGAAATCGGTCTTTGCGGTGCGCGGATGGTCGAGCAACGCCTGATACATGGTCGGGACACCGGGCAACGAAGTGGTCTTAGCCCGCTCGATCGCCGCCAGCGTCTGCGCCGCATCGAAGCGCGGCAGCATCACGATCTCGCCGCCGCGATGGACGGTGCGATTGAGGACGCAGGTGTTGGCGAAGACATGAAACATGGGGAGCACGCCCATGATCCGGTCCGGCGCGTCCGGCTCCGGATCGAGCAGATCCACCTGCCGTGCATTGGCGCTGAGGTTCTGGTGGGTGAGCATAGCGCCTTTCGGCACTCCGGTCGTGCCGCCGGTATATTGGATGAGCGCCACGTCCTGTTCGGGATCGATGGCGATCGCGGTGCAGCGGCCGTCATTGGCGATAAGCTGAGAAAAGGCGCTGACCCGCGGATCGATCGGCCGGGGTGCAATCTCCTTCGACTTTGCCCAGCGGTAGAGAAAAGACTTGGCCGGCGGCAGCGCGCCCGCGACTGAGCCGACCACCAGCCGCTCAAGGCTCGAATGCTCCAGCACTTCCAGCGCGGTTGGGAGTAGCGCTTTGGCGGAAAGCGTAAAGAGGATGCGGGTGCCGCTGTCCTCTACCTGCGCTTCCAATTCCTCGGCTGTGTAAAGAGGCGAGAAGTTGACGACGGTCGCGCCGACCTTCAGCGCCCCATAATAGGCCGCCACATAATGCGGTACATTGGGGAGGAAGAGGCCGACCCGGTCGCCCTTTTTCACACCCATCGCCGCGAGCCCGCAGGCGACGCGGTTCACGCCGTGCAGCGTTTCCGCATAGCTGTATTTCCGCCCCATGAAGTCGATCAGCCAGGCGTTGGGCACGCGTCGCGCGGTCGCCTCGAACATGGCTGGAAGACTGAGCGGCGGAAAATCTTGATCCCAGGAGATCGGATGCTGGTAAGCGGAGCGCCACACGGCGGCGGGGTCAAGCATTACGTTTACGTAAACAGCGGAAGCTGCCGCCGCAAGCTTAGGCTGCGCAGTACCAACTAACCCCTTCCCGCACCTCGCGTACCGCCCTTCCCTCCACCTCGAGGTGCCGGAGATGGGCCATGGCTTCGCCGGTGGCGAGGCCGAAGCTGTTATCCTCGATCTTGCGTCCGAAGAGAACGGAGAAGCAGTCGACCGCGCGGTGCGGCTCGGCCAAAGTTTCGTGCAGCGCGTCGAGCCGGCCGCGATGCCCCTCCGCAAGCGCATCGAGCCGCGCATGAAGGCCCGTGAACGGCTCACCATGCGACGGGAGCACCAGCAAGCTGTCCGGGAGCGTCCGGAGCTTGGCGATGGAAACGAGCCAGTCGCCTAGCGGGTCAGCCTCGGGTTCACTGAGGTTCAGCGACACGTTGGAGGTGATGCGCGGCAGCACCTGGTCGCCCGCGATCATGATCCCTCCCGCCTCGTCGATAAGGCAGGCATGTTCGGGACAATGACCGTTGCCGATGACGACGCGCCAGTCGCGCGCGCCAATGCGGATCGTGTCCCCCTCCTGCATCCGAACGAAGCTGACCGGCACTGGGGTCACCACGGATGCGAAGCGGCCCCAGCCCTTGGCTGCTTCCGCCGCAATCCTTTCCTCATCCCAGCCGGCGGCGCGCCAGTAGGTGAAGGCTTCCTTCGGCGGCGCATCGCGGACGTCCGCGGTCAGCATGCGCGCGAAGAGCCATTCCTCGCGGGTCATCCACAGCGGGACGCCGAACCGCTCGGTCAGCCAACCGGCGAGGCCGATATGGTCGGGGTGGAAGTGGGTGCAGATTATGCGGGTGATCCGCATGCCCGCGAGCGGTCCGGCGAGCAAGGCATCCCAGGCCTCGCGACATGGCGGGATGTCGAGGCCGGTATCGACGAGGGCGACGCCTTCGTCGTCGTCCAAGACCCAGATGTTGATATGCTTCAGCGACCCGGGCACCGGCAGCCGCGCCCAACCCACGCCGTCGGCAATGGCGATCAGCTCGCCCTCCCCCGGTCCTCTCCGACCGAGCGGGTAAGTCAGCCCCCTGTGGCTGTAGGTCTCGCCGCCGTGATCGGCGAGCGAAGCGTCGGGCGCCGGCCCTTCGATCCTGCCTTCGGCAGGGGGCTCAGCTTTTGAAGATATCGTCAAAGTTCCGATCGTTGGCGGGCGCTTCGCCGTTCATCGCGGCCTGCTCTGCGGCAAGAGCGGCGTCGGCGTCGCGCGCCTGCGCCTCGCGCTCGCGACGAAGCTCCTCGATCAGCGCCTCGCGGTCGCCGGCAAGGCGCGTGTCCTGCTGCGCCTCGATACCCGCCGCCTTGGCCGCCTTTGCGACGACGGAGTCGAGTTCGCGCTGCGAGCAGAGGCCGAGCGTCACCGGATCCTTCGGCTGGATGTTGGCGATGTTCCAGTGCGTCCGGTCCCGGATCGCGGCGATGGTGGTGCGCGTGGTGCCGATCAGCTTCGAGATCTGGCCGTCCGAGACTTCCGGATGGTTGCGGATGATCCAAGCGATGCCGTCCGGCTTGTCCTGACGCTTCGAAACGGGCGTGTAGCGGGGCCCCTTGGTGCGGCGAACCTCGTCCGGCTCCTTCTGGAGCTGCAGGCGATATTCGGGATCGTTCTGGCCGCGCTCAATCTCCTCCATCGTCAGCTCGCCCGCGCGGAGCGGATCGCGGCCGGTCAGCTTGGTCGCGGCGGTATCGTCGGCGATCGCCTGCACTTCGAGGATGTGGAGGCCGCAAAATTCGGCGATCTGCTCGAAGGTGAGCGCGGTATTGTCGACCAGCCAGGAAGCGGTCGCGTGCGGCATGAGCGGCTGGGCCAAGAAATCCTCCAGAAACAATAAGGGCCGCCCCTTACCGGAGCGGCCGATGCGTTGCGGAAGGATTTAGTGCAGGCAGCCCTCAAGGGCAAGCGACTGTTTCGATCAGGCGCTCATCGGCACATAGCCGGGCTCCGCCTCCACGCGCCGAAGCCAGGCTTCGACGTGCGGGTAGTCGGAAAGGGTGAAGCCGCCGTCCTCTGCCACGTGCGTGTAGGCGTAGAGCGCCACGTCGGCGAGCGAGGGACGCGAGCCGACGAAGAAGGGGCGCGCCGCAAGATGCTCGTCCATCAGCTTCAGGGCGGCGTTGCCCGCCGCTCTCTTGCTTTCCACCTGCCCCCGCTGCGCCTCATTCAGCCGCTCTTCGCCGACGAATGCCATCCAGAAGCGCATCGTGGCGACGTTCGGCTCGTGATTATACTGTTCGAAGAACATCCAGCGGAGCATATCAGCGCGGCCAAACCTATCCTCCGGCACCAGCTTTGAGCCGTCAGCAAGGTAGAAGCATGCAGCATTGCTTTCGGGAAGGAAGCGCTCGCCCATCTGCAGCACTGGAATGCGGCCGTTGGCGTTCACCTTCTCCAGAAACTCCGGCGTCCGCGTTTCACCGTTCATGATGTCATATTCCTGCCGCTCAAGCGGCAGGCCTAGCAAGGCGGCGGTGAGCCGGATTTTGTAGCAATTTCCCGACTGCGCATATTCGTGAAGAACGAGCTTTTCGGTCATTCTGCGTCCAGGACGATTTTTCCCACATGGTCGCTGCTTTCCATACGGCGATGTGCTTCCGCGGCCTGCCCGAGCGGGAAGACGCTGTCGATGATGGGGCGAATGCCGCCGAGCTTCGGCCAGACTTCGCGCCGAAGCTCGGCGGCAATGGCTGATTTGAATTCGGTTGAGCGTGCGCGGAGGGTGGAGCCGGTAAGGGTGAGGCGGCGGGCCATCACCTGCCAAATGGGGATTTCAGCCTTGGCGCCGCGCTGGACGGCGATGGAGACGTGTCGCCCCTCCTCGGCAAGACATTGAAGGTTACGAGGGACGTAATCGCCGCCGATCATGTCGAGAACGATGGCGACGCCCGCGCCTCCGGTTAGCCGCTTCACCTCATCAACAAAGTCCTGCGACTTGTAGTTGATCGCATGCGCTGCGCCGATCTCCAGGGCGCGAGCGCATTTCCCGTCCGAGCCTACGGTGACGATCACTTCGAGGTCGAACAGCTTGCCGAGGAGGATGGCCGTCGTTCCGATGCCGCTGGTGCCGCCGTGGACCAGCACCGTGTCGCCGGGCTTCGCCTGCCCCCGCTGAAAGAGATTGGTCCAGACCGTGAAGAAGGTTTCCGGAAGCGCCGCCGCTTCGACCATGCTGAAGCCGACCGGCACAGGCAGGCACTGGCAGGCGGGCGCCGAACAATATTCCGCATAGCCGCCGCCGGAGACGAGCGCGCAGACGGGTTGGCCGATCATGTCTTCGGCACCCTCGCCTGCCGCGACCACTTCCCCCGCCACTTCCAGCCCAAGGACGGTCGGTGCGCCGGGCGGCGGGGGATAAAGCCCGAGCCGCTGCATCACATC
Source organism: Allosphingosinicella sp. (assembly GCF_036402135.1). Lineage (GTDB taxonomy): Bacteria > Pseudomonadota > Alphaproteobacteria > Sphingomonadales > Sphingomonadaceae > Allosphingosinicella. Next base: position 29,606 of record NZ_DASWTN010000007.1, on the reverse strand, counting down.
CGGGCGGTTCACGCCCGCGGCGGCGACCTTAATCAGCACGTCGCCCGGGCCAGGCTCCGGCACCGGCCGCTCGACCGGCACCAGCACCTCCGGCTCGCCCGGTTCTTCCGGATCGATCGCGATCATCCGCTGGGCCGCGTGCATCTAAAGCCGTTTTCCACAGTTATTGGAGGAGCGGTTTATTGACTTGGGAGGCCTCAGGGTCAACGTTTCCACGATGAATCTGGACGAACTCTTTCCAGCCAAGCCGGACGATCCGCTGACCCAGCTCGTCAAGCAGGATCTCGACCCCTTGTCGATCGAGGAGCTCGATGCGCGGATTGCCATCCTGGAAGGCGAAATCCAGCGGGTGAAAGCCAAGCGGAATGCCTCGGTTAATTTCCGCGCAACCGCCGATCAGTTATTCAAGAAATGACGGAGTCTGAGGACAAGCTCATGTTTTCCCCAGATATTTTTTCCGCCTGCTTGATGAAGGAACGACGACCACCGACATTGAGCTAAACGCCCGCGACTCCTCGCGGGCATGTAGGAGTAGACGAATGCCGTCATTTGCCCGCGAACTGGAACAGACGCTCCACACCGCCCTGGCGGAAGCGAGCGGCCGCCGGCACGAATATGCAACGCTCGAGCATCTTCTGCTCGCGCTGGTCGAAGACGCCCATGCTTCAAAGGTGATGCAGGCCTGCGGCGTCGACCTTGGTGAGCTGAAGGAGGCAGTGCGCCTCTATCTCGATAGCGAACTCGAGGCGCTGAAGGTGGAAGGATCGACCGACCCCTCCCCCACCAGCGGTTTCCAGCGCGTCGTCCAGCGCGCCATCCTTCACGTCCAGTCCTCGGGCCGCGACGAAGTGACGGGCGCCAACGTGCTCGTCGCGCTCTTCTCGGAACGGGAAAGCTATGCGGTCTACTTCCTGCAGCAGCAGGATATGAGCCGCCTCGATGCGGTGAGCTATATCAGCCACGGCGTCGGCAAGGGCGAGACTTCGACCGAAACGCCGGAAGTGAAGGGCGTCGAGGAAACGAAGGGCGGCGAGGACGGCAAGAAGAAGTCCGAGTCTGCGCTGAAGCAGTTCACCGTCAACCTCAACGAAAAGGCGCAGGACGGCCGCGTCGATCCGCTGATCGGCCGCGGCCCGGAAGTCGACCGGACGGTGCAGATCCTCTGCCGCCGTTCGAAGAACAACCCGCTTTATGTGGGCGATCCGGGCGTCGGCAAGACGGCCATCGCCGAAGGTCTCGCGCGGAAAATCATCGAAGGCGATGTGCCCGAGGTGCTGAAGCCTGCCGTCATCTATTCGCTCGACATGGGCGCGCTACTCGCGGGCACCCGCTATCGGGGCGACTTCGAAGAGCGCCTGAAAGCGGTGGTGACGGAGCTTGAAAAGCTTCCGCACGCGATCCTCTTCATTGACGAGATCCACACCGTGATCGGCGCTGGCGCGACCAGCGGCGGCGCAATGGATGCGTCGAACCTCCTGAAGCCTGCGCTCTCAGGCGGCACCATCCGCTGCATCGGCTCGACGACCTACAAGGAGTTCCGGAACCACTTCGAGAAGGACCGGGCGCTTCTCCGCCGCTTCCAGAAGATCGATGTCAACGAACCGACGGTCGACGATACGGTGAAGATCCTGACCGGCCTCCGCACGGCATTCGAGGAGCATCACAAGGTCAAGTATACGCCGGACGCGATCAAGTCGGCGGTCGAGCTTTCGGCGCGCTACATCAATGATCGCAAGCTTCCCGACAAGGCGATCGACGTGATCGACGAGGTTGGCGCGATGCAGATGCTCGTCCCGCCCAACAAGCGGAAGAAGACGATTACGACCAAGGATATCGAAGCGGTGATCTCGACCATCGCCCGCATCCCGCCGAAGAGCGTGTCGTCCGACGACAAGAAGGCGCTCGAGCAGCTCGACCGCGATCTGAAGCGGGTCGTGTTCGGCCAGGACAAGGCGATCGAGGTTCTTTCCTCGGCGATCAAGCTGTCGCGGGCCGGTCTTCGCGATCCGGACAAGCCAATCGGCAACTACCTCTTCTCCGGCCCCACCGGCGTCGGGAAGACGGAGGTTGCGCGTCAGCTTGCCTCGATCATGGGCATTCCGCTCCAGCGTTTCGACATGTCGGAATATATGGAACGGCATTCGGTGAGCCGCCTTATCGGCGCGCCTCCTGGCTATGTCGGCTACGATCAGGGCGGCCTTTTGACCGATGCCGTCGATCAGCATCCGCACAGCGTGCTTCTGCTCGACGAGATCGAAAAGGCGCACCCGGACCTGTTCAACATCCTCCTGCAGGTGATGGACAACGGAAAGCTCACCGATCACCACGGCAAGACGGTCGATTTCCGGAACGTCATCCTGATCATGACGACCAATGCGGGCGCCAGCGACATGGCGCGCGAGGCGGTCGGCTTCGGCGCCATGACCCGCGAGGGCGAGGACGAAGAAGCGATCAAGCGGATGTTCACGCCGGAATTCCGCAACCGCCTCGATGCGATCGTTCCGTTCGGTTACCTGCCGCCGGAAGTCGTCGCCCGGGTGGTGGACAAGTTCATCCTTCAGCTGGAGCTACAGCTGGCGGACCGGAACGTCCACATCAGCCTCGACGAGGAATCGAAGAAGTGGCTGACCGAGCGCGGATACGACAAGCTCTACGGCGCGCGTCCGATGGGCCGTTTGGTTCAAGAGAAGATCAAGCAGCCGCTCGCCGAGGAGCTGCTGTTCGGCAAGCTGACCAATGGCGGCGAGGTGAAGGTTCGGATCAAGGACAATGTCCCGACGTTCGAGATCATCTCCGCACCGCCCAAGGCGAAGAAGAAGGGCAAGAAGCCCGAGCCGCAAGGCGAACAGGACCAGCCCGAAGAACAAGCCTGATCCGGAAGGCCGCCTCCCAGCGAGGCGCCTTCTTCTTTTCCCCAAACCGACTCCCGTCGCCTCGCCTGCCGCGCTACTGATACGCGTCGATAGGGAGGATGTTATGTCTGGTAATTGGCAAGGCAGAAGACTTGGTGCGGCACTGATCCTGGCGTTGGCGACCATCGGATGTGCGACGACGCCAGCGCCTACCTCGAATGCGATGGCCGAAGCGGAAGTCCGCGCCGCCCTTGATGGGCTGGTGGACGCATTCGAGAAGAGCGATGGGGAGAGAATAGTTTCCTATCTGTCGCGGGACCTTCACCTCATCCATCCGACCCGCGGCGAGGTCGATTATGAACTCTTCTCGACGATACGGAACAGGAAGCCTCCAGCCGACACGCGGGACATCAATATCGAACTCGATCATCTATACGTGAGCGGCGATCTCGCGGTGACGGGCATCACATGGCGCACCACCATCACCGCGCCCGACGGCAAGGTCACGCTCCGAGGCGAGCGTGATCAGGAGGTCTGGCGTCGGGAAGCCGACGGGAAATGGCGCCTGTTCCGCGGCGCCTCCTTTCCGCTCGATATAAGCGCCGCCAAATAAAAGTGAGGGAGAGCGAAATGGCCGATACCATCACCTTCTACACCAACCCCATGTCCCGGGCACGGATCGTGCGCTGGATGTTGGAGGAGATTGGCGAGCCTTACGAGACGGTCGTGCTGGATTACGGCACCACTATGAAGGCGCCTGAATATCTCGCCGTCAATCCAATGGGGAAGGTGCCCGCCATCAAGTACGGCGAAACGGTGGTGACGGAGGGTGCGGCGATTTGCGCATACCTCGCGGATATGTTCCCGGACCGGGGTCTTGCCCCCGCTCCCGGCAACCCGATGCGCGGCCCCTATTATCGGTGGCTGTTCTTTGCCGCTGGCCCAGTCGAGGCGGCGGTCACGGCGAAGGCGCTCGGGCTCCTCGCTCCCGAGGACAAGAAGGCAATGGCCGGGTATGGGACCTATGAGGACACGATGAACGCCCTTGAGCGGGCAGTGTCGGGAAGCCCCTATATCTGCGGCGAGCAGTTCACCGCCGCCGACGTCTATGTCGGCTCGCAAATCGGCTGGGGGACGATGTTCGGCACCATCGAGAAGCGGCCGACTTTCCTCGAATATCTCGGCCGCATCCAGTCCCGTCCCGCAGCGAGGCGCGCCAACGAGCTCGACGACGCGTTGATGCCGAAGCAGGAGCCGCAGGGATGAACAAGGACCTCCGCCAGGCGGCCATCGACCTTTACGATCGCTACACCCACGAAGGGATGGACCGGCGCCTCTTCATGGCGGAGCTGACGAAGATTGCGGGCGGCGCGGCCGCGGCCAATGCGCTTCTTGTCGGAATTGCGGCCAACCCTGCCGCGGCGGCGATCGTGCCGGCCGACGATCCGCGCCTCCAGACACGGACGATCCAGTGGGAGCTGATCCCCGGGCGCAGGATGAGCGGCTATGGCGCCGCGCCCGTCAATGCCAATCCAAAGTCGCCGCTAGTGATCGTTATCCACGAAAATCGCGGCCTCAACGAACATATACGGGATGTGGCGCGGCGCGTGGCGCTGGCGGGCTTCTCCGCCGTCGCGCCGGACTTCCTGACGCCGGTCGGGGGCACGCCGGCCGATGAGACCCAGGCGCGCGAGATGATCGGCAAGCTCGACCTCGCGGCTACCGTCGCCGACGGTCGCGCTTTCATCGACTGGCTGAGCTCGCCTGCAGGCGGCTCCCGGAGGGTGGGCGCAGTGGGCTTCTGCTGGGGCGGCGGCATGGTGAACCGGCTGGCGGTGGCCGCCGGCTCATCGCTCACCGCCGGCGTCTCCTTCTACGGACCAGCGCCGGATCCCACCGAAGCGGCAAAAGTCGAGGCGGCGATGCTGATCCAGCTTGCCGAACTGGACGAGCGCGTTAACGCCACCGCCCTTCCCTGGATTGCGGCGCTGAAGGCCGCCGGCAAGAACGTGACCAGCCACATCTATCCGGGCGTCAATCACGCCTTCCACAACGACACATCTGTGGAGCGTTACAGCGCCGCGGCCGCGAAGATCGCGTGGGACAATACGATCGGCTTCTTCACCCAGAATTTGGACACGATCGTCGTCGCCGCATAAAAAAGGCCCGGCGTTTCCGCCGGGCCTCCTTATTCGTTCGATCCGAGCAGCTTATTCGCGGTTGCCCATGAACTGCAGCAGGAACGTGAACATGTTCACGAAGTCGAGATAGAGCGACAGCGCGCCCATGATGGCCGTCTTGCCCATCATGTCCGAGCCGGCGACATGGAAGTACAGGCTCTTGATGCGCTGCGTGTCATAGGCGGTAAGGCCCGCGAACAGCAGTACGCCGATGAAGCTTACCGCAAGCTGCAGAGCGCTCGACTGCAGGAACAGGTTGATCAGGGATGCGATGATCAGGCCAACCACCCCCATCAGCAGGAAGCTGCCCCAACCCGACAGATCCTTCTTGGTCGTGTAGCCCCAGAGGCTGAGGCTGGCGAACGCCGCGGCGGTCGCGAAGAAGGTCGTCGCGATCGACTGGCCGGTGAAGATCAGGAAGATCGAAGACAGCGACAGGCCCATCACAACCGCGAAAGCCCAGAAGAGCGCCTGCGCGGTTCCGGTCGAAAGCCTGTTGATGCCGAAGCTCAGCACCATCACGAAGGCCAAAGGTGCGAACATGATGACATATTTCAGCAGCCCCGGGCCCATCAGGACCTGCGCAGCCATACCGCTGTTCGCGAACAGCAATGCAACGATGCCCGTCAGCAGCACGCCCGAAGTCATGTAGTTGTAGACAGACAGCATGTAGGACCGCAGGCCAGCGTCGAAGGCGACGCTCTCCGTGCCGACCCCAGCCATGCCCGGCTGCGGCCTTGCGGTCGCTCTAGGGTCAAATCCGTTTGCCATTTCAACACGTCTCCTCAAAACCGGCAATGCCCCTGCCGTTAGCGCTAATATCGTGTGAATCGCGCGACCTTTCAAGGAAAACCCGTTCCGGGCCGCAGGGGCATTGGTTAACGGTTGAGACGTCATGCACCGCCTGTTCGTAGCGATCCGCCCGCCTCACGCCATTCGCCGGCAGCTCCTAGACCTCATGGGCGGGATCAGCGGCGCGCGCTGGCAAACCGACGAGCAGTTGCACATCACACTTCGCTTCATCGGCGAGGTGGATGGCAATTTGGCAGAGGACGTGGCGGCGGCCCTGGCTTCGCTTCATCAGGCCAGCTTCGACACCGCCCTAAGCGGCGTCGGCGCCTTTTCACGGCGCGGACAGGCGGAGGTGGTGTGGGCCGGGCTCGCGCCGCACGAGCCGCTGAAGGCGCTTCACAAGAAAATCGATCAAGCCTGCGTCCGCGTGGGTTTGGAGCCCGAACGGCGCGCCTACCATCCGCACATAACTCTGGCGCGCCTGAAGCGCGGCGCAGTCGGCCCCGTCGACGCGTTTCTGGAAAGCGCCGGCGGCATGAGCAGCTCGCCGTTTCGGGTGGACAGCTTCGGTCTCTTCGAAAGCACGCTCACCCCTGCAGGCGCGGTCTATTCGATGGTCCGTCGTTATCCGCTCGCCTGATCAGCCACCGACGGCGGCAAGCAGCCTGTCCACCATGGCCGCATAGCTGCTGCCGAATAGCCGGAGATGCACGAGCGCAGGGAATAGTTGATAGATGGAACGGCGCTCCTCCCACGCCGCTTCTAGGGGGCCATAGCTTTCCCAGAATGGCTCAGGCGGCGTGCCGAACAGGGTCAGCATAGCGAGATCGACCTCCTGATGGCCGTAATAGCAGGCCGGATCGATCAGGCCGGCGAGCCTGTTTTCCGCCACGAGTATGTTGCCGCTCCAGAGGTCGCCGTGGAGCAGAGCGGCGCGCGGGCTTTCCGGGAGAAGCGCCTCCATGCGGGCCGCAAGCCGCTCCACCCGCTCGCGCCAGGGACGGTCGAGCAGCCTTGCGGTCGTAACGAGCCGCTGCTCGCCCCAGAAATGCGGCCAATCGCCACCTTGTCGGTTATCGAGCGCTACCGAGCCGAACTGATAATCGCTGGCCCAGCCATAATTATCGTCCGTCTGCCCGTGTAGCTTGGCAATGGCCGCCCCGAGGCTGCGCCAGGCGCCAATGCTGAACACCCTGTCGTTCGGCACATGCTCCAGCAGCAGCACATGCTCATGCTCCCCCTCGATCATCGGTGCCGGAACGCCCGCGCCCGCAATGGCCCGCAGCATCGCCGCCTCTACCCCGACCGAAGGACCGCCTTTGGCAACGCTGCACCGGCCGTCGGGCCGCCGGACCAACAGAACTTCCGACAGATCGCCGCCCGCAAGCCGCTCTAGCCTTTCTTCCGGAACGCCCGTAAGGCCCGCGACCTTGCCGGCGAACGCGCTCATCCTTCGGCAGCGATCCTTCGGGCAAGCGCTCGCGCCCCTTCAGTCACATCGCGCCACGTCACGTCGAAATGCTCGGCCTCGCCATAATAAGGATCGGCAACAGCCTGACCTTCGCGACCCTCGACGTGATCCAGCAGGAGCGACAGTTTCGCTTTCCCGCGCGGCGGCTGCATCCGCTTCAGATTGGCGAGGTTCTGCTCATCGAGCGCAATGATGTGATCGAAGGCGTGGAAATCGTCCGCCCCCACCTTCCTTGCACGAAGATGAGAGATGTCGACGCCGTTCTTCTCGGCGACTGCAACCGCACGCGGATCGGGGGGGTAGCCGAGATGCCAGTCTCCGGTGCCGGCACTGTCGATCTCGACATTGAGCCCGATCCGCTCCGCCTCTCCTCGGAACGCGGCCTCGGCCAAAGGCGAACGGCAAATATTGCCGAGACAGACGAACAGTATCGACTTCGCCATTTAGCCAACCTCAATCCGGAACATTCGCTCTGCTACGGATGCCTCTACCAGAGCGCAACGCGAAGACTCTCTAAACCAGTGTCGCTCGCGCGACCCATTGGCGAAGGCCCACGCCTGACCGGGCAAGCTATCGCGGCTGAAGCACGCCACAAGCGATACGCGCTCCGCTGTTTCCAGAAGGATCGGTGCGGTAATCGTCGGAAGTCGCGTGGATCACGACCGACGCCCCGTCACCGTCGAGAAGCGCGACCAAACTTGCCTGAGCCGGGATGGTATATTCCATAGACCCGCGCCCATCCGCACCAATCAGCAAATTGGGGAGGTCGCCAAGATGCATCCCGGCGGGATTATCCTTGCCGTGCTGGCGCCCGGCCGGGTTCCAGTGGGGGCCGGCGCTCGTGAAATCCGGGCCGGCGCAAACGCCCATCTGATGGATATGGATGCCGCGCGCGCCCGGCGGAAGGCTGCTGGCGTCTACAGCGAGACGCAGCCGATCGCCAACCTGAGTCACGGTAGCGGTGCCGACGCTTGCGCCCGTCGCACTGCGAAGGTCGGCGCCAGCGCTCGTGAACTGCGGGTAATCCGCTGGCGGGGGGACCAATCCTAAATCCGCACAGCCGCCAAGTGCGACGAGCGCAGAGGCGATAGCAACCAGCTTCTTCATTTTCGCGTCTCCTCCTCGCCCAACGAGCCGGAGCCGCAACGGTTTCAGGCCGCCACTTCGTTCTGACCCGGTTTGCCGATGCCGTACCAGCGGAAGCCTGCTTCCGCCGCATCTTGGGGCGGATAGACGTTGCGAAGGTCGACGAGAACGGGCTGACGCATCGTCTTCCGAAGCTCGTCGAGATTGAGCGCGCGAAGGACATCCCATTCGGTGACAATCACCACGGCGTCGGCTTCCTTGGCAGCTTCATAAGGCGTGGCACAGAATTCGACGTTCGGCATGAGCGGCCGAGCCTGCTCGACGCCCTCCGGGTCATAGCCGCGCACCTTCGCTCCGGCATCTTCGAGCGCCTGGACGATGCTGATCGACGGAGCGTCGCGCATGTCATCAGTGTTCGGCTTGAAGGTCAGCCCGAGCAATCCGACGGTCTTGCCGCGCGCATCCCCTCCTAATGCTTGGATGACCTTGCGTCCCATTGCGCGCTTCCGCGTATCGTTGACGCTCACGACCGCCTCAACGATGCGAAGCGGCGCCTGATAATCCTCGGACGTCTTCAGCAGGGCGAGCGTGTCCTTGGGGAAGCACGACCCGCCATAGCCCGGCCCCGCATGCAGAAATTTGGGGCCGATACGATTATCGAGCCCAATCCCACGGCTCACATCCTGCACGTCCGCGCCCACCACCTCGCAGAGGTCCGCAATCTCGTTGATGAAGGTGATCTTCGTCGCTAGGAAGGCGTTAGCCGCATATTTAATGAGCTCAGCCGTGCGCCTGCTGGTGAAGAGTAATGGCGCCTTGTTGAGGTAGAGAGGCCGGTAAACTTCCCGCATGATCTCGGCCGCTTCGGCGTCTTCAGTTCCGACCACAATCCGATCGGGCCGCTTGAAATCCTCAATGGCCGCACCCTCGCGCAGGAATTCGGGATTGGAGACGACCCAGGCCTTGGCATCAGGCGATGTCTTGCGGATAATCCGTTCCACCTCGTCCCCGGTTCCGACCGGCACCGTGGATTTCGTGACAACGACAGCAGGACGCTTCAATGCGGCGGCAATCTCCTCTGTCGCGCCATAGACGTAGCTCAGATCCGCGTGACCGTCGCCGCGCCGCGAAGGCGTTCCGACTGCAATGAAGATCGCCTCGGCCTCCGCCACGGCGGAAGGAAGATCGGTGGTGAACTCCAACCGACCATCCCTGACATTACGACCTACTAGCTGGTCGAGCCCAGGCTCGAAGATCGGCATCACTCCGCGGTGCAGCGCCTCGATCTTCGCTTCATCCTGGTCGACGCAAACGACGTGATGACCGAAATCGGAGAAGCAGGCGCCAGAGACAAGACCGACATAACCGGTCCCAATAACCGCGATGCGCATCGAAAATCCTTGTGACTAGCGGAAGGTGTGCGCCGCGTAGCAAAGCGGGCAGCGGTTTTCAGCACCTAATTCGGGTTGGCTCTATCAATCAGGAAAAACTCGAACCTTATAAAAGAAAAGAGCCGGCCCAATCGGACCGGCTCCCTCTTTTCTGCGGTTCCCGTCGCCGAAGCAGCGGGAGCCCACCTTACATGCCCGAACCCGGACCGAAGGTGATTTCCACGCGCCGGTTCTGCGGCTCACGGACACCGTCTGCAGTCTCGACGAGCGGACGGCTTTCGCCGAACGCTTCGGTCGCCATCGCGCCATTCGGCACGCCGCGGCCGGCGAGGTAGCTGCGGACAGCGTCGGCACGACGCTGCGACAGACCAACGTTGTAGTCCGCCGAACCCGAACGGTCCGCGTGGCCGGCGAGCACGACCTGCGCCTGACCGGTCTGCTGGTAAGCAGCGGCGGCGTTGTCGAGGATCGCAGCAGCCTGCGGCGTGATGTCCGACCGATCCCAGTCGAAGAACACGATGAACGGCCCAACCGGGGTGACCACCGGCGGAGGCGGCGGAGGCGGCGGGGGAGGCGGCGGAGGCGGCGGAGGCGGAGGCGGAGGCGGCGGAGGCGGAGCCGCACCGAAGTTGAACACCAGACCGCCGAGGATGCTGTGCGACCGGAAGCGGGTGCTGGTGTCACCACCACCCAACAACTCCGCATTCGACATCTCCACGTCGGTCATGTTGAAGAAACGATACTTTAACTGGGCATCGATGTTCGGACTCAGCGCCTGACGAACACCCGCAATTACTTGCCATGCAAGACCCGAGTCACGATCATCGAGGACACCTGGCTGATTAGCGAAGGCCCCTACGACCTGCTTAATACGCGCATAGCCGATGCCGCCTCCGATAAACCCGGAAACCCCTGCGTCTTCGAAATCATCGTCACCGAAATCCAGCATGCCGTTAAGCATCAAGCTTTGCACACGAGCAAAGCCAACACCGGTATCTACCGAACCAGGCGATCCGGCAACAGTACGATAACCAGGTACGAAAAGACCGGTCTGCTGAAAGCCTTCGACCTCGGCCTTCTTCTGCGACGCCTCAATCTCCACTCGGAAGGAACCGAGATCGTAGCCGGCGAACAGCGCGCCGTCATAACCATAGTCATGGTTGACGGTGAGCGCATCATCGTTTGCGCCAATATCGACATCCATATCTTCGACGATCATCGCGCCGAACTCGGCACCCACATACCAGGCGCCGTCGCGCGCAAGTGCCGGGGTGGCGAGGACGGTGGATGAAAGCGCCATTGCGATGGCAAGCTTCCGCATAAAATCTTCCCCTTTCTTACAGCGTCCCTTTTGGAACGACGTGAACTCATTAAGGTAAGCGAAGTTTAGGTGCAAGCACGTAAGCCCCGCTTTTGTTGCCTAAGTGCATCACTTCATGACTATCACGAAACGATGCCATCGGCAGACGAGCCCTGAAACGACGGCCTTACTATTCAGTTTCACCCGAACCGCAAAAAAGCCTAACCAATCAGACCGTGTGACATTAAAGCCGCAGTAATCTCGCCGATGGCGGCACGTGCTTCCTGGTCGATTATCGTTCCTCCAGAAGGGCTTGGCACCGGCGGCTGCCGCTGACCGACGACTTGCTGGCCCGCAACGTAAAATGCCGTTGCGGGCAAACCGCCGTTTATCCAAGCTGCTCCATCGAAATGCATCCAGACGCCCAGTTCCTTGTTCCAAACCAACATGCCGGGCTGCGGGTCAAGAAAGCGCCAGCCGCCGCCGGTCCATACCGCCAGCGACTTTCCGTGCCCGCTCCATGCGCCGGTGGCCGGATCCGCGACAACCCAGCACTGCCCCTCATCGGGAGCTGGAGGGGGGTCGGTCGCGGGAGGGCCCTCGCTCGCCGCATGCGAAATCGCGTCAATGCGCACCAGCGCTTCGTTATGACTCAATTCCTTCTGCGCCTGTCCAGGCAAAATGAAGGGGAGCGTAAAACGCGCGGTCGCCTCACTCATCAATGCTGCTCCTATGGAAGAGAAATATGCGTCCATCGGGAGGACGCCGCCCTTCCGAGCTGGCGGGCGCTAATCTGCAGCGCACCCTCATTCCCGTCGGTATCTTGATCAGCGGCTCCGTAGAGGAATCCGGGCTCCCCGACCGTCTCCGTCCGAGCCGCACCCGCGCCGCGTATCTCGACAAGGTAGGCTTCGCGCTCTTCGCCCAACGGCGTGTCGCTGCCGCTGGCCCAGTTCCAGCCGCCACGGCTCCGACGTATCCAGCTGATCGCCACATCGCCATTTGCCAGCCGCAGAGCCTGAAGATGCACAGGTGCAGGCGGGCGCACAGTCTCGCCGGTAACGAACCGCCTCGCCTCCACCGGCACGGCGTCCCCCACCCCGCTCGCCGACAGCAGCAGGTCAGCTCCGAGGAACCCCGCAGGTGGTTCCACTATCGCGGCGCAGTCCACCTCGATCAGCACGAAATCATCACCAAAACCGTGGCCAGCCGAAGCCCACTCCGTCCCCCGCCGACCGCGTAGAAGCCTCGACAGGCGGAACCGCCTCTCGCCCAAAGCCTCCGCCATGCCAAACTGGACAAGCTCTTCGCCAATCGCGGCGAGGTTCGCGCCAGCGCTCAGCGCCGCATCGCTCCTGCTCTCGAGCCACATGCCCTCGTTCAGCAGTTCGATCTCGACGCTGCTGCGCAAGTCCGTCAGCGCCGAGCCAGCCTTGCCCAGCACCGTCACCGCCCGCCCGATCACCGCGGGAGCGCCAGTTCCGCCGACGGCGGTCCAACTCACGCCGCCATCGAAGCTCGCCGTCAGTTCCGCCCGCCGCCACCCTTCCTCAGCACCCGCGGCGAAGGCGTATAGCCGAACCCGGTCCGTAGGCTCCCCGTAAAGCGGGAGGTCGAGCAGGCGGAGCGTAGTAGCGCCGATCCTTACATCCCTGGGCGCGGATGCCCGTCCGCTGTCCGCTTCCACCACGGCCAATGATCCCGCGGCGAGTCTTGCGAGGTCTAGCGACACCAACCCGCCCGCTCCGATCGTCTTTCGCGAGACCCGCCAGGTCCCCGCCTGCCCCGGCAGCCGAAGTAACTGACCCGGCTGCAGCCCCGCACGCCTTGGCGGCAGGAATATTTTGCCACTGGTGCGGGATGCGAGCAGCGCCGCTAGCCGCGCTTCGGCGATCGCCTTGGCCTCGGAGGGTGTCAACACCGCGGCCAGGGCATTCTGTTCGACAACCGCCCCCTCGCCCCTCCCCGCGCGCTGAAGGCCGGTCTGATAATCCCGCTCCGCATCATGATAGGCAACGCTCACCTCTCCGGCGACGCTTGCGCTCGCGCGCCGATCCATTTCGGTGCGCCCGCCACTCCCCCTCGCCGCCGCGCCTTCTTCACCTGCAGCGATGTCTAGCGGCGCAGCCACCGCCCGCGTCAGCCGCAACCGACCGGCCTCTTCCAGCAGCGGCAGGCCCATCAGTTCGCTGAACGGCTCGATCGCCGCCCGGACGCTGTTTCCGCCTGCCGCAAACCCGGTCACCGTGGGCGTCTCGCCCCCAGCTACAACTCCGCCGCTCAGCTCCTCCGCAATCGCGCCGATCGCGACGGGCCCCTCCTCCACCACCACCTCGAAGGTAAGCGACGGAATGCGGTTGCCGTAATCGGCAAGCTCGAAATCCTCGAACATGGCGTAAGCGATGCCGCGAAAGGCGGGCGCGTTACCGATCCCTTCCGCCGACGCGATCAGCGGGTCCGCCGCCTGATCCTCGTCTCCGAAGTACACCCGATACTTCGTCCGGCTCTTGAAGTCGCCCGCTGCGCCCCGGAGCAACTTTCCGTCCGCCCAGATCCGCCGCACCGCCCGTACCGGCCGCGCCGAAAGCGCCACCGCAAAGGATGCCGAATAGCTGTAATTCGTCGTCTTCGGCTGGCCCTTGCCGCCGCCGCTCGTGCTCCTCCGCTCCTGCAGGTCGGTGGCCCAGATCACCGTCCCCGCCACCCGCATTCGCCCGAATATCTTCGGTATCGCGGTGCTGTAGGAGGATGTCTGGACGGCAAGCTCGCCTAGCCTCGGCCCCTGCCGCCGCTTCGGTGCAAAGAGCGCCACATCCGCCTGCTGGCCGATCAAGGCGCCGATCGCGCCGCCTATGGGTCCTCCGACGGCCGTACCGACAGCCGTCAGGATCAGGGTCGCCATCTCAGCTTTTCCGCCAGATGCCGAGCAGAGGCCATTCCGGCGCCCCAGGCGTCTCTACAACCTTGCCGAGCCCCGCATGGGCATGGACGAACCCGCCCTCCGTTGCGACCGCCAGATGCAGCTGCCCAGGCCCGGCCTTAAGCACCAGCACGTCGCCCGGCCGCACCACATCGATCCGCGTCAGCCGCGCAGTCCGAAGCGCCGCCTCCAGCTCGTCCAGACTGCCGCCCCGCAATGCATAATCCGACCGCACGCACCGCACCCGGAGCGCCGCCGCCACCAGCCCGACGCAATCGAGTCCCGTCTCCCGCCCCCGACCCTGCGGCCGAAAGCGCACGCCCACCAGCCGCCGCGCCCGCGCGGCGACGGCATCGCCTCTCTTCGTCATGTTCAGGCTCCCGGATAGCGGGTCAAAAGGTCCATGCCCGGCAGATGCGGCTCGCCTCGAAAGTTCAGAACATTGCCGAACCGCCCGGCACAGGTCGAAACACGCTTGTCGCAGCCCTCACCAATTTCGACGAGATCGCCTGCCGAAGGCGTAAAAGGCGGCGGCTCCCGAAGCGTCAGCCGTAGCCCGCCAGAGGCCATAACCCCACTTTCGAGCCCGCTATTCGCGCCGCTGAGCCAGCGGAGCCGCCCGTAGGCGTAGACATTCTCGCCGACCGCCGCCTCGGCTACATCCACAACCTCTTCGGCAACCACAGCCGCGATCCGCGTCACTCGCACCCGCGGCCCCATATCCACCCGGCACCTTTTGTCGCCGAGCCGCGCCCGGCATTCGGGCGAGGTCTGCTCCACCACCGGTCGGTCGAGCGCAGCCGTCGGCCCGCGCAGCTCCGCCGAAAAGCCGTTGCCGCGCATGCTGACATCGCCAAGCTCGCCCCGTGCCAGCGGCACCTGCGCGCCATCCGGATCCTCCCAATCCACCAGGAAGATCGTCACCGCCGCCCCGTCCCACCGCCCTGCCATCAGGTCCCGCCCGGAAATGGCGGCGCTGGTCGACGCGCCTTCCACATCCAGCGATGCCGCGTCGAACCCATCTGTCTGGCTGATCGAAGACGGCAACATACCCGGCGCCGCGCGGTACACGAGGCCGCCGATGGTCAGCGCCCGGTCATGCGTCGTGAAGCCGATCGTCACGCCGTCCCGCCGCTCCAGCCGCCAGCAAAAGGCGGTGGTGGTGAGCGGCTTGTCGAGAAAGCTCACGCCGCCTCTTCCCTGATCTCGATCAGCGGAACGCTCGCCGCCTCGCCTGCCTCGAATGTTGCGCGGCTAAGGCTCAGCCGGTCCTCGGCGAAGCGCACCGGCACGTCGAAGCGGAAGCTCGCCCGCACCTCAGCGCCGTCGGCAGGGGCCGCATCGAACCGCACCCTCCCTTTCTCCGCCAGCGTCCAGCCGCTCACCCTCTCCTCGCCCTCCACGAACAGCCGCACGCTGCCCGGCACCGGCCGAGTGAGCCGCCGCACCTGCTCGCCATAATGTTTCACCAGCGCGAATTCGGTCCGCACCCCGTCGCCTTCGCCGAGCAGCACGTTCTCAGCCGCATTGTCGAACGGGTCCTCGAAGCGGAAGCCGATCGCTGCACCGCGCCTGGCCCTGAAGAACTCGGTCAACGTCCTCAGCTCCGCCTCGCTTCTTACCCCTGGCCCAGCATCGAAGCGTAGCTGCGCATCCGCCCAGTCGCTGTTCCGGTGCTCGAAACCGTTCGCCGTCGTCACCACCGATGTCGAGAAAGCGGGCTCCACGCTCGCCTCCCGCCCGATCCCGATCGGAAAGCGCACATCGTCGAAAGCCTCCACGTCATCCTCTCCAATTTCAAACCATGTGAAGCCGTCGCGGATCACCTGCGGCAGAGCCCAGACGAACACCTCCGCCGCCTCTGACCGCTCCGCCGCCGCGGCGATCGCATGCCACTGCCCCCGGTCCTCCGGCCGCAGCACGAAGCCTCCGAAATAGTGCTGATCCTGCCGCGCGTAGCCGAGCCGGGCCGCCGCCTCCGCAACGCCGCGCGCGCTCGCCCCTGCATTGCGGGCGGTCACCCAGTCATAATCTTCGAGCTGCAGCACGTCGAAGGCAGGCGTTGCCCACCCGACCGGCACGTTGGCCCGCCGCGCCTCTGCACCGTCGAGGACGGTCGGCAAATAAACCAGAAGCAAGGTCTCGGCTCCGGGCGCCTGCGCCTTCACCGCCGCGCACAAGGCCGAGGTCGATGCCGCCAGCACCGCCCCCGCCGCATCCAGCGTTGCCTTCTGCGCCGCGCTGAGCGTGCCCCGAACATCACCGATCGAAACGGGCGAGAAAGCCGCCTTCGCCGCATCATCGTATAGGCAGATGCGGCCATCCGCCCGCACCCACCACCAAGGTTCTCCGACCTGGAACCTGACCGTCAGCCCCGCATCCCGCGCAATGGCCGCAAAGGCCCGTCCCACCGCCTGCAAATATCCCATCGCCCCGTCATGCGCCGGCGACAGCAGCGCCGACGGCGGGTCCCAGCCGGTCAGCGCCGGGCTCCCATCCTCCGCCCTCTGCTTCCAGTCGCCCCAGCAATGCTGGTCGAACAATTCGTAGCTCAGCGACAGGATCACCTCGTAGCCAAGCGCCTTCGCCCGCGCGCAGAAATCCCGGTGCCAGGCCGCGCACGGCGCGTTCAGAGTGCCTCCGGCAAGGCTCACATAGAAACCGCCGCTATTCGCCTCGAGCTGGAAATAATGGCTCATGCCCACATAGTGGTTGATCAGCCCGCGATAGCCGAGCGCGATGCAGTTCCGCAGCATCCGCTCCGGAGTCACATGATAAAGATCGTCGTACCCAGTCGCGAGCCGGAGCCTGTGCTCCGGCACCAAAGTCTCGCCGATCGACAGCACCGATCCCGATCCGTCGCAGCTGATCTGGCTGAGCTCCGCCCACCCCTCCCGCGGCGCCCCTAGAGGCGCATCTTCTCGCGTGAAGCCCGGCGGCACCAGCGAGATGAACATCCGGTCCACATCGCCCGCAAAGACAGGATCGTCCTGGTCCCAGCCGCCGCGCAGGCTGGAAAAATCCAGCGTCAACGCCGCATCTTCCGGCGCACCCGATGCATAATTCCAAAGCCGCACATACCAGCTTCGCGCCTGCCCGCTCTCGTCCCGCCCCTCGATGGTCAGCGTCGGCCCGTCCACCGCATCCAGGGCCCGCACACCCCCGCTACGCCAGCGGAACTTCAGCACGCATTTCCGAAAGTCACGGGCAGTCTCGTAAGCCGCCAGCACATGATCGTGCCGGTCCTCCGCCTCCCAGATCAGCCCCGCCAGATCGTCCGCCTTGTAGAAGACCGCATCGACCCGAAGCGCATTCGGCTCGGTCGTCACCACCGAAGCCATCATCGGCCGCGGAAAATTAACCGTCCAGAACCGCGCGTCAAAGCGCTTCACAAAGCCAAACCGCTTCGCGCTGCCCGGCGAAGCCAGCCAGTGCGCCATATCAATCCTCCACCCGCATAAGTGCGCGCTTAACCGCGCTCGCCACTTGGCGGCTCGACTGGGCCAGCGCACGCGGCTCCGCGCCTTGCGGGGCGTTGATGGTGATGCTGAGCCGCACGTCGCGCGCGCCCCCGCTGCCAGCTTCAACTCGCCCGCTCGACGTCGGCACGAACAGCTCCGGTCCGCGTTCGCCGACGAGGTAAGGCCGCCCCGGCGACACCGGCCCACCGGTCGCACGTCCCGGCGCCCCGAGCAGCCCCGCGAGCACGGCGCCCGCACTGCCGAACAGGCTCTTCCCGCCTCCGCCGCCAAGCACCGCGCCGATCCCGTTACGCACCGCCGCCGCGGCGATCTCGGCCATGGCCGAAAGCGCCACCCGCTTCAGATCCTCGAAGCCAAGCTTGCCGGTCCGCACCGCCCGAACCAGCGCATTCTCGAGCGCCCGGCCGGCCCGGTCCACCCCCGCCGCCAGCGGGCCGTCCAGTGCGCTCCGCATCTCCGCCACGTCCCGCGCAAAGGCGGATGTGTCCGCCCGCACGCTCACCAGCAGCCGTTCGATCTCTTCATCCATCGGGAAACATCTCTCTCAGCCGCGCCAGATCGTCCGCCGTCGCCGCAACCTCTTCCGGGATCATCGCCCCAAGCACCGCCGCCAATTCCGCGGGCGTCGCCTTCCAGAACTCCTCCGGCCGCCACCCAAGCAGCGCGCCAGCAAGTCCCGCCAGCCGCGCCGCCGCGTCGCTAAACACGCCCCTGCAATATCTGCACGAGCAGCAGCTTCAGCGCCGGCGTCACCTTCGCAAGCCCGGCCTCCGCAATCGCCGCCCCGACCTTCTCCCGCGTGCACCAGTCCGGCCGCTCCCTGACACAGTGCCAGAACAAAGCCGCCATCTCGCCTACGCGAAGCCCGCCTTCCGCCGCCCGCTCAACCAAAGCGAACAAAGGTCCAAGCTCCTCCTCAGCGGCCACCAGCGCTTCGAACGAAGGCCGAAGGACTAGAGCCTCTCCCGCCACCACGATGGCTGCCTCACCCCGCACTGCATTCGCGCTCATACCGTCACCACCGGCCCGGAGCTTTCCAGGCTCATCGTGTAATTCCGCTCCCCGTTATAGTCGCCGGCATAATCCAGCCGCGTCACCAGGAAGCGCCCCCGCATCCGCTCTCCGCTTTCGAAGCTCAGCTCATAATCATCGATGACGCCGCCGAGCGCATTGGTCTTCACCCGCCCCTCGGCCGCCGATCCCGTGAAGATCCCGCTCGCCGCCAGCGATACGGACCGCACCCCCGCCCCAGACAGCAGCTCTCGCCAACCGCCCGAGTCCTTGCTGGTCACGTTCACCGCTTCGCCATTCACCGACATCTGCGTCGTCCGCATCCCCGCGATGGTCGCAAAAACGGGCGGCGATCCGCCGTTTCCGACCTTCAATAGGAATGCGCTTCCCTTTTCCGCTGGCATGAGTCATCCTCTTCTAAGTTCAAGCTTATTTGCATGGAGATCGAACGATGATTTCGCTTGCGCTTGCTACGACACTGGCCGCCGCCGCCCTGCAGGGTCCGCCGGCCGCTCCCCGCCGCGATTATTCCTCCTGCCTCAGCAAGATCGCGAAGGAGAAACGCTCCGAAAAGATGGAGAAGGAGGCCTTCACCGCCGCCCTCAAAACCGCCTGCGCCACTGAGGAAGCGGCATTCAGGAAATCGCTCGTCGATTATGACGTGAAGACCGGCTCGAAGCGCGCCGCCGCCGAGGAAGGCGCCAAGCTTCAAGCCGAGGATTATCTCGTCAACGTGACGGAAACCTATTTCGAGGCGGCCGCGCCGCAATAAGCGGCCGCTATTCCAGTTTCAGCATCCGGGCGCGATAATCGCTCGCGCCCGTCCAGACCCCCTTCGCGTCCCGCGCCATGCCGCTCCGCATCATCCGCATGGTGACGAGCTGCCACCCATCGGGGGCCAACCCCTCCAGCGCCGCCTCCGCCTCGTCCATCAGCGCCCGCAGCCGCACCGGCCGCTCCCCCACATCCTTCAGCGTCACCGCCAGCCGCACCTCGCGCCCCGCGCCGCTCTTGTGGCTCCAGTCGCTTTCCGGCCCAGCCTCGACGATCGCATGCGGCATCACCGCCTGCACCGGCGGCCCCTCATAAACGCCGAACCTGCCCATCGCCTTCAGCGCCGCGATCGCTGCCGCCTGCAGCTTTTCGCCCGCGCTCATAACAGCCGCATCCAGCGCAGCGCCGGCTCAAGCACGAAGCGCCGCCTAAGGCTCCGCCCGATCAGCCGCACCCCCTCGGGAGCCGCCTCCGCCGCCACGCCCTCCGGCAGTTTCGCCCCAGCCTCCTCTGCAAGCGCCACCGCACGCTCCCGCGCGTACTGCTCCGCCCGCGCCTCCACCCGGTCCACCAGCCGTTCGAACATCATCTGAGCCTCATCCTCCGATAGGGCCGCCACAAAGCCGTCACCGCCGCGGGCGGCCCTGCCCCCTCCGCCTCGTCCCGCTCGGCATAGAAGTGCGCCGCAAGCCGCACCGCGCCCTGCCGAAGCGGCTCGGGAAGCGCATTCCACTCCGCGCCCATGCCCGCCTCGAACGTCACCCGCAGCCGCGGCGCGTCGACCGGCGCGGTCAGCCGGACCCAGCCATCGCCATTCGCATCGATATCCACCGCATAGGCCGCCGACGGCAGCACCGTAGCCTCCGCCCCAAGCGCCTCCACTGCCGTAATCGCCCTCAGCGGCGTCCCCGCAAGCCGCGTCCAGGCGCTGCTCGCCTGCACCGTCTCAACGAAGCTCCGCGCCACCAATGCCTGACCGGTAAAACGCTCACACAGCTCGGCCGCGCTCCGCATCAGCCGAGCCGCCAGCGCATCTTCGTCCGCACCGACGATCCGCAGATAGGCTTTCAGCTCTTCCGCCGCCACCGCGGGCAACAGGATGGGCGCGGCGCTCAGCATCGGAGCGCCTTTCTCTCTTTCGTCACAAGGGCCTCCCTCGCTTAGAACTGGATCCCGGCCCGCGCCGCCATGAAGCCGCGCAGCATCCGGCCTTCCGCCACGCTCAGCTCGCGCCCGATCATGACGAGCCCATAGAGCCTGATGTTGGAGTTTGAGCCCGCCACGCCCTCACGCGCGCCGATCGTGATCCCGTCCGCCGCGACATTGCCGCCGTCGCCCGTCACGGGCACACCGGCGTTGACCGCGATGCGGCTTGCCGCGCCGTTATGCCGCTCGGTCACGATGCCGTTCACCCCGATTACGAGCCCCGGATTGGCGATGTTCGCCCCCGACCGCATTTCGATGGTCGGCGCCGTCCCCGCCTGCACAAGCTGCCCCGCCAGCGTATTCGCCCCGCCATAGATGCGCGCGAACAGGGTCCAGCTGATCTGCCGGATGGCCGACACCCGCTCCCACGGCTGCGCGACGGCAAAGGCGGCGCGAAGGCTGTCGTCGGCCGCGAATTCCAAGAAGTGGAGCCCATTCTCCCGCCGAAGCATCGGCCGCGCCGCCGCCAGCGGCTGCACCGCATGATTGCCGCGCCCGGACTTGTCGAGGATACGCCCGACCGGCCCGTCCACCGCCGCCGCGCCGGTCCCGTCGCTATTCTGGCTCATGGAGCCGAGGTCGGACGGATCGAACCAAACGCCGGCCGCGCCGCTCCTGAACAAGGCCCGCGGGCTGAAGCTCCCCCGCTGCCGAAGCGCAAGGTCGATCATCAGTAAAGCGCCACGATATCCGTGGCGGTAGTGCCCGTCGCCCGCACGAATTGAGCTCGGAACGGCAGCACGCACCCGTCCGGCACGTTCCGGAACAAAACGTCCGCCCCGCCGCCCGAGCCGCGCAGCATCAGATTGCCGCCCGTTCCCACGAACAAGGCCTTCGGAATATCGACGAGCGCATTCGCATCATGCGGCGCCACCGCCACCGCCCGCGTCGCCGGGCTCGACACGCTGTCCAGCGTCCCGGAAAACTGATCCGCCATTTCGCCTCTCCAAATGAGTTGCGCCGCCTCGGCAGGGGGACCGAGACGGCGCACAAAAAAGGCTCCCGAAAGGGGAGCCTCACCTAGGTCGAAGTAGCACTTCGACCTAAACTGCAAACTTCATCAGCTTGATGGCTTCCGAATTCACCACCTGCCCGCCGATCCGCTTCGTCGCATAGAAGTGGACGAACGGCTTCCGGCTATACGGATCGCGAAGGATCTGCGTCTCCGTCCGCTCGGCAATCAGGTAGCCTGCCTTGAAGTTGCCGAAGGCGATCGAAAGGCTGTCCGCCGCAATGTCCGGCATATCCTCGGCCTCAACCACCGGATAGCCGAGCAAGGTGTCCGGCTGCCCCGCCGACAGCGAAGGCTGCCACAGGAACGCGCCGTCCGCCGTCTTCAGCTTCCGGATGCGCGCCGCAGTCGATGAATTCATCACGAACACCGCGCCCTGCCGGTAAGGCGGGCGAAGCGCCTGGACGAGGTCGATCAGCTTGTCCTGCGGGTTCGTCGCCGCGAAGGCGCCCGCGGCGCCGCTGGTCACGAACTGCAGCGTTCCGAACGGCCGCGAAGCATCGCCCTGTGCTGACGTCGGCGCGGCAAGGAAGCCCTTCGGCCGGTTGACCCCGCTGCCGCTGACGAACGCCGCGCCTTCCGCCCGCGCGAACTCCGTCGC
Organism: Allosphingosinicella sp.; assembly: GCF_036402135.1. Lineage (GTDB taxonomy): Bacteria > Pseudomonadota > Alphaproteobacteria > Sphingomonadales > Sphingomonadaceae > Allosphingosinicella. The sequence goes on along the minus strand of NZ_DASWTN010000007.1, from coordinate 7,528 downwards.
GATCTCCTGCGCGAGCCAAGCTTCGACGTCGAACGCCGCATCGTCGAGCATCGACTGGCTTGCCGCCGGATTGGCGTACAGCTCGCCGAACGGCGGAGCGATCTCGACGAAGTCCGGCGTTGCCGTCTCCGGCCGCACCGCATCTTCCGAAACCCAGCCGGAAGGCGTGCCGCTCCGGGTCACAAGCTTCCGGTACCCGGCGCTTCCGACCTTCACCACATTGGCGATGGCGCGAATGGGCGAGATGCTTGCAAGCACCTTGTCGATCTGCTCATCAATCTCCTCCGGCACCGCATAGCCGCCCGCGGCATCGGACGTGCCGGCAAGCGCCTTCACCTCCAGCCCCGCCTCGAGGCCTTTCCGCAGATAATTCTCCACGAAGGGCGAACTCTCACCCTTAGCCCCGCTAAGCGCCGGCCGAGCGCCGGCTACAGCCGTCGCATCCATCCGCGCCTTCAACGCCGCCACCTCGCCGCGCAGCGCGTCCACATCCTCACTCTCCCGCTCCAGCGCCTCAAACGACGCCTCCAGCGGATCCGCCTTCACCTCAAACATGCTCTTCTCCTTGCTCATGAAAAAAGCCCCCGCTCCAATGGAGCGAGGGCCCTCGTTTCTTCTTCTCCGGAAGCCGACGATCGCAACCTTACTGCGTCCTCGCCTCCCGTCCGGGAAGCCGCGACATCTTCTCGCCATCAGGCCTGTGAAAGCTGGTTTTCCCCGGCCACCGCCGTTCGATCCGGCGATGAAGGTCGGTAAAGGCCGGCTGCCAATCTGCCTCTTCCCGCACGATGTGAATGGGAATTTGGACGGACTGCTGAAAATCGTCAGTGACGGGGATCGCCACCCCGCTCCTATGGCATATCTCGATGTCGAGCATGCGCGGCTCGGTTTCGATTTTCGATCGATACCTCCAGCCTCGTTGCTCCGCGAACTCCTTCATCAGGAAGCTGAGCGCTTCCCATTCTTCGGGTCCGATTTGCAGCTCGACGTAAAATGGGTAATTGGCACCTACCTCTGGAAACTCGCACAGCCCGTACGTGGGACGCTCTTTCATCCGCTCGATCGTCCACAGCGAAGCGGCCATGATCGGGGCACTAATCATCGCTGCCGCCGCCCACTGCTGACGCCATGTGTCGACCGCTCGATGCCTGTCGAACTCCCCACCCGGCGGAGCGATGAAAGGTCTTGCGATCCACCAGAAAACGAGCGCGCAGAGCCCTCCCAGGCCGCCGAAGCCGACCACGATCAATGCCTTTGGAGCGTCGATTATCCCTTCCCATTGCTCCGCGGGTAACAGCAGTAGAGGAAGGATGCCTCCAATCAGAAAGCCTGTAAGAAATGGATGCAGCGCCCGCAGGCGCCTCCTCGCTGCAATGGCGAGGTAAACAGGCATCCCGAGTACGGTGCCGATCACGAAGATCACACAGAACACCCCGAACAGATCGATCACGGTATCCAGCGCAAACAGCAGCAACGCACCTACACCGCTGGCAATCACCAACGCCGCCGCATGCACCGCGATCGCCAAGATGTTGCCGATGGTCCGCCGTTTCATTTGCGGAGACCTTCCGATTCCTCCCGCGCGTCCTGCCCCAGCCACTCCGGCACCGCCATCGGCTCACCGTCCCGCCCGATCAGCCGCGCGTCCGGCCAGCGCCGCTTGATACGTCCATAAAGATCGGCAAACGGCACGTGCCATTGGTCGCCGCTGCCATGTGGGTAAACGGCCAATTCCATCTTGTCCTGTGAAGTCGCCAGGAAATGGAGCCTCGCCTCATTGCAAGTCGACACTTGCAGCATCTTGCTGGGCTTCTCATCGGAGTCTGCCCGGTAAGCCCATCTATATTCTGCCGCAAAGCCGTGCATGATCGTTTCGAAGGTCGGCCACTCCGCCTCCGGGATATCGATCTCCAGATGAAAGACCGGCCGCCCCGCATCATCAGGATCGCCCGGCCGTACTCCTTCGCATGGTAGATATTCCTCCCGCGGCTCGAAATATATTCTCGCGGTGATCGCGATCAGCGGCACAGCAAGCACCAGCAATGCAAATAGCGCAGGCCGAATGGCGGGCGGACCCGCATCGACCAGGACATGGCGGTACGTGAATGGCGCGACGAGCAGCCAGAACAACGTCCCGCAAAGTGCGCCAAGCAGGCCTAGCCCGCCGACGCCAAGCAGGGCGCCTCCGATCGCCGGGCCCGTCGCCCCAGCGACAAACCCGACGGCGGTCGCCAACCACCATTTCACTTCCTGGCCGGTTGCCGCGACCAGATACAGCGGAACGGCAAACACCGCGCCGAAAGCAAAAAGCCCGATGAAGAACGGAATGGCTAGATACCAGCTCGCTCCCATCGCGAGCGACAATATGGCACCAGCCACGCCGCACACGAAAGCGAACGCCGCCAGATGGAGGAGAATGCCGATAGCAAACGTTCTGATCCGACCCACGTCGCTCCCTTAACCCGCGTTCTTCATCTTGTCAGTCGAGCGCACGCACCTGCCTCAATGCCGGCTAACTAGTTCACCTTTGTTAAGGCCCCCGGATGTATGGAGCGCCATGCACAAACTTGAACATTTCTCTGGCGGCAAATGGGTTTGCCATTCGCACCCGCCCCTCTTCGAGCGGCAGCAAACAGGCTCCTACGACCGACTAGTTTGTGGCATCCCCGGCGGCGATCCAGCTGTCATGCTATCGCTTGCACAGTGCATGTCTCAGCCCTTTTATCTGCTCTACCTTCTCCACACGCCGCGCGAAGGCGCGCCTGCGGGCCGTTATCAAAGCCCGCCGCTGACGAATAGCGAACTCCACGCCTTCTTTGCAGACTTCGCCCCTCTCCTCCGTAGCGATGCCCGCCACGACATCTGGATATTTTCCCCTGACGACCGCGCCACCCTCGTGTGGGATCGCCACAACTTGCTGTACGCTTATGGCCCTCTGGACTCATTCACCCAGGTACTTCGCGGCCTCGGCTTTCACATGGGCACTCCAGATATTCCGACGCCTCACGCGCACTTGTATCACGCGGAGATGGATGGACTGGTTCGTGTGCTTCTCGACCGCTACGAATGGATCCGGAGCGACCTGATGCCGGAGGACAAGCAATAGCACTTAGACCAATTACTCCACCGCATGCACCCGTGCCTTGGGCTGCATCGGAAACGTCACCAAACTCACCTCCACCAGTTCCAGATCAGTCAGCTCACGCGGCTGCTCCCCGCGCGCTTCCCGCACGCGATAGCCGAAGCTGAGGCCGCCCACCGCGCCCTCCTTCAGTAAAGCCGCCGCCTCGCGCCCGCTCTTCCCCTCCGACAGTCGCGCGATCACCCGCAGGCCGCGCTTATCCTCCTTCAAATATTCGATCCGCCCGATTGGCCGCCCCGGCTCATGCTGCCACAGCAAAGGCACCGCACCCGCCCCACACTTCAATGCCCGCGCAAACGCCCCCGCCTTCACCACATCGCCGCCGCGATCCGGATGCCCAAAGATGGCGGCATAGCCCGCGAACCTCACGCGATCATCTCCGTCAAACCCAGCTTCACGGCCATGCCGACAACCACCGCCGCAAGGCCAACCCGCACCGCCCAGCCGACCACCGCCTTCCACGCCGATTTCTTGGCATCGCGCCACGCCTGCAAAAGCTCGCGAAGCTCGTCCATGTCCCGCCGCGCGCCGGGTTCGTTGAGCCCGAGTGCGCCAAGCGCCCGCTCCGCCCCGGCCTGACTCGCCTCTTCGACCAGCGCCCGGAGCGTCACCAGCTCCACCCCCTGCCCTTCCGCCTGCCGCATCAACGCCGCCAGCATCGCCATGTCCGTCATTGCCGCCTCTCAAATCCAAGCATCTCGCGCTTCTCGTCTGCGCTGAGGAAATCCGCTCCGCTCACCTGCCGCCAGAGCTTCTCCCGCTCCTCGGCCAGCGCCGACACCCGGTCCACGTCCACTTCCAGCTTCAGCCCCGGCCACCAGGCGCCAAGCCCCGCCGACAATCCGCCCAAAATCCGCGCCATCATCGGCAGGATGGTGAGCCGCCACAAAGCGCGGTTCGCCTCCCGGTAATTGGCGTAGGTGCTATCGCCCGGAAGGCCGAGCAGCATCGGCGGCACGCCGAACGCCAATGCGATCTCCCGCGCCGCGGCGGCCTTCAGCTCCACGAAATTCATGTCGGCGGGCGTCATGCTCATCGCCTGCCATTTCATCCCGCCTTCCAGCAGCATCGGCCGCCCGGCATTGGCCGATCCCTGGAAGTAGGTTTCGAGCTCCGCCCGCACGCGGTCGAACTGCTCCCCGCTCATCACCGCGCCATCGCTGGCGTCGTACAGCAGGGCTCCGGAGGGCCGCGCCGCATTGTCGAGCAAGGCCTTGTTCCACCGCGTCGCTTCATTGTGGATCGCGACCGCGCCGGCCGCCGCGCCGAGGCAGCCGAGCCCATAATGATCGTCCAGCGGGTGCATGGCTTTGAGGTGGATGAGGCCCGGCCGCCCAAGCCCGTCCCGAGCTGCAATCCGCGTCCGCGTCTCGCCAGCTTTGTAGAGATAAGTGGCCGGCCATCCGCCGGCATCCGCCTCCACCTTCACCCGCTCCGGGCGAAGCGGGAACAGCTCCGCCGGCTCGCCTTCCGCATCGCAGAGGATCTGCACGAAGGCGTTGCCATGAAGCAGCAATTGCGCCGCCACCGTCTCAATCAGCGCCGCCGGAACCAACCACTCCAATCCTCCCCCAGCGGGGGAGGGCGACCGCGCACCGCGCGGTGGAGGGGTGTCAACGCCGCTCGAATAGATCACGGCACCTCCGCACCCTTCCGCCACCAGCCGCACCGCCCGCTGCGCAACCGGGTTCTGCAGATAGGCCTCCCGCACCTGCGCCTCGTAGGACCGCGGCCATTCGCCCGCTCCCGCCCCGAACCCGCGCAACAGAAAAGGCCGCACGGAAGCCCGCGCGGCCTTGCGGCCAAACCATTTCATCTGCTCATCCTGTAAGAGAAGGCGGCGCTACCGCCTGATCGTCCGAAGCGACTCACACTTCTGGAGCATGACTATCTTGTGCCATAACAGCGTCACGCTGTCAAGCACTTTTCACCTATCCGGTTCATCAACTTTCGCCCGATGTGCGTCCCTCGTGCGGTGCTGGAATAGGTTCGTGTAACGCCCGATCAGCAGCAGCACGGTTGGCCACAGCATCGTGTTCCAAAGGTCCTTGAGGCTCGCGCCCCACCGCGGCGGCTCCCCCGTGCTCGCCTGCTGGTAAAGGTCGGCCGCCTCATTCATCAGCTCCAGGCCCAGCACGAACAGCCATGGAAAACGGCTCCGCCGGCTCTGCCGAAACAACACCATCGCCAGAATGTAGAGAAAGAGCGCACCATGGATATGAAGCGCATCCCGCTCCAGCCCGCTATATTGCTCGATCCATGTCTTGAACTGGAGAAACGTGTCCATGGGCGCGCCATAGAGCCGGCCTCCGCCCTCCGCCACTCCGCATTGGCTATCGAGGCGACTTAGAGCATCGTAATCCTGAACACCCGCTCCTTCTTCAGCATCAGCTCCGTCAGCGCCCAGACCATCGCGTCCGCCCGGTCCGGCGACCGGCCCGGCCCGTCATAGCCGCCGCCCGCCGTCATCCCGGCAAGCTCGTCCTCGAGCTCCGGGAAGCGCCCGGCGAACCGCGCCTTGCCCTTCTCGAACAGCGCCGCGACCGGCTCCGCCCGCGCTGCCTTGCCCCGCGATGCGTGGACGAGCCGCACCGGCAGCCCGGCATCGGCGGCGCGGAGCACGCTTTCCACCATCTCGCCGCCATTATTCTTCTCAGCGACCACCCGGTCGGCATCATGCAGCGCATAGGCGTCCGCCACCGCGGTCGCCCAGCCTTCCGGCGTCCGGCCAGCGACCGTATGATCACCGATCACATAGCCGATGCCGTCGCGCCCAAGCCCGACCGCCACGATCCCGCACGCATCGCCATGCGCCGACGCCGGCGGATCCACGCCGATCACGATGCGCACGTAATCCCGCGCCAAAGTACCACTTTGACGCGATCGCTCGATCAGCTTCCGGCTCCACAGCGCCCCGTCCGCATCCTCCAGCGTCTCGCCGTCAAGCTCCTGCCGCCCCAGCCGCGTTCCACCATAGGTCGCGACCATCGCCTCGACGAAGCTTTCGGGGAGGTGCGCATTGTCCGCCGTCCGCCCGCGCGTGGTGACGCAGAGCGCCGTGTCCGCCTCGATAGCCTTCAGCAGCGGGATCGGCCGCGGCGTCGTCGTGACGAGCGCCCGCGGCCGCTCGCCGAGCCTCAGCGTCAGCTGAAGGTTCGTCCATGCCTCCTCCGGCCGCTGCCATTTCGCGATCTCGTCGCACCAGGCATAATGATGCTGCGGCCCGCGCAGGCTGTCGGGGTCGGCGCCCGAATAGATGCACGCCTCGCTTCCGCCCCGCCAGCGAAGCCGGCCCAGCCCCGGCTCCCAGCGCGGGCGGCAGCCATAATTGTCGCCGACGGCAAGAAGGCCGCTCTCGCCCTCGATCATCACCTTCCGCACCTCTTCGGGGTTCGCGCCGACCAGCGCGATCCGCACCGGCCGGAGCCGCTGGTTGGCGAGCCGAGTGATCCACTCCGCCCCAGCGCGCGTCTTGCCGTAGCCGCGCCCGGCCAGCATCAACCAGGTGCGCCAGCCCTCGGCCCGCGGCGGCGCCTGCCCCGCGTGCCGCCATTGTTCGAAGCTGGCGTCGAACCGCAGCACCTCTTTCGGTGTCATCGCCCGAAGCAGCCGCATCTGCTCCTCGTCCGGAAGCCCCGCGAAGACGCTCAGCTGCTCAGGCGAAAGATATGCCTCCCACATCGCCGTCAGCCCGCCCGCGCCCGCACCGGCCGCCGCATCGTCGTCATCGACCAGATCCGCATCTGCTCTTTCCCACCCTCACGCACGCTTCCGCCCGCGGCGCCTGCGCGTTATGCCGCCGCGATGCCGGCCAATCAGAAATTGAAAGTGTTCCGGACGCCGATCGGCTTTCACGACGCCTATGTCGCGGCGCCGAGCCAGAAGGCGGCGATCGAGGCCTGGGGCACGGACAAGGACGTGTTTGCCCGCGGCCAGGCGGAGCTCGTCACCGATCCTGCGCTGGCCGCCGAGCCGCTCGCCAGCCCCGGCACGGTCATCAAGCGCCTCCGCGGCACAGCCGCCGAACAGATCGCTGCCTTGGGCGACACGCCGCCGCCACCGCGCCGCAAGGCCGCCGAAGAAGCCGAAGCGGCGCCTGCTCCGCCCAAGGCGAAGCCGAAGCCGCCGCCGAGACCCAAGCCCAAGCCAAGCCGCGCCGCCCTCGACGAAGCAGAAGCGGCCCTTACCGAAGCAGAAGCCCGTCAGAAACAGGGGCTAAACGACCTCGCGCAGCGGGAAGCCGCGCTCGCCCGCGAACGCCGCGCGCTCGAAAAGGCGCAGGCGGACGAAACCGCCGGCCTCGCCCGCGCCCGCGACAAGGCCGAAGCCGCCTATCGCGACGCCATGCGCCGCTGGCGCGGCTGACCCTTAATCACCCAGCGCGAA
>NZ_DASWTN010000006.1:0-40736 GCF_036402135.1 Allosphingosinicella sp. | reverse complement strand
ACGTGCGCCGACATCGCTGAAGCTCTTCCTCACCACAGTCGCCATCGTCGATGATATGGGTGCGGTCGCAATCATTGCGGTCGCCTACACGGCCTCCATCAACACGCTCGCGCTCGGCATCGCGGCGGGCCTTTTCACGCTTATGTACATATTGGGAAAGAGCGGCGTCCGCAGCTTGACCCTGTTCCTGCTGCTGGGCCTCGGCCTCTGGTATGCGGTGCTTCTCTCCGGCGTTCATGCAACGATTGCCGGCGTGCTCACCGCTGCGACCATCCCCATCGTCAGAACGCCAGGCGCGCCTGATGCCGAGGAGTCGCCGCTCCACCGGCTGGAGCATCTGCTTGCACCATGGGTTGCCTTCCTGATCGTGCCGCTGTTCGGTCTCGCCAATGCTGGCGTGCCGCTTCAGGAAATCGGCGCCGATCAGGTCCTTGCGCCGCTCCCGCTAGGCATTGCGGCCGGCCTTTTCATCGGCAAGCAGCTGGGCATCTTTGGAGCGGTCTGGCTTTCGGTGCGCTTCGGTATTGCCGCCAAGCTTCGCGGGGCGAGCTGGGTGCAGATCTACGCGGTGTCGATGCTCTGCGGCATCGGCTTCACGATGAGCCTGTTCATCGGTGCGCTCGCCTTTCCCGGCGATCCGCTCCTCGTCGAGGAGGCGAAGCTCGGCATTCTGCTGGGGTCGCTTGCGTCGGCACTTGTGGGCTACACGATCCTGCGCTTCGCCAAGCCCTGTGAGACGTTCGAGCGCGAGCAGGTGGAGCAGGACGGCGAGATCGACGCAGACGGCGACGTGGAAAGGATGGAGGTTCGATGATCAGGTGGCTTGCGGCTCTCTTGGGTTCTGCTCTTCTCATGGGCTGCGTTGCCGCGCCGCCGCGCGACAGCCTCGACCGCATCGCCGGCGATTATGTTCGCATGCAGCTGGAGATCGGCGAGCATGAGGCGGGCTATATCGATGCTTATTATGGTCCGGCAGAATGGCAGGAAGCGGCCAAGGCTAACCGGCGTTCGCTCGAGGAGCTAACAGCCGAGGTCGCAAATCTCAGCGCGCGCACCACTGCGGCGAACGAGGGGCTTTCGCCGCTGGAGCAGCGCCGCCGGGCCTTCCTGCTCGCGCAGCTGAAGGCCGCAGAGACGCGGCTCCGAATGCGGCGCGGCGAGAAATTGAGCTTTGTGGACGAGGCGGAGGGCCTATTCGCCTATCGCCCGGAGCTGAAGGAGCTCAGCACCTACGATCCTTTGCTTGCCCGCATCGAGCGGCTGGTGCCGGGTAGCGGCGCGCTGGCGGACCGGGTCGATGCCTTCCAGAACCGCTTCACCATCCCGAAGGAGCGGCTGCAGCCGGTCTTTGACGCCGCGATCGGCGAGTGCAAGCGCCGTACGCTCCGCCACATTACGCTCCCGCCGGAAGAGAATTTCACGATGGAGTTCGTCACCGGCAAGAGTTGGTCCGGCTACAATTGGTACAAGGGCAATCTCACCAGCCTCATCCAGATCAACACCGATCTTCCGATCCGGATCAGCCGCGCGGTCGATCTCGGCTGCCATGAGGGTTATCCTGGCCACCACGTCTTCAACCTGCTGCTGGAGCAACGGCTGGTGAAGGAACGGGGCTGGGTCGAGTACAGTGTCTATCCGCTTTACTCGCCGCAGAGCTTCATCGCCGAAGGCTCGGCCAATTACGGCATCGACCTAGCTTTTCCGGGCGAGGAGCGGCTCCGTTACGAAGCGGCTGCACTTTATCCGCTGGCGGGGCTTCCGACCGCCGATGCGGCCAAGTTCCTGGAGCTGGACAAAGCGATCAGCGAGCTTCAGGGCGCGCGCTTTACCATTGCCCGCGATCTCCTCGAAGGTCGCATCAGCCGCGATCAGGCGGTGGCGCTCACCCGCAAATATCAGCTCGTCTCCCAGGCCCGCGCCGAACAGCTCATCAAGTTCACCGAAGAATATCGCAGCTACGTGATCAATTATGGGCTCGGGAAGGACGCCGTTCGCAATTATATCGAGGCGCAGGGACCGTCGGAGGAAGCGCGCTGGGAGGCTATGGAGCGCATCCTGTCCGAGCCGACGCTGCCTTCGGACCTTCTCGTCCGTTAGAGAGGCGAAATCTACGGGCGGCGGACACCGCTTCAGATGAGGGAGAGACAGATGAAACGCACCGCATTCATGTTTGCCGCGACGGCTTTGGCCGCGACCCTGCCGACCGCTTCGTTCGCGCAGAACGAGACGACGGCTAATGTGACCGTGACAACGCCGGCGCCGGAACCGGACACTGACCCCGCACCCGCGCCCGAACCTCCGACGACGACGACCACCACAGAACCCGTCACGGTTCCCCCGGTCACCGTTCCGCCGGCGGTCACGACCGACGTGCTGCCGCCGCCGGTCGAGAACCCCTATGCCAACAGCTATAACGAGTTCCTGCCGCTCGAAGAGGAGCGGGACGAAGGCTTCGATGATTGGGGCCTGCTCGGGCTGCTCGGCCTGTTGGGTCTGCTCGGCCTCGTCGGTCGGCGCGAGCGCATCGTCTATGTCGACCGCGCTGAGACGGTGGTTACGCCCCGCAACGACACGATCGTGCCGCCACGGGCTTGAAGCGACTTGCGCTCTTCCTCATGAAGATGCTACATTTGTAGCAGGGAACAAGAGGAGAGTGCAATGGAGGCTAGGATCTTGCTTGCGGCCGTCGCGATAACTGCGGCGCCGTTGCCGCTGAATGCCCAGACGAATGTGGCAGTGCCGCAGTTCGAGAAGATCGAGCTTCGCGGCGGCGGCACGGTGCGCGTTCGTCATGGCGCGCAGCAGCGGGTGACGCTGATCAAGGGCAGCACGCAATATACCAGCTTCGATGTGGTCAGGAGCGGTGGAAATGGCGGCGCCGACCAGCTCGTGATCCGCGCCTGCAACGAGCAGTGCCCGCAGCGCTACGACCTTGAGATCGAGGTCGTGACGCCGGACGTGGACGGGCTCGCCATCAAGGGCGGCGGCTCCATCGATGTGGTGGAAGGCTTCCCGCGGCAAAGCGCGCTTGCGGCGGCGATCCATGGCGGCGGCCAGATCGACGCCCGCGCGCTTCCGGCGTCCAGCGTAGCTGCAGCGGTCAATGGCGGCGGCAGTCTCATGGTCCGGCCGGCGAGTTCGCTCGCCGCTGCCGTGCGCGGCGGCGGCCTCATCCGCTACTGGGGCAATCCGTCGGTGACGCAGACGGTCCAAGGCGGCGGCTCGATCCAGCGGCAGTGAAAAAGAAGGGCAGGCCTTTCAGCCTGCCCTTCCCTACTTCGCGTCGACGAGGACAATCTCGGTTTCCTCGAAGGCCTTGATCGTCACCTTCTCCTCGCCGGTGATGGCGACGCCGTCGCGGGGTTCGGCGCGGACGCCGTTCACCTCGACCGCGCCGTTCACCGGCACGAGATAGACGTGGCGTGACGGATCCAGCTGAAGCTCGGCCGTTTCGCCTGCGCCCAGAGTGGCGCCCATCACACGTGCCGCGGCGTTGATCCTGAGCGCATCCGCATCCTGATCGAACCCGCTCGCCAGGGTGACGAAGCTTCCGGCACGGTTACCCTTCGGGAACTGCTTCGCGCCCCAGCTTGGCTGTGCGCCCGGCTTGTCGGTCAAGACCCAGATCTGGAAGAGCGTCGTCTGCTCGTCCTCAAGATTGTATTCCGCATGACGGACGCCGGTGCCGGCGGACATCACCTGCACGTCGCCCGCGCCGGTGCGGCCTTGATTGCCCATCGAATCCTGATGGGTGATCGCGCCGGTGCGGACATAGGTGATGATCTCCATGTCGCTGTGCGGGTGCGGCGGGAAGCCGGACCGGGCGGCGATCTCGTCGTCGTTCCAGACGCGGATCGCACCCCAGCCCATCCGGGCCGGATCGTAGTAATTGGCGAAGGAAAAATGATGACGTGCATTCAGCCAGCCGTGATCGGCATGGCCGAGCGTGTTGAAAGGTCGAATGTCGATCATCTCAATGTCTCCTAGATGAGGCCTTCGGCCCGGAGCGTCTCCTGCACCGCCGGCCGGGCGCCGACCCTTTCCAGATAGGCGACAAGGCCGGGCCAGCGGCCGATGTCGATGTCGTGGATCCGGGTCCAGTTCAGAAGGGTGAAGGCATAAGCGTCGAGCACCGAGAAGCGGTCGCCCAGCAGATACGGACCGTCGCCGATCGCGCGTTCGAGATAATCGAACTTGCCCGCCAATTGCGCGCGCGTCGCTTCCTTGTAGCTGTCCGGCGTCGCGGGGTTCCAAAACGGGCCGAAACCCTTGTGCACTTCCGTCGCCAGATAGTTCAGCCATTCGAGCAGCCGGTAGCGTTCGATGCCCTTCTCGGGCAGCGCCAGGTCTCCGCCGGCCTGATCCGCCAGATACTGGAGGATGGCGGCATTTTCGGTAAGCACTTCGCCCGTGTCGAGGCCGAGTGCCGGCACGCCGCCCTTCGCATTGATCGCGCGATAATCATCGCCAGACGCAGTGCGCTTGGCCTTCAGGTCCACCATCACCGGCTCGAAGGCGAGGCCCGCCTCGCGAAGGACGATGTGCGGGGCCTGCGAGCAGGCGCCGGGGGTGAAATAGAGCTTCATGATTGTTCCTCCTGTTGAGCGGCCGCCCCTATTTAGGAGCGGCCGGCGATTGCGAAAGCTCGGGGCTTTCAGGCAGCGAGCGCGAGCTCGTGCCCGGCGATGCCGCGAAGCTGCCGGGCCGCGCCCTCGACGGCGGCGGCCGCCGCTTCCGGACCGAAGGCCAGACCCTCGACGCGGATGAAGCTGACATCGGTGATCCCCATGAAGCCGAGCAGGGTACGAAGATGCGGCTCCTGGCTGTCCATGGCCGTGGCCGCGCCTTCGCTGTACACGCCGGCGCGGCTTTCGATCACGACCGCCCTCTTGTCACCGAGCAGCCCCTCAGGTCCCTCTTCCGTGTAGCGGAAAGTGACGCGGGCGCGGAGCACATGGTCGAACCAAGTCTTCAGCGTCGACGGGATGCCGAAATTGTACATTGGCGCGCCGATGACGATGAGGTCGGCCTCTTTCAGTTCGGCGATAAGTTTGTCGGAAAGCGCCCGCGCCTCCTTCTCGGCCTCGGTTATGGCTTCGGCGCGGATGCCCGCTACCGTTTCCGGCACGAGGTGCGGAATGGGGTTCGATCCGATGTCCCGGACCTTCACCTCGATGGAAGGCACCGACACCTTCAGCTGATCGGCGAATTGGCGGGTGAGCTTGTTCGAAACGGACTGCGCGCCGGACAGGCTGCTGTTGATGACGAGCACATTGGCCATGACTTTCCTCCACTGGCGTAACTGTTGGAAGCCATGTGGACCTTCGTCCGTGTTGCGTGTAGACATCACTAAAGCATTTCGGTGTTGCAGATTATGGAACGCTCTTCGGTAGACTTGATGGACGTGCTCGCCTTCGTGCGGGTGGTGGAAACCGGCGCCTTCGCGCGGGCCGGCGAGCGGATGGGTATTTCCAAATCGATCGTCAGCCGCCGCGTCGCCCGGCTGGAGGAGCAATTAGGCGCGCGCCTCCTCACCCGCACCGCCCAGGGCGCCCAGCCGACCGAGGTGGGCCGCGCTTATTTCGCCCGCGCCTCAAACGTGCTCGCCGAACTGGAGGCGGCGCAGGAGGTAGTCGCTGAAGCGGTGACTCAGGTCGCGGGACCGATCCGCATCACCGCGCCCATCTCGCTCGGCATCCAGCATCTGGCGCCGGCGCTCGCCGACTTCGCCAAGCTTCATCCGAAGGTCGAGCTCGACATTTCCTTCGACGACAAAACGGTCGACCTGGTCGGCGGCGGTTTCGACATCGCGGTCCGCATCGGCCAGCTTCAGGACTCGTCGCTCGTCGCGCGGAAGATCGCGCCCATCCGCGCTGTGGCGGTGGCAAGCCCGGCTTATATCGAGGAGCGCGGGCGGCCGCAGCATCCCCGCGACCTCAAGGATCACGATTATCTCGTCTACGCCAACGTCTCGATGGCCGAGCAGCTGAAATTCCGCACGCCGCGGGGATGGGAAACAGCGCGCGGACAGATCCGCCTTCGCGCTGACAGCGGCGAAATGCTCCGCGCCGCCGCGGTGGCCGGCCTCGGCATCCTGGTCGCGCCAAGCTTCATCGTTGCCCCCGCCATTGAATCTGGCGAGCTCGAGGTCATCCTCCGCGACTATCCGCTCCACGACGGCATCGCCCTTCACGCCGTGATGCCGCCGGGCCGCGCGACCACCGCCCGGGTGCGGGCGCTGGTCGATTTCCTCGTCGCCCGCTTCGGCCCGGAGCCGAGCTGGGACCCATGCTGGATGGCCGAGAAGGCGCGGGCAGTGGACGCCGAGGAAGGAGCCGCTAAACAGGGCTGATAAGCCCTCAACCCGAAGGACCGCCCGTGAAGCGTTCGCTTGCCCTGCTTCTCCTCGCCGCCACCGCCTGCACGACCGTTCCCGCGGAGGTGGCGCCACCCGGTCCGGCCGCCGCTACGCCTCCGACCGCGCCGCCGTTGACGCCGGAGGACGAGGATCGGCGACTGCTGGCGTTCCTGGATGCTGCTTTCGACGAGGCGCTCGCGCAAAACCCGCAAGGGCTGACACAGCTTGGCATCAAGACCGATTACGACAAGCTCAACGACTATACCGATGCGCAGGCGCAGCGGCAGCGGGCACTGTCGGAGGCACAGCTTGCGCGGCTGAAGGCTGAGTTCGACTATGAGAGGTTGAGCCCGGCGGGCCGGCTCAGCTATCGCCTGTTCGAGAACAATGTCGAAACCGGCCGGCGCCAATTCGCCTGGCGCTTCCACAATTATCCGATCGCCGCGAACGGCAGCCCGGCGGGCCAGCTTCCGGTCTTCCTCATCAACCAGCACCGCGTCGACAGCGTCGCCGATGCCGAAGCCTATATAGCCCGCCTCGTCGAGGTCGAACGGGTGATGGGGGAAATCTCCGAAGGCCTGCGCGACCAGGCGGAAAAGGGCATCGTGCCGCCGAAGTTCGTCTTCGGACCCGTGCGGGATGATGCGCGGAAGGTGATCACCGGCGCCCCCTTCGATACCGGCCCCGACAGCACGCTTCTCGCGGACATCAAGAAGAAGGTGGCGGCGCTCGATGCGCCTGCCGACGTGAAGGCGAAGCTGGTTGCCGACGCATCGACCGCGCTGTCGCGCTCGTTTCGGCGCGGCTACGACACGTTCATTGCCACACTGAACCAGCTTGAACCTAAGGCGACCGGTAATGACGGCGTCTGGCGGCTCCCGCAGGGCGGCGAATATTATGCCAACCAGCTCCGCTTCTTTACCACGACGGACCTCAGCGCCGACCGCATCCACCAATTGGGTCTCGAGGAAGTCGCGCGCATCCAAGGCGAGATGGAGAAGATCAAGGAGCGGGTCGGCTTCAAGGGCACGCTCCAGCAATTCTTCGCCCACATCAAGAACGGCGCCCAGTTCAAATATCCGAACACCGAAGCGGGACGGCAGCAATATCTGAAGGATTCCGAAGCCTTCATAGTGCAGGCGATGGCCAAGGCGCCGGAATATTTCCACCGCCTGCCGAAAGCGCCGCTGGAGGTGCGGGCGGTCGAGAAGTGGCGCGAGAACACCGCGTCGGTCGCCTTCTACAACCAGCCGACGCCGGACGGATCGCGGCCCGGCATCTACTACGTCAACCTCGCCGATATGAACCAGGTGCTGAAGCCTCAGGCCGAGGGCATCGCCTATCATGAAGGTGCGCCCGGCCACCATTTCCAGATCGCCCGCCAGCAGGAGCTGGAAGGGATGCCGAAGTTCCGCCGCTTCGGCTTCTACGGCGCCTATATCGAAGGCTGGGGGCTCTATGCCGAGCGGCTCGGACGGGAAATGGGCTTCTACCAGGATCCCTATTCGGAGTTCGGCCACCTTTCCCTGGAACTCTGGCGGGCGGTTCGGCTCGTCACCGACACCGGGCTTCACGCCAAGCGCTGGAGCCGAGAACAGGCAATCGACTACTTCCGCAACAACTCGCTCCTCAGCGAGCGCGACATCGTTAAGGAAGTCGAGCGCTACATCACCAATCCCGGTCAGGCGACCAGCTACAAGATCGGCCAGTTGAAGCTTTTCGAACTGAGGGGCCGCGCGCAGAAGGAACTCGGCTCCCGCTTCGACATTCGTGACTTTCACGAAGTGGTGCTCGGCAACGGCGCCTTGCCGCTCGACGTGCTGGAGCAGCAGGTCGACGCCTATATCGCTTCGAAGAAAGGCTAGAGGAGAGACGGCATGGCCAAGGGACAGGTGCGCAGCAACAAGGAAGCGCGGAAGCCGAAGAAGGAAGTGAAGAAGACCATTGCGGCCAAGCCCTCCACCAAGGGCACGGTGGCGAAGGATTGATGGCGGAGCATTTCGTCCGGCACCGCCAGCCCTGGAAGAGCGAGGAGGTCGCCAAGCTCAAGACGCTTGCAGGCAAGGGCATGGGCCTCAAAGCCATCGCCAAGGCTCTGACCCGCAGCGAGGAATCAGTGCAGGATCGGGCGAAGATCGACGGTATCAAGATCGCGAAGCTGCGCTAAAGGAGCGCGCTCGAACGCAGAAGAATGGAAGATGAAGTAATGGCCGATACGCCGCCCGACCGCCTCTCGCTCAATCCCCGCAGTCCCCATTTCGACGCGGATCTGCTCCGCCGCGGCGTCGGCATTCGTTTCAAGGGACAGGAAAAGACGAACGTCGAGGAATATTGCGTCAGCGAAGGCTGGATCCGCGTCGCCGCCGGCAAGAGCCTCGACCGCTTCGGCCAGCCGATGACGATCAAGCTGTCGGGGGACGTCGAGCCCTATTTCCAAGACACAGCGGAAGAGGGCGAAGACGCCACTCAGTAAGTTCGACCCGCCCAAGCGCGACGAGGAGGAAGTATGTCGGACAAGCGGACGCCGTTCTGGGCGGGAATTCTGGGCGCAATAGCGCTCACCCCGAATGCGGGTGCGGCTATGCAGCGGCCGATCCCCAATCTGGAAGCGCTGGACGGACTGGCTGTCATGAACGGCACCTGCGGACGTCTGATCTTGGGCGGCAGGGACGTTAGCAGCGGCTGCGAGAGCAGGGTCACCAACAGCATGTACAAAGGCGGTCGGACTGGCTTTACGTTTTTGGCAGGTGATGTCGCCGTGGTGACGTTCAGCGGTGCCGACACACCGGCTAAGGGAAATCATGCGACCGTGCGACTGGATCGCGTGATCTTCACGTTGAATGGAGCCGGGACCAAGCCAAATGTCGTGCCGGCGAGCGGTACCTGCACGTACACAAATCCATATGCCGGCCCCAGCCGGATTAATTGCTCGGCTTCGACCAACAATGGCGCGTTCAGCGCCTCGTTCGTCTCCGACGGAGAACCGCCGATTATCGAACGCTTCTAGCAGCGACATTCAGCCAAGTACCTAGCCCATCTAGCACGGCAAAGGGCAGGATCTCAGACTGATGGAATGGTGCCCAGAAGAGGACTCGAACCTCCACGCCCTTGCGAGCGCCAGCACCTGAAGCTGGTGCGTCTACCAATTCCGCCATCTGGGCACAGATACTTAAGGTAGGCCGCGCGAGTTAGGGTGAGCGCAATCGCTTGTCAACGCGGATGCGAGCGGGCAATGGGGGCGCGACTTTCCCACCACTTCCCAAGGGACTTCGAATGGACCGAGTGGTCACCTTGTTCGGCGGCGGCGGCTTTCTTGGCCGCTATGTTGCGCAGGCGCTTTACAAGACGGGCGCGCGCGTCCGGATCGCGCAGCGCGATCCTCGCAAGGCCTTTTTCCTGAAGCCGCTGGGTGCACTCGGCCAGACCCAGTTCGTCGGCGTCGATATCCGGAATGAGGAGGAAGTCGCCCATGCGGTGAAGGGCAGCTTCGCCGTCGTGAACCTTGTGGGCATCCTGAAAGGCAATTTCTGGCAGGTCCATGTCGACGGCGCCGAGACGATCGCCCGCGCGGCGGCCGCGGCCGGCGCGTCCTCGCTCGTTCATGTTTCGGCGATCGGCGCCGACCCGGAGAGCCCCAGCGCCTATGGACGCAGCAAGGGCGAAGGCGAGGAGGCGGTTCGCGCCGCCTTCCCGAACGCGACCATCATGCGCCCCTCCGTCGTCTTCGGGCGAGAGGACAATTTCGTGAACCGCTTCGCGGGCCTCACCCGGCTCCTGCCTGCGCTGCCGGTCATTCGCGGCGCCGCGAAGTTTCAGCCCGTCTATGCAGTGGACGCCGGCCGCGCCATCGCCGCCGCAGCACTCGATCCGGAGACCCATGGCGGCAAGACTTACGAGCTTGGCGGGCCGGAAGTGATGACGATGCGCGAGCTCAACGCGTTCATCTGCAGCACGACCGGACATAATCGGCAGCTCATCGACATTCCGGATAGGGCCGCCGGCCCGCTCGCCCGCTTCACCGGCTGGCTGCCCGGCGCGCCGATCACATGGGACCAGTGGCTGATGCTGCAGAAGGATAATGTGGTGTCCGACAAGGCGCGTGGCTTACGGGACTTCGGCATTGCGCCGACGCCCTTGAAAGCGGTCTCCGAAGGCTGGCTCACCAGCTACCGCCGCGGCGGCCGCTTCGCCGCCAAATCGCCTTACTGAACCCTCTCCTCGCGAGTAGCCCTTAGTCAATGAGCACAACCCTTCTCGTCATCCTGCTCGGCATCGTCGAAGGGCTGACCGAATATCTGCCCGTATCCTCGACCGGGCACCTCATCCTCGCAACCGAGCTGCTTGGCTTCAAGGCGGAGCAATGGGCCTTGTTCAACATCGCGATCCAGCCGGGCGCCATCCTCGCCATCCTCGTCCTTTACTGGCGCACGTTTAGGGACGTGCTAGTCGGCCTCGGGCGGCGTGAGACGGCGTCGATCGCGTTTACCCGCAACCTCATCGTCGCCTTTCTTCCGGCGGCGGTAATCGGCCTCATCTTCAACGATCCGATCGAAACTTTGCTTGAAAACGCGATCGTGGTCGCCTGGGCGCTCATCATCGGCGGCATCGCGATCCTTATCGTCGAACGCTACGCTAAGCCGAAGGAAGCGGGCGGCGTGGCGGGCGTGAGTTTCCGCCAGTCGGTCGGCGTCGGCCTCGTCCAGTGCCTGGCAATGATCCCGGGCGTCAGCCGCTCCGGCGCGACCATATTGGGGGCGATGAGCCTCGGCGTCGACCGCAAGACGGCCGCCGAATTCAGCTTCTTCCTCGCGGTTCCCACGCTGACCGGCGCCACCGTCCTTCAGCTGGCCAAGCATGGCGATCAGATCAATTCCGACCTTGTCGGCAATATCGCGCTCGGTGCCTTCGTGTCCTTCATCGTCGCGCTCGTGGTGGTGAAGGCGTTTGTCGGCATCGTCACCCGCTACGGCTTCGCGCCTTTCGCTTGGTACCGGATCGTCGCGGGCATGGTGGCGCTCGTCTGGCTGTTCCTGCGCTAAGCTGTTAATATTCAGCGAGGACTCAGGCTCGGCGGCGCAGTCGTGCCGCAACTGAGTCGCTCCGGGCGCGTTCTTTCCTGCTGCCCGAGTTTGTTGAGGAGGCGAGTAATGCGTCACTTAATTTTGGCCGCCGCTGGGCTTGCAGCCCTTGCCGCGCCTGCCGCTGCCCAGCAGCAGATCCCCGAGAGTGCGGACGCGAACCGCGTGCCGGAAGCGGTCGTGCCAGCGAACCCGCGCGATCAAGAGATCGCCCGCGACGTCCCAGATGCTCGTGAGATCGAGCAGATGGGCGAAGTCGCCGCACGCGCGGCCGACGCCATTCTCGACGTGCCGGTGGGACCGCTCCGCGAGGCGATCGAAGGCCGGAAGCTGAGCCGCCGCGAGCGCGAGGAAACGCTCGGCGACCGTGCCGCCAAGGACGATCCCTATATTCGCGAGCGTATGCAGGATCAGATGCGGACCGCCACCGTTGCGCTGGGTGCTCTTACGGAGCAGATGGCGGTGATGGCGCCGGTGCTTCAGCGGACGCTGGAAGACGTCGAGCGGCGCATGGAAGATGCCGTGCGCGGCGTTCCATCCCGCGACTACGACCGCCGCTAAGCTGAAATTCGAGAAATTCGTGGATAAGCGCCGCTCCGCCGGTGGACGGGGCGCGCCTGCACGCTAATGCTGCCCACCTATGTGGCAGCTCTATCAATTCCCGCTTTGTCCCTTTTCGCGTAAGGTCCGTCTGACGCTTGGCGAGAAGGGCGTCGCGCACGAACTGGTGCGGGAATCGCCCTGGGCGAACCGCGATGAGTTCATGGACCTCAATCCGGCCGGGCAGACACCGGTGCTGGTCGAGGAATCGAAGGGCATCGTCCTGATCGATAGCGGCGCCATCTGCGAATATTTCGAAGAGACAGTGGAAAAGGCGCCGATGATCCCAGGCACGGCCGCCAACCGTGCCGAGGTACGCCGCCTCACGGCTTGGTTCGACGAAGGGCTCTACCGCGAAGTCGTGAAGCCGCTGATGGACGAGCGGATGCGGAAGCGCCTCGTCACCCGCGACGCGCCGGACACCAAGGCGTTGCGGGAGGCGATGACCGCCGCCAACGCCCATCTCGATTATATCGATTATCTGCTCGATCATCGGCGCTGGCTGGCCGGACCGGCGCTCAGCCTTGCCGACCTGACCGCCGCTGCGCATCTCTCCGTCGCCGACTATCTCGGCGGCATCGATTGGCGGGGGCACAAGCAGACCGCCGACTGGTATGCGGTGATGAAGTCTAGGCCGAGTTTCCGCCCGCTGCTAACCGAGCGGATGGAGGTGATCTCGCCGCCTACGCACTACGATAAGGTAGACTTCTAAGCGGCCCTTCTCGCAGTGACGAAATAATCGAGCGACTTATTGTCGGAGAGGCTGAAGCCGCCGGTAAGAGTAAAGGCGAGGCCGCTGCAATCGACCACCTCTAGCCCCGCATCACGGAGCAATGCGAGAAGCTCTTCCGGCGTCAGGAACTTCTCCCAATCGTGTGTGCCCTTGGGGATGCGGCCGGTACCCTCGCCGAGCGTGATCATCATCAGCCGCGACATGGAGGTGCGGTTTGGCGTCGACAGGACAAGGAGCCCGTCGGGCGCCAGCGCATCCGCCAGCCCGCCGATAAAGGCGCGAGGGTCGGTGACATGCTCAACCACCTCCAGCGAGGTGATGAGGTCGTAGGGGGCAGTCAGCACGTCGACGCTGCCGACCCGGTAATCGATCGCCAGGCCCTGCCTCTCCGCGTGGAGACGCGCCGCGGCGATATTCTCCGGCGCCGCGTCGATGCCGGTCACGTCGGCGCCCAGCCTTGCCAACGGCTCGGCAAGCAGGCCGGCGCCGCAGCCCACGTCAGCCGCGCGCTTACCTGTCAGCGGCGTGCGGCTGGTCTCGTCGAAGCTCCAATGCTGGTCGATCCGATCGCGGATGTAGGAAAGTCGCACCGGATTGAGCCGGTGAAGCATCGCGGACGAGCCTTTCGGGTCCCACCAGTCCGCCGCCATCCGCCCGAAATGCTCGGCCTCTTTGGGGTCGATGGTCGATAGTGGCTCGCTTGCGTTGATCATGCCGCCTCCCTATCAGGACCGCGCCTTAATTCCCAAGCGCCTCATGCCATAAGCGAGTTCCATGGCCCGCATCGTAATGAAATTCGGCGGCACTTCGATGGCGGGGATCGAGCGCATCCGCCATGTCGCGGCGCTTGTGAAGCGGGAGGCGGAGCGCGGCAATCAGGTCGCGGTCGTCGTTTCCGCAATGGCCGGCGAAACCGACCGCCTCATCCATCTCTGCCGCGAAGCCGCCTCGCTTTATGACCCGCGCGAATATGACGTGGTAGTGGCATCCGGTGAACAGGTGACCAGCGGGCTCCTCGCCATCACGCTTCAAGGCATGGGCCTCAACGCCAAATCCTATATGGGCTGGCAGCTTCCTATCCGCACCAGCGGCCATGCCGCGGCTCTGATTGAGGGCATTGACGCCGCCGTGCTGGAGCGGGTTTTCAACGAAGGCGGTATTGCCGTCATTCCAGGCTTCCAGGGCGTCACCGACGAGGGGGATGTGGCGACGCTTGGGCGCGGCGGCTCCGATACGTCCGCCGTCGCTCTTGCTGCGGCGATGAAGGCGGACCGCTGCGACATCTACACGGACGTGGACGGCGTCTACACTACGGACCCCCGCATCGTGCCGCGGGCGCGGAAGCTCGAGCAGGTCACGTACGAAGAGATGCTGGAGCTCGCAAGCGTCGGCGCAAAGGTGCTCCAGACCCGCTCGGTAGGGCTCGCCATGCGCTACAATATGCCGCTCCAGGTGCTCTCCTCGTTCGAGGATCGGCCGGGCACCCTGATCGTCGGCGACGATGTAATCGAGGACAAGGACATGGAACGGAACGTCATCACGGGCATCGCCTATGACAAGAACGAGGCGCGGGTGACTCTGACCGGCCTGCCGGACAAGCCGGGCGCAGTCGCCGCCATCTTTGCGCCGCTCGCCGAGGCCAATATCAACGTCGACATGATCGTCCAGTCGGTGCCGCGGGCGGGCGAGAAGAGCGACCTTACCTTCACCGTCCCCACGGCTTCGCTCGCGCACAGCGTCGATACGCTGGAAAAGGTGCGGGCGGAGGCCGGGTTCGAGGAGATCCTGACCGACACCAATGTCGTGAAGGTGAGCGCGGTCGGAGTCGGCATGCGCTCCAACGCCGGCATCGCCGCGCAGATGTTTCAGGCGCTTGCCGACAGGAACATCAACATCCTCGCCATCACCACCTCCGAGATCAAGGTCTCAGTCCTGATCCCTGAGGAATATACGGAACTCGCGGTCCGGGTGCTGCATACCACCTACGGGCTCGATGCGGAGGATGCCGAATGACCAGTGAAGTGAATGTCGCAGCCGCCGTCACGGCATCTGAAGAAAGCGTCGGCCACGATCGCCTCCGCCGGCTGATGAAGCGCGGCACAGACTTCCTCGGCTGCGAAGTCGCCATTATGGGCGGCGCAATGAGCTGGATTTCGGAGCGGAACCTCGTCTCCGCAATCTCCAACGCCGGCGGCTTCGGCGTGATCGCCTGCGGCGCGATGACGCCTGACCTGCTCGACACCGAAATCGCGGAGACGAAGAAGCGGACAGAGCGGCCGTTCGGCGTCAACCTCATAACCATGCACCCGCAGCTGTCCGAGCTGATCGACGTCTGCGGCCGCCACGGCGTCAGCCACATCGTGCTGGCCGGCGGACTGCCGCCGCCGGGCGCGCTGGAGCGGATCAAGGGCACCGGCGCAAAGCTCATCTGCTTCGCCCCCGCGCTTGCGCTCGCGAAGAAGTTGATCCGTTCAGGCGTCGACGCGCTGGTGATCGAGGGCATGGAAGCGGGCGGCCATATCGGCCCCGTTTCCACCTCGGTGCTGGCGCAGGAGATATTGCCGGAAGTGGCGGCGGACCTCCCCGTCTTCGTCGCCGGCGGCATCGGCCGTGGCGGCCTCATCGCCGGTTACCTCGAAATGGGCGCTGCAGGCGTTCAGCTCGGCACCCGCTTCGTCTGCGCAAACGAATGCATTGCCCATCCCAATTTCAAGAAGGCCTTCATCCGCGCCTCGGCCCGCGATGCGATTCCCAGCGTTCAGATCGACCCGCGCCTGCCGGTCATCCCCGTCCGCGCCCTCAAGAACCGGGAGATGGAGAATTTCTCAGCCAAGCAGATCGAGGTCGCCAAGCTTCTCGACGAGGGCAAAGTCGAGATGGCCGAAGCCCAGCTTCAGATCGAACATTATTGGGCCGGCGCACTTCGCCGGGCGGTGATCGACGGCGACGTGGAAAGCGGCTCCGTCATGGCTGGCCAATCGGTCGGCATGGTGAAGGAAGAGCAGCCCACCGCCGAGATCATCCGCCAGCTCGTCGACGAGGCCGCGGTCGCGCTCGAAAGACGCGCCCTGCACGCCTGACGACCGGCTCCGAGTTGCCCATGCCGCCTCGCGTAAATAGAATTGCGGCATGACGCTGGATCAGATCGAGCAGCAGCTGAGGAACCCTAGGCCGCTCATCGCCGCGGCCGCCATTGCGTGTCTTGCGGCGTTGGGCTTGGTCGACTGTCTTCTCTACCAGGCGCTTCGCCA
Source organism: Allosphingosinicella sp. (assembly GCF_036402135.1). GTDB lineage: Bacteria > Pseudomonadota > Alphaproteobacteria > Sphingomonadales > Sphingomonadaceae > Allosphingosinicella. The sequence continues at coordinate 24,716 of NZ_DASWTN010000006.1, read as the reverse complement.
AGGCGTGGATCTCGACGTGGCGGCAATATGGCTGGCCGTGACTCTTCCCCCCTGGACGCTTTGTTGGCTGGCGCTTCAACGTCAGGCTGCTGAGGAGAACCGGGCGCATCGTATTGCGGCTGCGGCCGCGACCGTCCTTACGGCGGCGTTTGTTGCCGCCATGCTCGATGCGCTGGCCTTTCCAGCAGAGTCGGCCAGCGCGGGCGTCGATCTTTTCCAGAGGGTAAGGGCGGAGTTGCCAATCGGAGGCGCCATTCTCGCGCTCGGCCTGCTGCAGCGGCGGGTGCCGACCGATATGCCGCCGAATTTTGCAGATCCGCGCTTCGAGTTGCTGCTTGGCGCGGACCTTTGCCGCGCGGCCGGCAATTATGTCGAAGCCATCCATGCCGGCCGGCCGCGTCTGGTGCGGGCCACAATGGCCGAAGCCGAAAGCTTCCTCGCGAGCCACGGCTACATACGCGTCCACCGCTCCGCCATCGTCGCCCGCTGCGCGATCGCCGGCTTTGAACATGCCCGAAGCGGCCTTGTGGCGGTTCGGTTGCGTGGGGGCGAGTATGTGAAAGTAGGCCGCGGCTATCGGCCCGCTTTATACCCTCTACGCCGGGAGATTGGCTTCTAAGCCTATTCCGCCGCTTCGGCGGTTTCTTCAGGTGGGAAGAGTTCTGCCAGGTGCGATGCCTGGGCGCGGGGACCTGCCCTGGTTGCGGACATGACTGCATCGCGATGGGCGAAGCGGCCCTCCACGCGGGCGCCGCTTTCTATACTGAGCGTCTCGTAGGAGACGTCGCCGGTCACGCGGGCACTCGGCTCGAGGATCAGGAGACCGGCGCTGACCGTGCCGTCGACTAGGCCGGCAAGGCGTGCTTCCTCGGCGACGATATTGCCGACAATGGTGCCGCTGCCGCCCTGGTGGAGCACGCCGCACTGAATGTCGCCTTCGATGCGGCCGTTCACCTGCAGGTTTTCGGCGGTGACGAGATCGCCTTTGATGACAACATCCGCGCCGATGACGGAGAAGCTGCCGCCGCGCCTGGCAGCCTTTACGGGCGCCGCGGGCGCCTCTTTCCTGGGCTTATTGAACATGACTCGGCCCCCTCTCCCGCCTTACATGCCCTCGCACTATCGCCAATTCGTTAAGCGGGCGCAACGGCCTAGCGGAGGGTGCGGAAGGTAATGGAATAGCGCAGCGCCTCCATCGGCGCGATGCTATGCTCCCACTCGCTGCGGGCGGCGCCGGTCAGATGGTAGGCTGAGCGCGGCTCCGCCATAACGGCAAGCCTCTCCCATTTGTCGCCCTGCTTCCGGCGGAAGCGGAGACGCGCCGGGGCGAGGAGGGAGATGCCGACCACCTCGCCGAACACGGGCCGGTCGCGGTGCCAGCCGATGCCGGCACCCGGCGCATATTCGATGAGGAGCGCATGGACGAGCGCCTCGGCATCGAGGCCGGCGAACGCCGCCGCCTTGGCACGCACGTCCAGCAGGAAATCGGGGATCGGCTCGGCTTCGTGGAGGCCGCTGCCGTCGAACGCATAGTGCCAGCCGAAAGAGACAGTGCGCCTGTTGCCGGTAAAGCTCTGAAACTCGAACGCCTTGAAGGGCAGCGAGGCGAAGCGGTCCGCGAGTTGGCGCTCCTCCTCCACGGAAATCAATTCCGCCGTATAGCCGAGACCCTCCGGCCCACGCTCGTCTTCGAGGAGGCTAAGTTGCTGGTTCATCCGATGCTGCAAACACACAGCGGCCCGCGGAAGTTCAGCCGCGACAATGACCGCGGCTTGACCTTGAACACTGCGCCCGCCAGAGACGGAGCCCTCACTGTTTGAGGTCGAAATCAATGCGTATCAAGTCCCTTTCTGCCGCTCTGGCCGCTTCCGCGCTGATGCTGGCTCCGGCACCTGCCATGTCCGCAGCAAGCAGCCTTTCGATTGCGCGCGCTTCCGCCTCCACGGAAGCCGAATCCGAGATCATGGATTCCGGCTTCATGGGCGTTGCCATAGTCTTTGGACTCGGCGCGGTCGTCGGTGCCCTGCTTTATTCCGTCATCAAGGGCGGCGACGACGACGAGCCGGCTAGCCCCTGATCAACTCTCGGCGCTTAGCGGGCGAGTTTCTCGCCCGCTTCGGCCTTGCTCACCAATAGATTCGACAGGCTAAACTCGGCGCCAAGCCGCTCCTGCTGGCGCTTCAGACCCTCTACGATCTTCGGCAGGCCCTCCGTGTCCGCCCAGAACATCGGCCCGCCGCGATAAACGGGCCAGCCATAACCGTAGACCCAGACCACATCGATGTCGGATGCGCGCTGCGCCATCCCCTCTTCGAGGATCTTCGCGCCTTCGTTCACCATCGTGTAGAGCGTGCGCTCGATGATCTCCTGATCGGAGATGTCGCGCTTCTCAACGTCGGCTTTTGCGCGGAACTCCTCGATCACATCGGCAACGGCTGGCGAAGGTGAGGGGCGGCGCTTCTCGTCATAGTCGTAGAAGCCGGCGCCCTTCTTCTGTCCCCAGCGCTCCATCGCGCAGAGCTTGTCGCGGATATTTTCAATGCGGCTGGAGTCGCGGTGCCAGCCGATGTCGACACCGGCGAGATCGGCCATTTGGAACGGACCCATGGGCATGCCGAATTCGACATGGACGCGGTCCACCTGTTCCGGCGTCGCGCCTTCCAGCAGCAGCTGCATCGCCTGCGTCTGGCGCGGGATCAGCATGCGGTTGCCGATGAAGCCGTAGCAGACGCCGGCCACGACGGCGACCTTCCGGATCTTCTTGGCAAGCTGCATGGCGGTGACGAGCACGTCGGGGGCAGTCTTCGCGCCGCGCACGACTTCGAGCAGCTTCATGATGTTGGCCGGCGAGAAGAAATGGAGGCCGAGCACATCCTGCGGCCGCGACGTCGAGGCGGCGATCTCGTCAATGTTGAGATAGGAGGTGTTGGAGGCGAGGATTGCGCCCTGCTTGGCGATCTTGTCGAGGCGTCCGAACACCTCCTTCTTCACGTCCATATTCTCGAACACCGCCTCGATGATGAGGTCGCATTCGGCGAGTGCGTCGAAGTCCAGCGTGGGATTGAGGAGGCTCATGGCCTGGCCCACCTGATCGGCGGTCATCTTCCCCTTGGAGGCAGTCGCCTGATAGTTCTTGAGCATGATGCCCGTGCCGCGGTCGAGCGCGTCCTGCGTCATCTCGACGATGGTCACGGGGATGCCGGCCGATAGGAAGTTCATCGATATGCCGCCGCCCATCGTGCCGGCGCCAATCACGCCGACGCGGCGGATGTCGCGCGGCTGCGTTCCTTCCGGCAACCCCTCGATCTTTGATGCCTTGCGCTCGGCGAAGAAGAAATATTGCTGCGCCCGGGCCTGGGTGCCACTCATCAGCTCCATGAACAGCCTGCGCTCTTCCTGGACGCCTTCAGCATAGGGCTTTTCGACCGCGATCTGCACCGCCCGGATGTTCGCTTCAGGCGCGTCGAAGCCCTTCATCTTTCTGGCATTGGCCTTGCGGAATTCGTCGAAGATGTCGGGGTTCGCCCGCGCCTCGGCGAGCTTGTCGTCCTTCTCGCTCGTCTTGGGGATCGGCCGCACATCCTTCACTTCATGCGCATAGGCGACCGCGTGCTGCTCGAGGTCGCCTTCGATCAGCTTGTCGATGAGGCCGATCGCATAAGCCTCCTTCGCGCCGATCGGATTGCCGCCGGCAGTCATCTCAAGCGCCTTCGTCACGCCCGCCACCCGCGGCAGGCGCTGCGTGCCGCCGGCGCCGGGGAGCAGGCCGAGCTTCACTTCCGGCGTGCCGAGCTTCGCATCCGGAACCGCGACACGGAAGTGGCAGGCAAGCGCGACCTCAAGGCCGCCGCCGAGCGCCGTGCCGTGGATCGCCGCCACCACCGGCTTGGTGCAGCCTTCGATCCGGTCGACCACCTGCGGCAGCATTGGGGGCTCGAACGCCTTGGGCGTGCCGAACTCGGAAACGTCCGCGCCGGCAAAGAATGTCTGGCCTTCACAGCGTATCACCACCGCCTTCACGGCCTCGTCGGAGTCCGCTTCCTCGATCGCTTTCACCAGCCCTTCGCGCACTGCATGACCGAGCGCGTTCACGGGAGGATTGTTGGACGTGACGATCAGCACGTCGCCGTGGCGGGTGGTGGTAATCGGGCTGGTCATTCTGGTCTCCGGTTCAAATGGCCGTACGGCCGTAATCCTGGCGGTTGAAGGGGTGCGAGGAGGAAAGGCCGCCGTCCACGACCAGGGCATGGCCGTTAACGTACGAGGATTCCTCGGACGCGAGAAACAAGGCAGCGTTGGCGATCTCGATTGGCTCGCCGCCGCGCTTCAGGGGGTTGAGGTGGCCGAGCCGATCCTCCTGCCCCTTCGCGCGGGCGCGTTCGTAGACGAATTCGGTCATGCCGGTTTCGATGAGGCCAGGGCAGATGGCGTTGACGCGAATGTTGGAGCCGGAAAGCTGCTGCGCCGCCGTCTTAACGAGGCTGATGACGCCCGCCTTCGACGCGGAATAGGCTGCGCTTCCGGCACCCGACCGCAGCCCAGCAACGCTCGCGGTGCAAATGATCGATCCGCCGCCGCGCTCGCGGAGGACCGGCGCGGCATGCTGGATGGCGAGCGCAGGCCCGATCAAGTTCACGCGCAATATCTCGGCCCAGTCGTCGGCGCTCTGCTCGAAGATGGAGGCAAGGCCGCCGGAGATGCCGGCATTGGCGAAGACGATGTCGAGACCGCCGAACTGCTCCTGCGCAGTCTGCACGAGCCTGCGCACATCCTCTTCGCTGCCGGCGTCGGCGGTCACCGCAAGGCCATTGTCTCCCAGGAGACCCGTCGTGTCTTCCGTACCCTTGAGGTCAGCGACCACCACCTTTGCGCCGTGCGCAGCGAACAGTTCGGCCGTGGCGCGGCCGATGCCGGAGCCGGCGCCGGTGACGATGGCGACCTTGTCCTTCAGCCTCACAGGCCGACCCCGATGGTCGAGCCGCCGTCGACGATCATCGCCTGGCCGGTCATGAAGGTGGAGGCGGGCGAGGCGAGATAGACGGCGGCGCCGGCAATCTCATGCGGCTCGCCGATCCGGCGCATCGGCGTGGTGCGCGTCACCGCCTTCAGCGTGTCGGGGTTTTCCCAGAGCGCGCGGGCGAAATCGGTTCGAATGAGGCCGGGCGCGATGCAGTTCACGCGCACGCCGGAGGGGCCGAACTCGGCCGCGAGGTTGCGGGCGAGCTGGAAGTCGGCGGCCTTCGAGATGTTGTAGGCGCCGATCATCGTCGAGCTGGTGAGCCCGCCAATGGAGCTCACGATGATGATCGACCCTTCCTTCCGCTTCACCATCTCCGGCGCGACCATTGAGATCAGCCAGTGATTGGCGATGACGTTGTTTTCGAGGATCTTGCGGAACTGCTCGTCGGCGATCCCCGCCATCGGCCCATAATAAGGATTGGACGCTGCGTTGCAGACGAGGACGTCGATCTTCCCAAGCTGCGCCCGCGTCTCGTCTACGAGGTTCTGCAGCGCCTCCTTGGAAGAGATGTTTGCGGGAATGACGATCGCGGTGCCCGCGCCATGCTTCGCGTTGATCCCCTCGGCCGCTTCCGCGCAGGCGTCCGCCTTGCGGCTGGAGATCACCACCTTCGCGCCTTGGTCGGCCATGGCTTCGGCAACGGCGCGGCCGATGCCCCGAGAAGATCCGGTAATGATCGCGACTTTTCCGCTGAGATCGAACAGGCTCATTTCCCCTCCATGGCCGGCGCATGCTTGGCGAACTCCAGCCGTGCAATGGCGCGGTTGTGCACCTCGTCCGGCCCATCGGCGAGGCGGAGCGTGCGGATGCCAGCCCAGCTTGCGGCGAGGCCGAAATCCTGGCTGACGCCCGCTCCGCCATGCGCCTGTACCGCATCGTCGATGATCTGCAGCGCCATTCGCGGCGCCTCCACCTTGATCATCGCGATCTCGGCCTGCGCGGCCTTGTTGCCGGCCTTGTCCATCATGTCGGCGGCCTTCAGGCAGAGGAGTCGCGACATTTCGATGTCGATCCGCGCCCTCGCCACGCGCTGCTCCCAGATGCTATGCTCCATCAACTTCTTGCCGAAGGCGACGCGGGTTTGAAGCCGCTTCACCATCGCCGCCAGCGCCTCTTCCGCTGCGCCGATCGTGCGCATGCAGTGATGGATGCGCCCCGGCCCGAGCCTTCCTTGAGCAATCTCGAACCCGCGCCCTTCGCCGAGCAGCATATTGGAGGCCGGGAGGCGCACGTCCTTCAGCTCGATTTCCATATGACCATGCGGCGCATCGTCATAGCCGTAGACGGTCAGCGCGCGCTCGATGGTGATGCCAGGCGCATCGAGCGGCACCAGCACCATCGACTGCTGCCGGTGCTTCTGGGCGCCGGTGTCGGTCTTCCCCATAACGATGGCGACCTTGCAGCGCGGATCGCCTGCGCCCGACGACCACCATTTGCGGCCGTTAATGACGTACTCGTCGCCCTCGCGCCGGATCTCCGTCTCGATATTGGTAGCGTCGGAGGAGGCGACCTGCGGCTCCGTCATCAAGAAGGCGGAGCGTATCTCGCCGTTCATCAGCGGCCGAAGCCATTCGTCCTTCTGCTCGCGCGTGCCGTAGCGCTGCAGCACTTCCATATTGCCGGTGTCGGGCGCGGAGCAGTTGAACACTTCCGCCGACCAGAGGATGCGCCCCATCTCCTCGGCACAAAGCGCATATTCGAGATTGGTGAGCTGCGTCCCTTCGAACTCGAAGCTGTCGTCGACATGGGGCAGCGCGGGCGCGGGCGGCATGAACAGGTTCCAGAGCCCGGCCGCCTTCGCCTTTGGCTTCAGCTCCTCAATAAGCTCGATCGGCTGCCAGCGGTCGCCCGCTGCGATCTGTGTGTAATAATCCTGTCTGCGCGGCCGGACGTGAGTCTCTATAAAGGCGCACACGCGGTCGCGGTAGAAAGCCTCGCGTTCCGTAAGGGTAAAATCCATCGCCGCCCCTTCGCTTGCTTTACGTTTCCGTCAACCTATCATCGCGCTAAAGCGCAGACGCTTCGGAGACAAGAGCATGACCGATTTGGACGTCTTCCGGAAGGAGACACGCGCCTGGCTGGAGGCGAATTGCCCGCCGGAAATGCGTGAGCCGATGCGGGGCGAGGAGGATGCCTGCTGGGGCGGTCGCAATCCGGTCTTCAAGAACGACGCGCAGAGACGCTGGATGCAGGTGATGGCGGAGCGCGGCTGGACCGTACCCGACTGGCCGAAGGATTATGGCGGCGGCGGTCTGTCGCCCCCCGAGACGAAAGTCTTGAAGCAGGAGATGGCGGCGATCGGGGCGCGCAATCCGCTGATGAGCTTTGGCATCTCAATGCTCGGGCCGGCGCTGCTCAAATACGGTACAGAGGAGCAGAAGAAGCGCTTCCTGCCGGAGATTGCCCGCGGCGAGATTCGCTGGTGTCAGGGTTATTCGGAACCCAATGCCGGCTCGGATCTGGCCTCACTCCAGACCAAGTGCGAGGATAAGGGCGATCACTGGCTGGTGAATGGGCAGAAGGTGTGGACCTCTTACGCCGACAAGGCGGACTGGATCTTCTGCCTCGTCCGCACTGATTTCTCAGCGCCCAAGCATAAGGGCATCAGCTTCTTGCTATTCGACATGGCGAGCCCCGGCGTGTCGACCAAGCCGATCCTGCTCATCTCCGGCTATTCGCCCTTCTGCGAGACGTTCTTCGACGACGTGGAGGTCCCGAAGGACCAGGTGGTCGGCGAGGTGAATAAGGGCTGGGACGTCGCAAAGTATCTGCTCGGCCACGAGCGCGAGATGATCAGCGGCATGGGCCTCGGCGGCAATGGCGAGAGCCTCGGCGTGGCGCTGAGGGAGCGGCTGGCGGAGAACCCAATCCTCCGCGCCGACGTGGCGCGTTTCGATGTCGATGCCATGGCGTTCCGCGCGATGAGCGAGCGCTTCATGGACGAGCTCAAAGCCGGGCACGCACATCCCGCGCAGCCGTCGATGATGAAATATGCTGGCACGGAGCTCAACAAGGCCCGGCACGAGTTGGTGATGGCCGCCGGCGGCTCCAACGCGGTCGAATGGGAAAGTGACCGCTCGAAAGGCGGCAAGGCTGCGCGCGAGTGGCTCCGCACCAAGGCGAACAGTATCGAGGGCGGCACGTCCGAAATCCAGCTCGGCATCGTCGCCAAACATATCCTTCAGCTTCCGGGGGCCTGATGCCGCTCTACCTCAATGAAGATCAGGCGATGCTGCGGGACACTGCACGCGATTTCATGGCGAGCGAAGGCGCGATCGCAAAACAGCTCCGCCACTGGCGTGACCGCAACTGCAAGGACGGGTTCGGCCACGCCTTGTGGAAGCAGTTTGGCGAGATGGGCTTTACCGGCATCTTGATCGACGAGGCGGATGGCGGCCTCGGCCTCGGTCATGTCGAGGCCGGTATCGTGCTGGAGGAGATCGGCCGCAACCTTACCCCGTCGCCCTTCCTCGTCACTGCGGTCGCCGTGGTTGAGGCGCTGCAAGGCACTGCGGCGCGTGAGCACTGGCTCCCCGGCATCCTCAGCGGCGACACCGTCGCGGCACTCGCCGTGGACGAAGGTCCGAAGCACAGACCGGACGCCATTGCCATGACGGCGGAGCGATCCGGCAACGGCTTCCGCCTGTCCGGCCGCAAGCAGTTCGTGGTGCAGGGCGCCTCGGCTGACTTTTTTGTCGTTGCCGCACGGACGGACGAGGGGATCGGCCTATTCCTGGTCGAGAAGGAGGCGCAGGGTCTCGATGTCGAGGGTGTGCGGCTCGCCGACAGCAGCATTGGTGCGCGGCTCGACTTCAACGGCGTCGAGGTCGATGCCGATGCGCTGATCGGAGGCGAGGAGGCGCTCTCCCGCGTGCTACGCGCGGGTAGGGCAGGCGCAGCGTCCGAAATGGTCGGCGTTGCATCGGGCGCGATGGGAATGACGGTCGACTATCTCAAGCAGCGGAAGCAGTTCGGCCGCCTGATCGGCGAATTCCAGGTGCTGCAGCACCGCGCCGCGCATCTTTATTCGGAGCTGGAGATTGCCCGCGCCGCGACCTTGAAGGCGCAGCAATTGCTCGACGAAGGCAGTGCTGAGGCCGAGGCAATGGTATCCGTCGCGAAGGCGAAGGCGGGCCGCGTCTCGACGCTAGCGGTGCAGGAAGGGGTGCAGATGCATGGAGGCATCGGCATGACCGACGAGTACGATATCGGTCTCTACATGAAGCGCGACCGCGTGCTCAACGAGCTGTTCGGCGACGCCAATTACCACGCCGACCGGCTGGCGCGGCTGCTTGGCTACTAGTCCTTCGTCGCAGGCGAATTCTCGTTGCCCTCGATTACGTCTTCGCCGAGCTGACCCTTGCCGTGATAGGGCATTTCGGTCTGGCCGCCGTGGCCCATGAAGCCGTCCTTTTCGGGCTTTTTGCCCGTATGTGGATTGGGATAGGCGCCGCCAGCAGAATCGCCGCCGCCCTCCCGGCCGTTATACTTCTCCCGCGCGTCTGGATCGTCGCGCGCCAGATCGCCCGCCTGTCCCTGTGACCCGGCCTGATCGGCGCTGTGGGTGCCGGCATGCGGCCCCGGCATCGGCTTCTTGTCGTCCATGCTGATTTCCTTCCGCCAAGCCGACGCCCGACACTGTCCGTCGGTTCCAGCCGCGCCGGCTGAAACGAGAGGCGGCCGGGGCCGTTGGCGGCGCAGCAAAGGAGACGGATATGAGCGGTCCACGCAGGGACAGCGGCAACGATACGCGCGGCAACAACCTTACCGGACGCGGGTCGAAATCCACTGATGACAACAAGAAAGCGGGCGGCGGCCACGGCGGCAGCGCGCGGGACAGCAACGCCCGTCCGCCGGGCGGCTAACACCTAATCTTCGCCAGCTTTTTCCCGCCGCAGCATCAGGTTCATGTGGGCGGTGGCGATCGGCTTTGCCCGGTCCTGCTGCCAGGCGAGGGACTCGACGTTCGCAACGCGGTTGCCGAGGCGGGTGATGGTCGCCGCGGCATAGGTTTCATGTTTGCCGCCGCCGCGCATGAAATCGACGGTGACGTTGATCGGCTTCACCGTCACATCCTCGTCCCCCAGCGCGTCGTAAAGCGTACCGAGCGCGGCGAATTCGAGCAGGCCGGCGATAGCGCCGCCGTGCAGATAGCCGGGCCGCCCCACCACTTCCTCGCGGAACGGCATCACCCAGAGGAGCTCGCCATCCTCCCCGCGGCGGGTGCTGAGCCCTAGCAGTTCGCCATAGGGAGGGAGCCTGTCCATCGCGGCCGCTCCTATCCCCGCGCCTCATAAAAGGCGAGGTCCTCCGGCTCGTCTATGTCACGGAGCGTGGCGCCGAGATGCAGCGACCAGCCGAGCGCCCGGACGCGCCCGATCGTCTCCCGCGCCACGTCCGGCCCGCTCCAGCCGATCCCGCTGAATAGCGAAGGATCGAAGCGGTTGAGGCCGAGCAAAGCATAGCCGCCGTCGAAGGTCGGATGGATGACCGCATCGTGCGTCTCCAGCTCCCAGCAGGCCTGCTTCAGGCGCCGCTCGTCCAGTTGAGGGCAGTCGGTGCCGATGAAAACGACGCGCTCGTCGTCCGAAACCACCCGCTCCGCCGCGCGGGCGAGTCTTTCGCCGAGGTCGCCGTCGCCCTGCTCGCTGAGCCGCTTCGCCTGCGGCGGCAGCTTGCCTTTCCATTCAGGCGCGGCCGGTGAGGGCGTTGCGCAGATCTCTGTCTCGGCGATCAGCACCGAGGATGCCGCACGATAGGTGTCCGTCAACATGCGCTGCGCCAGGTTCGCCGCACCTTCCTCTCCCAATGCGGGGATGAGCCGTGTCTTCACCTGCCCCGGCACCGGCGCTTTGGCGAAGATGACGATCCGCGTCTGCATCAGCCGCGCTGCCAGCGATGATATTGTTCGACCCAGGCGAGCAGCCGCTCCGGCTTGTGCGCCTTCTTCCATTCGCCGGCCGCATATTTGTTCGCTTCGGCCATGGTCGGATAGGCGTGGATGGTGCCGAGCACTTTGTTGAGGCCGATATTGTGCTTCATTGCCAGCACATATTCGGCGATCAGCTCGCCCGCATTGGCGGCAACGATGGTCGCGCCGAGGATCTTGTCCGAACCCGGCTTCACCAGCAGCTTTACGAAGCCTCTGTTCGCGCCTTCCGTCACGGCCCGATCGAGATGGTCCAATTCATAGCGGACGATCTCATAGGCGATGCCCGCTCCTCGGGCGCTCAATTCATTATGGCCGACATGCGCCACCTCCGGGTCCGTATAGGTCACCCAAGGCAGCACTGAGTAATCAGCACGGAACTTCCGGAACTGGCCAAACAGGGCGTTCACTGCTGCGAACCACGCCTGGTGCGCGGCAGCGTGGGTGAATTGATAAGGGCCAGTGACGTCGCCCGCGGCGAAGATGTTGGGATAGACGGTTTCTAGATAGGCATTGGTGACGATGTTACTGTCCGTTTCGATGCCAAGCTCCTCCAGCCCATAGCCCGTGAGCCGCGCCTTGCGGCCGACGGCGACGATGATCTCGTCGAAGGGAAGCGTTACTTCGCCCTCCGGCCCGCGTGCGATTAGCGCCTTTGCTTCGCAGCCAAGCGCCTCGTGCCCCGTGCGGATATCGACGCCTTCGCCGCGCAGGGTGTCGGCGACGAAGGCGGAAACCTCGCCATCCTCTCGCGGCAGGATGCGTGCGCCTTGCTCGACCAGCACGACCTTGCTGCCGAGCCGCGCAAAGGCCTGCGCCATCTCCGTGCCGATGGGGCCTCCGCCGATGATGACGACGCGCTGGGGCAAGGCATCGCGGCCGGAAAGCGCGTCCCACATCGTGTCGCTGGTGAGATAGCCCGCCTCACGCAGACCCGGGATCACGGGCACGAACGGCTCCGCACCCGCGGCAATGACGATCGAGCGGGTGGTCAGCCGCTCGCGCCCGTCTGTCTCCACAGTCCAAGGATCGACGATCTTCGCGTGACCCAGCCGCACGTCGACGCCGAGGCCGGTATAGCGCTCTACGCTATCGGCAGGCTCGATGGTGCTGATCACCTCACGGATGCGGGCCATCATCGCCGGGAAATCCACAACAGGTGGATCAGCTCGAATGCCGAAGTCCGCAGCCTTCCTCACGTCATGCGCCGCGCGGGCGCTCCGGATCAGCGCCTTAGACGGGACGCAGCCCGTGTTGAGGCAGTCGCCACCCATCTTGCCGGCTTCGATGAGCGTCACCTTCGCCCGCACCGTCGCGGCGATGTACGCAGTGACTAGCCCTCCGGCGCCCGCGCCGATCACGATCAGGTTGCGGTCAAACTTCTTCGGCCGTTTGAAGCCTTTGTAGATCCGTCGCCGTCTCACGCCACTCATGACCCACTTGGCAAGCAGAGGGAACAGGCCGAGCAGCACGAACGAACCGATCAGAGCGGGTGATAGGATGTCACCTGTGCTCTCGATCCGCGCCAGTTGCGTCCCCGCATTCACGAAGACGATGGTGCCCAGCAGCATTCCGATCTGGCTGACGAGAGCGAAAGTAAGCAGCCGCATCGCTGTCAGCCCCATCGCCAAATTGATGAGGAAGAAGGGAAAGGCCGGGATCAGCCGCAGGGTCAGGAGGTAAAAGGCGCCATCCTTGGCGATGCCGCGATCGATCGCTTCCACGCGCCGGCCGAACTTGGCCTTCACCCAATCGCGGAGCAGATAGCGGGAGGTGAGAAAGGCAAGGCTCGCGCCGATGGTGGAGGCGAAGGAGACGATGATCGTGCCGAGCAACAGCCCGAAAATCGCACCCGCCGCGAGGGTCATGATCGCAGCGCCGGGCAGCGAGAGCGCTGTCACAGCGACGTAGAAGAGGAAGAAGCCGCCGATCAGCAGCAGCGGCCGTTCTTCGAGCAGCCGCGCCAGATCGGCCTGCCGCGCCTTCAGCGCCTCGAGCGTCAGGTAGTCCCCAAGACCGAAGAGGAAGAAAGCGGTGATCGCTGCAAGGACCAGGATCAGGAGTGCCGCCCGTCCGCCCTTCATGCCTGCCGCCCCTTTTGCGCCGCCCGATTACCATCTACTGCTTAGGAGAGGAGAGACGAGATAGCTACCGCTCCCGAGACCGACCTGTCGCCCTTCCTCGACCCGGCGGCGCGCCCACTCGATCCGGCCAAGTTTCGCGATCCGGCGGTGACGGCGAAGGGCGAACGGCGGGCCTATGTCGCGCTTGAGTGGTTGGAAACGCTCTGGATCAACACCGGCACGCTCTGCAATCTCGCCTGCAAGAGCTGCTATATCGAAAGCTCCCCCACCAACGACGCCCTCGTCTATCTGACGCTCGCGGAAGTCGAGGCTTATCTCGATGAGGCCCAGGCGGTTGGCACGCGCGAGATCGGCTTCACCGGCGGTGAGCCTTTCATGAATCGGGACATCATCCCGATGCTGGCGTCAGCCCAGCGGCGCGGCTTTGAAGTGCTGGTGCTCACCAATGCGATGCGGCCGATGCGCCGGTTCGAGGCGCAGTTGAAGGCGCTGCCGCGCGAGCGGATCACCTTCCGCGTCAGCCTCGACCATCACACCAGGGCTGTGCATGAGGCGGAGCGGGGCGCCGGTACGTGGGAGAAGGCGCTCGACGGCCTCCGCTGGCTCTCGGAGCAGGGCTTCCGCCTTGCCGTTGCCGGGCGAAGCCTCGCCGGTGAGGACGCGGCCGAGGCACGCGCCGGGTATGACCGCCTGTTCGCCGAGCTTGGCGTCAGCGTCGACGGCGGACTGGTACTGTTCCCTGAGATGGACGCGGCAGCCGATGTCCCGGAAATCACCGAAGCCTGCTGGGGCATATTGGACGTGCCGCCCTCGGCCATGATGTGCGCGTCGAGCCGCATGGTGGTGAAGGCGAAGGGGGCGGAGCGGCCGCATGTCGTCGCCTGCACTTTGCTCCCCTACGATGCGCAATTCGCGCTTGGCCAAAGCCTCAGCGATGCCAGCGGCAAGGTGATGCTCAACCACCCGCATTGCGCGCGCTTCTGCGTGCTCGGCGGCGCAAGCTGTTCCGGCTGATTGCTTTCGGTCGTCATCCCAACGCTGAATGCCGAAGCCCATCTGGGCGCGACCCTTGATGCGGTGCGGGAGGCGGACGAGATCGTCGTCGTGGACGGCGGCTCAAGCGACTATACGATCGAAGTCGCCGCGCGCCGCGAGGTAGTACTGCTCTGCGCCGCCACCGGGCGCGGGCACCAGTTGATCGCCGGAGCCGAAGCGGCAGGGGGCGACTGGCTGCTCTTCCTCCATGCTGACACGCGTCTGTCGCCCGGCTGGCGCAAGGCTGCGGAGCAGCATATGAAGGCGGAGCCTGAGAGGGCCGCCTGCTTCCGCTTCCACCTTGCCTCCGCAGCCTGGCAGGCGCGGCTCATCGAGCGAGGCGTGGCGCTTAGGACGCGATTGTTGGGCCTGCCCTACGGTGACCAGGGACTGCTGGTCCCGCGCCGCCTGTACGATGCGCTTAACGGCTATTCATCCTTGCAGCTGATGGAGGATGTCGACTTTGTCCGCCGCATCGGCAAGGCGCGGCTGCGTCTGTTGGCGGCGGACGCCGTCACTTCAGCCGAGCGATGGGAAAAAGACGGCTGGTTCCGGCGCTCCGCACGCAACCTCGCCTGCCTTGCCGCTTATTATGCGGGCGCGCCGCCGGGGCGGCTCGTCCGACTCTACAGCGGCTAAGCCCTATTCGCCACGCTTGCGTGGATGGCCGGTGGCGACGCCGCCGCTGAGCTCGGCAACCTTCGGCCAGCGCTTCGCCACCTCCGGCGTATAGCCGAGGTTGAAGACGGTCGGGCTCTTTTCCGGGCGTTCGGCGCGGTCGTAATAGGTGCCGAACAGCTTGTCCCAGAGGAAGGTCGTGATTCCGTAATTGCCGTTCTCGTCATGGAAATGATGGGCCATGTGGCGCTTCTTCATTTCCGCCAGCCACTTCGACTTGGGCTTGTAGGCGAGATGCTGGATGCAGTGACAGAATTCGTAGAAGCAGGTGGTGAGGAGCCCCGTCGCAAAGGCGACGCAGGCGGCGCCGAACGCGGCGTCCGCGCCCCAGAAGCTGCCGATCGCATAGCCGAGCGGAGCCGTCGCGAGCGCGATTGTCGGCAGCGTAGTGTGCAGAGCGCCGAACAGCACCTCGAGATGGTTGGGATCCTGGTGGTGGTCGTAATGGATGCGCTTCCAGGTGGAGGCGAGCGGCGCAATCTTGAACATCCAGCGGCTGTGCAGCACCCAGCGGTGAAGCACATACCAAACGAGCGGATAAACGAGCGCCGAGACGACGACTGCGGCAAGGGTCGGCGCGAGCGGCGCTGGACGCCAGGCGAAAGCGGCGATCGCGGCGAGCGCAAGCGCGATATAGGCGATGATCGCCGGATACTGGAAGTAAGCCACGACCAGTTCGCGCAGCGTCATCTTGTCTAGATGGTGCGAACGGTTCCAGAACCCCGGACGCATCGATTGTGCGAGCTTCACCTTGAATTTCCTCGATATTCTTGCGTGCCGACGCTTATGCCCCCGCATTAGACGCCAATATGTGTCCGCGTCATGAACTTGCAATAAGGCGGATTTCGGGCGGGGCGCTTATCGGCTGTGACTTTTCGGCACCAGTCGCACGCTACGCGCGAAGCCACCAAGCGCTTCGCGGTCGGTTCGGGTGAGGCCGAAGCGGAGTGCCACCCAACTGGTCAGCGCCCAGAGCAGGAGCACGGCGATGAACCTTGGCGGGCCGCCGATCAGGATCTGAGCCGTCCACATCATGGCTACGCCGGCGAGGGCGATGCCCAGCGCGGCAAAGAGCTTGCGATCGAAGGGCAGGAGCCCGTCGGAAAACCCGAGCTCAACCGTCGCTGCAACGGCGATGAGCAGGGTGCCCGCGGCAACCGATATCGCCATTCCGAGCGGGCCGAGGCTCGGAACAAGCAAGGCGGTGAGCGCCGCCCAGAGGAGAATGCCGAGTAGGCTGTTGAGGAGTGGCAGGCCCCTGTGCCCCGTCATCTCGACAATAGACGTGGCTGGGCCAACCACCGCTTCGCCGGCACGGGCGGCGGCGAGGATGACGAGCAGCGGCAGCGCCGCCGCGGCTTCGGGGCGGTAGACGCTCAATATGTCCGCACCGGCAAAGATCAGCAGGCCCGCCAGCGGAATAACGAGCGCGGTCGAGACGCGGCTTGCGAAGCGGTAGAGCGGCGCGATTGCCGCTCGGTCGCTGCGCGCTTGGGCTGATGAGAGCGGGGCCATCACATATTGAAAGGCCTGACGGACGATGAGCGGTATCGTCGAAATCTTGCGGGCGATCTCGAACAGGCCGGCGGCGACCGCGCCTCGCGTGCCCGGCAGCAAGAGATTGAGCACGACCGGAGGCGCATCGATCAGGAGCCGGCGTGCCAGCGAAGCGGGGTAAAGGGCGAGACCGGAGAGGAACAGGTTGGCGGCGAGCGCGCGCGAGATCGGCGCGCGGAGAAGCAGCTTCAGGTCGAAATAGCGGGCGAGGAGCGGCACGCAGAGCGACGCTGTAAGCCCGAGCGAGCAGAGATGAGCAAGCATCAGGCCGAGGGTGCGGGCACCGAAAGCGAAGAAGAGGAGCGAGAAGAGAATGCGCGCGATCTGCTCCCAGAAGATGCGGAGGCGGATTTCTGGCCCGAACGCGCGGCGAGCGCGAGCGGCAGACGTGGCGACTTCCACGAACGTCCAAAGGGGCAGCGCCCAAATGAAGATGCGGATCGCCTGCGGCAGGCTTTGCCGGTCCTCGGGCGCGGCAGAAAAAAGACCTGCGATGGCTTCGGCCTGCCAAGTTACGGCGGCCGCAATGAGGAGGGTCGGCAGCACGGCGACCAGCAAGGCAAGCTTCACGGCCGCGTGAGCCTGTTCCTCCCGCTCGGCGGCCGGAACGACGCGCTGCAGCGCGCTCGTCATGGCAAGGTCCGAGAGATTGGAAACGAAGCTTACTACCCCCCAAAGCACGACGTAGAGGCCATAGGTCGCGAGGCCGAAAAGCCAGGTGAAGAGAGGCTGGGCCAGCGCTTCGATGACGGCACCGAGGCGGGCCAGCCCGGCGAGGCCGGCGCCTTTCGCGACCTCGCTTCGGGTGACATCGCCCCCTGAGGCCATTTACTCTTCGGTCCGGATAAGGACGGTCTCGCCGATCAGGAGGAAGAGCGCGAACGGGCCCCAAGCGGCAAGGAGCGGCGGATAGGCGCCGAAGTTGCCCATTGCGAGCGCGAAATTGTCAGCGACAAAATAAGCGAAGCCGAGGCCCATGCCGATCACCGCGCGGACGAAGAGTTGACCGGAGCGGGCCAGGCCGAACGCGGCGACCGCGGCGAGAAGCGGCATCAGCACCGCCGACAGTGGTCCGGAAATCTTGTGCCACAATCCGGCTTCCAGGGCGCCGGTAGGGCGGCCGGCGGTCTTAAGCTCGCGAATGGAGTCGCGGAGCGTCCAGAAATCCTGCTCGTCAGGCTCTACCCGGGCCAGCGTGAATTGATCGGTCTGCACGCCCTCCAGGACGCGCATCGTTTGAGACCGGCGAACGGCGGTTCCATTGATGTCGAATAGTTCGGCATTCTGGAGCAGCCAGCCGCCATTGTCCGGTCTGGCGCTTTCGGCGCGAATGACGGAATGGAGGATGCCACCGTCGCGATGATAGATGGTGAGGCCGCGGAGCAAGGTCTGTTCGCGCTTGCCGCTGACCTGCCGCGCAAGGATCAGATCGTCGCCGGTTCGCACCCATACATTCGAGGAGACGCCGGTGCTCGGCGGCACCGGGCCATATTCGACAGCCTCCCAGGCGGCGAGCGTCGCTGCGGCGCGGGTGACGATCCGCTCGTTGAAAGCGAAAGAGACCGCCGCCACGAACAGGCTCGCCAGCATCAAAGGCGCGATGATCTGGTGCGCGGAAATGCCCGCGGCCTTCATGCTGACGATTTCACTATTCTGGTTGAGGGTCGCCAAGGTGATGAGCGTGCCCAGCAGCACCGAAAAGGGCAGAAACCGGGCGATGAGCATCGGGATGCGGAGCGACACATATTGCCAGAGCTGCGCGTCGCCATTCCCCGGCTGGCGAAGTATCTTGCCGCTCTCTCCGAGCAGGTCGAGCGTCATCAGGATGAGGACGAGCGCGGCGAGCACGGCAAGGCTTCGCAGCAGGAAGGTCTTCGCCATGTAGAAGGCGATGCGCTTCGATGGGAAGAAGTGCAGGTTCATTACTCGGCCGCCACCGCGCGCCGCTTGCCCCCGAAGCGGAAGATACGCCCGACTGCGCTACCCGCCTTGGCGAACGCCCTCTCAAGCGCGCCGATCGGCTGCCCCCCCGGCTTGTGCGCCAGCGTCCAATACATGCGAAGGATGATCGCGGCAAAGATGGCGAAGGGCACCCACAGCGCCAGTACCGGATCGAAGCGGTCCTGCGCCCCCATCTGCTCGGCATATTGATTGATTTTGTGATAGGTGACAATCATCACGATGCCGACGAAGATACCGAGGCCGGAGGTGCTGCGCTTCGGCGGTACCGCCAATGCGACTGCCAGTAGCGGCAAAAGCAGCATCATCACCACCTCCACCATGCGGAAGTGAAAGTTGCTCCGGATCTCGTCGCGGAGGCGCTCGGGTGCATTGTCCGATTTGCCGATCCGCACCAGCTCCGGGATAGTAAGCTCCTGATTGCCGTCGCCGCGGCCGCGGAAGGTTTCAATCGTAGGAAGGTCAATCGGAATGTCGTGGCTCTGAAAGCTAAGCACTCGCGGGGCGCGGTAGCTGGGCGCGGTGTGCACCAGCCTGCCGTTCGAGAGGCGTAGGATGATGGTGTCCGGATCATCGGTCGCGAGGAAGGTGCCGAGATCGGCGGTAGCGGCGAGTGTGCGGCCGTCGCGGCTCTCGGCGCGAATGAAGACGCCGTGGAGGTGCCGACCCTCATCGTCGCTGCGGTCGACACGGAGTGTCATCCTTTTGCCCAGATTGTTGAACTCGCCGACTTTGATGGAGGCGCCGAGGGCGCCTGAACGAAGCTCGAAACGAAGCCCCTCGTAAGCGTAACGGGCGTAAGGCTGAACGAAGCCGACGATGGCGAGGTTCACCAGCGCCAACCCGATTGCGTACATGTAAGGCACGCGGAGCAGTCGGCCGTAGCTGAGGCCGACGGCGCGGAGGCTGTCCAGCTCCGACGACAAAGCAATCCTTCGGAAGGCAAGTAGGATGCCGAGCAGAAGCCCGATTGGAATGCCGAGCGACAGATATTCCGGAATGAGGTTCGCCAGCATCTGCCAGACCACGCCGATGGGTCCGCCCTCCGTCACCACGAAGTCGAACAGGCGCAGCATCTTGTCGAGCAGCAGCAGCATCGCCGCGAGCGTCAACGTCGTCATCAGCGGCACGAAGATCAACTTCGCCAAATAGCGGTCGATACGAGTGGCGATGCTCAACTTTCGACGCCCCTTGAACATATTTTGGCCGCAACCGTGCACGATCTTGCACTTCATGGGGGCTGTTACAACCGGGCCATGCCTTGTGCCGGCGTGGCTATAGTTCCCAGGAGCTGGCTGGTCATGTTCAAATTATTGTCTTCCATCGCGGTGGCCGCACTCGCGATAACGGCGGCGCCCGCTCCGGCGCAAGCAGTTGGCCCAGACGCGGCGGCCTGCCGCTCCGGCCGCCCCTCGATCCTCGTCAACGTTAAGGGTTTCAAGAACCGTGCGGGCAAGGTTCGCGTGCAGCTTTACGGCAGCAATCCGGCCGATTTCCTTGCCAAGGGCAAGAAGCTTCGGCGCATCGATATTCCGGTGGACAGTTCCGGCCCGATGCAGGTCTGCATCGCCGTGCCCCGTCCCGGTAACTATGCTGTCGCGGTGCGGCATGACGCTGACGCGAACGGAAAGTCCGGGTGGAATGACGGAGGCGGATTTTCGCGCAATCCGGACATTTCGCTCACTAAGCTCCGTCCGAAGCACAGCCAGGTGGTGATCGCCGTCGGCAACGGCGTCAAAAATATTGACGTCGTGCTGAACTACCGGCGCGGTCTTTCAATCGATCCGATTGTATAAATGGCCCGCGTCGCGCTCCTCTCCAACCCGCGTTCGACCGGAAACAGATCGCTGCTTCCGCGCGTGAGGAGCTTTTGCGCCGCGCATAAAGATATTTTCCACTATGAGGTGGAGCATGTCGACCAGATCGGCACCGCCCTAGCCACTATCGCCAAGGTGAAGCCGAAGGTGCTGGTCATCAACGGCGGCGACGGCACCGTCCAAGCGGCGCTCACCGAGCTTTATCACGGCGGCCATTTCGGTAAGGAGCCGCCGCCGGTCGCGGTGCTCCCCAACGGCAAGACCAACCTCATCGCGCTCGATCTGGGCGCAGAGGGCGATCCGATGGAAGCGCTGCAGCGCGTGCTGGAGATCGCCAAGTCCGACATGCACCCGCATATCGTGCAGCGGGAGTTGATCGCCCTCAGCGACGGCAGCGCGGGGGGCAAGCAGGTGCTGGGCATGTTCCTGGGCGGCGCCGGGCTGGCCGACACGATGCTCTACTGCCGCCACAAAATTTATCCGCTGGGCCTTCCCAACGGTCTCAGCCATGTGTTGACAGTAATCGCGGCGCTGCTGTCGATCATGTTCGGCATGAAGGGCCGGCTGTTTCCCCCCAAGCCGACGCCCGTCAAAGTGTCGGTTCTAAAGCACGGCCAGCTTCAGGGCCAGTTCGCGCTGCTGATGGTCACGACGCTCGAGCGGCTTCTGCTCGGCGGCCATTCCCCTAAAGCTGACGCAAGCAAGGGCGCGCTTCAGCTGATGATCATAGAGCGGAAGACGCTGACGCTTGTCCGCGCGCTCATCGAAGCCATTCGCGGCCGTTTAGGGCGGCACCGGCTTGAAGGCGTGCATCTGGAGCGGGGCGACGAGATCCGGATCGAGGGCGATCATTCCAATGTCATCCTCGATGGTGAGTTGTTCGAGGCGAGCCGCGGCCATCCGATCGTGCTCAAACCCACGCCGCCCGTCCCCTTCCTTCGTCTGGCGGCGTGAGCGACCTTAAGTCACTCGTCGAAGCGGAACTGTCGCTACGGGTCGATCTGCGCGTGAGCGCGATGGCGGCTGCGATCGCTGCCCAATATGGCTCCGCCGCCCGCGCGGTGCTCTTCTATGGCTCCTGCCTCCGCACCTCCGACCTCGACGGGCAGATGCTTGATTTCTACCTGATCGTCTCCGACTATCGCGCGGCTTACGGCAAGAGGTGGCTCGCGGCGGCAAACCGGCTCATCCCGCCCAATGTCTTCCCGCTCCAGTATCAGGGGCTCGCCGGCAAATATGCGGTGCTGAGCGAGGACGACTTTCGCCGCGAATGCAGTGCGCGGGCGAAAACCGTGTCGGTCTGGGCTCGCTTCGCGCAGCCGTCGAGATTGGTATGGTCGGCCGACGAAGAAGCGAAGAGCCAAGCGGTGGAAAGCATTGCGCTAGCAGCGCCGACCCTGCTTGCTTTCACGCTGCCGATGCTCCGCGAGGGCGAAGAAGCGGACGCGCTCGCCATCTGGCGAAGGGGCTTTGCCCTCACCTACGATTGCGAACTCCGCGCCGAGCGGAAGGAGCGGCCCGGGTCCATCGTGGACGCCGATCCGCAGCGCTACCAAGCATTTGCCGAAGCTGCCCTGCCGGGCATCCGACCATTCTCCTCAACTGCGGCGCGGCAGATCTGGGAAAGTTTCCGCAAACGCGGGAAGCGGGCGAGCGTGCTGCGGCTCGCCAAGGCGAGCGCGACCTTTGCGGGCGGAATCGACTACCTCGCCTGGAAGATAAATCGCCATGCGGGAACAGACATCAAGATTGCGCCTTGGCAGCGGCGCTGGCCGCTGCTCGGCGCGGTCACTCTGCTGCCGCGCTTGCTGAAGCGTGGGGCGATACGCTAGCGCGCCGCGCGCTTGCCGCCGACACCGCCTCGGCAAGGGCGGACACGGTGAAGGGCTTTCTCAGCATGTCGTAGCCGCTGAGGTCGGCGGCCTCGCCTTCGCCTGCATAGCCGGTGACGAAGAGCACGCCGACATGGGGGTAACGCTCGGCGAGGACGCGGACAAGCTCGGGCCCGGTCATCTCCGGCATCATCACGTCGGTGATGACGAGTTCGATGTTCGGGCTCGCTTCCATCAGTTCGAGCGCCTCGCGGCCGCCTTCACAGGCGGTGACGCGGTAACCCAGCTCCTCGAGCGAGCTTTGCGTCGACCGCGACACGCGCGGGTCGTCCTCGACGAGGAGGATGTGCATCCCGGGAGGCGCCATTTCCACCTGCTGCGTCTCGGCCGGCCGGCCCTGCCGCTCGGCCGCCTGCTCCGCCGCCTGGATAGAGCGCGGCAGGTAGATGGACACAGTGGTTCCGATGCCGACGGTGGAATCGATGGTGACGTCGCCGCCCGACTGGCGCGCGAAGCCGAAAATCTGGCTGAGGCCGAGACCCGTTCCCTTGCCCACGGGCTTGGTCGTGAAGAAGGGCTCGAACACCTTCTCCAGATGCTCTGGCGCGATGCCGGAGCCGGTGTCGGTGACGCCGATGCGCACATATTCGCCCGGCTGCAGCGTCCCTACCTCATTCTCACCAACGGAAACATTGTCGATGGCGAGGGTGAGTTCGCCACGCCCCTCCATCGCGTCGCGTGCGTTGACGGCGAGGTTCAGCACCGCATTTTCAAGCTGGTTCGGATCCGCCCAGACGTGCCACGGCTCGCCGGGGAAGCGGGTGTGGACGATGATCCGCTCGCCGATCGTGCGGTCGACGAGGTCCAGCATACCGCGAACGAGATCGCTCGGTGCCACACCCTCAGGCGAGAGCGGATCGGAGCGGGAGAAAGCAAGCAGGCGGCGGGTGAGCGCAGCGGCGCGGGATGCGCCTTCCATCGCGCTTTCGAGATGGGTCTCCACATCCTGCTTGCTGCCGCCGAGAAGCTTGCGCTTGGCAAGGTCGAGTCCGCCGACGACCACGGCCAGCATATTGTTGAAATCGTGCGCGATACCGCCGGTAAGTTGCCCGACGGCTTCCATCTTCTGGACCTGGCGGAGCCTTTCTTCGGCCGCCTCGCGCTCCGCCGCCTCGGCGCGAAGGCGTTCGTTCGCTTCGCGGAGTTCGCGCGTGCGTTCCTGTACGGCATATTCGAGCGCCATGGCCCGGTTAGCTTCGGTATCGGCCTCTCGGCGGGCGACCAGCCGATCGGTGAGAGCACTATAGGCCATCAGTCCCAACAGGATCGCACCGAGACCCATCAGCACGGCTGCCCAGCCGAGATATTCGGTCAGCTTCTCCGACTGCTCGTCGAACAGGCGGGTTTCGGCGCGGCGGCGCTGCAGGAGCTGCCGTTCGCTGTCGGCAATGGCACCCAGCGTCTCGCGAAGCTTCGGCCCGGTCTCCGAAAGTCCCGCCTGATAGAAGAAGGGAACGCCGCCGCTTTGCTGACGCGACACGGCCGCAGCGGCGGCGGCGGCGAATTCCTGCCCGCGTGCATTATAAAGCTGCTGCAGCTCATCAACCCGGCGGCGCTGCTCCGGATTCTGCCGGACCATCCGGGAGAGCTGCGAGATTTGCCGTCCCGCCCGCCGCCATTCGTCGTAATAGGCCATGCCGGTGCGGTCGTTCTCGTCGAGAACGAAGCGGGCCAAAGTGGCTTCCGAGCGGGAGATGGCCGCGTCGACATTGCGGGTAAGCCAGAGTACTTCGTAAGTGTGGCGCTCCCATGCGACCGCATCATCCCGGGCCCGGTTGGACAGAGTGACCATGACGACCAGCGCGACGAGCAGCACGGTGGCGATCAGTGCGCCCGCGCTTGCCCATCCCCGCCGCCAGCCACCCGAACCTTCCTCGGGCGCGGCGTCCATGTCCTCATACGCCATAAGGCGCTTACCCTAGATCAATGGGGTGACGGTTAAAAGGCGCTTTACCTCAGGCTATGCAGCCAACGGCGCGGCCCGCCGCTGCAAACATGCCGAGTATCTGATCCACCTGCTCGTCCGAATGCTCCGCGCAAAGCGAGCAGCGGAGGAGGTACATGCCGGCCGGCGTGGCTGGCGGCCGGGCCATGTTCACATAGACGCCCTGTTCCAGCAGCGCCTGCCACATCATGACCGTCGTTTCCTGGTCTGGCAGGAGCACGGCTATGATCGCGCTCTCGGCTTCCTTGGTGGCGATGTTGAAGCCGAGGTCGCGAAGCCCCTGATGGAGGCGGCGTGAATTCTTCCAGAGGTGGGCTCGCTTCTCGCCCGCATGCATCAGCTTCCGGATCGAGGTCGCGGCGGTCGCGACCACCGAGGGTGGCAAGGAAGCGGTAAAGACATAGGGGCGGCAGACGAGGCGCAGCACTTCGAACTTCGGATGGTTGGAGACGACGAAGCCGCCAACCGTGCCGACCGATTTCGAAAAGGTGCCGACGACGAAATCCACGTCGGCTTCGACGCCGGCTTCCTCGAACACGCCGCGGCCGTTCTGCCCGAAGAAGCCCATGCCATGCGCCTCGTCGACCACGACCATCGCGCCGTGCTTCTTCGCGACCTGAACCATTTCCTTCAGCGGCGCGATGTCGCCGAGCATCGAATAGACGCCTTCGAGCACGACGAGCCGGCCGCCTTCTGCCGGCAGGCGGCCTAGGCGCTTGTCGAGGTCTTCGACACTGTTGTGGCGAAAGCGGACGATCTGGGCGTTGCCGAGCGCGCAGCCGTCATAGATGGACGCGTGG
>NZ_DASWTN010000005.1:0-73975 GCF_036402135.1 Allosphingosinicella sp. | reverse complement strand
GAAGAGCCCGCAGGACGCGGTCGCGGCGGTGTTGCCGCGCCTGGAAGGCGCATTCGCGATCGCGATCATGTTCCGCGATTATCCGGATCTGCTGATCGGCGCGCGCATGGGGGCGCCGCTGACGGTCGGCTATGGCGAGGGCGAGACCTATCTCGGCTCCGACGCGCTGGCGCTTGCGCCGCTGACGCAGCGGATTGCTTACCTCAACGAAGGCGACTGGGCGGTGATCACGCGCGAAGGCGCCACCATCTACGACCGCGCCAACAATGAAGTTCAGCGGCCGGTGGTGAACTCCGGCGCCTCCTCGGCCGCGGTCGAGAAGGGCAACCACCGCCACTATATGCAGAAGGAGATTTTCGAGCAGCCGCTCGTGGTCGCCCAGACCCTGCAATCCTATGTCCGCGCCTATGAGCAGGAAGTTGCGCTCCCCGATATGGAGTTCAGCTTCGCCGACGTGCCCCGCATCACCATCGTCGCCTGCGGCACCAGCTTCTATGCTGGCATGGTCGCCAAATACTGGCTCGAGCAGTTCGCGCGCGTTCCGGTCGAACTCGATATCGCGTCCGAATTCCGCTACCGGAAGCCGGTGCTGGAGGATGGCGGCATGGCGCTCTTCATCTCCCAGTCCGGAGAGACCGCCGATACGCTCGCCGCGCTTCGCCACGCCCGCGAGCAGGGGCAGAAGATCGCCGTCGTCGTCAACGTCCCCACCAGTTCTATGGCGCGGGAGGCCGACCTTCTCCTCCCCACCCGCGCCGGTCCCGAAATCGGCGTGGCCTCGACCAAGGCCTTCACCTGCCAGCTCGCCGTTCTCGCCGCCCTCGCCACCAAAGTCGCACGCGACAAAGGCGTAATGAGCGAGGAGGAAGAGCGCGAGATCGTGGCCCATCTGAACGAAGCGCCTGCCGCCATGAACCGCGCCCTCAACCATGACGACGAAATCCAGCGCTTAGCCCCCTTCATCGCCAAGGCGCGCGACGTCCTCTACCTCGGCCGCGGGCCCGATTATCCGATGGCGATGGAAGGCGCGCTGAAGCTGAAGGAGATCAGCTACATCCACGCCGAAGGCTATGCCGCCGGCGAGATGAAGCATGGCCCCATCGCCCTGATCGACGAGCACGTCCCGATCATCGTCATCGCGCCTTCAGGCCCGCTCTTCGACAAGACCGTGTCGAACATGCAGGAAGTCCAGGCCCGCGGCGGCAAGGTGATCCTCATCTCCGATGCCGAAGGCCTTGCCCACGCCAGCGAAGGCACGGTCGCCACGATCGAGATGCCGAACGTCCACCCCCTCATCGCACCGATGGTCTACGCGGTCCCGGTCCAACTCCTCGCCTACCACGTGGCGGTGGCGAAAGGCACGGATGTGGATCAACCACGCAACCTCGCCAAATCGGTTACGGTGGAGTGATTTCGAGCCGGTCCGGCTGAATTGATAGTGTAATTGCAACCACTTCCCTGTATTCTGAGTCGCGAGGGGCGGGAGAGTGGCATGGGTTTCGGCCAGCCGTTGAGGCGCGACCGCGCGGATTACCGCGAAGATTATGTCGAAAGTTACTGGCGTGACGGCTTCGCGATTATCCGCGGGCTGTTCAGCCCTGACGAAATTGTCGAAATCGGTGCGGCCGCGGACCAGGTCCATGCCGAAGGCGCGGCGCACGGCCGCAGCTTCCGGCACGGCAATCTCTTCTACAACGTAGCCTCAGGACCCGGCGGTGAGCCGCTGGTGCGGATGGCGCAGTGGATGTCCTATCACCAGCCGGTGCTGAACGCCGTTCGGCTCGACCGGCGCATCGCCGCGATCCTCGATCCGCTGATCGGGCCGAACCTCAAGCAGATCATCAACCAGATCCATTGGAAGGCGCCTGGCCCGTCCAACGATTTCGCCTGGCATCAGGACTCCCGCTTCCGCGAGCCGCGCGAGGCGTTCCGAAATCTCGGCACTTCCTATGTGCAGACTGGCCTCGCCATCGATCCGCATACGCCAACCTCGGGTTGCCTTCGGGTCGTTCCTGGCAGCCATTTGCGCGGCAGCCTTGACCTCGACTGCTCAGGCGAAGTGCTCGGTAATGCGATGAGCGACGAGACGCTGAGGGCTGTGGGCCTTCCGCCTGCGGACGTTATCGAGCTTGTGATGGCGCCGGGCGACTTCGCGCTCTGGAGCCCCTATCTCGTCCACGGCTCAGGGGAGAACAAGGAGCAGCACCGCCGCCGCTTCTACATCAACGGCTATGTCCGCGCGGCCGATTGCGACCGGGGCGAATGGGCATTCCGCGGCCAGCCAGTGCCCTTCGGCCCCAAGCAGGCGCTTGTCCATTACGAGGCGCTCCGCGAGCGCCCCGAACCCCACTACCCTAGCTAGTCCGCAATGCTTCGCCGGCTTCCGTACAGGAAGTAGATCGCGAGGCCGACGACATGCGCGATCAGGAAGTAGATCTGCGTCGTCTGCGGCAGGCTGTAGAATAGGTAGGCGCAGCCCAGGATCGCGACGAGCCCCACTACCCACGGCAGCGGCGTCTTGAACTTGCGCGGCGCATTGGGCTCGCGGCGGCGCATGATCAGCATGCAGACCGCGACTGCGATGAAGGCAGTGAGGGTGCCGGCATTGGCGAGCGCCGCCAGCTCGTCGAGCGGGATCAGCCCGGCGAGGATGGCGACGATCACCGCGGTGAAGAGGGTGATGCGGACCGGCGAGCCGCGCCCCGATACCTTCGCCAGCGAAGGCGGCAGCAGGCGGTCGCGCGCCATGACGAAGAAGATGCGGCTCTGGCCGTAGAAGAAGGCGAGGATCACTGTTGGGAGCGCGATCACCGCGGACGCGCCGAGGAAGCGCGCCGCCCAATCCTGATCGAGCTCGCGAAGAATGAGCGCCAGCGGCTCCGGGCTGTTGGCGAAGCGGGTATAGGCGAGCGCGCCGATCGCAGCGGCCGCAACCGCCATGTAGATGACGACGCAGGCGAGCATCGATCCAACAATGCCGATAGAAAGATCGCGCCCGGGGTTTTTGGTTTCCTCGGCGGCGGTCGCGATCGCGTCGAAACCGTAGAAGGCGAAGAAGATGATCGCCGCTGCGGCCATCACTCCTACCTCGGCTCCCGGCGCTCCGCTCTTGGAGAAGCCGTAGGGCATGAACGGCTCGAAGTTGGCCGCATTGAAGTAAGGCATGGCCACCGCGACGAAGACGATCAGGGCAACGATCTTCACGAGAACGAGGATGGCGTTCAGCGTCGCGCTTTCCTTCGTGCCGACAATCAGGAGTCCTGCCACCACGGCAATGATGAAGACGGCGGGCAGATTGACGATGCCGCCAAGCTGCGGCCCGGCGATTAACGCGGGCGGAAGCCCCGCCCCGATGCTTTCCATGAAGCCGGCTGCATAGCCGGACCAGCCGACCGCGACGGCGCTCACCACCAGCGAATATTCGAGGATGAGGCTCCAGCCGACGATCCAGGCGATCAGCTCCCCAATCACTACATAGCTATAGGTATAGGCGCTGCCCGATGCGGGGATCATCGTCGCCATTTCTGCATAAGCCAGAGCGGCCGCGGCGCAGATGATGCCTGCGATGGCGAAAGAGAGGATGACGGCAGGACCGGCCTTGGCCGCGCCGACGCCGGTCAGGGTCAGAATGCCCGTGCCGACGATGGCGCCGACGCCGAGGGCGATGAGGTGCGGCCAGGAGAGTGTCTGCTTCAGCCGGTGCTCGGGCGCCATCTCTTCGGCCGAGACCACCCGCTTCTTCGCCATCAAATTCATGCCCGCCCCCTTCGTTCTTGTTCTTAATAGTCCCTCGATACCCGCACATTGACGCCTTGGCGGCCAATGGTCGAGAGGGTTCCTAGGATCGACAGCCAGCGCGTGATCTGAAATTCGAGCTGGGTCGCCGAATAGCCGCGCGCGTCGGTCACCACCTCCACATAGACTTGGCGGCCGAGATACTTGCCGGCCGCAATGGCGGTGCCCTGTCCGGTGACGATATCTGCCGGAAGAATGCGGAGGCGATCGAGGCCTACCGCGCCGCGAAGCGCATTGATCGGGTCGAGCCCGGTGCCGCCATTGTTGAGCGCGGCAACTGCGGCGGCAAGCTGCAGCGCCTCGGGTGCGGAAAGATTGGTGATCGACGTGCCGAAGAGGAGGCGGCTCAGAAGCTCGTCCTCCGGCAGCGCAGGCGTGCTCGAGAAGCTGATTTCCGGCCGCTGCCCGCGCCCGGTGACGCGGATCACCGCGTTGAGTCCGCGCACGCCGCCTTCGGCGGTGATGTCGAGGATCGGGTTCGGCGGGGATTCGCCCTGGAAGCGGATGATGCCCCGTTCAAGGTCGAAGCGACGGCCTGCGAAATCATAGGTTCCGCGCACCAGCTCGGCATCGCCTCTGATCCGCGGCTCGGTGACGGTGCCCCCGATGTCGAGATCGGCGCTCCACTCGCTGTTGATGCCGAGGCCGGTGACGGTGAGGCCGCGGGCCGCGCGTACCTTGAGATTGTAACGCCATGGGCTTGCCGCGCGCGGCGGCGCGCCTTCGTCGGCCGGACGGTTGAGCTCTCGGACGTTGAGGCGCGGAACCTGTGCGGCCGCCGTCGCGCTGCCCAGCCGGAAGCTGCCGCTGATCAGCTGCACGTCGCCCGAGATGGTGCCGCCCGAACCGTCGGACTTGATCGAGATCGGACCCGTCACCTGCGCCTTCAGATCGTCGCGGTCGACGATCTGGGCCGCGCCCGTGTCTATGGAAAGATCCATGCCGTAGCCGTTCGCTGCCGCGAGATCGAAGCTACCGCGCCCCGAGACGGTGCCGCCACGCCCGGTTGCGCCCGCAAAGCTGTCCACCACCAGCCGCGATCCGTTGAAGCGCCCGCTCGCCCGCACATTCTGGATGACGGTGCCGACGACGGGGCTTTCGATCCGCGCCTGATCGGTGCGGACGGAGCCGATGATCTGCGGATTGTCTAGCGTACCCCGCGCATCGAGGCCGATCGCGGCGGGGCCGCTGATGTCGATGAACTCCTGCCCCGTCAGCCGCCAGAGCGTATCGGCCGGGCCGTTATAGCGAAGCTGCGCGAAGAGCGGAGCCCGCGACAGCCGGTCCCAAAGGTCGCCGCCGCCCGTTATCGGCGAGATACGCGCCTGCGCCCGGCCGACGGTCCGGCCCTCGCTGACCGCGACGGCGCGCATGGCCGCGTTTCCGCCGACCAGCCTTGCCGCAATGCCGACATCCACTGGCTTCGAGGAGAGGACGAGGCCGGAGCGGGTGAGCCCGCGGATGCGGAGGTTCATGTCGCCCGTGGGGTTCGTCCCATCTTCCGGGGCCCGATAGTTGAGCGTGCCGGACGCGATGCCGCCGAGCCCCAGGCGGGGGTAGGCAATATCCAGCACTGTGAGCGGCATTTGGTCGAGCCGCGCCTGCACTTCCGTCGCCGAACCGCCGAAGAGGCCGGAGACGCTTGCCCGCCCGCCGGCGAAAGTGAGGCTGGTCGGCGCAAGGCGCCAGCCGCCTTCCTCCTTGGTGAACACGGCAGGCTGGGTGAGCTGGATCGGCCGCCGGTCGACCGTGCCGCCGCCGGTGAGGCGGATGCGGCCCGGCGCGATGTCGGCGATCGTGCGGAAGACGAAGGCACGGCCTCGGGTTCCCGCGAGATTGGCCGTCACCTGCCCCGTCCCGCCGCGAAGGTTCGCCTGCGCGTCGATGCTGGCAATGGTGAGGCCGCCGCGCTGCAGCCCCCGCGCTGACAGCGAGCCGCGCACCGAGGTTCCGGCCGGATCGAGCAGCACCACGCCCTGCACGCGGCCACGGCGGATGGTGATCGGCGGCGGCCCGGCGAAGCTCGCATCCTGCGCCGTCAGATCGACCTGGATGCGCTGCATATTGTTCACCGGATCGAACAGCAGTCGGCCGCTGAGGCCTCCGCCCGCGACATCGAGGCTGCCGGTGAAGCCGCCCGGATCGGACCGGAGATTGCCAGAGGCCGTGCTTCCGGAAACGTTGATCGCCGCCACCCGGATCAGGGCGGGCTCGTTGGCCGGCAGCAGGATCAAACCGTTCGACGTGAACGGCCCGAGGTGCGAGATGCCTTCGGCGCGGTAGCTGAAGCCCTCCCGCGTCGGATCGAGATTGAGGAGCACGTTCCGGAGCCCCAGCGCCTCGTTCGGCCGTTGCAGGCGAATGTTGAGCTTAGGCCGCGCGATATTGCCGTCCAGCACCATGGCGAACGGGCCGTACTGCGCCTGATTGCCGGAGCCTTCGAAATGAAATGTGCCGTCGCGCCGGCGATAACCGTTGCCGGCGAGGCGGATGGACGGCGCTACCAGCCTCAAGTTGCGGAAGTGCAGCACGCCATCGGAGCCCCGGACCAGCCCCGTCTCTATGCGCGGCAGCCCGCCAGCCAACGAAGCGAGGAAACGATTGTCCAGCCGCCTCACCCAGGCGCGGCCGGTGCCAGTCACCAATGTGCCGCGCCCGTTCGGCCCCGGCACGACCTTCAGTTCGCTCGTCACGTCGACGATGCCGAGGCCGGGAATGAGATAGCGTGTGAGACCGCCGGACAGCACCACATTGTAGCGGCCGGTGACGAGGTCCACGAGGAGGCCGAGCCGGCCCTTCAGCTTGTCCGACGTGAGGCTGAGCCCCTCCCCGGTCAGCAGCCGCTTGGTGACCTTGAGGTTCCCCTGCACGCGAAGGTTGGCGAGGATGCCGCCGGCGACGTCGCCCACGCCCGTGACGCGCCGCGCGAGGAACAGCAAAGGCACCGTTGCGGGCTCCTTCGACAGCCGCCCTCGACCTTCCGCGCGCACATCTTCGAAGCCGGCCTGGTCGAAAGCCACACGCGGCGAGGTGATGCGGTAGGCGAAGTTGGCGCGGTCGAAGCGGCCGTTCAGAAGCAGCGACAGCCGCACCCGCGTGCCGGTCATATTCGGGAACAAAGCCGGCGGGCGGAGCAGGTCCGCGCCGATCCGCACGTCGTCGAAGCGGCTCCCGGCAAGATCGAGAGCGCCGACCGTCTCCACCCGGAGCGCGGCCGAGCGGAGCGACAGCCGGCCGTCAAGAACACGGTCCTCCAACGTCGCATTGCCGTTCACCAGCACGCGCGGTGCGCTGAGCCGCTGCAGCTTCCCGGCGAGGAATTGCGACGGGGCGAGCGCTCCCGAGAGACTGTAGCGGCCATTTTCCGCAGTGAGCGCAAGGTCAGCGGTACGGCGGCCGGAAAGGTTGAGCCTTGCGGTACCCGTCCAGCGCGCCCAGCTGCCGTCGCCCTTCACCTCAAGGTCGATGGGCCGCCTTGTGCCGACGATCGCGCCTGCAACGCTGTCCTGCGGCGCGCGGAGCCGGACGTCGAGGTCGAAGCGGTTCCGATCCGGCTCGGCATCCAGCAGCAGCGCGATCTCGTCGCCGCCACCCCGCACCTTCGCCTTCAGGTCGACGAGTGCGCGGCCGGCACGGATGTCGGCTTCGCCAGTGAGGCTCGCCACCCGCTCCTTCCCCGTCACCGCCTTGCCGATGCGGATCTGCTTGATGTCGACGCGGCCGATATGGATGTCGAAGCCGGGCAGGATCGGCTGCGGCTCCTCGCTCGGGATCAGCTTCGGCAATCGGTCGAGATAGACGAGGTCCGACTTCAGGTCGTTGATGACGAGCCG
This sequence comes from Allosphingosinicella sp., assembly GCF_036402135.1. Classification (GTDB taxonomy): domain Bacteria; phylum Pseudomonadota; class Alphaproteobacteria; order Sphingomonadales; family Sphingomonadaceae; genus Allosphingosinicella. Next base: position 66,347 of record NZ_DASWTN010000005.1, on the reverse strand, counting down.
GTTGGTGATCCAGGCGAGCGGCTGCCAATCCACCTCCATGTACGGGATTTCCGCGAACTGCCCCTGCGGATCGAACAGGCGTACGTTGCGAAACTTGGTGTCGCCGTAGATCGATCCGTCGATCCGACCGATGACGATGCGAAGGCCGGATCGCGGCGCGAGGTCAGCGATTTTGTCGGCGATGAAGCGATGGCCAGGCGCCGTGTCGAGAAAGGCGAGGAACGCCGCCGCCCCGAGGAACAGGGCAAGCGCCAGACCGATCAGCCCCTTGGTCAAAAGCGAGAAAGGCCGCACCCGCCGGCGCACGATCACGGTTTCCGCCGCCGGCTCCTCGATCGGCAGCGCCTCGTTCATCAGAATGCCTGGCCCAGCGACACGTAGACGGCCACGCGCGGATCGCCGCTCCGCCGGTTCAGCGGCGTTCCCACATCGACGCGGATCGGGCCGAAGCGCGTATGGTACCGGACGCCAACACCGACGCCGAAGCGCAGGTCGCCGATGTCCGGTAAGGACGAGGTGTAGATGTTGCCCGCGTCAAGGAACGGCACAATGCCGAGCGCACCGTCAAACAGGCTGGTCCGCACCCGCGCCTCGATCGAGAATTCGGCAAGGCTCCGGCCGCCGATCGGATCGTCGAAAATCGGATCGCGCGGCCCCAGCCGCTGGAAGCCGTAGCCCCGCACCGATCCGCCGCCGCCCGCATAGAAGCGCCGCGATGGGGCGATACGATCGCGGTTCTCGCCGACGATGCTGCCGAGCCTGACGCGGCCCGCCATCACCACATTATCGGTAACCGGATGATAGGCGCTGCCGTCGACCTGCGCCTTGCCGTAGCCGAAGAAGCCGCCCTGAAGCGTCGCTTCCGGCGAGAAGCGGCCGGAAAGGCGGAAGCCCTCCGTGGGATCGAGCAGGTCGTTTGACCCGTCATAGGAAAGGAAGGCGGGCAGCGCCCCGATCAGGAAAGTGCGGTCGCGCGTAGTGCCGCTGGCCACATCGACATCCGTTTCATCGGACGCGATCAGCTCGGCGCCGAAACCCCAAGACCATTTCTTCTGCCAGATGAGGTTCGACTGCCGCTCGATCCCGGCGCTGAGCTGGAATGTGTTCGCCTCATAGGCGTCGCGCTCGATATGTCCGGCCGAGACGGTCGCGGTCAGCACCCGGTCGCGGCGGCCGAAATTGTTGCGGCGGAGATTGGCGGCGATGAGCTGTTCGCGCGTACCGGCGACGGCACGCAAGGTGACGGCGCCTTCGGGCGGAAGTAGGTTCCGGTGCTGCCAGCTCCCCTCCAGCCGGAAGCCCTCCCCGGTGCCGTAACCTAGCTCGCCGGCGATAGTCCGAAGCGGCGCAGGCTCCAGCGCCACGGCGAGATCGACGATGTCGGTGCCCGCCCGCGCGACCGGGCGGATGTCGACGCTCGACACCAGCCCCGTCGCCACTAGCGCCCGGCGGAGGTCGTCGATCCTCTCCGTGCGGTAGGGCTCGCCTTGGTCGAAGCGGGCGATTGTCTCGATGTGACTGGCGCTGAACAGCCTTTGCCCCTCGACCACCACGCGGCCGAAGCGGCGCGCGCCCTGCGGGCGGACGGGAAGCTCCAGCGTCGCCGTACGAGTCTCATGGTCGACCGCGATGTCCAGCGCGCCGACATCGGCGAAGACATAGCCGCGCCGGCCGAGTTCCGCCCGAAGCGCCGCCTCGCCTGCCGTCACGGCCGCCGCATTGACCGGCGCGTTCGCCTCCACCCCGAATGCGTCGCGGAGCGCCGCTTCATTCTCGCCCGCCGCTTCGATGCCCGGCAGCCGCACCTCGGCAAAGCGGTAGATCGGCCCCGGCTCCGCCTCCAGCACCACCTGCACTGGCCCCGCCGACGCAGCCTCGACCCGCGTCGTCACCGCCGCATCATAATAGCCATAGGCGCGGAGCAACTCGGCAAGAAGGTCCGCATCCTCGCGGGCGCGGCGGTCGATCTGCGCAGCGTTGGCGGGATCGCCTTTGTTCGCCTCCAACGTCGAGAGCTGCAGGAACTGCTCGGTAATCCCCGCCGCTTCGATGCCTTCCAATCCCTGGAAATAGACGCGGTAGCTCCGCTCCCCGGCCGCTTCGGCGATGTTCGTGTCAGGAGCGGTCGCGATCTGCTGGTCGGCCTCTTCCTCGAGATCGGGCCATTCGACGCCGAGATCGGGCAACGGATCGAGCGGCGCCGAGGGGTCGAGCGGCTGGTTCAGCTCCTCGAACGGCTCGGCGTCCTGCGCTTTCACTTTTTCCGGGCCGAGGAATAGGGCAGCGGCGGCCAGCGCGGCCGCAACATGCCGCCCCGCAGCGACTTGTACCATGAGGCAAATCTAGCGGCGCAACCTGTACGCCGCCAGAACAGAGTTTCCGTTGCTTTCCTAGTGGATAGCGGTGACGTCGCCTTCGCCCGCTATCAGCGCTACCGCCCGCTCCGCCTGCCGCCACCGGCAGAAGGAGAAGACATTGCCGAGCTCGCGCCCCTTTTCCGCCCGCGCCGCGGCCTCGTCGGCGGCATAGGTACCGAAATCTTCAATGAGGGCGGTCGCGTCGGCATAAGCGGCGCGGTCGGCGATCGGATGATGCACGGGGAAGATCCTGCTGGAGTGGTGAATGACCCCTTAGGCATCGAAATCTTTAGATTTGCCGCACCCGAATGCTTAACGGCCGTTTCACCACGACTGGCGCGGCGCCTGACAAGCTGGCAATGGCGGCACATGAACGGCACGCGCACCCCCAAATCCGGCGGCTTCCTCCTCGCCGTCGCCATCATCGGCGGCGTCGTAATTGGCGGCCTCATGGGCCAGCCGAGCATCGGCTTCCTCGCCGGTGTCGGCGTCGGCCTGCTCGCCCTCCTTGCCGTCTGGCTGCTCGACCGGCGCTAACGTCATTCCCGCGAAAGCGGGAATTCAGCTAATCTTACAGTCCCGCCAATTCGTCGAAGCGATCGAGCCAATCCGGGTTCTGCTCCTCGATCAGCTGGATCTTCCATTCTCTGCGCCACTTCTTGATCGCCTTCTCGCGAGCAATGGCCGCTTCTCTGCTGTCATTCGGCTCCGCGTAGACGAGCAGGGTCGCGCCGTAGCGCCGCGCAAATTCCGATCCGGAGCCTTCGCGATGCTGCCACACCCGCCTCGGCAGTTGGGCGGTGACGCCTGTGTAAATCGTGCCGCGATAGCGGTTCGCCAGCATGTAGACCCAGCCGCCGCGCATCAGGAAAGCTGGATTCCCGCTTTCGCGGGAATGACGAAGAAGCAAGCCCTCACAGCTTCCGGCCGCACCAGACGACGCGGCCCACGATCTCGATCGAAGAGAGCTTGCAGGCGGGCCAGCTTGGGTAAGCGTCATTGTCGCTGCGGATGGTGACCGTCTTGCCTGACGGATCGGGCGCGAGGCGCTTCACCATCAGTACCTCCTCCCGCCGCAGCACGTAGATGCCGTCGCGGAGGCGCTCGGCGGCGTCGGCGCGGTCCACCAGGATCTCGTCGCTGTCGGTGAGGGTCGGCGCCATCGAATCTCCCTCCACCCGGATGATCGACAATTGGCTGCCGTCGCCCGCCACCAGCCGCCGCAGCCATTTGCGGTCGAAGGCAATGTGGGACCGCGCCTCTTCGTCGCCCGGAAGCGCACCCGGGCCCGCAGAGGCGCCGACGTCCAGCTGCGGCACCGTCACGTGCGGATCGGCCGCGCCGGCCTGCTGTCCGACTTCGGGCGCGCCAAGCATCCGCTCCGGCACGTCGAAGTAGCGGGCGAGGATGCGGCGGTCTTCCTCGGCAAGGCGCTTCGGCGTTCCACGCCGGATGAACTGCTGGATGTAGGCAGCATTGCGGCCGATCAGGCGCGAGAGGCTGGCATAATCCTCCCCCCGCTCCTCAATCAGGCGCTCGAGCGCCCTCCGTGCATCGGCTTCAGCCATTTCGGACCCATAGCATAGGAAACTTCCTAGACAAATAGGAAATTGCTTACGACTTTGAACATATCAGGAACAGAGTCGAGTCGTGGAGTCCCGATATGCATCTTCTTCGCCGCATCGAGCGCCATCTGAGACAAAGCGGGATGCCGCCAACAAAGTTCGGGCGCGAAGCCGTTCGCGACCCCCGCTTCGTGTTCGATCTCAGGAACGGCCGCGAGCCGCGGTCCAGCACGTCGGTGCGCGTCGCCGCCTATCTCGATCGGCTGGAGGGGCGGCCATGAAGGATGCGACCAGCGAACTCGTTCGCGCACTCCTTGGTGTGACCTCTGTGACCTTCGGACTGGAAAAGGCGCGGAGCCGGCCGTGGCTCAGCGCGACCTTCACCGGGGTGCGGCACGAACTCTCCTTCATGCTGAACGGGCCGGCCGCCGAGGCGGAGGCGGACGTATTCCTTGATGGACTTGAAGAGCGGGAGTTCGCTTTGCGCGGCCATGTCCTTGCTGACATAGGGCTCGTGTCGCGGAGCAGCGTCGACGGAGGCGGCGTTCGGATCGCGCTCGAGGCGCTAACCGTCGAGAATTGCTGACACAGGAACGAAGCGCCGCTGCGGGGAGTAGTCTCCGCCATGCTTTGCTACGTCGACGACCGCCTTATCCCCGGCATCACCCGCAAGCGCCGCGGCCGATACTTCCAGTATTTCGGGCCGGACGGGGAGCGGATAGGGGACCGTGAGGAGATCGAGCGGCTGAACGCCATCGGCCTTCCGCCCGCTTACGAGCGCTGCTGGTTCTGCCCCGACGAGAGCGGCCATATCCAGGCGATCGGCTATGACGCGAAGGGTCGGAAGCAATACCGTTACCACCCCGATTTCCGCGCCGGGCAGGAAACGCAGAAATACGAACGGCTGGCGGAGTTCGGCCGCGCGCTGCCGAAGCTCAGGAAGCAGGTGGAGAAGGATCTGGCGGGGCGGAAGCTCAGTCTCGACACGGTCGTCGCCGCCGTGATCCGCCTGATTGACGAAACTCATATGCGCGTCGGCAGCGAGGAATATGCGAAGGAGAATAAGAGCTTCGGCGCGACCACGCTCCGCAACCGCCACGCCAAGGTCGAAGGGCAGAAGCTGAAGCTGAGCTATACCGGCAAGCACGGCATCCGCCGAACGGTTACGGTGAGCGACGCCCGGCTCGCCCGCATCGCCAAGCGGACGCAGGAGCTGCCCGGCCAGCAGCTCTTCGCGTTCCTCAATGATGCGGGCGAGCCGACGCCGGTCACCTCCAGCGACGTCAACGCCTATTTGAAGCGCGTGATGGGGGAAGATTTCACCGCCAAGGATTTCCGCACCTGGGGCGCCAGCGTGCTCGCCTTCGAAGAGATTGCCCGCCGCGCCGAGAGCGCCAAGCGGATACGCCTCAAAAGCGTGATCGAACCCGTCGCCGAAGCGCTCGGCAACACGGCCGCGGTCGCGCGAAAATCCTATGTGCACCCGGCGCTGATCGAGGCGCTTAAGGATGCCGGCGCGATCGGCGAGCGCAAGCTTCCCCGCACCACCCAGCACCTCAGCTCCGCCGAACGCGGCCTCATCGAATTCCTTGAGGCGCTGCCGAAGGAAGAGGCAAAGCTGGACGCAAAGGCCGAAGCTAGGGCAAAGGCGAAGGGCAAGCCGAAACGGCAGGCGAAGAAGGAAGTGATCGCCGAGGAACAGGCGAAGCAGAAAGCGGAATTGGCTTGATGGGAAATGCCACGGGGGCGGCAGCCAAAAGCAATATGAACCTTTCGGAAAAGACCGCGGCCCTCGCGGAGGAGACGACGCACTGGCTGTCGGCCAACGCGGTCGACATCCTGATTGCGGCAGCGGTCGGCGTCGGCATCGCCCTGATCCTGCTCGCCATACGCAGCCTCGGCTGCAAGGTGCTGCGGCGGGGCGCCGCGCCGTCCAAGTTCCGGACCATCCTTGCCCGGATGCTGTCGAAGACGACGCTCTTCTTCATCGTCATGGCGGCGGCCATGCTCGTCGCCGACAATGCGGAGACGCCGCCGCGGCTGATGCGGCTCATCGAGATATTGTTCGTCGTCGCGGCTTCGTTCCAGGCGGCGATCTGGGCGCGCGAGCTGGTGATCGGCTTCATCGAGCACCGCGTCGGACCGGGAGAGGAGCAGAGCACGCTCGGCTCCGCGATCGGCATCATTCGCCTGCTGGTGACGGTGGCTTTGTTCGCCATCGCCATCATCCTCATCCTATCGAACCTGGGGGTGAACGTCACCGGCCTCGTCGCGGGTCTCGGCATCGGTGGCATCGCCATCGGCCTCGCCGCGCAGGGCATCTTCTCGGACCTGTTCGCGGCGCTTGCGATCATTCTCGACCGACCTTTCCGCCGCGGCGACACGATCACCTTCGGAAGCCCGCCGGCCACCGGCACTGTCGAGCAGATCGGCCTCAAGACCACCCGCGTCCGCGCCCTCAGCGGCGAGGAAGTGGTGATTTCGAACACCAAGCTCCTCGAACAGCAGCTTCAGAACTGGACCGAGCTTCGCCGCCGCCGCGCGCTCATGACCTTCGGCATCGTCTATCAGACCCGGCCGGAATTGGTCGCGCGCATCCCGATGGAGATGAAGGAGATCGTCGAAGCGCAGCCGCTCGCGACGTTCGACCGCTGCCACGCCTTCCAGTTCGCGCCTTCCTCGATCGACTTCGAGCTGATCTTCTTCGTCGAAAGCGCAGACATGGTCGATTTCATGGCGACGCGGCAGGCGGTCATGCTCGGCATGCTCACGCGTTTTGCGGAGCTGGAGGTCAGCTTCGCCTATCCGACCCAGACCACCTTCACTGCCGCGCCCGACGGCACGCTGGTCATGCCCTATGCCACCCACATCCATGCGGATGCGGGCGGATCACAGGCCGACATCGTCCAACGATAGCAGGGTGGCGTTGCCGCCCGAGCTGGTCGTGTCGGTCGAGGTCACCCGCTCGGCGCAGAAGCGCGGGAGGTAGTGCGGGCCGCCGGCTTTCGGGCCGGTGCCGCTGAGGCCCTCGCCGCCGAACGGCTGGGAGCCCACGATAGCGCCGATCATCGAGCGGTTGACGTAGAGATTGCCGACGGTGGCGAGGTCCTCCACCGCATCTGCCGCACGCGCGATGCGGCTGTGGAGGCCCATGGTGAGGCCGAAGCCTGACTTGTTCACCCGCGCCACGGTTTCGCCGAGCTGTCCCGCCTTCCAGGTGGTGACGTGGAGGAGCGGCCCGAACCATTCGCGGTCCACAGCCTCGATACCGTCGACGCGGATCAGGGTCGGCGGCACGAACAGCCCCTCCTCCGGCGCCGGGATCGTCTTCAGCCAGCTATTCTGCATCGCGGCGCGGCGGCCCATCAGCCGGTCATAGGCCCCCTTGTCGATCACCGGCCCTACATCGGTCTTGGGATCGGCCGGATCGCCGACCACCAGCGCGTCCATAGCCCCGCCCAGCATCTCAAGCGTGCGGTCGGCAATCTCTTCCTGAAGCAGCAGCACGCGAAGCGCCGAGCAGCGCTGGCCAGCCGAGCGGAAGGAGGAGGTGACGACGTCCGCCACCACCTGCTCAGGGAGCGCGGTGGAATCGACGATCATCGCATTTATGCCGCCCGTCTCGGCGATGAGCGGCACGATCGGGCGGTCATCATCTTCGAGCAGGGTGCGCGCGATGCGCTTGGCCGTGGCGGTGGAGCCCGTGAAGGCAACGCCCGCAATCCGCACATCCGCGGTCAGCGCGGCGCCGATCTCAGGCCCGCCCGGGGCGAGGATAACCGCATCCTCAGGGACGCCTGCACTATGGGCTAGGCCGACCGCAAAGGCGGCGATCTCCGGCGTCTGCGGCGCGGGTTTGGCGACGACGGTGTTGCCGGTGACCAGCGCCGCCGTCACCTGGCCGAGGAAGATGGCGAGCGGGAAATTCCAGGGCGCGATGCAGACCCAGGCGCCGCGTCCTTCCATGCGGAGCATGTTGCGCTCGCCCGTAGGGCCCGGAAGCTCGATTGGGTGCAGGCCCTTCCGCGCCTGATCAGCATAATAGCGGCAGAAATCGACCGCTTCCCGCACCTCGCCAAGCGCGTCGGGAATGGTCTTGAAGGCTTCCTGCACCGCCAGCGCCATCAACGTGTCGCGCTCGCGCTCCAGCAGACCAGCCAACCGGTCGAGGCAGGCGGCACGCTCCTCGACGCTGCGCGACGCCCAAGCCGGGAAAGCGGCCAGCGCGCGGCTCACCGCATCCTTCGCCATCGCTTCCGCGGCTGGCGACGGATGCGCCGGCTGCGGGTAATTGCCTTCGCGGTCCTTCTTCGGAAGGAAGGGAAGCGGCGTCTGCACGGCCTTAGCGACGCGGCCGAGCTCGCGCCGGTCGTTGAGGTCGATGCCCTCGCTGTTCTTCCGGTCAGCCCCGAACAGATCCTGCGGCAGCGGGATTGCCGGATGGCGCGTCCCGCCCACCGCCGCAATCTTCTTTACTGGATCGGCGAGGATCTCTGCGTCGGTCATTGTCTCGTCGGCAAGCTGGTGAACGAAGCTCGAATTAGCCCCATTCTCGAGCAACCGCCGGACAAGATAGGCGAGCAGATCGCGGTGGCCACCCACGGGCGCATAGATGCGGGTGTGATAGCCCTCCTCGCGCACCAGGGTCTCGTACAGCCCCTCGCCCATGCCGTGGAGGCGCTGGAATTCGAAGTCGCGGGTGTCTCCCGCCCATTCGAGGATGGTGGCGACGGTCAAAGCATTATGCGTCGCAAAGGCGGGATAGATGTTCTTGGCGGCAAGCATGTCGCGGGCGCAGGCGAGGTAGGACACGTCGGTCGCCGCCTTCCGCGTGAACAGCGGATAATCGGAAAGCCCCTGCTCCTGCGCGTGCTTGATCTCGCTGTCCCAATAGGCGCCTTTGACAAGCCGCGCGGCGATGCGGCGGCCGGTCCGCTCGCCGATGGCGTTGGCCCAGGCCACCGTCGGCCGCGCGCGCTTGCCATAGGCCTGGATCGCCATACCCAGCCCATCCCAGCCTTTTAGCGCCGGAAGCCCCGCAACCTTCTCGATGATGTCGAGGCTCATTTCGAGCCGCTCGGTCTCCTCCGCATCGATCGTGAAGGCGATGCCGAAGCTCTTCGCCAGCGTCGCCAGCGCCTCGACCTGCTCGGTCAGCGAAGACACGCAGCGATCGTACTGCGCGACCTCATACCGCGGATGGAGCGCCGACAGTTTGACCGAGATCGAATGCCCCTCTGCCGCCACCTGGCCGACGGCGCGGATCGCATCCTCGTAGCTTCGATAATAGCGTTCCGCGTCGGGGAAGGTGCGGGCCGCTTCGCCCAGCATGTCGAAGCTTGCCGTGAAGCCGCGGTTCTCGCGTTTCCGCATGCGGCCAATCGCTTCATCGATGGTGCGGCCCATGACGAAGATCTCGCCCATCATCCGCATCGCCGCGCCGACCGCCTGCCGGACGAAAGGCTCGCCCGCCCGCGCGATGAGGCGCTTCAACACGCTTGCCTGCTCCGTCTCGCTTACGAGCGCACGGCCGATGACGAGGCCCCAGGTGGCAGAGTTCACCAGGGTCGAGTGCGACTTGCCCTTGTGCGCCTTCCAGTCGGCATTGCCGAGTTTGTCGGCGATCAGTTGGTCCGCCGTTTCCGGGTCCGGCACGCGCAGGAACGCCTCCGCCAGCGACAGCAAAGCGATGCCTTCCGACGTGTTCAGCCGATATTCCTGCAGGAACTGGTTCACCCAGCCGGACGACTGCGCCGTGCGAAGTTCGGCCAGCATGCCGAGTGCCCTATTCTCCACCCGCCGCCGCGATTCGGGAGAGAGCTCAGCGTCCTTCAGAAGAGGCTTCAAAACCTCCGGCTCCGGTGCCCGGTGAAGCCGCGCGATTTCCGCACGTGCCGTTGCCGTAGCGTCCGCCATTTAGATACTCCCGAAAGGCTTGAACCCTGCCGCGACGCGGCTTTACAGCCGCCACTAGCGAAGAGGGGAATTCAATGCCAGTCGCCAGCCTCGACGACATCAGGACGAAGGTCGGCAGCGAGATCGGCGTCTCCCCCTGGATTGAGATCAGCCAGGGTCACATAAACACCTTCGCCGACGTGACGGGCGATCACCAGTTCATCCATGTCGATCCGGCCGCCGCCGCGCAGACCCCGTTCGGCGGCACCGTGGCGCACGGCTTCCTCACCCTCTCGCTGCTGAGCCAGATGGCGGCGTCCGTCATGTATGTGCCCGAGACGCTGAAGATGGCGGTCAATTACGGTTTTGAGAAGGTTCGCTTCATTGCGCCAGTACGCACCGGAAAACGGGTGCGCGGCCGCTTCACGCTTGCATCGATGGAGGAGAAGAAGCCCGGCCAGTGGCAATTCCTCCACAACGTCACCGTCGAAATCGAGGGCGAGGAGCGCCCCGCCCTTACCGCCGACTGGATCGGCCTTATCTTCACCTAATCCCCCAAGGAGTTTTCCCAATGGCCACCCGCGAAGCCGTCATCGTTTCCACCGCCCGCACGCCGATCGGCAAAGCCTATCGCGGCGCGTTCAACGCCACGCCCTCCCCCACCCTCGCCAGCTTCGCGATCAAGGCGGCGGTGGAGCGCGCGAGGATCGATCCAGCCGAAGTCGACGACGTGATCATGGGGGCGGCGCTTCAGCAGGGCGTTCAGACCACGATCGGCCGCACCGCCGCGCTCCGCTCTGGCCTTCCGGTGACCGTCGCCGGGATGTCGATCGACCGCCAATGCGCGTCGGGCCTGATGGCGATCGCAACCGCGGCCAAGCAGATCGTCGTCGACCGGATGGACGTGATGGTCGCGGGCGGCGTCGAAAGCATCAGCCTCGTCCAGACCCCTGAAATGCGCCTTGGGCCGGACCCGGAGCTGCTGTCGCTGCACAACGGCGTCTACATGCCCATGATCAACACCGCCGAAGTGGTCGGCAAGCGGTACTCGGTCAGCCGCGAGCGGCAGGACGAATATGCGCTTCGCTCGCAGCAGCTGACCGCCAAGGCGCAGGCCGAGGGCAAGTTCGATGACGAGATCGTGCCTGTCACCGCCAAAATGATGGTGAAGGACAAGGTGACGGGCGAAACCTCAATGAAGGAGGTGACGCTCGCCAAGGACGAGGGCAACCGGCCGGACACCACGCTTGAGGGCCTGCGCTCGTTGCAGCCAGTGATGGGGCCGGATGCGATGATCACCGCAGGCAATGCCAGCCAGCTGTCCGACGGCGCTTCGGCTTGCGTGCTGATGGAAGCCGGGCTTGCCGCCGAACGTGGCCTGACGCCGCTGGGTCGCTATCTCGGCATGGCCGTCGCCGGCACCGAGCCCGACGAAATGGGCATCGGCCCCGTCTTCGCCGTTCCGAAGCTGTTGAAGCGCTTCGGCCTCACCGTCGCTGACATCGACCTCTGGGAGCTCAATGAGGCTTTTGCGGTGCAGGTGCTCTACTGCCAGGACCAGCTCGGCATTCCGGACGAGAAGATGAACGTCAACGGCGGCTCGATCTCGATCGGCCACCCTTACGGCATGTCCGGCGCCCGCATGACCGGACACGTCCTCCTCGAAGGCAAGCGCCGCGGCGCCCGCTACGTGGTCGTGACCATGTGCGTCGGCGGCGGCATGGGCGCGGCTGGCCTGTTCGAGGTGCTGTGATGGGAAAGGTGGAAGGCGGCTGCCATTGCGGCGTGGTGCGGTTCGAGGCGGAGGTCGAAACTACGTCCGGCATCGAATGCAATTGCTCTTATTGTTCGAAGGCGGCGCCTCTGCTCGCCTTCACGACTGCCGACAAGTTTGAGGTCACAGCGGGGCAGCAGCGCCTCACCGACTACCGCTTCAACAAGCAGGTGATTGCGCACCTCTTCTGCTCCGCCTGCGGCATTTCCGCCTTCGGCACCGGAAGAGGCCCCGACGGCACCGAAATGGCGGCGATCAACCTTCGCTGCGTGGACGGCATTGATCTCCAAGCCGTCCAGCGTCAGCCGTTCAACGGCGCCGCGCTCTGAAAAAAAAGGGTCCCGTCTCTCTCGCGCACCGCATCCGCGTCGATGCGCATGCGGCCTGGCTGTCGGCGCGGGACCCTCGCACGCCCTGGTACGCACGCGCGTTCGGGCTACTGGTCACCGCTTATGCGCTGTCGCCGATCGATCTCATTCCGGACTTCATTCCGGTGCTCGGCCTGCTCGACGACGCGATCTTTATTCCGGCGGGTATCTGGCTGTTCGTGAAGATGCTGCCGCCCGGCCTCTTCGAGGAGCATCGCGCCACCGCCGCAGCCGCGGCGGAGCGGCCTGGCTCCGCGTGGGGCGCGGTCATCGTCCTGCTGATCTGGCTACTCGCCGCCCTGCTCGTCGCGCGCCTGTTCGGCTTATGGTTCGATTGAGGCAACCCGGGCAGCCCTCCACCGTTTAGCCCTCGAAACGAGGGAGAGAGTCATGCCCGTATCCAACCTTACGCTCGTCGAGCGGATCGCGCGCGTCCTTGCCGGGCGCGAGCTCAGCATCAATGCCGAAGGCGACGATCCGTCGGCCGGGCCAAGCGTGGACGAGGTCTGGCACGAATATACGGGCGATGCGCTCGCCATCCTCCGCACCATGCGAGAGCCGGATCAGGTGATGGCCGCGGCCGGCGACCCGGACGTTTGGGAACGGATGGTCGAGGCGGCGCTCAACGTCGAGCGCGCGGTCGAGGGCGCGGGCAGCGCCTGAAGGTTTCTCCAGGCGCTGCGCCCCAGCCTTAGAAGGTCGAGTTCAGCGTCAGCCGCGCGTCGATTGCGGCGCGGCCTTCCTGTTCCTCGGCGCCAATCTGGCCGCCCAGGCGGAAGGTCGGATCGCCGCCCATCGCTCGTAGCTTGCCGGTCCAGCCGCTAATCCGCTTGCCCGGCTCCAGCGTGAAGTCGTTGCCGCCTTCGTAGCGGGCAGTCGTGGAACCGAGGGACCCGCTCAGTATCTCGCGCCGGCCGCCCTCCAGCTCGACGCGGAAGAAGCGGCCGTCCGGATTGGCTCCGAGGAAGTCGAAGCCGAGAGAGGCGCTCATGCTTGCCGCCAGTTCGCTGCTTTTGCGGCCATCGACGGTGAGGTCGAAGCCTTTGCCACCGCCCTTTTCGGCGTAGCCATCCTCGCTAAGCGAATAATAGTCGAGGACGGCCGTCGGACGAAGCGAGATGCGGCCGGCGCGAAGCTCATAGGAAATGCCGGCGCCCGCGGACCAAAGGGTGCCATTCCAATTTCCCTCCGCCTCTCGCTCGACCTGCTCGCTACCGGTCGAACCGCTAATGCTTCGGCTGCTGTCGAACGCGATGTAGGCCGCGGAGGCGCGCGCGAAGGCATTCAGCGCGTTCCAGCTGCCCCGCCAGTAACCGCCGAGTTCATATTGCGTCGTCTGAACTTCGTTGTTGGTGCTGCCGTCGGCGTCCTTGCCCATGAGGTAGGAAAGCATCAGGCCGAAGGCGCCGTTGTCGCCCGCCTTCAGTTCGCCGCCACCCGAGAAGCCCCATCCGCTGATGTCGTAGGCCGCGGTGTCGCCAATGTCCTTACTGCTGCCCCAGCCGACCTGCTGAAGCATGAAACCGAAGCTGCCCTTCCGGGCGATCGGCGCGCGGGGATCGGCGAGGAAGCGGGTCGTCGCCCCGGAAGCCTGGAGCGCGGTTCCGAATGCTCCACCCGCATGATCCGGCAGCATTTGCCGGAGCGCGGTCCGGAAGGCATCGCCCGACTGTATGTTGAGGAACAGGTCCTCGACATCTTCATCCTTGCTCAGCGCTGCATAGACCGCGTCGTAGGCGGATTTCTCGGATGTGTTCAGACCAAGCTCGCCGGCATTCTTCCGGCGAACGGTAAGACCGACCTCACGCGCCGCCTGATCCACGTTCAAATTGGCGACGTACATAAACGGCACCGTCGCCTCGTTAGTTAGGTTGGAACCGCCAACGAGTTCGCCCGCCCGAACGATGACGTGCCTGCCCTCAGTCGTCGCCGTATCGGCGAACTTAACGAGGACCGTCGAACCTTCGCTGAAGCTTGCCCGTCCCGCCACGTCATACATCGTGTGGGTGCCTGCCCGGGAATCGATCGTGACACCAATCTTGCTCTGGCCGCTGAGGCTAAGTGAAGAGAGCGCGACGGTTCCCCGATTGGTTACGTCCAGGGTGCTTCCGGTGACGCTCAGTGCCAGCCCGGGCGAACCCGCCAATTGCCCGCTGAACGAACCGTTTTCCAGGGTGAAGGTGTCGGCACCGCTCCCGAAGTGGATGTCGCCGCTGATCTTGCCCGCGCGTACGTCGAGCGTGTCGGCGCCCGTGCCGAACAGGATATTGCCGCTGATCTCGGGCGCATTCTTCCCCGACACGGCAGTCTGACGTACGACAGCCCCCGCATTGTTGGCGCGGAGGTCGATAGCGATTGCATCGGCGGAGGCGGAACTGGCCGACGCTCGGATGCTGCCGCTGTTCGTAATCAGCCCCAGAGTGCCTGAACGGTCGACGATCGCACGAGCAGCACCTTCGCTCCCGGATGACGCCGATGCTTCGATCGAGCCGCTATTATGTATGGCCCTAACGGTGGCACCTGCCTCTACGACAACGGCCTGAGCCGAAGCGCCAGCCTTGGCCTTGCTAGAGGCTCCGACCGCGCCGGTAATACGGATTTCAGGGACGCTGGCGCTCCTGCCAATCCGGAGCGCCGTAGCGTTGCTGTCGACAGAGGCCGCTGCGACACTGCCAGTGACTGTCATGCCGCCTGCAATCGAAACGCTGCCCCCCTGCCCGCCGATTATTAGCCCGTTGCCATCAATCCCCGAATACACGCCGGATCCGGCAACGGCGCCCTTGATAACAAGTCCGTGGCCAGAACTGTCCTTCGCTACCGCCCCGATCGCGACATGACGGTTTGCAGCGCCGATTTCCATAGCTGGGGCCGCACCGTAGGAAAGAACGGCGGCTGAGCCTTCGTCAGCATCATTGATGCCGTCGTCATCCTCATCCTTGTCGTCTTTGTCATTATCGGCAGGTCGAACGTCGAGCAGAATCCCTCCCGCTACATTGCCAGTAACCTTCAGCGCCGCACCTCCTTGAAGAAGATCGTCGGCATCAAGCTTCGAAGTGTCCGACGGAGAGGACGTATATCGATACCCCGTAGCAGCAACCGAACTCTGTACGGTCAGCGCGCCGCCAATGTTTCCTTCCAGCGAAACACCGACCGAATTTGCACCTTGTACGAATATGCTGCCCGTTATTCCTACGTTGCCGGTGACTTCCTTTGCTCGAATGCCGTAGCTGTTGTCGCCGAACAGGGAGATCGACCCTTCGTTGAGGAGAGAGCCGGCAAGCCTGCTGTCCACCTGAATTCCGCCCGAATCGTTTCCTTCAATGCTGATGCCGCCGCTATTGTTTATAGTCCCGGCAAAGGTACCCCCTTGCCCGATCCTTATGCCGAAGCGGTTGCTGCCGACGGCGAAGGGGCCGTCATTGTCATTGTCACTGTCCGTATCCTTCGTATCCACGTCCTCGACGATAAGGATACTCCCGTCGTTGGTGATGTCGGCGGTGATTCCCGGGCCGGCGTAGATGCCCGTAACGTCGTTCGCGTCTTCTATCTCTATCTTGCCATCATTGAAGACACTGTGATTGCTGTCGATGGTGACGGCGACACCGCCCGCCGGCTCCACCGAACCTTTGGACGTTATCCTGATTGAATCCGCAGCGCCGTTGTTGACGGTGGACGTGCGAACGTTCGTGGTCCGCTTCTCTTCGATCTTCGTCTCAGCGAAAGCCGGCGACATGGCCAGGCAGATGGCAGCGGGCGTCAAACATGTAGCAGCAAGCAAAGAACGCATGTGGTTACCTTCGCGAAGTGGGAAGAAAGTGCGGATAAAGGTGTGCGCTGACGGAAAGTCGGCTCAGTCCTTGTCTGTTCGGCGCCATACGCGGAGACCGCAGCCTCGCGCGTGACGGCCCCAGAATTTGTCCCTGTCGACGGGAAGCGTGCCAGAGCGGCTGGAGGAAGAAAAATGCCGTCAGCGGATAAGTGTTATTCAGCCGCCTCGAGAAATAGTCCGGCATCCGCTGAAGATCCCTCGGTATCGCCAGCTTGCTCTGGCGCGGTCAGTATTTCCCCGATCAGCCACTGAGTGGCTGCGTCGCGATGGTTGCGATTGTGCCAGACCAGCCAATGCTCAAGTCGGCCAAGTTCAGGCGGCGCCTCGAACCATTCGAGCCCGTGATTGCGTGCATGGCCGCGGGCGGCTTCAGTCGGAAGCAGCATCAGCGCGCCGGTATCGGCAAGCAGGTCACGGCTGAAAAAGCCGTAAGGAGCTGTCATTATGACCCGGTCTTCACACCCGCTTTTGATGAAGAGCTGGGTAAGCGGGTCCATGCGTCCGTCGATCATGCTTCCGACGTGCGGCCATTCGAGGAGATCGGCGACCTCGAGCGCTCTGACCTGTGAAAGGCTGACCAGCGGATGACCGGTCTCGGCGACACAAGCGAACGTTTCGGACGACAAGTGGCGGCAGTGGTGAAGCCGCGGATCGGGCTCAACGCTGGTGATGGTGATATCCACCTCGCCTGAGGCAAGCTGCTCATGATTGTCGGGCCGGAGCGGCTGGATGTCGATGCTGACGCCGGGGGCGAAACGCTTGAAGGCGGTGAAGACCGGTTCCAGCCAACGGTGCGTCGCATATTCTCCCGCCGCGATCCGGAAGCGGCGAACAAGGGTGGTGGGATCGACCGTGGCAGGAGCCATGATGGAACCCGCCTGCGCGAGCCAATTCTGGAGCGGGTCCAACAGCTCCTCTGCGCGCCGTGTCGGCAGCATTCCGCCCCGGGTTCGTACCAGCAAAGGATCACCGAACAGGCGCCGCAGTTCGCCCAGCGAGCGGCTCATCGCCGGCTGACTGACGCCAACCCTACGGGCGGCCTCGGTAACGCTCCTGGTCTGCAGGAGCACTGAAAGATGGGTAAGCAAATTCAGGTCAAACTCAAACATGCACACACACCCCGACATCGGACCCGCGTCCGATCATTCGACAAGCGTCAGTTCATGCTATGAGTCGGCACAGCCGCTTTCGCGTCGCCGCGCATCCCCCGATCAAGCGAGGGCCATTTCGCAGCCTCAATAAGCGGCGTCAAGCGGCTGCGCGCGGGAAGCAGATACACGAAAGGCCGCTCCCCCAGGGGAACGGCCTTTCCATTGTCAGCCTTGCGGCCAAGAACCTTAAGCGAGCACCCCCGCGGAGGCGACGCTCACCAGTTCAGCCGCATTCGGCATATGACAATGAGACATCAGACCACCTCCTTTCGATTGTTGAAACGATGAGTGGAAGATGGTCCTCGCTAAAGAATATTCAAGATCATCAATATCTTACCTAAGCAAATAACGTTGTAGCCGCTCTATTGCATATTTATGCATGAATGTGCATATGCCGCGGCCTCATGGTGCAGGCAGCGATTCTTGGCGCATCGGGTTTTGTGGGCGGAGAGCTTTTGCGGCTCGCCGCGCAGCACCCGCATATCCGGCCGGTGCGGCTGTTCGGCGACAGCCAGGCCGGAGCGCCGCTGGAGAAGGTGCATCCGCATCTCGCGCCTGCCTATTCGCAAACCACGGTGGAGCGGTTCGAGCCTGCGCTTCTGGACGGTATCGACCTCGTCTTTGCAGCGCTTCCTCACGGCCATTCGCAGCGGCTGGCCGGCGAGATCATGGGGCGCGGCATTGCCTTCGTCGATCTTGGCGCCGACTTCCGGCTGAAGGATCCTGCAGACTATCAGCGCTGGTATGGCGAAGCGCATGAGGCGCCGGAGCTGCTTTCCAGCTTCGTCTACGGCATTCCGGAGCTTAGCCGCGACGAGATCCGGAGTGCCCGCGCCGTCGCGGCGGCCGGCTGCTACCCCACCTCCGCCATCTTGGCGCTGAAGCCGCTGATCGGCGCGAACCTGATCGATCCTTCCTCGATCATCGTCAATGCGGCCTCAGGCGTGACGGGCGCCGGGAGGACGCTGAAGGAAGAGACCCATTTCTGCACGGTCGATGAGAATTTCGCCGCCTACGGCCTCCTCACCCACCGCCACACGGCGGAGATGGAGGCGAGCCTTGGCGCAAGCGTGCTGTTCACGCCGCATCTCGCGCCCATGAACCGCGGCATCCTCGCCACCTGCTATGCGGCGGCGAGGGGTCCCTGCGATCCGCTGGCGGCGCTTCGGGCCGCCTATGCGGACGAGCCGTTCGTCCATGTGTCGGAGCGGCCGCCGTCAACCAAATGGACGCTGGGCTCCAACGCCGTCCATCTTACCGCGCGCTACGACGAGCGGACCGGCCGCGTCCTCGCCATCGCGGCGCTCGACAATCTCGTTAAGGGCGCCGCTGGCCAGATGATCCAGTGCGCCAATCTGATGCTCGGCTTCGAGGAAACGGCCGGACTTTCGACAGTAGGAGTTTACCCATGAGCGTCACCGCCGCCGAAGGCTTCGTGGCCGAGGGCCTGCACGCGGGCATCAAGCGCCGCCGCTACGACATGGCGCTACTTGCGACCGCCGACGGCATGCCGGTGCGCGCGGCCGCCGTCTTCACGCAGAACAAGTTCGTCGCGCCGCCCGTGGTCGCGAGCCGTAACCGGCTGCAGAAGAATGGCGGCCAGGCCGTGGCCGTCATCGTCAATTCTGGCAACGCCAACGCGGGCACCGGAGCGGCCGGAATGGCCGATGCCGAGGCAATGTGCGCGGCGACCGCTGAGGCGCTCGGCTGCGATGCCCGCGATGTTCTGGTCTGCTCGACCGGCATCATCGGTACCCCGCTGCCGATCGAGAAGATCCTGGAGGCGACGCCGAAGCTCGCAAAGAAGCTTTCGCCGAAGGGCGCGCGCCATGCCGCGATGGGCATCCTGACGACGGATTCGATCCCGAAGGAAGCCTGCGTCAAAGGCTCCAAATTCACGCTCGGCGGGATGGCTAAGGGGTGCGGCATGCTCGCACCCAACATGGCGACGATGCTGGCCTTCCTCACCACCGACGCGGACATCGATCAGGCCGACATGCAGCGGCTTCTGAAGGACGCGGTCGATCGCAGCTTCAACACGCTCAACGTCGATGGAGCGACCTCGACCAACGACACCGTGATCCTCCTCGCCTCGGGCAAGCGTGGCAAACCCGACCTCGCCGAGTTCGCCGATGCCCTACACCGCGTCTGCGAGGAGCTGACGCTGCTGATGGCGCGCGACGCGGAGGGCATGACGAAGCTCGTCCGGCTTCGCGTCACCGGCGCGAAGAGCGATGCCGAAGCCCGGCAGGCGGCGAAGACCATCGCCGAGAACAATCTCGTCAAATGCTCCTGGCATGGCGGCGATCCTTATTGGGGCCGGCTGCTGGCGGCTGCCGGATCGTCCGGCGCGGACATGGATACCGATCTCGCTACCGTTTCCTACGGCGGCATCTGCGTTTCGCGCGCCGGCGCGCCGCTGGAGCATGATTCCGAGGCCGTTGCCGAACATATGGATGGCGAGGAGATCGACATCGAGGTCGCGCTCGGCGCCGGAAGTGGCGAAGCGCAGGTGATCGGCGTGGATCTCGGCCCCGGCTACATCAAAGAAAATAGCCGCACGTCATGATGAGCCCATCCGAAACTGCCGACGTCCTCGTCCAGGCGCTGCCCTATATCCGCCGCTTCGCCGGCAAGTCCGTCGTCGTGAAGCTGGGCGGGGCGGCGATCGATCCTGACCTGGACCGCGCGCTCGCGCAGGACGTTCTGCTCCTGCAGAGCGTCGGCGTCCGTTGCGTGCTGGTCCATGGCGGCGGACCGCAGATCAACGAATATATGGGACGGCTGGGGAAGCAGCCTGAGTTTCGCGACGGCCTCCGCGTCACCGACGGCGAGACGCTGGAGATCGTCCGCATGGTGCTCGTCGGCAAGATCAACCGCGATCTCGTCGCAACCGTCAACCGGGAAGCGCATGAGGAGCCGGTTGCCGTCGGCGTCTCGGGCGAAGATGGCGGCCTGTTAGTCGCATCGGCGCGGGATTCGTCGCTTGGCTATGTCGGCGATGTCGAGGCAGTCCGGGCCTCGCTCCTCCACCAGCTCCTCGACGACGGACTGGTGCCCGTGGTCTCCACCGTCGGCGCGGACAGTGGCGGCCAGCCCTACAATATCAACGCAGACGAGGCGGCACGCGCCATTGCGGTCGCCATGGCCGCGGAGAAGATCGTCTATCTCACCGCAGCACCCGGACTGCTCGAGGACGTGAATGACGAGACCAGCCTGGTCCCCCGCCTCACCTCGGCCGAGCTTCGCGAGCGGATCGAGGATGCGAGCGTCAGCGCCGGCATGATCCCGAAGCTTCGCGCCTGCGCCGATGCGGTCGACGGCGGCGTCGGCACCGCGCACATCATTGACGGCCGCGTACCGCACGCCCTCCTGATCGAACTTCTCACCGACCGTGGTATCGGCACGATGATCAAGCGAAAGGCGGACTGGTGACCCACCTCCTGACGATCGCTGATGTCGGCGCCGATGGCCTGCGGCAGATCCTCGCCCTGTCGGAAAGCGCAAGCCTTGGCCGTCCGTTACAAGGCAAGGGCGTCGCCCTTTACTTCCAGAAGCCGAGCGCCCGAACCCGGAACTCGATGGAGATGGCGGTCGTGCAGCTTGGCGGACACCCGGTCTATATCCAGAAGGACGAGGTTGGCCTCGGCACCCGCGAGACCGCCGAGGACGTCGCCCGCACGCTCGCCTGCTATCACAGCATCATCGCCGCGCGCGTCATGGAGCATGGCCTGCTCGAGCAGATGGCCGCGGCAACCGACACGCCCGTGCTCAACATGCTGTCCGACAGCGACCATCCGCTGCAGGGGCTGGCGGACCTGCTGACCGTCAAGCAGCTTGCTGGCCGGCTTGAAGGCGTGAAGGTCGCCTATATCGGCGACGCCAACAACGTCTGCCGCTCGCTTGCTGAAGGCTGTTCGCTGCTTGGCGCGGAACTCACCATCGCCAGCCCGGAAGGCTACGGACTTCCCGAAGAGCTGGAAGGCGTGCGGCAGGTCGTCGATCCTGCGGAAGCCGTTGAAGGCGCGGCCTTCGTCTACACGGATGTCTGGGTGTCGATGGGGCAGGATGCCGAGGCCGAGGAGCGGCGGCAGGCGCTTTCCGCCTATCAGGTGAACGAGGCGCTGCTCGCCAAGTCGTCCGATGCCCATTTCCTCCACTGCCTCCCCGCCCGACGCGGAGAGGAAGTGACGGACGGGGTGATCGACGGTCCCAAAAGCGCCGTCTGGCGGCAGGCTGAGAACCGGATGCACAGCGCCCGCGGCGCCATGGCGTGGATGCTGGGAGCAAGGCCATGACCGACGCACGGGCCAAGCGGCAGAAGGTGATCGCCGACATGATCCGCGGCGGCGGTATCGGCAGCCAGGAGGAAGTGAGCGCCCGCCTCGCGAGCCTCGGCTTCGCGGTGACGCAGGCGACCGTCTCCCGCGACCTCGACCAGATCGGCGCGGTGAAGGTGAAGAAAGGCGGAATCCTCCGGTACGCGCTTCCGGAGCAGATGGTGGACAGCGACTGGGCGGCCTCCCGCCTCGAACGCATCTTCAACGAATGGGTGCAATCGGTCGAAGCGTCGGGCAATCTCGTCGTCATCAAGACGCCGCCCGGCTCCGCGCATCTCGTCTGCCTCGCCATCGATCAGGCGCGGCTGCCTGAGGTTGCCGGGACGATCGCTGGCGACGATACGCTCTTCGTGGCGATCCGCGACGGCGTGACGGTCGGCGCCATGGAAAGCCGCTTCCGCGCGCTCAGCGGACAGTCCTGACAGGAAAGATGATGAACCAGGAAAAGCCGAAGAAAGTGGTGCTTGCCTATTCGGGCGGACTCGACACGTCGATCATCCTCAAATGGCTTCAGACCGAATATGGCGCGGAGGTCATCACCTTCACTGCCGACCTCGGCCAGGGCGAGGAAGTGGAGCCCGCGCGGCGCAAGGCGGAGCTGCTCGGCATCCGGCCGGAGAATATCTTCATCGAGGATCTGCGCGAGGAGTTCGTCCGCGACTATGTCTTCCCGATGTTCCGCGCCAACACGGTCTATGAAGGCCAGTATCTGCTCGGCACCTCGATCGCCCGGCCGCTGATCGCCAAGAAGCAGATCGAGATCGCGCGCAAGGTGGGCGCAGACGCCGTCTGCCATGGCGCCACCGGCAAGGGGAACGACCAGGTCCGCTTCGAGCTCGGCTATTATGCGCTGGAGCCCGGCATCCGCGTCGTCGCGCCGTGGCGAGAATGGGAGTTTGCCAGCCGCGAGCAGCTGATCGACTTCGCCGAAAAGCACCAGATTCCGATCGCCAAGGACAAGCGCGGTGAAGCGCCCTTCTCGATCGACGCAAATCTCCTCCACTCCTCGTCCGAGGGGAAGGTGCTGGAGGATCCGGCGGTGGAGGCGCCGGAATATGTGCACCAGCGCACCATTTCGCCCGAGGACGCGCCCGACAAGGCGACTGTGATCGAGATCGGCTTCGAAGGCGGCGATCCCGTCTCGATCGATGGCGAGACGCTGTCGCCCGCTAGCCTACTGACGCGGCTCAACCAGCTCGGCCACGACAACGGCATCGGCCGGCTCGATCTGGTGGAGAACCGCTTCGTCGGAATGAAGTCGCGCGGCGTCTACGAGACGCCCGGCGGCACCATCCTGCTTGCGGCGCACCGCGGCATCGAATCCATCACGCTCGATGCCGGCGCCATGCATCTCAAGGACGAGATCATGCCGCGCTACGCCAAGCTCATCTATAACGGCTTCTGGTTCTCGCCGGAGCGGGAGATGCTTCAGGCCCTGATCGACAAGAGCCAGGAGCATGTGACGGGCACGGTCCGCGTGAAGCTCTACAAGGGCAATGCGACAGTGATCGGGCGAACGAGTCCCCTCGCCCTCTACGATCAAGACCTCGTCACCTTCGAGGAAGGATCAGGCAGCTACGACCAGCGCGACGCCGCCGGCTTCATCAAGCTTAACGCGTTGCGGCTGCGCCTGGCTGCGGCGCGGGCGCGGAAGGCGTAGCGGCCTTCTTGCCAAGCGCTTCGCCCGAAGCGCCGCCGGTCATCGCCCAGCGATAGCTTTCGTCGACCTTCTCGCCCGGCTTCGCCTGCTTGGCGACCACCGCGGCTACGTCTTCGCGCTTCACCGGCTGGAAGCGGCGGAGGATCGCCCGGTTGAGCTTGCCCGGATCGTAAGTAGTCGCGGTCGCAGCGGCGGCGGTCGCGGCCGCATCGGTCGGAACCTGGCCGGGAAATTCGCCCACCGGAAGCTGGCCCGCGGCAAGCGCCGCCTGCTCTTCCGGCGTCAGCACAGGCGTCTCGGCCGGCTTCGGACCAAATCCGAGATAGCCCATCTTCGGAAGCACCGGCTCGTTGCCGCTGTGCCGGTCGCGGAACGCGCCCGGACGGCCCCAACCGCCTTCCCAGCGGTAGAAAATGTGCGTGCCGACCATGCCGAGCTTCGTAAGGCTGGAGCTCCAGTAAGGTACGACCCAATTGGTGTGATAGTGGGTGGCCCAGCCGACCGGCTTGAACACGTAGCCGGCCAGCGCGGCACGGGCGACTTCCTTGGCGCGCGCCCAGATGCTCGGCACCGGCGTGCGGGCAATGGCGCCGTCGCAGGTGAAGGTGAATTGGCAACCCGTCGAACGCTCGGAGCCTTGGAAGACTACCCCGCAGACGCTTGACGGATAGGCCGGGTGGCGGACGCGGTTCAGAACCACCTGCGCAACGGCGCGCTGACCGTCGAGCGGCTCGGTCGCGGCTTCATAATAGACGGCAGCGGTAAGGCATTCGAGCGAGCGGGCGCTGTCGTCGAGCGACGCGGCGCGCAGCAGGAAGGCACGCGCGGCGGGATTGGGAAGAGTCGAGATGGGAACCGCGGCATTGATCGCGACCGCGTCCTGCGGCGCGACCTGCTTGAACTGCAGCGGCTCCGGCGCGGGCGGCGCCCTGAGAGCTTCCGACTGGAGCTTGGCGACCTTCGCATTGGCGAGGCCGTCCACCCCCGCGAACGAGGTCACGCTAATCCCGGCGAACAGATAAAGCAGCGCCGCGATCGCAAGCACGAACGAGCCCAGCATGTGCTCCTTCGCCACCTTCGGCAGGCGAACGGCAGGCATGCGCAACGTAGCTGTCAGCATTACGACTCCAGTTTCAGCGGATGGGCCCCATAACAGCGGCGCAATGAAATAGCCAACCGCAGCCCCGATCAGCCGTCCTTATAGCAGGGCAAGCTGAACCGGGCATTGCTGTATTGCTTCCATATCACAGCTGCTCGATTCGGTCCAAATCTTGAGGAACGGTTTTTTCCCGAAACGGTTGTTGAGGCTGATCTTTCGACAGCAGACGGACCTCTCCGAGACATGGCAACCCGCCTCCAGACCGCCGCGCACCGCGAGGCGGCCACGCAATTCCTGACTGACGATTTCCAGCGCGGCCTTGCCCGCTGGAACCATGAGCGGCTGTCCCCCCGCTTCCCAGACGCGAATTGGCAGGTGGAGCTGGAGCGCGACATGCGGATGCTACGGCTGGAAGGCGGTTTCATCGAGGAGCTTCGTGCCGAGATCGCCGACGCCGCCGCGGAAGCGCCCGAAGACCCGGACCAGTTCATCGCCTGGTTCGAGGCGCTGGAGGCTAAGGGCCCCGGCCAGCACGATCCGCTCTTCCCCTGGCTGGCGGAGGAGGCGACAGCGGAGGAGATGCGGTGGTTCCTGGAACAGGAAGCAGCAGGCGAGGCCGGGTTCGAGGACCTCACCGCCATGACGCAGGTCAAGCTGCCGAAACAGGCGAAGCTGGAGCTTGCCCGCAATTATTGGGACGAAATGGGCCGCGGCAATCCGAAGGGCATGCACGGCCCGATGCTCGACGCTCTCGTTGAGGCGATGGAGCTTGCGCCAGAGATCGACCGCACCTGCTGGGAGAGCCTCGCGCTCGCCAATGCAATGACGGCCATGGCGACCAGCCGCCGCTATGCCTGGCATGCGGTCGGCGCCCTTGGCGCGATCGAGCTTACCGCCCCCGCCCGCGCCGCCTGCGTTGCAAATGGGCTTCGCCGCCTCGGCTATTCCGGCAAAGTCCGCCGCTATTTCGAGCTTCACGCCGTGCTCGACGTAAAGCACAGCGCCGCCTGGAATGAGGAGGCGCTCCGCCCGCTCGTCGAGGAAGACCCGCGCCGCGCCCGCGCCATGGCCGAAGGCGCGCTCATCCGTCTCAAATGCGGGGAACGCTGCTTCGAACGCTACCGCGCCCACCTCTGGGGCTGAGCAGAAGCCTATTCCCTTAGGCGCGCAGCGGCGGCAATAATCCCGCTATGGCCAACCGCATTTCTCCGCCCGCCGAGGCGACCCGCGACACCCACGCCACCGCCGCCATTTACGAGGCGCTCTACAAACGCTCGGCCGAGGATCCGAACGGCTTCTGGCTCGATCAGGCGAAGCGGATCGATTGGGTGAAGGAACCCACGCAGGCGGGCAACTGGTCCTACGATCCCGTTGAGATCAAATGGTATGAAGACGGCATCCTCAACCTCTGCTTCAACTGCGTCGACCGGCACCTGCCCGACCGCGCCGACGATGTGGCGCTCATCTGGGAAGGCGACGAGCCCGGAGTCGTGAAGCGGCTTACCTTCGGCGAACTTCATGCCGAGGTGGTGCGGATGGCGAACGCGCTCAAAGCGCTCGGCGCCCGGAAAGGCGACCGCGTCACCATCTATATGCCGATGATCCTCGAAGCCGCGGTGGCGATGCTCGCCTGCGCCCGGATCGGCGCGGTTCATTCCGTCGTATTCGGCGGCTTTTCGCCCGAGGCGCTGCACGGACGCATCGAGGATTGCGGCAGCCGCTTCGTCATCACCGCCGACGGCGGCATGCGCGGCGGTAAGCTGGTGCCGCTGAAGGCCAATGTCGATGCCGCGCTCGAACGGGCGGAGGTAGATGCCGTCTTGGTCGTTCGCCACCTCGGCAACGAGATCGGGATGCGAGAAGGCCGCGACCATTGGTATCATGAGGTGGAGACGGCGGGCGACTCCCCCTGCGAACCGATGAACGCTGAAGACCCGCTCTTCATCCTCTACACGTCTGGCTCGACCGGAAAGCCGAAGGGCGTGCTCCACACCACCGGCGGCTATGCCGTGTGGACCAACCTCACCTTCCACTATGTGTTCGACTACAAGCCCCGCGAAATCTTCTGGTGCACGGCGGACGTGGGCTGGGTGACCGGCCATTCGTATGTCGTCTACGGCCCGCTTTCGAACGGTGCCACCAGCCTGATGTTCGAAGGCGTCCCCAATTACCCGGATTCAAGCCGCTGCTGGGACGTGGTGGAGCGGCACGGCGTCAACATCTTCTACACCGCCCCGACCGCAATCCGCGCGCTGATGCGGGAAGGCGCAGGGCCGGTGAAGAAGCATGACCGCTCCTCGCTTCGCCTGCTAGGCACCGTCGGTGAGCCGATCAATCCGGAGGCTTGGCGCTGGTATCACGAGACGGTCGGCGACAGCCGCATCCCGGTGGTGGACACTTGGTGGCAGACGGAGACGGGCGGCATCATGATCACCACCCTCCCCGGCGCGCACGCCATGAAGCCGGGCTCGGCCGGAAGGCCGATGTTCGGCATCGTGCCGGAACTGGTGGATGCCGACGGGCAGGTGCTGGAAGGTGCCGCGTCCGGCAATCTCTGCATCGTGCGGAGTTGGCCGGGGCAGATGCGCACCGTCTATGGTGACCATCAGCGCTTCGTCGACACCTACTTTTCGACCTATAAAGGCAAATACTTCACCGGCGACGGCTGCCGCCGCGACGAGGACGATTATTACTGGATCACCGGCAGGGTCGACGACGTGCTGAACGTGTCCGGGCACCGGCTCGGCACCGCCGAAGTCGAAAGCGCGCTCGTCCTCCACCCCAAGGTCGCGGAGGCTGCGGTCGTCGGCTACCCCCATGACATCAAGGGCCAGGGCATCTATTGCTACGTCACGCTTATCGCGGGCGAGGAGCCCAGCGAAGCTCTGGAGCAGGAGCTCAGACAGCAGGTCCGATCCGAGATCGGCCCCATCGCCTCACCCGACCTAATCCACTTCACCCCCGCTCTGCCTAAGACCCGGAGCGGCAAGATCATGCGCCGCATCCTCCGCAAGATTGCGGAGAACGACTACGGCACCCTAGGCGACACCTCGACCCTCGCCGACCCGAGCCTCGTTGAGAACCTGATTGAGGGACGCCGCAACCGGTGACGGCCAGCGGCGCGCCCGACGCTCCGTTCCGGATGCTGCGCTGCGCGACGCCCGGCATAGAGGCGGTTGCAGCGCAGAGCCGGCACAGTTTCGCCCGCCACAGCCACGAACAATATGGGATCGGCGTGATCCGCTTCGGCGCTCAGCAATCCCATAGCGGCCGGGGCCAGGTGGAAGCCGCAGCGGGCGATGTAATCACCGTCAATCCGAGTGAGGTTCATGACGGCCGGCCGATCGGCGACGTCGGTCGAGCCTGGAACATCCTCTATTTCGAGCCCGCGCTGCTGCAGGCCGCCGCGCACGACATTTTCGAGGATCGCACCGGCAACTTCGAACTTTCCCAGCCGGTGATGGGCGACCGGAGGGCGGCGAATATACTCGGCCGATTATTCAGCGCCGAGACGGGCCAGCCGGAAGAGACGATGCGGCGGGAGGAGCTGCTGCTTTCCCTTGTCGCGATCGTCGGCCGCTATCGGCACAAAGAGCGGAACGAGGCCCCTGCGCCGGTTAGCCTCGCGAGATCCCGCATCGACGACGATCCATCCTCGCCCCACAATCTCACAGAGCTTGCCCGGATCGGGGGCGTCAGCCGCTTCCAGCTTCTTCGCGGCTTTGCGCGTGCGACCGGCCTCACTCCGCACGCTTACGTCCTGCAGCGGCGGACCGACCTCGCGCGCCGCCTTATCGCGAGAGGGATGGCCCTGTCGGATGCAGCAGCCGTCGCCGGCTTTTCGGATCAGAGTCACATGACCCGCACCTTCGTGCGGAAGTTCGGAATCTCGCCCGGCGCCTACGCGAGAGCAGTCCTCTAATTCTGCAATTCCGTTCAAGACCCGGCGCCTGACGGTGGCGCAAGGCTGACGTGACGCAATCATCCGAGGTCACTCAGAATGTCGAACACACGGTCTTACGTTCACGGCTACGATCCAGCGGAAAGCCAGCGGCTCGAAGATCAGGCTTCGACGCTGGAAACCCTGCTGCATCATGACACGCGTTACCCTGCTGGTGGTCCGGTGCTGGAAGTGGGCTGCGGCGTCGGCGCGCAGACCGTGCCGCTAGCCCGGAACAGTCCTGACGCCCGCATTGTCTCAGTGGATATCTCACACGCGTCGGTTCGCGCGGCCGAGGAGAAGGTGAAAGCAGCGGGCCACACGAACGTGGAATTTCGACAAGCCGACATCTTCAACCTGCCCTTTTCCCCTGCACAGTTCGACCATGTCTTCGCCTGCTTCGTCCTCGAGCATCTCCCCGGCCCAGTAGAGGCGCTTCGGCATCTGCGGGAGGTCCTGAAGCCGGGTGGTAGCCTTACCGTCATCGAGGGCGACCACGGCTCCACCTATTTCCATCCGGACAACGCAGCCGCCCGCGCCGCCGTCCATGCGCAGATCCGCCTACAGGCGCTCGCCGGAGGGGACGCCAATATCGGCCGCCGCCTCTACCCCCTGCTGCGCGAAGCCGGCTTTCCGAACGTCCATGTCTCGCCGCGGATGGTCTACGTGGATGGGAGCCGGCCGGAGCTTGCCGACGGCTTCACTGAGCGGACCTTCACCGCAATGATCGACGGGATCAGAGGCCCGGCTCTCGATGCCGGATTGATAGAAGCGGAAGTCTTCGAAGAAGGCGTGCGAGCGCTCCGCCGAACGGCCGAGCCCGACGGCGTTTTCTGCTACACCTTCTTCAAGGCGACCTGCCTGAAGCCCGGCTGAGCTCAGCGCGGCGCCATGCGGATGGCGCCATCCAGACGGACATACTCGCCGTTCAGATAGCTGTTCTCAGCCATGAAGACGGCGAGCCGCGCATATTCCTCCGGCTGGCCGAGCCGTTTCGGGAACGGCACCTGCGCGGCGAGCGCGTCCTGCACGTTCTGCGGCATCATCGCCACCATCGGCGTCTTGAACACGCCTGGAAGGATGGTGTTGACCCGAATGCCCTCACCCATGAGGTCGCGCGCGATCGGCAGCGCCATGCCGAGCACGCCAGCCTTGGACGCCGAATAGGCGGCTTGACCGATCTGCCCATCCTGCGCGGCGACCGACGCCGTGTTGATAATAACGCCCTTCTCGCCGTCCTCGAGCGGCTCCAGATCGGCCATCCCCGCAGCCGAGGCGGCAAGTACCCGAAAGGTGCCGATGAGGTTGATCTGTATCGCCAGCTCGAATTGATGGATCGGGTAGCGCTTCACCGCCCCCGTCTCCTTGTCGCGCCCAACGGTCTTCACCGCGTTAGCGACACCCGCGCAATTGACGCAGATACGTTCCTGGCCATGCGCTTCCCGCGCCTTGGCGAAGGCGGCATCGACCGCTTCGTTGGAAGTCACGTCCACCTCAGCGAAAATGCCGCCGATCTCGGAGGCGACCTTCTCCCCCTTCCCCGCATCTCGGTCGAACACCGCCACCTTAACGCCGCGCGCGGCAAGCGCCCGCGCCGTCGCCTCGCCGAGGCCTGAAGCCGCGCCGGTCACGACGGCGGCAACTGAATTGTCGAGCTTCATTCCATTCTCCCTTGCGGCTGCTCCTAGAAGCAAGAATGGCTGCTCGACAAGCTTAGGCTGAGATGTCGGCCTTTGGCGGAAGCACGAATAAAGTCGTGAAGCGGTCGGCGAGCTTCCGGTCCCCCTCCACCATGAGAGCTCCGGCAGCGGCGAGTTCGTCGAACGACATCTCGCCGTAGACCGCCGCCGCCAAAGCTTGCGGAGCACCGGTGAAGATGACGTCCGCCCCGTCGGGGTCGCCGCGCCCGCTCTTAAAGCTGCCGTCCCTGATGTCGGCGACGAAGCTTTCGCTGCCGAGCCGGAAGCCGATGCGTGCCGCAAAGCCCTTCGCCCGCTCCGCATCGAACATGGTTCGGAAGCTCAACATGATCGAGCTCGCGCTGATCGGGAGCGTCGGGTCGTGTGCGGGCGAGCGGGCGGCCCAGCGGCCGAGAGTCTGGACGATCGGTTCGGCCTCGTAACCCCATTCGGTAAGTTCGTAGACCTGCGTGTTTGCGGGCGGCGGCAGTTTCTTGCGGGTGAGCAGGCCCGACGCCTCAAGTCCCTCCAGCCGCTGCGTCAGCACATTGGCGCTGATTCCGGGCAGGTCGGCGCGAATGTCACTGAAGCGTTTCGGGCCCAGCATAAGCTCCCGCATCACGAGCAAGGCCCATCTTTCGCCGATCAGCTCAAGACCATGAGCGGTCCCGCAGGCATCGTCATAGCGGCGGCGGGAGGAACCTTGCTCCGAGTTAGTTAGTTTTTGTAACTTCATAGTTGCTTTTTATAACTCAGAAGCTCATCAGGGTCAAACGCGATTCGAAAAAAACGAATGAGGAGAGGGAAAATGGCCCGGATGATCTTCGTGAACCTGCCGGTGGCGGACCTTCAAAAGTCGGTCGATTTCTACAAGGCGATCGGCGCCGAGCAGAATTTGCAGTTCACCGACGACACCGCGTCGATGGTCTCCTTCTCCAACGAGATCAACGTGATGCTGCTGACGCACGACAAGTTCCGGCAGTTCACCTCCCGCCGGATTGCCGACCGCGACACGGCCGAGGTCCTGCTCGCTTTGTCCTGCGACAGCCGCGAGGAAGTTGACGAAATCACCGAAAAGGCGCTGGCTGCAGGCTCCCGTGAACCCTCGCCGGTCGACGATCATGGCTGGATGTACGGCCGAAGCTTCGAGGATCCGGACGGCCACGGCTGGGGGCCGTGCTGGCTCGACGTCGAAGCTGCCACAAGGGCGATGGCCGAACGGGCCGCCTGAGCAAAGCGGGAAGAGGGAGAGCGACGATGCGCAACACCCATGGAAGCTTCATCTGGTACGAGCTGCTGACCAGCGACCCTGACGCTGCAGCCAGATTCTACGGCGATGTGATCGGATGGAGGGCGGAGAACGCCAACCAGCCGGGCATGGACTATCGCTTCTTCTATGCCGGTCACGAAGGAATCGCCGGCCACATGAAGCTGCCGCTGGAAGCGGCGGATGCGGGAGCGCGGCCGGTGTGGCTCGGCTATATCGGCGTCGAGGATGTCGATGAGACCGTAGCCGGCATCGAAGCGGCCGGCGGCCGCGTGCAGATGCCTGCGATGGATATTGAAGGCGTCGGGCGAATGGCCATGGTCGCCGACGCGCAAGGGATCCCATTCTACGTTATGCGCGGCTTCAGCGACCAGCCGAGCACTTCGTTCGGAAACGAGCCGGGCCATTGCGCGTGGAACGAGCTGTCGACCAGCGATCAGGATGGCGCCCTCACCTTCTACACCAGCCTGTTCGGCTGGGAGAAAGGCGACGCGATGCCGATGGGCGAGATGGGCGACTACCAGTTCATCAATCTCGGCGGCGAGATGATCGGCGCCATCATGCGCGCACCTGCCGAAGGGCCGCCGCCCATGTGGCGCTATTATTTCCAGGTCGAAGACATCGACGCCTCGACCGCGAGCGTCACCGCTGGCGGCGGCACCGTCCACCACGGGCCGCATGAAATACCCGGCGGCAACTTCATGATCATCGCCAGCGACCCGCAGGGCGCCATGTTCGGCGCGGTCGGGCCACGCAAATAATCAAATTCAAGGAGAGTAAGAATGAGCAATCTCGAACTGTCGATCACCCGTTTCATTGATGCGCCGCCGGAGACCGTCTACCGCGTCTATACGGAGCGTACCGAAGAATGGTTCGCGCCGAAGCCCTGGATGACGAAGGTCGTCGAGCAGGATCTGCGCCCCGGCGGCCGCTTCGCGATCGAGATGACCGGACCTGAAGGTGAAAGCCACCCCGGCGAAGGCGTTTTCCTGGAGGTGACTCCCGCCCGGAAGGTCGTATCCACCAACGTCTTCACCGCTGGCTGGCAGCCGAAGACCGGCATGGACAGCGAATGCGACTTCCCGACGCTCACGATCGTCACCTTCGAAGCCGAAGGAAGCGGCACCCGCTACACCGCGCTCGTCCGCCACTGGAAAGAGGAAGACGTGCAGAAGCACGAAGCGATGGGGTTCGAGCAGGGCTGGAACATCTGCGCCGCCCAGCTGGCCGAGCTTGCCGAGGCGGAGGCGCGCACGCCCGTCGCGGCCTGAGAGATAAAGAGAGGAGAGACATCATGGCCTATGTGGATGGATTCATCGTCGCGGTGCCGAAGGCGAACAAGGAAGCTTATCGCCGCCACGCGGCCGATGCCTGGCCGCTGTTCAAAGAGTTCGGCGCCAGGCGGCTGGTCGAAACCTGGGCGAGCGACGTCCCTGACGGCACGGTTACCGATTTCCGCAAGGCCGTGCAGGCGAAGGAGGACGAGGACGTCCTCTTCTCCTTCATGGAATATGAAGCGCGGGAAGCGCGGGACGCTGCTGGCCAGAAGATGATGTCCGACCCGCGCATGGAGCAGATGGCGGACATGCCTTTCGACGGCAAACGCATGATCTATGGCGGCTTCGCGCCTTTGCTCGACGTGGGGTCGCGGCGCGGTGCCTATATCGACGGCTTTGTACTTCCTGTGCCGCCGGGCAACAAGCAGGCCTATACCGAACTCGCGCAGAAGGCCGCGCGCAAGTTCGAGGAATATGGCGCGCTGCGCGTGGTCGAGGGCTGGAGCGACGATGTGCCCGATGGCAAGGTCACCGACTTCCGCCGCGCTGTCAAAGCGGAGGATGGAGAGACCGTCGTCTTCTCCTGGATCGAATGGCCGGACAAGGCGACGCGGGATTCCTCGTGGGAAAAGATCATGAAGGATCCGGACATGCAGCCGGACCACGACAATATGCCGTTCGACGGCAAGCGCATGTTCTGGGGCGGCTTCGACGTGCTGCTCGATACAAGCGCGGAAGCCTCCGCCGAGCGTGAACTGGCCTAATCAGGGGAAAAATCTCATGTCAGACAAGCTTACGACCTGCCTCTGGTTCGACCATGGCGAGGCGCGGAAGGCAGCAGAATTCTACGCCGCGACCTTCCCCGACAGCCATGTCGGCGCGCCCCTTCAGGCGCCTGCCGATTATCCGGGAGGCGAACAGGGCAACGAGCTGACCGTGGAGTTCACCCTCTTCGGCCGGCCGTTCGTCGGCCTCAATGGTGGTCCGAACTTCAAACCCAATGAAGCGGTCAGCTTCATGGTCATTACCGAAACCCAGGAAGAAACCGACCGCTATTGGAACGCGATCGTGCAGAATGGCGGCGCTGAAAGCGAGTGCGGTTGGTGCAAGGATCGCTGGGGCTTTTCCTGGCAGATCACGCCGCGCGTGCTGCTGCAGGCGATGAGCAATCCGGACAAGGCGGCCGCCAAGCGCGCGATGGAAGCGATGATGACGATGCGGAAGATCGACATCGCCACCATCGAACGTGCCGCGGCCGGAGAAAGCGTCACAGCCTAGCCGTTACGGGCTCGAAACCCGCGTGCCGCTGAAACGTTCGGCGGGATGTGGGTAAAGCGCCCTCCGCTCCGACGCCTCTCCGGCTCCAGCCGGGCCGGAATTGCTGCGCAGTCGCGAAGGCGAAGCGGGCGGCGCTGATCGTCGATGCGGCCGATTATTACCGCTACGCGCGGGCAGCGATGCTGGAAGCGCGCGAGCGGATCATGCTGATCGGCTGGGACGTCGATACCCGCGTCCAC
This sequence comes from Allosphingosinicella sp., assembly GCF_036402135.1. Classification (GTDB taxonomy): domain Bacteria; phylum Pseudomonadota; class Alphaproteobacteria; order Sphingomonadales; family Sphingomonadaceae; genus Allosphingosinicella. The sequence goes on along the minus strand of NZ_DASWTN010000005.1, from coordinate 32,629 downwards.
CTCGACGAGGAGCCGGGCCCGTCCGGCGCGCCGGTCGCGCTGGGGCCGCTCCTCTCCTGGCTATCAAAGCGGAAGCCGGAGCTCGAAATCTACGTGCTCGCCTGGGACGAAGGGTTGATCAGCATTCCCGGCCGCGGCACCACAATCTTGCGGATGCTGCGCTGGTGGGCTGACCGGCGGGTGACGATCAAGTGGGACAGCACGCACCCGCTCGATGCCAGCCACCACCAGAAGATCCTGGTGATCGACGACGCCCTCGCCTTCTGCGGCGGCATCGACATCACCGCCTCCCGCTGGGACACCAGGCACCACCGCGACAAGGAGCCGGGGCGGAAGCGCCCGTTCACCGGCCGCGCCTACGAGCCGTGGCACGACGCGATCATGGCCGTCGATGGCGATGCCGCCAAAGCACTGGGCGAGCTTGGGCGTGAGAGGTGGAAAGCGGCCACCGACGATGAACTGCTGGTCCCCTCCGCGAAGAGCGATCCTTGGCCCGAAGCGCTGAAGCCGCTCTTCCACGACGTGGATGTCGCCATGGCCCGCACCCGCGGCCATGAGGAGGCGCAGAGCGAGCTGAGGGAAATCGAGGCCCTGTTTGTCGACATGATCGCGGCCGCCAAAAGCTACGTCTATGTCGAGACCCAATATTTCGCCTCGCGTGTGATCGCCGAGGCGATCGCGCGGCGGCTGGAGGAGAAAGACGGTCCCGAGTTCATCATCGTCAATCCTAGGACGGCGGAAGGCTGGCTCGACGAAGAGGTGATGAGCCCCGCCCGCTATGCTTTGGTGAAAGAGCTCCGAAAGCGCGACAAATATGGCCGCTTCCGCATCTACACACCGGTCACCGAGGGCGGCCTCGACATCTACGTCCATGCCAAAGTGACGATCGTCGACGACCGCTATCTGCGCGTGGGCTCCGCCAATATGAACAACCGGTCCATGGGCCTCGACAGTGAATGCGACCTGATGATCGACGGTAGCCGCAATAAGGAAGCCCTCAGCACGATAGCCGCGCTGAGGGCGGACCTCCTCGCCGAGCATCTCGGCAAGACGCTGGAAAAGGTGCAGGCGTGCTTCGAAAAAACTGGCTCCCTCATCGGCTGCATCGAGGAAATGCGTGGGCGGGGCCGCACGCTTCTGCCCTTCAAGCCGGAGAAGCCGAACCTCGTAGAAAAGGCGGTGTCCCGGAGCGAACTGCTAGACCCCGAAGCGCCGAACGAGATATTCGAACCGCGGACGGCGCGTCCGGGGCTGCTCTCGCGCCTACACCACTAAAGCACCGGTCCCGCGGAAAGGTTTCGCCGCTGGGTTACGACGGGATGGCCCGCTCGATCGACCTCGTACCCGGAGATGACGAACCCTGCCGAAAGGTTGAGGATGATCATCGGCGTGTTGGAGGCGCGGGTGCGGGTTTCTACAAAGCGATAGCCCTGCTCGTTGGCCCAGCGATGCTGCGCCTCCATCAGCCGGCGCGCCACTCCTTTTCGCCGCCAAAGCGGGTGAACGGCACCAAGCCAGCTGTAGAAGAGGTCGTGCCCGCGCCGATAGCCCAGCTTGAACGCTATCGGGGCGCCCTTCTCGAGCGCTACAACCGCAGCGACACCCGATAAACCTGGGAGGCGATTGAGCAGGTAAGATCCGTCAAACGAGTGGAATGCTGCCGCACAAAGGTCGGCGAGCGTGTCTGCGAAGGCGTGTACCTCGTCGCCCTCGACGGGCCTGAATTCCAAGCTTTCGCTCACGGGGCAAGGTTCTCCACGATCGTCACATTGGCGATGCCGCCGCCTTCGCACATGGTCTGGAGGCCGTAGCGGCCGCTGCGTGCCTTCAGCGCGTGGACGAGGGTCGCCATCAGCTTGGCGCCCGACGCTCCAAGCGGGTGGCCAAGCGCGATGGCGCCGCCATTGACGTTGAGCTTTTCAGGATCCGCGCCGGTCTCCCGCAGCCATGCCAGGGGCACTGGTGCGAATGCCTCGTTCACTTCGTAAAGATCGATGTCGCCGATCTTCATGCCGGCCCGATCGAGCGCTCTCCTGGTGGCGGGGATCGGCTCTTCCAGCATGATGACCGGATCGCCCGCGGTGACGGTGAGGTTGTGGATGCGGGCGAGCGGGGTCAAGCCGTGTGCCTTCAATGCCGCCTCGCTGACGATCAGCACTCCGGACGCGCCGTCGCAGATCTGCGAAGCATTGGCCGCGCTGATCTTGCCGCCTTCCTTCAGGAGCTTCACCGACGCGATGCCTTCCAGGGTCGCATCGAACCGGATGCCTTCATCCACTCTATGGCCGTCCAGCGGCACGATCTCGCGCTCGAAGACACCCGCCTCCGTCGCGCGTGCAGCCTTTCGGTGGCTGTCCAGCGCGAAACGATCCTGCTCCTCCCGGGTGAACTGATATTTCTCGGCGATCATCTCAGCGCCTTCGAACTGGCTGAACATGGCGACGCCGAACCGGTCCTGGATGTGCTTGGAAAAGGGGCCGGTGCCGATTCCGTGTTGCATGGGAAGCGTGAAGGGCAGGCCCATCGGCACCCGCGTCATCGACTCCACGCCGGCCGCGATCACCACGTCCTGCGTGCCGCTCATCACCGCCTGCGCCGCAAAGTGGATCGACTGCTGCGAAGAACCGCACTGCCGGTCGATAGTGACGGCCGGCACGCTCTCCGGCAGTTTCGAGGCGAGCACCGCATTGCGGCCGACGTGGAAGGCCTGCTCGCCCGCCTGGCTGACGCAGCCCATGATCACGTCTTCGATCGCGGCGGGATCGATGTCGCTCCGCTCGACGAGGGCGTTCAGCACTTCCGCCGCCATGTCGGCCGGATGCCAGTCCTTCAGGGCGCCGCCGCGCTTGCCGCCGGCGGTCCGCACCGCATCCACGATATAGGCTTCGGCCACGTCAGCTCCTTTACGTTCGCGTAAGGCTGTAGCGGCTGCGCTAATGTTCGAGAAGCAAGTTTCTGTGCGTTGAGTGCGAACGGTTTTAGGCTATGCTCGGATCATGGCGAACCCGTTTACCGAACACCCCCGCGAAGTCGGCGAGAACTATTTTCAGCATCTTGCGACGGCAGCGAAGTTTGCTGCGACGATGTTGGTCGGCGGGATTTGCGTGATGATCCACGCCTTCCTCCCCTTCCTGTTCGTGAATATGGGCAGCCGCACGATGGCCAAGCTGCACAAGCGCATGACGAAGCGAGTGGACCGGGTGAACTGGGAACGGCACCCGATTATCTAAGCGTGCCGCGGCTCAGCCGCCCTGCTCTTCCCCGTAATCGCCGTTCAGCTTGAGGATGTAGGCAATGTTGTCGATGGTGAGACGTACGCCTTCCTCTTCCTGCATGCGCCGCTGGATGTAGCGCAAGCGAGAGTCTGGGTGGAGCTCGGCGTCGACGATCTCCGGATTGGCAATTTCATCGGGCGTTCTGAAGGTCGGCATGGCGGCGTAACGAGCAGCCGCCCGATTGGTGCCGCGGCCCTTTAAGCCGCCGCCCGCTCCTCCCGGAGCGAAGCCATATCGATGACGAAGCGATATTTGACGTCGCTCTTCTGCATCCGCTCCCAAGCCTCGTTGATCTGCTGGATCGGGATGATCTCGATATCGGCAACAACGCCTTTCTCTCCGCAGAAATCGAGCATCTCCTGCGTCGCCGGAATGCCGCCGATCAGCGAGCCGCCAACCATCTTATCGCCCATGATGAGGGCGCCGCCATGGACCGGCGGCAGCGGCTCGACCGCGCCGACGATGATCATCACGCCCTCGCGCCTGAGTAGGCCCAGATAGGGATGGAGGTCGTGCCCCACGGGAATGGTGTTGAGGATGAAGTCGAAGCTCGACCGAGCCTCCGCCATCGCCGCCTTATCGGTGGAAATCAGCACGTCGTGCGCGCCTAGGCGACGGGCATCCTCGCCTTTTTCCGGCGAAGTGGTGATCATCACCACCTCAGCACCCATGGCGGCAGCGAACTTGACGCCCATATGGCCGAGCCCGCCGAGCCCGGCGACGCCCACCTTCATGCCCGGACCGATCTTGAAGCGACTAAGCGGAGACCAGGTGGTGATGCCGGCGCAAAGCAAAGGCGCGGCCGCGGCCGGATCGAGGCTGTCCGGCACGCGAAGCACGAACTCCTCCCGAACCACAATATGGTCGGAATAGCCGCCGAGGGTGATGTCGCCCGTCTGCCGATCCGGGCTGTTGTAGGTGAAGGTCGCCCCATTCAGGCAATGCTGTTCGAAGCCCGCCGTGCACTCGCGGCATTCGCGGCAGGAATCGACCATGCAGCCGACCGCGACGATGTCGCCGGCTTTGTAGCGCGTGACGCTGGGATGCACCTCGCTCACCCGTCCAACGATCTCGTGGCCGGGAAGCGAGGGATAGATTGTGCCCGCCCAATCGCCCCGGGCGGTATGAAGGTCCGAATGGCAGACGCCGCAATAAAGGATGTCGATCGCCACATCATGCTCGCGAAGCGCTCGCCGCTCAAAATGGAAGGGCGCGAGCGGAGCGTCCGCGGCCGTTGCTGCATATCCGTTTGCTTGTGTCATTGGCTTGCTCCCCAAGCGATGAAATGCGGGTTTTCGAACGTACGATCGACCTTGCCGTAGCGAAGCGGCCCGACCTCTCGGGCCTCCTCGTCCAATTCCATGACGCGGCCGCCTGCCGCTTCGAGGATCGCCTGGCCTGCCGCCGTGTCCCATTCCATCGTCGTTCCGAAACGCGGATAAACGTCGGCAGAGCCCTCGGCGAGCATGCAAAATTTGAAGGATGAGCTGGAGGGGGCGAAGTCCGCGATGGGCAGGTGCTTCAGCTTCTCCGCCGTCTTCGCGGCCGTGGTGCGGCTAGCGATGGCGGTCAGGCCCGCCGGAGGCGCGAAGCGGGCACTTATGGCTTCGGCCTCGCCGCCTTCACGCCGCCGGAACGCCCCCTCGCCGGCCGCGCCATAATAGAGGGTGTGGCTGTCGGGCGCGTAGATGACGCCCGCAACGGCGCTTCCATGCTCGACCAGCGCGATATTGACGGTGAACTCGCCGTTCCGTTCGACAAAGCCGCGCGTGCCGTCCAGCGGATCGACCAGGAAGAAACGTTCGCCCACTTCGGGGATGCGTCCCGCGCAGGCCTCCTCCTCCGCTATCACCGGGATGTCCGGGAATGCCGCGCCTAGCCGGGCAAGGATGATCGCCTCTGCCGCATGGTCGGCGGCCGTCACGGGCGAGCCGTCGCTCTTGGTCTCGGTAGCGCAGCCTTCGCCGTAAATGCGCTCGATCTCGTGCCCCGCCTCGAGCGCTGCATCGATCAGGATCTGGAGCAAAGGGCTCATCGCGCCAGCCGCTCGGCATGCCAGCGCAGGTGATCCTCCATGAAGCTGGAGATGAAGTAGTAGCTGTGGTCGTAGCCCTGATGCATGCGGAGCGTGAGGGAGATGCCCGCCGCTTCGCAAGTTTGGCGCAGCAGTTCAGGCCGAAGTTGCTCTTCTAGGAAATTGTCCGCCTCGCCTTGGTCCACGAGCAGCTCGTCCACGCGCGCGCCGTCTTCGATCAGCGCGACCGCGTCATGCCGACGCCATGCCGCTCGATCGGGGCCTACATAGCCGCCGAGCGCCTTCTCGCCCCAAGGCACCTGTGACGGCGCGACTATAGGAGCAAAGGCTGAGACGCTGCGGAAGCGGCCGGGATTCTTCAGCGCCAGCGTCAGCGCGCCGTGGCCGCCCATCGAATGACCGGTGATCGCCTGCCGGTCGAGGTCGATCGGGAAAACGGACGCGACCACCTCCGGAAGCTCATCGACGATGTAGCTTTCCATCCGATAATGCTTCGCGAACGGCTCTTCGGTTGCATCGACATAGAAGCCCGCGCCGAGCCCGAAATCATAGGCGCCCGCAGGATCGTCCGGCACCCCGTCGCCACGTGGACTCGTATCGGGCGCGACGAAAACCAGCCCCAGTTCTGCGCAGGCGCGGCGATACTCGCCCTTCTCCGTGACATTGGCGTGAGTGCAGGTGAGGCCCGAAAGGTACCAGACGACCGGACAGGCTGCGCCCTCATCGGCCTTCGGCGGCACGAACACGGAAAAGGTCATATCCGTGCCGGTCGAGCGGCTCCGGTGCTTCACGACATGCTGGGTGCCGCCGTGGCTTCGAACCACGGATAAAGTGTCGAGGCCCATCACCCAGTGGTCTTGAAATGCAGTACAGCCGAGGCTTTGAGATGATTAAGCTCTTCAATCAGCTCATCTACGAGCCCATTGAACTCGCCGATATCTGCAGCGTCAGCGGTTAGGATGATGTTGGTATCGTCAGGGTGCAGAATGTCGAACCGGTGGTGGTAGTCCACTGCCACAAACAGCCTTGGGCCAGTCGCCGTCGAAGCGGTCACAATCTTAAACGCGTTCATTCTAACTGTTCACCGCTCACTGCGCCGGCCGGTGCAGGCCGCAAAGCTTGTTGCCGTCCGGATCACGCAAATAGGCGAGATAAAGCCGGCCGAACGCATTCTCGCGCCAGCCGGGCGGGTCTTCGATGGACGTACCGCCCGCCTCGACGCCACGTGCATGCCAGGCATCCACCTCCTCCGGGCTGTCGAAGGCAAAGCCGATCGTGCAGCCGTTGCCGTGCGTCGCCGGCTGCCCGTCGATCGGCTTCGACACCATGAACACCGAGCCCCGGCGGCCGTAAGCGAGCCGTCCCTTGTCGTCGGTGCGGCCCGGCTTCCCGAACAAGCCATCGTAGAAGGTCTTGGCGCGGGCGAGATCGTTCGATCCGACCATCATGTGCGAATACATTGGCTGCTCCCGTTCTAGTAAACGACCACGGACCGAATGCTTTCCCCGGCGTGCATCAGGTCGAAACCCTTGTTGATCTCCTCGAGACTCAGCACGTGCGTGATCATCGGGTCGATTGCGATCTTGCCGGTCATGTACCAGTCGACGATCTTCGGCACGTCGGTGCGGCCGCGGGCGCCGCCGAACGCCGTCCCTTTCCAGACGCGGCCGGTGACAAGCTGGAACGGCCGGGTGGCGATTTCCTTGCCCGCCTCGGCGACGCCGATGATGATGCTCTCACCCCAGCCGCGATGGCAGCATTCGAGCGCAGTCCGCATCACTTCCGTGTTGCCGGTCGCATCGAAGCTATAGTCGGCACCGCCGTCGGTGAGTTCGAGGATCTTCGCGACCGTCTCCTCGCGCGACATGCCCGTCGTGTTGAGGAAGTGGGTCATGCCGAATTTGCGGCCCCATTCCTCGCGATCGGGGTTGATGTCGACGCCGATGATCCGGTCCGCGCCGACCAGCTTCGCGCCCTGGATGACGTTGAGGCCGATGCCGCCGAGGCCGAACACGACGACGTTGGCGCCGGGCTCCACCTTGGCGGTGTTGACCACCGCACCGACACCCGTGGTGACGCCGCAGCCGATATAACAGCTCGTCTGGAACGGCGCGTCCTCGCGGATCTTCGCGACCGCAATCTCCGGCAGCACGGTGAAGTTCGAGAAGGTCGAGCAGCCCATATAATGGTAGATTGGCTCGCCCCTGTAGCTGAAGCGCGTGGTGCCGTCCGGCATCAGCCCCTTGCCCTGCGTGGCGCGGATGGCGGTGCAGAGGTTGGTCTTGCCGCTGAGGCACGACTTACACTGCCGGCATTCGGGCGTGTACAGCGGGATGACGTGATCGCCGGGCTTTACCGAGGTAACGCCAGCGCCCACCTCCCGGACTATACCCGCGCCTTCATGGCCGAGGATCGAAGGGAAGATGCCTTCGCTGTCGAAGCCGTCCAGAGTGTAGGCGTCGGTATGGCAGATGCCCGTGGCCATGATCTCGACCAGCACTTCGCCCGCTTTCGGCCCCTCGAGATCGAGCTCGACGATCTCCAGCGGCTTCTTAGCTTCGAACGCGACTGCGGCTCTGGTCTTCATCTGCGAAACTTTCTTCTGTCGGTGAGCACGGCCTGCGCCGCATTGTGGCCCGGCGCACCCGTTACGCCTCCTCCCGGGTGCGCGCCAGACCCGCAAAGGTAGAGACCGGGAAGCGGCATGCGATAATCGGCATGGCCAAGCATCGGCCGCGCCGAGAAGAGCTGGTCGAGCCCCATCTTGCCGTGGAAGATGTCGCCGCCGACCAGGCCGAACCGCGCCTCCAGATCGATCGGCGCGAGCGCGAGGCGGCCGATCACCGAAGCCTTGAAGCCCGGCGCATAGGCATCGACCGTATCGATGATGTGATCGGCCACCTTCTCACGATTGGCATCCCAGCCGCCCGGAACTGCATGAGGAAAATGCTGGCAGAAAAGGCTCGCCACATGCTGCCCTTCCGGCGCGAGGCTTTCGTCGAGCGTCGAGGGGATCAGCATCTCGACGATCGGCTCCTTCGACCAGCCGTCGCGGCGCGCGTCGAGGAACGCCCGGTCCATATATTGAAGCGAAGGCGCGATGATGATCCCGGCCGTCAGGTGATCCCCGGGCTCCGGCAGCGAAGTGAAGCGCGGCAGCTCCGAGAGCGCAACGTTCATCCGGAAGGTCGCGGACTCGCTTGCCCAGCCGGACATGCGGTGGTCGATCTCAGGAGCAACCGCACCGGCAGGGACCAATTTCTCGAACAGCAGCTTCGGATGGACGTTCGCCACCACCTGCCGCGCGCGCCAGGTCTTGCCGCCTGTCGAAACGCCGACGGCCTTGCCGCCCTCGACGATGATCTCGTCCACCGGCGTGTCGAGGATGATTTCGACGCCTCTCTCGCGCGCCGCCTTTGCCATAGCCTGGGTAATTGCGCCCATGCCTCCGATGGCGTGGCCCCACGCACCTTCGACGCCTGCCGCTTCGCCGAACAGATGGTGGAGGAGAACGTAGGCCGAGCCGGGCGTATAGGGGCTGCCGTAATTGCCGACGACGCCGTCGAAGCCGAACAGCGCCTGCACGATATCCGTCTCGAAATAGCGTTCGAGGATATCGGCCGCCGATTTGGTGAAGAAGTCCAGCAGGTGCCGCTGCTCCTCGAGCGACATCCCGCGAACGCCGTTGCCGAGCTTCAGCAGCGCCAGCACGTCGGCAAGGCCGCCGCCCGCATTCGGCGGCGCGCGAAGCAGCCATTCGCGAAGGATGCGGATCACCGATTCCAATGATGCGGAATAGGCATCGTAAGCCTCGGCATCTTTCGCCGAATGCCGCGCGATCTCCCGCCGGGTGAGGCCGTTCCGTCCCGACAGCAGATAGTCGCCGCCTTTCGTCGGCAGGAAATTGTCGATCTTGCGGAGCACGACCTTCAGGCCATGCTCGTAAAGCCGCATGTCGCGGATGACCTTCGGGTTTAGCAGGCTGACCGTGTAGCTCGCGGTCGAGTTCCTGAAGCCCGGATGGAATTCCTCGGTCACCGCCGCACCGCCGACCACAGGGCGGCGCTCCAGCATGGTGACCTTCAGCCCCTTCGAAGCGAGATAGTAAGCGCAGACGAGACCGTTATGGCCTGCGCCTATGATGACGACGTCGGTTTGCCCCATATGGGGTGGCTATAGCGGCCGCCGCTTCCGGTAGCGAGTGGGCAGTTCAGCCGTAATCGCCGCGCCCGGCATGCGGCTCTTCGCCCTTTTCGAGCTCCCGCACCGCTTCGTCCGAAAGCTCCACGAGGCCGTTGCCCTGACCCGGGCCGCCCGCACCGCCTTCCGCCATCCCGCCTTCGGCACCGCCGGCTGGATCGGTTTTCGGTTTCTCTTCCTTCTCCGCCATCCATTCCTCCATCTTCGTCCAAGAGGAACGAGCGGAGGCGGCGGGATATCCTCAGCCCGGCAAACAGGCCTTAGGAAACCCGCCCCAGGCCGCGTCATAATCCTTCTGCAGCGCGTCGCAGCCGAGCGCATATCCGGTAGGACGGAAGGGCCAGCAGCTTTCGACCATGAAAGCCATCGTGCCTTCGATCTTATGCGGCTTCAGATCGGCGTTGGAGGCGGCGTCCCAGCTCGCAACGTCCGGCCCATGCCCCGCCATCAGATTGTGGAGCGAGATCGCTCCCGGCGCGAACCCATCAGCCTTGGCGTCATAGGCGCCGTGGATCAGGCCCATGCATTCGCTCATCACGTTGCGGTGGAACCAGGGCGGGCGGAACGTGTCCTCAGCCACCATCCAGCGGGGCGGGAAGATGACGAAGTCGGCATTGGCCCGGCCGGGCGTGTCGCTGGGCGAAGTAAGTACGGTGAAGATCGACGGATCGGGATGGTCGTAGCTGATCGTTCCGATCGTGTTGAAGCGGCTGAGATCGTAGCGCCACGGCGCGAGGTTCCCATGCCATGCCACCACGTCGAGCGGGCTGTGATCGAGCGTCGTCGTCCAGAGCTTGCCCAAATATTTCTGGAGGAGCTCCACCCCCCCGTCGGCATCTTCGAATTGCGCTAGCGGCGTTTCGAAGTCGCGCGGATTGGCAAGGCCGTTGGAGCCGATCGGCCCGAGCTCCGGCAAGCGGAACAGAGCCCCGTAATTCTCCGCAACATAGCCTCGCGCGTCGCCGTCTGGCAGCCCGGCGCGGAAACGAACGCCCCGCGGCACCAGCGCAACCTCGCCCGGCGCAACGTCGATGCGGCCCATCTCAGTGTAAAGCGTCAGCCGCCCCGCCTGCGGAATGAAGAGCATCTCCCCATCCGCGTTGAAGAAGCAGCGATGCTGCATGTCCTTGTTGGCGCGATAGACATGGACGGCGACGCCCTCGAGATCCTCAGGCGCACGGTTGCCGACCATCGTCACCATGCCATCGATCAGGTCCGCGGGCTCCTGCGGTAAGTCGAGGGGGTCCCAGCGCAGGCGATTGGGCGGCAACTCGCCCGCAAGCGCCGCCGCGAAAGTCTTCCCGCCTTCATACGGCCGGTAAGGCGGATGCTCCGCGCTCGGCCGCATCCGATAGAGCCAGGAACGGCGGTTCTCGGCCCGCGGCGCGGTGAAGGCGGTGCCGGAAAGCTGCTCGGTATAGAGGCCGAAAGGCGGCTTCTGCGGGCTGTTCCGCCCCTCCGGCAGCGCCCCTGGCACGGCCTCAGTCGCGAAATGGCTCCCGAAGCCCGACATGTAACCTTCAGCCGCCATCAGCCCTGCTCACTTCATGAGTACCAGCTCTTCGGCCATAGTTGGATGAAGAGCGAGCACTTCGTCAAATTGCGGCTTCTTGAGCCGGGCCTTTACGGCGATGGCGGCGGCCTGAAGGATTTCCGGCGCGTCGGGGCCGATCATGTGGATGCCGACCACTTCCTCTGTCGCATCGTCTACGACGAGTTTGTAAAGCGCCCGCTCGTTCCGGCCTGCCAGCACGTTCTTCATCGGGCGGAAGTCGGACACATAGGTCTTCACCGATCCGAGCTTCGTCCGCGCCTCGCCCTCCGTCATGCCGACGCCGGCGATGGGCGGGTGGCTAAACACGGCCGACGGAATTGAGTCATAATCCACTCGCGTCGGCTTGCCGCCGAACACGGTGTCGGCAAAGGCCTGCCCTTCGCGGATCGCGACCGGCGTCAGCTGCACCCGATCGGTCACGTCGCCGATCGCGTAGATGGACGGTACGCTCGATTGGTTATCCTCGTCGACCAGGACTGCGCCATTCTTGCCGAGCTCGACGCCCACTTCCTGAAGGCCTAGGCCTTGCGTGTTGGGCGCGCGGCCGACGGCGAAGATCAGCACGTCGGCTTCCATAGGGTCTTGCCCCTTCATGTGGAGGAGCAACGACCCCTCTTCCTGTTTCTCGATCCGCTCAAACGGCGCGTTGAACAGGAACTTGATGCCCTTCATCAGCGAGATCTGGAGCAGCCGGTCGCGCACTGCCTCGTCATAGTGCCGGAGGATCTTGTCGCTGCGATTGATGAGCGTCACGTCGCATTTGAATTCGTGGAAGATGCCGGCGAATTCGTTGGCGATATAGCCGCCGCCCGCAATCGCCACCCGCTTCGGCAGGGTTTCCAGATGGAAGACCTCGTTCGACGTGATCGCGTGCTCCGCCCCTTCGATTTCGGGGATCACGGGACGCGCGCCGGTGGCGATCAGGATGGTGCCGGCGCGAAGCTTGGTGCCGTCGGCAAGCTCGATGTCGTTCGGCCCGGTAATTTTCGCGCGCTGGTCAAAGACTTCAACATTGTTGCGGTCGAGTATCTCGCCGTAAATGCCCTCGAGCCGGTCGACCTCGGAGAGCACATTGTCGCGGAGCGTCGGCCAGTCGAACCGGCAGTCCGGCACTTCCCAGCCGAAGCGGCGGGCATCCGCCAGATCCTCGGCGAAGTGGGCGCCGTAAACGAGCAGCTTCTTCGGCACGCAGCCCCGGATGACGCAGGTGCCGCCGACGCGATATTCCTCCGCCACCGCAACCTTTGCTCCGTGCCCGGCCGCGATCCGCGCCGCGCGGACGCCGCCCGATCCGGCGCCGATGACGAACAGGTCGTAGTCGTAGGCCTCGCTCATTCAGCGTCTCCAAAGGCACGCGCGATCAGGGCTTCAGTGGACGGATCGAACTGGAGCCCGCCCGCATCGATAGACTTGGCGATCTCCTTGCCAAGTTCTACCCCAAACTGGTCGAATGGATTGATGCCGAGGAGGACGCCGTTCACGAATGTGCGATGCTCGTAGAACGCGATTAGCGCGCCGAGCGTCGCCGGATCGATCCGGTCCAGCAGGATGGTGGTGGAAGGCCGGTCGCCTGAATAGCTCCGCGCCGGATCGTCCGACTGTTTGCCCGCCATCAGCGCCGCCCCCTGAGCGAAGCAGTTGATGAGGAGCTGGCGGTGATGGTCGAAGGCGAGGCCATGCTCCGGCTCGACCGCAGCGACGAATTCGACCGGCGCCAGATGCGTGCCTTGATGGAGAAGCTGGAAGACCGCGTGCTGCGCATCGGTGCCGACGCCGCCCCAGGTAATCTGGCTGGTGGCGCGGCCGACCGGCTGCCCGTCCACGGTCACGCTCTTGCCGTTCGATTCCATCTCGAGCTGCTGGAGATAGGAAGGAAGCAGCCTCAGCCTTTCGTCATAGGCGAAGACGGCGCGGGTCTGGGCGCCGCGGACGTTTGCATAATAACGGTCTGCGAAGGCTGCGAGCACCGGCGCGTTCCGCTCCGGCGGCGCGAGGCGGAAATGCCGGTCCATGGCGGCGGCGCCCTCAAGAAGATTCTCGAATGCTTCCCAGCCAAGGGCCAGCGCGATCGGAAAGCCGATCGACGACCAGAGCGAATAGCGGCCGCCGACGCTTTCGGAGAAAGGCAGGATGCGCGTTTCGTCGACGCCGAACTCCACCGCTTTCTCGGGGCTCGCGGTGAGCGCCACGATGCGGCCGTAGGGATCGGCGACGCCGCCTTCCTCCATCCACAGCAAGGCGGACTGCGCGTTCAGCATCGTCTCGCTGGTGGTGAAGGTCTTGGACGCGATTACCAGCAAAGTCGTCTTCGGATCGAAGCGGGCAATCGCTTCCTCAAGCGCCGCGCCGTCGACGTTCGACACTACCGCCGTGTCGTAGCGATCCTCATCGCGGCCGAGGGCATCGATGACGAAATCCGGTCCCAGAGCGGAACCGCCGATGCCGACATGAAGCACATGCCTGATCTCGCCGAACGCGCCCGCCTCGATGGCGTCGATCAGCGCCCGCATGCGGGTATGGAAACCCTGCGCGCGCTGCACGCTCTCGGGCGCGCCCTGCCCGCGCTCGGCCGTATGCTCGGCGGCGCGGCCTTCGGTGACGTTCACAATCTGGCCGGAAAAAAGCGCGTCACGCGCGGCGGCAAGTCCCTGCGCTTCGGCCAGAGCGGAAAAGGCGGAGACCAGCTCCCCCGTCAGGTGCGTCTTGGAAAAGTCAAAGCGGATGCCGTTTTCATCGAGGGTCAGTCGGGAGAGGCGATCCGGCTCCGCCTGAAACAGCGCCTCGAGCGTCTGGGTTCCGGCTTTCTCCACGGCTTCCCATGCATCGCTCAACGCCAATCTCCCTCTGTTGCGGCGCCTATCTAGGTGCGGTGGTCCGGAAAGCCTAGCCTGCTTGACAGAGTGGAAGCCGAGGCCGAAAGGTTGCAATATGAAACGGCCGTGGATCGTCATCGCCTGCGGGGCGCTGATTGTCACTCTGGCCATGGGTGTCCGGCAATCCTTCGGCCTGTTCCTGCCCCAGATGAGCGCCGGGCTCGACATCGGTCGCGAGAGCTTCGGCCTCGCCATTGCCATCCAGAATCTGCTGTTCGGCCTCGCCCAGCCTTTCGTCGGCGCGCTTGCCGATCGCCACGGCGCCGGCCGCGTCATCTTCTTCGGCGCGCTGCTTTACGTCGCCGGCCTCGTCATCGCCTCTTCGGTAGGCAGCGCCCTCGGCCTTCACCTCTCCTTCGGCATCATGATCGGCATTGCCCTTTCCGCCACCACCTTCGTCGTCGTCCTCGGCGCTGCCGGCCGCGTCGTGCCGCCGGAACGCCGCACGCTTGCGTTTGGCATCGTCACCGCGGGTGGCTCGCTCGGCCAGTTCCTCGTCGTCCCGGCGGCGCAGATGCTGCTCGGCGAGCTTGGCTACCGCATGGCGCTCATCGCCCTAGCCGGTCTCGTCGCCTTGGTAGCGGCGCTCGCGGTCGGCATGGCCGGCAAACCGGCCGCGGGACCGAGCCGCATGGACATGAAGCAGCCGCTGGGCGACGCGCTGCGCGAAGCGGCCGCAAATCGCGGCTACTGGCTGCTCAACGCCGGTTTCTTCGTCTGTGGCTTCCAGCTCGTATTCATCGGCACCCACTTTCCCGCATATCTGAACGACCGGGGCCTCGGTTTGGAAGTCGGCGCCAGTGCCCTCGCCCTCATCGGCCTGTTCAACATCTTCGGCTCTTACCTGTTCGGCCTCTCCGGCGATTACCTCCGCAAGAAATATGTGCTGAGCGGCATCTATGTGGCCCGCGCAGCCGTAATGCTGCTGTTCCTCGCCTTGCCGCTCAGCTCCGGATCCGCCCTGGTCTTCGCATCGGTGATGGGCTTTCTCTGGCTCGGCACTGTGCCGCTCACCAGCGGGCTCGTCGGACAAATCTTCGGCATTCGCTATCTGTCCACCCTCTACGGCATCGTCTTCATGAGCCACCAGGTGGGGAGCTTCTTCGGCGCCTGGGCGGCCGGCTATGTGTTCGACCGCACCGGCTCCTACGACATTGCCTGGGGCGCAGCGATCCTGCTCGGTCTGGTCGCCGCCCTCCTCCACTTGCCGATCCGCGACGCGCCGGTGGCGCGGCTGCAGCCGGCATGAGCCGCCGCGCCGCCCTCCTGCTGCCTCTGGCGGCATTGCCGCTGCTCCTTCTCGGTCTCCGGCTCTGGCGGGATCAGGGGGCGATGATCTGGCTGTCGGGCTTCATCGCCTATTGCCTCTGAAGCCCGCTCCGGCGAAAGCGGGCAGGATGGACGCCGAAACGAGCGGGGCCGCAGCCCCTCCGCAGGAGAAGAAGAGTGAGGGGCTGAAGGAAACCACGCGTTTCCTCCTGTTCCTGTTTCTCGGGGCACTCATCCTCCGGAGCTTTATCATCGCGCCCTTCAGCATTCCGTCCGGATCGATGCTGCCGCGGATGATGATCGGCGACTATCTGTTCGTCGCCAAATGGCCCTACGGCTATTCGCGCTACAGCTTTCCCTTCGGCCTGGGCGGCTTCGACGGCCGCATCTTCGAAAACATGCCGGAACGCGGCGACGTCGCGGTGTTCCGCTATCCCGGCAATATGGATGAAGATTATGTGAAGCGGGTCGTCGGCCTTCCCGGCGACCTCGTCGAGGTGAGGAACGGCGCAGTCTTCATCAACGGCGAGGAAGTGCAGCGCACCCGCGTCGCCGATTTCCTGATGCCGATTTCCGAAAACAGCCCCTGCCGGGTTGTCGACCCAAACATTCGGCGCATCGTTCAGGGCGATGAGGGCGAGCAGCTTTGCGCCTACCCCCGCTTCCGCGAAACGCTTCCCAGCAGACGCAGCTATTATGTGCTCGATCAGACCACAGGCCCCGGCGACACATTCCCGCCGACGATCGTCCCGGAAGGCCATTACTTTGTAATGGGCGATAATCGCGATGACAGCTTCGACAGCCGCTTTCCGGTGGCGGTCGGCGGCGTCAGCCTGCTTCCGGCGGAAAATCTCGTCGGCCGTGCGCTCATCACCTTCTTCTCGACCGACGGCTCAGCCGACTATCTGAAGCCCTGGACCTGGTTCTCCGCCGCCCGCTGGAACCGCATCGGCAAGACCTATTGATGCGCAATATCACCGATTGGGTCGAAAAAACGCTTGGCCACAAACCTCAGGACCAAGCCCTGTTCGAGCGCGCGCTCACCCATTCGAGCCGCGGCGACGAACATTATGAGCGGCTCGAATTCCTCGGTGACCGCGTGCTCGGCCTCACCGTGGCAACCTGGCTCTACGAACTTTTCCCCGACGAGCCCGAAGGCAAGATGTCGCGCCGCCTGAATGCGCTCGTCTCCGGCGAAACCTGCGCCGAGATTGCGCGCGAGATCGGCGTCGGCGGACAGGTGATCCTCGGCAAGCAGGCGCGGGACGATGGCGCCGCCGACAGCGACAATGTGCTCGGCGACGTCGTCGAGGCGCTGATCGGCGCCCTCTATCTGGAGGCTGGTCTGGAGGAGGCGGCACGCTTCATCCGAAGCGCCTGGGGCGACCGCGTCAGCACCCACGACCGGGCGCCGAAGCATCCGAAATCGGAGCTTCAGGAATGGGCGGCGGCCAACAACCGCCGCGCGCCCGATTATCGCATGGTCGGCCGCTCAGGCCCTCATCATGCGCCGCGCTTCTCCGTGGAGGTCGAGATTAAGGGCGCCGGAACCGCGACCGCGGAAGGGCTTTCCAAGCAGGAAGCCGAGACCGAAGCGGCCAAGGCTCTGCTGGAGAAATTAAAGTGAGCGAGAAATGCGGCCTCGTCGCCGTCGTCGGCGCGCCGAATGCGGGCAAGTCCACCTTGGTTAACGCCCTCGTCGGACAGAAGGTCGCCATCGTCAGCCCGAAGGCGCAGACGACGCGGGTGCGGCTTATGGGCATCGCTATCGAGGGCGAGACGCAGATCCTCCTCATGGACACGCCCGGCATATTCGAGCCGCGGCGGCGGCTCGACCGCGCCATGGTGGCGGCGGCCTGGGGCGGTGCGCAGGATGCCGACCTTATCGCCTTGGTGGTGGACGCGAAGACCGGCTTCTCCAACCGCATCGAGGAGATGCTGGATACGCTGAAAGGCCGCCGCGAGCCCAAGATCCTGATCCTCAACAAAGTCGACATCACGCCGAAGGAGCAGCTCCTGACGCTAACTGAGCGGTTAAGTGAGCGGGTGGATTTCGAGGAAATTTTCATGGTCTCCGCCACCACCGGGGACGGCTTGTCTGACCTCAAGAGAACGCTGGCGGCGCGTGTGCCGGAGGGGCCGTGGCATTTCCCTGAAGAGCAGGTGTCGGACGCCACCGACCGGATGCTCGCCGCGGAAGTCACGCGCGAGCAGCTCTACCACCAGCTTCATGCTGAGCTCCCCTACGCGAGCGCGGTCGAAACGGAGAAATATGAGGAGCGAAAGGACGGCTCCGTCGCCATCCACCAGCAGATCCTCGTCGCCCGCCCCACCCAGCGCGCCATCGTCCTTGGTAAAGGCGGCACCCGCATCCGCGAGATCGGCGAAGCGGCGCGGAAAGAGTTGTCCGAACTCCTCGGCCGCAAGGTCCACCTTTTCCTCCACGTCAAGGTGAAGCCTAACTGGGAAGAGGACCGCGGCCTCTACCGCGAGATCGGCCTAGACTGGGTCGAGTAGTTCTTCGACCCAGTCCGGCACCAGCTCTCCCGCCGGGCCGGTGCGGCTCTCGTGGAAATAGACGCTGCCGAGAGAAGGTTCGAGGTTCATTTCGAGCGTGTGCGCGCCGCAATAGCGGGCGGTCTGGACGAAGCCCGCGGCGGGATAGACTGCGCCTGACGTGCCGATGGAGACGAACAGATCCGCTTCGCGCAGCGCCTCGTCGATCCGGTCCATGTCGTAAGGCATTTCGCCGAACCAGACGATGTCGGGACGGAGCATGCCTTGCTCGCCGCATGCGGGGCACGCGGGGCCGCTCGACAACCCCTCCTCCCAACGCACACGTGCGTCGCAGGCGAGGCACCAGGCGGATTTAAGCTCGCCATGCATGTGGAGGACGCGTTTCGCTCCGGCGCGTTCGTGCAGGTCGTCGACATTTTGGGTGACGATCAGCAGCTCGCCCGGCCACTGCGCATCCAGCCGCGCCAGCGCTTCGTGCGCCGCGTTCGGCTCCACCTCCTTCAGCCGGGCGCGGCGGAGGTCGTAGAAACGCTGCACCAGCGCCGGATCGCGGCGAAAGGCTTCGGGCGTGGCGACATCCTCGACGCGGTGTCCTTCCCACAGGCCGTCCGGGCCGCGGAAGGTGGCGAGGCCGCTTTCCGCCGAAATCCCGGCACCGGTCAGAATGACGATGTTGCGAATGTCGCGCACCTCGCCCATGAAGCAGCAAAGGCAAGGCACGGCAAGGGCATGACAAGCATCGGTTTATTCGGCGCGTCGGGGCGGATGGGGCAGGCCATCGCCGAGGTCGTGTGCGAACGCGACGACGTGAATATCGTCGAAGACGATTGCGACGTCTTCGTGGACTTCTCCGCGCCGGACGGGCTTCAGCGCCACCTCAACATCGCCGTCGAGGTTGGAAAGCCTATCGTGATCGGCACCACGGGGTTGGGCCCTGACCATCAGACTTTGATAGACCATGCGGCTGAGAGCATTCCGGTGCTGCAGGCGGCGAACACCTCCCTGGGCGTCAACCTCCTCGCCCATCTCGTGCGCGAGGCGGCGGCGCGGCTGGGGCCGGATTGGGACATCGAGATCGTGGAGATGCACCACCGGCACAAGGTGGACGCGCCCTCCGGCACCGCGCTCTATCTCGGCAAGGCCGCCGCCGACGGACGCGGCGTCGACCTCCAGAAGGTCAGCGACCGCGGCCGCGACGGCAATGCCGGGCCCCGGCAGGACGGCGCCATCGGCTTCGCCGCTCTCCGCGGCGGGTCGGTTGCAGGCGACCATCAAGTGATTTTCGCCTCAGACGGCGAGCGGATCGAATTCGGCCACCGCGCCGAAAGCCGCACCATTTTCGCGAAGGGTGCGGTCGAAGCCGCGGCCTGGATCATGGACAAGCCGGCGGGGCGCTACAGCATGGCGGACGTGCTGGGGCTGAAGTGAAGAAGGAAGCAGTTGCGGAATTCTACCGGCGCCTCACCGACCGCATCCCCAATCCCGAAACCGAACTCGAATATGTGAACACCTACACCCTGCTGGTGGCGGTGGTGCTGTCGGCGCAGGCGACGGATGCGGGCGTCAACATCGCCACGCGGCCGCTGTTCGAGACGGTGCACACGCCGCAGGCGATGGTGGAGCTTGGTGAGGAGCGCCTCCGCGACGCGATCAAGACGATCGGTCTCTTTAACACCAAGGCGAAGAACGTCATCGCATTGAGCCAGATCCTGGTCGACAGATATGGCGGCGAAGTACCCGCCGATCGGGACGCGCTGCAGGCACTTCCCGGCGTCGGGCGGAAGACGGCCAATGTCGTGATGAACACCGCCTTCGGCGCCGAGACATTCGCGGTGGACACGCACATCTTTCGTGTCTCGAACCGCACCGGCCTTGCTCCTGGCAAAAACCCGCTGGAGGTAGAGCTAAAGCTCGACAAGGTGACGCCGCCGCCCTACCGGCGCGACGCCCACCACCTCCTCATCCTCCACGGCCGCTACGTCTGCAAGGCACGGAAGCCCGAATGCTGGCGCTGCGTGGTCGTCGATCTATGCCGCTACAAACCGAAGACGCCACCGCCGGGCAGCGAAACGACAGCGCCAACGAAACTTCGGCTTGCCAGAGCAAAAGCCACTAGCCGCTAGGAGCGGCACCGGGCAGCAACGGTAGAGAATGAGCCTCGTCAGGCCAGTCCCCCTTCAAGAATGTGTCGATTGCGGAGAGCGTCTCGTCCGGCCGCTCGTATTGGGGAAAATGACCCGAGCCATCCACGAATAGGATCCGCGCATTCGCCTGGCCACGCACCCATTCCTCGTTGCCGGTCCGCGAAATGTTATCCTGAAGCGGATGGATCACCAGCCGCGGAATCGTAACGCGCGGCAGCGAGGCGCTCCAGTCGAAGCCGTCGATCGATCGGAAAAGGCCGCCGAAATAGGCGCCAAGCGTATTGGGATGCTCATTGGCTGAATCGCACACGTCAGGCACAAGAGCCGCCTTGGTCCTGTCTGCGAATAGCGCCGGAAGCGTAACCAGGTTTTCGGCTCTGCAATGGGCGGCTGGGTCGTCGACAAACTCGCCTGCCTTTACCCGTTCTTGCAGTGCATTCCAGGCGCTGCCGTCGATGCGGCGCCGGCGGTCCGCCATCATTTCGGCGTTATAGGGATTGAAGCGGGGCGTGACCGGCGCAAGCTGTACCAGGCGCGTCACTTTCCCCGGATTGCGGAGGGCGTAAACAAATGTTTCCATGCCGCCGCCGGACCAGCCGATGATTGCTGTGCGTTCGGCGCCGACTGCCCTGCGCACCGTATCGAGGTCGGTCAGCAAGAGATCCAGGGAGACCTTATCCGGTGAAACCGCTTGAGACCGTCCCCGGCCGCGGGGGTCATAAGTGATAACGCGGCGGCCGACTGCCAAGGCATCCAGAGATGTGCCGTGGAAGAGCGCAAAGGGCGCGATGACTGTCTCGGGACCTCTGCCCGCGGCACGATAGTATAGCCGCACTCCATCGGGAGTGACCGCATACCCCTCCTCGATCGGCGCCGCGCTGTGTGGCGAGCTGGGATTTCCGAGCCGCCCCGCACTCTCGGGTCCATTAACATTCACCGGTGCACAACCGGTCGTTGCCGCGAACAGCATGATTGCCGCGCCGACAGCGCCCTTTTGCATCCTATTCATCGATCCTCCCCTCGCCTGCGATTCCGGCCTTAGCTGCGACTCCACCTACCGTCCCATGTTCGATAGTCGCACAGCCTTGTTTACCCCTTACACGCTTTGCCGATGGCTTCATCCGGCCTTCTAGCACCGCGTTCTTCGACAAATGCCATCGGCGCATAGACAAGCGTCACTCTCCGCCGGGACTGAGGAAGTTTCCAGCCTCAAAGCCACTAGCCGCCCGTCCGGGCCTTTGCTAAGCGGCAGGCCACGCACCCGTAGCTCAGCTGGATAGAGCGCTGCCCTCCGAAGGCAGAGGCCAGAGGTTCGAATCCTCTCGGGTGCGCCAGCTTCCGCTACAGTTTCGGCGTCACGCGCAGCTCTCCTTCCGGCTTCGGTGCCCTGTTCCGAAGGCTGGTCCTTCGCTCTGCCTGAAGCTTCGAGAAGGTCTGGAGCTGATCAAGGGCCTGTCCCGAAAGAAGCGATTGCGCCCTGGTGAAGCTGTAGCTGGGATAGTCGCCATGGTTGCGCATCGCCTTCCAGGCGTTTTCATATTCCGGGAGGGGCTGATTGAACGCGACTTTGACAAGCCGCTCGATCATGTCTTCGGTCGCAGCCATCGTGTTGCGGTAGCGAACCCAATAATGATTGTTGAAGTTGAAGTTCTTCACGATTTCATCGCCCGTTGCAGCGCCCCGCGCGGCAACGCGCTTCAATATCTCCTCGGGCATGTCGAGGTTGAGGCCGCCCTCGCCCGGTCCGAGCGGAACATGGGCGATGCGGTCGCGGTAGCCCGGCGCCCGCACCTGGATTAAGTCGCGCCATTCCCGAACTGTAGAGACCATGGCGCCGGTGAACGATTTCATCTGGCTGAGCGGCGAGGTGTCGCGGAACGGATAATAGGTGGACTGCCACCCTTCCCGGTTCGTCTTCGGTATTCTCGGCCCCGGAAGCTCCTCTTCCGCCTCGAGCTGAGGATAAACGAGATTGAGGGCGAAGGTGGGCCAGCGGGGCAGCGGCGTGTCGAAGAGATGGATCGGGAAGTTGAGCGTGAGCCCGCCGTCCGAGAACCAGCAGACGTTCATCCCGATAAGGTTGCTGTGCGGCCGCTCGGCCTCCGAACCGGCGCTCTGGAGCTGGTCTGGATCGTCTTCCGCTTCGCGCGGTGCCCGGCCGGAGGAAGGTTCGGCCCGCTCGTATCTCGGCACGTAGAGAGGAATGGCGCTCAGCAGCAGGGGAAAGCTGAGGCTCATCCGCGCGGCCATGACGACCGGAAACTCTTCGGGCGGAGGGATGAGGTGATAGATACGGCCATCATGTTCGATGCGGTCCGTCTCTGCGGAATGGCTTAGCAGATGCTGCACAACGGCCGGTGGAAACAGGCGGCGGAATTCGTCTTCCAGAAAGTAGAAGCGTTTGCCGTCGAGCGGCATCCTGTGCGGCTCCCGGTGGGAGATATTGGAGCTGAAGGCGACGAGGTCGACAGCGCGCTTGCTTTCCGGCTCCCCGTCATAACGGGGCGCTTCCCACAGGTC
Source organism: Allosphingosinicella sp. (assembly GCF_036402135.1). GTDB lineage: Bacteria > Pseudomonadota > Alphaproteobacteria > Sphingomonadales > Sphingomonadaceae > Allosphingosinicella. The sequence continues at coordinate 10,241 of NZ_DASWTN010000005.1, read as the reverse complement.
GCGGAACAGCAGCGGACGATCCACGTCCACACCGGCGAGAGTTCGCGTCCAGTAATGCATCCATTCGGTGAGCGCCGGCGCGCCCTTCCCGTTCGAAAGGCCCGAACAGATGCCGAAGAAATTGCCGCAGAGAATGCGCGAGGCGCGCGCCGGAAATCGCCATGCCGCCGCCCAAATGGCCGCAAGCACCATGCCGGGCGTGGCGGCGGCAATCGCGATGATCAAGGCTATGGAAAGGTCCACATGCCATGACCGCGAGGCGATCCACGCGACCGCGGCCGCGGTCACGGCCATGGCAAGCAGCGCGAGGATCGCCGGAACCGGCGAAGTACGCAGAAGCAGGTTCGAGAGGGCCACCAGCTTGGAGCGGCCTGCGGCGACGCCGTTCGCTCCGGCCAACAGGCCCTTGGCGGCAGGCGCAGGCTGGAAAAGACCGCGGATGAAGCCCTCGCTGGTGAGTTCGTCCGTCAGCAGCCTCAGGCCGCTGAAGCCAGTCTTGCCGTCGGAATGGCCGTTACGACGTCCGACCTCGGCAGCCGCCGTCATCACTGCCGCAATCGCGCCCGCGGACGTGCCGCCGATCTGCTTGAAGCCATAATGGTCCGAAAGCTTCAGCACCGCTTCGGGATAAACGAGGCCGCTGGTGATGCCGCCCTTCATGACCACGTCGCAATATTTTTCCGGCATAAGCCTCCCGCCTGAATGACTGCCATAGTGCCGCAACTGGAGCAGGGCTCAAGCGGGATTACACGCATCGGCGGTTGCGCGTTCGCCGATCCATCGTGCAGAGGAAGCGTCTGGTTTGATCAGGTCCGGGATAATGGCCGCGCGTACCGCTGATTTCATTGTCATTGGAGGCGGAATTGCGGGGGTCTCGGCGGCCTGCAAGCTCGCGCGGCATGGCAAGCCGGTGCTGCTCGAGGCTGAGGAAGCGCTCAGCTACCATTCGACGGGGCGAAGCGCGGCGCTCAGCCATTACGGGATCGGCAACCGGACGGTGCGGGGGCTCACTGTTTTTTCGCGGCGCTTCTTCGAGCGGCCGCCGGAGGGCTTTTCCGACGCGCCGCTGTGCCGTCCAACCAAGGCGTTGTTCGTGGCCCGCGAAGAGATGATGGAGGCGCTTGAGCAGCTGTTTCGCGAGATGCCGCGGTTCACCAGCACCATCAAGCGCACGACCGAAGCCGAGATCCAGGCTCTGTGCCCGGTGCTGAAGACCGGCTCCGACGCGATCGTCGCCGGCGTGATGGATGCGGGCGCGGTCCGGCTCGATCCGGAAGCATTGGTGCAGGGCTTCGCGCGGAGTGCGAAGGCGGCGGGCGCAGAGGTGCTGACCGGCCGACGCGTCGCCGCTGTCGAACGGCAAGGCGATGGCTGGACCGTCCGCACAGAAGACGGCGACAGCTTCAGCGCGCCCATCCTCATCAACGCGGCGGGCGCCTGGGCTGACCAGATCGCCGAACTGGCAGGCGTCCGGCCGCTGGGGCTGTTCCCGCTTCGCCGGACGCTGATCTTCTTCGATCCGCCACCGGACATGGACACAAGGGACTGGCCATTCGTCAAAACGGCCGTTGACGATTTCTACATGCAGCATGATGCAGGGCGTCTGATGTCCTCACCCGTAGACGAGGTCGCGAGCGATGCCTGCGACGCGCAGCCGGAGGAATATGACGTCGCGCTCGCCGCCTCGAAGGTCGAGGAATATACGACCCTTGAAGTGCGGCGGGTGGCGAACCGGATGGCCGGGCTCCGGAGCTTCGTCGCCGATCGCGTGCCTACCGCTGGCTTCGCGCCTGATGCGCCGGGATTCTTCTGGCTTGCGGGCCAGGGCGGCTACGGGCTTCAGACCGCGCCCGCCATGGCAGAGATCGTCGAAGCATTGGTGACGGGCGGGGAATGGCCGTCGGGGCTCGCCGCGCTGGGCGTTACGCGCGAGAAGATCGGGCCTCAGCGTCTGTTCAGCCAGAAATCCTGAAACCAAAAGAGGCTCGCCCCGTTCGAGCGACATAGCTAGAAGGATGTCCATGCGACCGGCCCAGCGCCTCCGTCTCCCAGGCCTCACCTCCTGATGCTCTACCGCGACACTCCCGTAGCCGAACCGTTCGAACCCGCGCCGGCAATACCGCCGGCAGCGCCTGTGCCTGAGGATCCGCAGGCGGCGGCGAAGCTCCGGCGCAAGATAAAGCGCATTGCCGCCATCCTCCTTGCCCTGTTCCTGGTCCTCATCGCCTGGCTCGCAATCACGGCGCCGCTGTCCCGATCGCTGCAGCCGATCGCGGCGCCGGGGATTACGCTGGTTGCTGCCGACGGCACACCGATCGCCCGCCGCGGCGCCGTTACCGACAAGCCGGTGGCGGTCGAGGACCTTCCCGACCATGTGCCGCAGGCCTTCATTGCGATCGAGGATCGTCGCTTCTACAATCATGCCGGCGTCGATCCTTGGGGCATCATGCGCGCGGCGGTGAAGAATGTCGTCGCTGGCGGCGTGGTCGAAGGCGGGAGCACGATCAGCCAGCAGCTCGCCAAGCTCGCCTTCCTCAGCTCCGACCGGACCTATGGGCGGAAGGCGCAGGAATTCATCATGGCCTTCTGGCTGGAGGCGTGGCTCAGCAAGGACGAAATCCTGTCGCGCTACATGTCGGGCGCCTATTTCGGCGACAATGTCTACGGCCTCCGTGCCGCCTCCCGCCATTATTTCAGCAAAGACCCGGAGAATCTGACGGTCGAGCAGGCGGCGATGCTCGCCGGCCTCGTCAAGGCACCGTCGCGGCTTGCGCCGACCAGTAACCTGAAGGCCGCGCGGGAGCGCGGCGACGTCGTCGAAGCGGCGATGGTGGATGCGGGCTTCCTGACCGAGGCCGAGGCCAAGAAGCTGCCGAAGGCCAAGCTGAAGGTGACACGCGGCGACGAAATACCGACCGGCACCTATTTCGCCGACTGGGTCTTCCCGCAGGCCCGTGACTTCGCCGAGGGCGTCTATGGCGAGCAGACGATCAAGACCACGCTCGACACACGCATCCAGCGGAACGCCGTTCGCGCCATACAGCGGGCGGGGCTCGGCAAGGCGCAGGTTGCTTTGGTCGCGATGCGGCCGAATGGCGAGGTCGTGGCGATGGTCGGCGGCAAAAGCTACCGGCAGAGCCCGTTCAATCGCGCAACGCAGGCCCGGCGCCAGCCCGGCTCCACCTTCAAATTGTTCGTCTATCTGGCGGCGCTCCGGCGCGGCCTGACGCCCGACACCTCAGTCGTAGATGCGCCCGTGACCGTCGGCGACTGGTCGCCGAAGAATAGCGGCGGCGTCTATCGCGGGCAGATCACGATGCGGGACGCCTTCGCCTGGTCGTCCAACGTCGCCACCGTCCGGCTGTCGGAGCGGGTCGGCCGCGACAATGTCATTCAGGCCGCCCGCGACCTCGGCGTCACGGCCGAGCTTCGCAACCATCCGAGCCTCGCGCTCGGTACGTCTGGCGTAAGCCTGATCGAAATGGCCGCCGCTTATGCCGCGATCGCCAACGGCAGCTATCCGGTGAAGGGCTATGGCCTTCCGAAGCAAGAGGATGACGGCGGCTGGTTCGCGTCCTTCATGGACGATCAGAGCCGGCTCGGCCGCCGCATTCAGCCGATGATGCTCGACATGCTCTGGCAGGCGGCGAATGTCGGCACCGGGCGCGCCGCCGCGCTCAACGTCGACACGTTCGGCAAGACCGGCACCAGCCAGGACAATCGCGACGCTATCTTCATCGGCTTTGCCGGCGACCTCGTCACCGCGGTCTGGATCGGCAATGACGACAACAGCCCGCTTCGCGGCATCCAGGGCGGCGGCCTTCCGGCGCGCATCTGGCGCGACTTCATGACGGCATCTGTGAAGGGCGCCGCACCGTCGCGCCGCGTCGTCGCTCCGCCGCAGCAGGAGCCGCTGCCGCCGGCAGGCCCCGACATCCGGGTTCAGCCGGGCCGCGTCACCGTTCCGATCGAAGGCACGGGCTATGAGGTGGGCGTGGACTTCAGCCGCGAATCCATCGGCATCTCCGCCCGCCCGACGCAGCCGGACGGTGGCGAACGGCCGCAGCCGCGCGAGCCCGTATTCGAGCCGCAGGCCCTGCCGCCGCCGGAGAACGAGCCGACCGAAGAGGAATGAAGCTCCTGACGGCACCGTAACGGCCCTGCCGCGTTGTGCGGGCGTGGGCGATGGCGAAAAAGACAGGCTTGCCGAGGAGCGGACGGACCTGGCGCAGGACCGGACCCTGCTCGCCAACGAGCGAACCTATGCCGGCTGGCTTCGTACCGGAATGGCGGGCGTCGCCATTGGCCTCGGCTTTCAGGCGCTGTTCCAGACGATGGAGCCGCAATGGGCGCCGCGGGCGATCGCGACCGCTTTCCTGCTCATTTCGATCTTCATCTTCATATCAGCGGAGCGGCGCGCCTGCGCGGTGCAGAAACGTTTCCATCCGCATGAGGTGGAGCCGTTCAAGCTCGTCAACCTGCGGCTGATCACGATTGGAGTAGTCGCAGCGACGCTGGCGCTGATCGCCGCGATATGGCTGCTGGCATGAAAAGGGGCGGCAGCCTCGACAGCGTGCCGCCCCGGAGGGAAGGCTTAGCGGGCCCGGCGATAGTCGGTCCGAAGCTTCCGCGAGTCGTAATATTTCTTCGCGGCCCAACCGCCCGCAAGAGCGAGGCCCAGCGGCCCGAACGCGCGGCGCGCAACCACAGGCGCAAGCGCGCCGAGCAACATGCCCTTGCCGCCGCCATAACGGCCTGCAACCCGGCGGCCCACCGCCGCACCGATAATCTTGCCGATCATTTCCTGTCTCCGTTCCGTTTGAACTTGTTACGGAAAGAGCGCCGGACGAACCCGATTGTTCCGCTTGAGCCCTTGCGGACGAGGAGAGGAAGAGCATGACCGACCCGACACCGCCGATGAGCCATCGCCTCTTCATCGAACGGCTGGTTATCGCCATTGCGATTGCCGGGGTCGCCTTGCTGCTGTGGCGCCTCCGCGACCTGCTGCTGCTCGTTTTCGGCGCCGTTCTGGTGGCGGTCATCCTTACCGTCATCGCACGGCCTTTCCGTGAGCGGCTGAGGCTTCCTTCGGCGCTCGCGCTCGCTCTCGCCGTACTGATCCTCCTTGCGCTGTTCGGCGTCGCCTTCTGGATGTTCGGGGCGGAGGTGATCGGCCAGTCAGCGGCGCTGCAGGAATCCATACCCCGCGCCTGGCAGACCCTCCTGCAGCGGCTGGAGCCGCTTGGGCTCGCCCAGCCGCTTCGCGACCTCGCCGAAACCAGCGGCGGCGTCGTCTCGCGGATCGGCGGAGTCGCCATGTCGGTGGGAAGCGGCCTTGCCGACACCCTTTTGGTGCTGATCGGCGGCATCTATTTCGCGGCGCAGCCTGATTTCTACCGCCGCGGCGTGCTGAAGCTGGTCCCGAAGCGGGGCCGCGGCCTCGCCGCCGATGCGATCGACGACAGCGGCAAGGCGCTGCGGCTCTGGCTGTTCGGCCGCATCATATCGATGGCGATCGTCGGGCTGCTCACCGGCATCGGCCTGTGGCTGCTCGGCGTCCCGGCGGCGCTGACGCTGGGGCTCGTCGCGGCGATCCTCGAGTTCATCCCGTTCCTTGGGCCCCTTCTGGCGGCGATACCGGCGCTGTTGCTTGCGGTGGCCACCGATCCGGCACTCGCCCTCTGGGTCGCGGGCCTCTATCTGCTTATCCAGCAAATAGAGGGGAATGTGGTCGAGCCGCTCGTGCAGCAACGCGCCGTCAGCCTGCCGCCGGTGCTCCTGGTCTTCGGCCTTGTTTCGGCCACCCTGATCTTCGGCGCGGCGGGCATTATCCTAGGAGCGCCGCTTACGGTCGTGCTGTTCGTGCTGGTGAAGCGTCTCTACATCCGCGAGGCGCTCGACACGCCTTCGCCGATCCCCGGCGAGGACCAGACCTAGTCGAGGAACAGCTCGGCGCAGGCTTCCACGACCGCGTCGGCGTCGAGGCGATAATAGCGGTAGAGGTCCTGAAGCGAGCCGGTCTGGCCGAAGCGGTCGAGGCCGAGCGGGCTGACGCGGTGGCCTGCGACACCGCCTAGCCATGAGAGGGCGGCGGGCGAGCCGTCCAGCAAGGTGACCAGCCCCGCATCGCGCGACAACGGCGCCAGCAGCGTCTCGATATGGCTTGGTTCGGCACTCTTCCCGCCCCAGCGCGCGCTGCGGCGGTTGCTCCAGCCGCGGTGGAGAAGGTCGGGCGAGGTGACGGCAAGAAGGCCGAGGCCAGGCATGTCTTCCTGCAGCGCGTCCCAAGCGGCAAGCGCCTCAGGCGCGATGGCGCCGGAATAGACGAGCGCCGCTTCCGCTCCTGGCGCGGGGGCGCGGAGCCAGTAGCCGCCCTGAAGCGCATCCTCCTTCCAGCTGTCGTCCGTCCGCTCGATCTGGCGGATGCTGCGCGTGGTGAGGCGGAGGTAGACGCTCTCGCCCTCCTCGCTCTGCATCAGGCGGAAGCCTTCCTCCATGAAGAGCGCGAGCTCGTCGACGAAGGCGGGTTCGTAATGGCGGAGGCCGGGCTGGCCCATGGCGATGAGCGGCGGGTTGATCGACTGGTGCGCGCCGCCTTCGGGCCCGAGCGTCACGCCGGACGGCGTAGCTACCAGCATGAAGCGGGCGTCCTGATAGCAGCCGTAATTGAGCGCATCGAGGCCACGGGCGATGAAGGGATCGTAAACCGTCCCGATCGGGAACAGCCGCTCGCCGAAAATGTCGCCGGCAAGGCCCAGCGCCGCAAGCATCAGGAACAGATTATTCTCGGCGATGCCGAGCTCGATATGCTGACCCGCCTCCGTGGCGCCCCACTTCTGGGCGGAAGGGATTTTCGCCGCGGCGAACACGTCGGCAAGCGCCTGCCGCCGGAAGAGGCCGCGCTGGTTCACCCAAGCGCCGAGATTGGTGGAGACGGTCACGTCCGGCGAGGTGGTGACGATCCTGTCGGCGAGGGGTCCGCCCACCTTGGCGAGGTCGAGCAGGATGCGACCGAACGCGGCCTGCGTCGACTGCTCCTCGCCTGCGGGCGGCGTGATAGAGGGCACCTCTGCCACGTTCCAGGGCCGCTCGCGCGCAGCCTTGGCAATGCGGCTGTTTTCGACCAGCGCCTTCACAGCCTCAGCACTGTTGCCGCCGAGGCCTGCCCAGGGCTCCCATTCTTCGCCTTCGGCGACGCCCATCTTCTCGCGGAGCGCAGCAATCTGCGTCGGGTTCATGAGGCCCGCATGATTGTCCTTGTGCCCGGCGAACGGCAGGCCCTGACCCTTGATCGTATAGGCGATGAACAGGGTCGGCACGTCATCCTGCGCGCCGTCGAACGCCTCGACGATCGCTTCCATGTCGTGGCCGCCGAGGTTGGTCATCAGCGCGTGCAGCGCGTCGTCGTCGCGCGCATCGAGGATCGGCTGCACTTCAGGCGCATCCTTCAGCAGCCGCTCGCGCCAGGCCGCGCCGCCGAGATAGGTGAGCGCCGCATAATCGGCGTTCGAGACCTCGTCGATCCACGCCTTCAGCGCATCGCCGCCCTCTTCCTCGAAAGCCGCCTGCATCAGCTTGCCATATTTGAGGGTAACCACGCGCCAGCCGCAGCTTGCGAAAATCTCGTCGAAGCGGCGGAACATGCGCTCGGCGGTCGTGGCGTCCAGTGACTGGCGGTTATAATCGACGATCCACCAGCAATTACGGATGTCGTGCTTGTAGGCTTCGATCAGGCATTCGTAGATATTGCCCTCGTCGAGCTCGGCATCGCCCATCAGCGCGATCATCCGCCCCGCTTCCTCCGGCTGCATCATGCCGTGGGCGAGGAGGTAATCCTGTACGAGGCTGGCAAAGGCGGTGATCGCGACGCCCAGGCCGACCGAGCCCGTCGAGAAATCGACCGGGATCCTATCCTTGGTGCGGCTCGGGTAGGATTGCATGCCGCCGAAGCCGCGGAAATTCTCGAGCTGCTCCCGGCTCTGCGAGCCAAGCAGATAATGGATTGCATGCAGCACCGGCCCTGCGTGCGGCTTCACCGCCACCTTGTCGTTCGGCCCCAGCGCATGGAAGTAGAGCGCGGCCATGATGGCCGTGATCGACGCGCACGACGCCTGATGCCCACCGACCTTCAGCCCGTCCTTGCTCTCGCGAACGTGATTGGCGTTGTGGATCGTCCAAGCGGAAAGCCAGCGGAGGCGATCGTCCAGCAGGCGCAGCGCTTCGATGTCGGGGGCGGTGGTTTTCTTCAGCATGATCGTCTTGCCTCGTAGCAAGCTCACCCCCCGTTTCCAGCCGAAATCGTCTTGTGGCCGGGCGGCTTGCACATGCGGCGGAGCGAAGCCTAAGCTTGGGCATGATCCGCACGCTCCTCCTTTTCGTCGCCCTCGTGCTCGGCGGCTGCGCTACGGCGCCGAACGAGCCTGAGCCCTCTCGTCCGCTCTGGGGAGGCCTAACTCCAGGCCCGCACCGCGTCGGCTTCGATCTTTCCTGGACGGAGGACGGCAGCCGGCCCGGCTGGAACGGCGGCAAGCGGCCGATCCAGGTCTGGCGCTGGTATCCGGCTCGTCCGGGCGGGGAGCGGATGACGCTTCTCGATTATGGCCGGCTTTCGGCGACAGAGGCAGGAGCGCCGTCGGGCTGGATGTCGGACGAAAGCTCCGTCTTCGCGATCGGCGAGGATGCTTTGCCCGCTGGGGGCCGCGAGAAGTTGGCGGCAATCATAGCAGGTGCAGCGCGGAGCGCTCCGGCGGCTCGAGGAAGATATCCGCTCATCGTGATGGGCCCCGGCTGGTCTTATGAGTCGCCCGTCAATCAGCATCTTCTCGCCGAATATCTCGCCAGCCGCGGCTATGTGGTCGTTGCAGCGCCGCTCACCGGCGCGGCTCAGCTGAAGGCCGCGGTAACGCCCGCTGATTTCGACGCGCAGGTGCGGGACATCGACTTCCTGATCGACCGGTTCAAGGCGCATCCTTCCGTTGACCCCAGCCGCATCGGCCTGTTCGGCTTCGATCTCGGCGGGATGAGCGCGGTAGCCGCGGCGACTGGGCGGGATGACGTGGACGCCGTAGTCGGGTTTGACACGGGCGTGATCGCTCAGAGCCTGATCGATCAGCTGCTGACCCCGCGGGGGGTGAGGTTCAGCGAGTTGCAAGTGCCTTATCTTCATGCCACGCGCCCCACTGCGGAGAATGTGGCAAGGCGCCTGCCGCCCGAGACTTTAGCCATCTTCGAAAATGCACCCGCCGAGCGGCTGCTGGTCCGCGTGCCGGGAATGCGTCATGCCGATTACGCGCTGCCCGGCGCGCTGGAGGGGGTCTATCCGGCTTTTTGGGGGCCAGTTCCCGAGAATCCGGCACCCAAGCTGCAGGCGCTGATCCAAACCGCCGGCGCTTTCTTTGACCGTCACCTGAAAGACGACGACACGCCGCTTTCACCGCCGCCGCCGCTGACCCTGCAGAGCTGGCCCGCCGCCCGCTGACGGGCTAGCGATCAGCGCATCGACAAAAGCTTCAGCGGGCTTTCGAGCGCCTTCCGGAGGTCCTGGATGAAGCTCGCCGCGTCCCAGCCGTCCACCACGCGGTGATCGCAGGAGATTGAGAGGTTCATCATCTTGCGGATGTCGAGCTCGCCGTCGACCACCACAGGCATTTCCTTGACCTTGTTCACCGCGATGATTGCGACCTCAGGCCGATTGATGACCGGCGTAGAGACGATGCCGCCCATCGGCCCCAGGCTAGAGATGGTGATGGTGGAGCCCGATAGCTCCTCGCGGCTGGCCTTGCCGGCGCGGGTGGCTTCGGCGAGGCGGAGAATTTCGGAGGCGAGGCCCCAGATATCGCGGCTTTCGGCATTGCGGATCACCGCCACCGACAGGCCCTGATCGGTCTGCGTCGCCATTCCCATGTGGACGGCGCCCGAGCGGTGGATGACGTTAGCATCGTCATCGTAGCGCGCGTTCAGCATCGGATAGTCCGGCAGCACGCGGCACATGGCGGTGATGAGGAACGGAAGCAGGGTCAGCTTCGGATTGCCGCCGCGGTCATTGTTCATCATCGCGCGGGTCTGTTCGAGCGCGGTGACATCCACTTCGTCAACATAGGTGAAATGCGGGATGCGGCGCTTCGCTTCCTGCATATTCTCGGCGATCTTGCGGCGGAGGCCAACAACCTTGATCGTCTCGTCCTGACGCCTCGGAGCGCCCGAGCGGGGGACGGAGCCGCCGCTGTACAGGAGATAGGAAT
>NZ_DASWTN010000004.1:0-12872 GCF_036402135.1 Allosphingosinicella sp. | reverse complement strand
AAATTCCTTGATGTCGACCAAAGTCGCGCCCTGAGCCTGCAGCGTGCGGAGCGCCTCTTCGAACGCGGCGTCGGTGCCGAAGCCCGTAGCAAAGCGCATCACGCCGATCCGCCTGCCGCGCAGCGAATGTGCCGAGAGGGCGCTCTCATATTGGGTGCGGTGAAGGTCCGCGTCCTTCGTCGCCAGATCGGCGGGGTCGCTGCCCGCCATGGCCGTCAGCACGGCCGCCGCTTCGGAAACGGTGCGGGCGAACGGTCCCGGCGTGTCTTGGCTGTGGCTGATCGGCACGACATGGGTGCGGCTCACGAGGCCGACCGTAGGCTTGAAGCCGACGATGCCGGTCACGGCGGCGGGGCAGGTGACGGAGCCGTCTGTCTCGGTGCCGATGGCAGCGGGCACCATGCCAGCCGCCACCGCTACGGCGCTGCCGGTGCTTGAGCCGCAGGCGTTGCGGTTCAGCGCATGCGGATTGCGAGTCTGGCCGCCCACCGCGCTCCAGCCTGATATGCTGTCGTCGTCGCGAATATTCGCCCATTCGCTGAGGTTCGCCTTGCCGACGATCACCGCCCCCGCCTGCCGAAGCCGCGCCACGAGCGGCGCATCGCGATTGGTAACATTGTCTATCAGCGCGAGGCTGCCTGCAGTCGTAGGGAGCGGACCTAAGGTCTCGATATTGTCCTTCACCAGGATCGGCATTCCCGCGACGCGGCCGGGGATAACCCCTCGCGCATCCACCGCCCGCGCCTGATCGAGCGCGGTCGGATCGACGGCAATCACGGCGTTGAGCGCTGGATTGTGCCGCTCGATCATGCGCAGCGCGTGGCGCGTCCGCGTTTCCGCTGATGAATTGACCAGTACGACGCCGGTCTGAGGAGCGGCCGTGGCGCAGCCCATAACGAGAAGGGAGGCGGCAAGGACGAGCGGGCGAAGATTAGGCAAGCGACTCTCCGGATCTATTTCCAGACAAGTCGATGGAGGATCGCCTGCGCGGCGTCCAGCTTCGCCGCGCTACATAGGTTAAGCGGCTTTGGCGCGCTTCGCGTTTTCGACGCTTTCCAGGATGATCCGGCAGGCGTCTTCGCGGCCGAGCCAGTGGCCGACGCGAACCCACTTTTCGGGCTCCAGATCCTTATAGTGGGTGAAGAAATGCTCGATCTGCTGCTTCACGATGGCCGGCAGGTCATCCGCTTCCTCGATATTCTCATAATAAGGGAAGGTGCTCTTGTCCGGCACGGCGAGGATCTTCTCGTCGCCGCCGGCCTCGTCTTCAAGGATCAGCACAGCGATCGGCCGGGCGCGGACGACGCAGCCCGGAACGAAGGAGGAGCGCGCGACGACCAGGCAATCGAGCGGATCGCCGTCGTCGCAGAGCGTGTGCGGGATGAAGCCGTAATTGGCCGGATAGCGCATCGGCGTGTGGAGGATGCGGTCGACGAAGATCGCGCCCGACTTTTTGTCGAACTCATATTTGACGGGCTCGCCGCCGGCCGGGACTTCGATGACGACGTTGACGCTTTCCGGCGGATTGTCGCCGGTCGGGATAAGATCGATGTTCATGATGGGCCGGGGCCTTAGAGCCGAACCGCTTTCCATGCCACGCAAAAATGCTAAGGCGCGGGCAATGAGTGGCAAAGTTCAGGCAGTACGCGGCACACAGGACATGCTGGGGGAGGCGGCGGAGCGGTTTCACGCCGTTATAGCGGCATTCGACCGCGTGCGCCGGCTCTACGGATTTCAGCGGGTGGAGGTGCCGGTATTCGAGGCGACCTCCGTCTTCGCGCGGACGCTTGGCGAGACGACCGACGTTGTTTCGAAGGAAATGTACACGTTCGAGGATCGCGGCGGCGATTCCATCACCCTCCGGCCCGAATTCACCGCCGGTATTGCTCGCGCCTATCTGACCGAAGGTTGGCAGCAATATGTGCCGCTGAAGGTGACCGCCTGGGGTCCCGCCTTTCGCTATGAACGTCCTCAGAAGGGGCGCTATCGCCAGTTCCACCAATTGGATGCGGAGATCATCGGCGCGGGCGAACCTGCCTCCGACGTCGAGATCATCGGCATGGCGGCGCAGTTGCTGGACGAGCTCGGCGTCGCGGAGCGCGTGGAGCTGAAGCTGAACACGCTCGGCGATCCGGCGACGCGCGATGCGTGGCGCGGCGCTCTGGTCGAGCATTTCACCAGGCACAAGTTCGACCTCAGCGACGAAAGCCGCAAGCGGCTGGAAAAGAACCCGCTCCGCATCCTCGACAGCAAGGAGCATAAGGATTTTCCCATCGTCGACAGCGCGCCCGTGGTGGACGATTATCTCTCGGCTGAGGCTGCCAACTTCTTCAGCAAGGTGACGGCTGGTCTCGATGCGGCAGGCGTGAAATGGACCCGCGATCCGCGGCTGGTCCGCGGCCTTGATTATTACCGCCACACCGCCTTCGAGTTCGTGACCGAGGACTTGGGCGCGCAAAGCGCAGTGATCGCGGGCGGCCGCTATGACGGCCTCATTGAAAGCATGGGCGGTCCGCACACGCCTGCCATCGGCTGGGCGGGCGGCATCGAGCGGCTCGGGATGCTGACCTCCGCGCCGGCAGCCGCGACGATGGACGTGGCGCTGTTGCCTCTGGGTCTCGCGGCTGAAGCCGCGGCGATGACCATTGCCGCCAAGCTCCGCCGGGCAGGGCTCGCCTGCGACATGGCCTATCGCGGCAACATGAAGAAAAGGATGCAAAAGGCTGCTGCGAGTGGCGCCCGCTATGCCGTCATCATCGGCGACGATGAACTTGCGAAAGGCGAGGCTGCGCTGAAGGACCTCGGCAGCGGCGAGCAAAGGCATGTCGCCATCGAAGCGCTTGCGGAGGCAATCGCCGCCCGATGATGCAAATATCCGCGGAACGGATCGCGCAGATCGAAGCGCGGAAGGACGAATTGCAGAACGCGATGTCGGCCCCGAACCTCGCGCCCGACGAGTTCGTGAAGCTGTCCAAGGACTATGCCGAGGTCGAACCCGTCGCGGCGGCGGCGCGCGAGGTGCGGCGGCTCCGCGCCGAGCTTGAAGTGCTGAACGGCATGACGGACGATCCCGAACTGCGCGAGATGGCGCTCGAGGAAGTCGAGGAGATCAGGCGGAAGCTTCCGGAGGCGGAGCGGGCGCTGGCGCTCAAGCTGCTGCCGCGCGATGCCGCCGACGAACGCTCCGCAATGCTGGAAATCCGCGCCGGCACCGGCGGCGACGAAGCGGCGCTTTTCGCCGGCGATCTCTTCCGCATGTACCAGCGTTATGCCGAGCAGCAGGGTTGGCGGATCGAGCTTATCTCCGCGAGCGCCTCGGATGTCGGCGGCTATAAGGAAGTCGTCGCTTCCGTGACGGGGCAGGGCGTTTTCGCGAAGCTCAAGTTCGAAAGCGGCGTTCACCGCGTTCAGCGCGTGCCCGCGACGGAGAGCGGCGGCCGTATCCATACCTCCGCCGCAACTGTCGCGGTGCTGCCGGAGGCGGAGGATGTGGATGTCCAGATCGAGGATAAGGACCTCCGCGTCGACATCTACCGCTCGTCGGGCGCGGGCGGGCAGCATGTGAACACGACCGACAGCGCCATCCGGATCACCCACCTGCCGACTGGAATCGTCGTTATCCAGCAGGACGAGCGCTCCCAGCACAAGAACCGCGCCAAGGCGATGAAGGTGCTTCGGACGCGCCTTTACGAGATGGAGCGGGAGCGGCTTGCGAACGAGCGCGCGGGGGCGCGGAAGTCAATGGTCGGCTCCGGCGACCGGTCGGAGCGAATCCGAACCTACAATTTCCCGCAGGGGCGCGTCACCGATCACCGGATCAACCTGACGCTCCACCGGCTGCCGGAAATCCTCGAGGGCAATCTCGACGAACTGGTCGGCGCGCTGGTTGCCGAGGACGAGGCGCAGCGGCTGGCGCAGCTCGACGGCGGCTGATCCTCGACAGGTCCGGACGGGCGTGCGAATGTCGCACCGCTTTTCAAAGGGGAGGAACATGCGCGAGCTGTTTGCAGCCTTCTGGATGGTCGTGGCGGCCATCTTCTCGCCGCCCGCCGCGGCCCAGACGCAAAGCGTCTATGCGATCACCGACGTTACCGTTGTGCCGATGGACCGGGAGCGGCTGATCCCCGGCCAGACGGTAATCGTCCGCAATGGCCGCATCGAGCGGATCGGACCCGCCGGCAGCATCTCCGTTCCGGCCGGCGCCGTCCGGGTCGAAGGGCGGGGGCGATATCTGATGCCGGGTCTCGCGGAAATGCATGCCCATGTGCCGCCCAATCCGGCGGACGTGCAATGGACCGAGGACGTGCTGTTCCTCTACGCGGCGAACGGAGTCACCTTCGCCCGATCGATGCTCGGAGCGCCGCATCATCTCGAGCTTCGTGCCAAGGCGGAGCGCGGCGACATCGTTTCTCCGCGCATCTACACGTCAGGCCCGTCGCTCAATGGCAACAGCGTTTCCTCGCCCGAAGCGGGCGCCCGCATGGTCGCCGAGCAGAAGGTGGCAGGCTACGACACGATGAAAATCCATCCGGGCCTCGATCGCGCCGAATATGATGCGATCGTGGCCGCGGCGCGCCAGCACAAGATCAGCTTCGGCGGTCATGTCCCGGAAGCGGTGGGGCTCGCCCGCGCTCTGGAGGCGGGGCAGGCGACGGTGGACCATCTCGACGGCTATCTGGCCTTGATGCTCCGCGACGGCGAAAGCATCGGCGATCAGGGCTTCTTCGGCGCCGATCTGGTCGACAAGGTGGACGAGCGGAAGATTGCCGATCTCGCTCGCCGCACCCGAGCGGCCGGCGTGTGGAACGTGCCCACCGACAGCCTCGTCCATCACGTGTTTCTTCCCACGCCCTCGGCGGCGGAAATGGAGGCTCGGGAGGAGCTCAAATATGTCCCGCGCGCGATGCTGGCGCAGTGGAAGCAGGCGCGGGCAGGAATCCAGAGCGACCCCGCCTATGATGGCGCCAAGGCACGGCGCTACGCGGCCCTTCGCGGCAAGCTGATCAAGGCTCTGCACGATGAGGGCGCCGGGCTGCTGCTCGGCTCCGATGCGCCCCAGTGGTTCAATGTTCCCGGTTTCTCGCTCCACCGCGAGCTCGCCTATCTCGTCGGGACAGGCCTCACGCCCTATCAGGCGCTGACGACCGGGACGCGGAATGTCGCGCAGTTCCTCGGCACGCCGGACGCGTTCGGCACAGTCGAGGAAGGCCGCAGGGCGGACCTCATCCTTCTCGAAGCCAACCCGCTCGCCGACGTCGCGAACGTGCAGCGGCGCGTTGGCGTGATGCTCAACGGCCGCTGGCTTCCCGAAGCGGAGCTGCAGGCCGGGCTGGCGAAGATCGCCGACCGTTATAAGCAATAAAGGCGCGGATGAAGATCGCCGAGGCTCTGAACGCCGCGGCCGCGCGCCTTGCCGGGATGAGCGATACGCCGCGGCTTGATGCGGAGCTGCTGATGGCGGAGGCGGCGGGCGTCAGCCGTGAGCAATTTCTGCTTTCAGGCGCCGAAGGCGCGGTTCCTGCCGGTTTCGAAGCGCTGGTCCAGCGGCGGCTGGCGGGAGAGCCGGTGGCTTATATTACGGGCCGCCGCGCCTTCTGGTCGATCGAGCTTGAGGTCGGGCCGGGCGCTCTGGTGCCGCGACCGGACAGTGAAACCCTGATCGAAGCGGCACTGGAGCATTTCGGAAAAGCGGGCCCCAAGACGGTGCTGGACCTCGGCACCGGGCCCGGCACTCTGCTCCTGGCGACGCTCGACCAATGGCATCAGGCAAGAGGTATCGGCATCGATCGTTCGGAAGAGGCGCTCGACTTTGCGCGGCGAAATGCGGAGCGGCTCGGCTTCGGAAACCGCGCGGCGTTCCGCATCGGCGACTGGATAGATGGGTTGGAGGAGCGGTTCGACCTCGTCCTCTGCAATCCTCCCTACATCGACGACACTGCCGAGCTTCCGCGCGACGTAAAGGAGTGGGAGCCGCACTCCGCCCTCTTCGCGGGCACGGAGGGCCTCGACGACTATCGGCGCCTCGCTCCAATGACCGGCGAACTGCTGACAGAAGGCGGCATCGCCTGCTTCGAAATCGGTGTCGGCCAGGAAGAAGCTGTTAGGGCCCTGTTCATAGCAGAAGGGCTAAAGGTAAGGGTGAAACATGACCTTGGCGGGCGTGCGCGCTGCCTGATCGTAGAACGTTGATTTAGATAATCATATTTCTACTTGGATTTGTCATACTGACTAGCTACATAGGGCCCAGGGACGGGGCCAATCACAGCATGGAATGCGTGAGGCTTACCGTCGCCGACCCCCGACTGCTCTGGCGTCTCCGGACGTTCCTAGCGTGAGGAGGCAGGAGCCGCGTTTGCGGCTGCCAGCCTGTTGGTGTCGTGCAGATTTTTACGGCCGGGAAGGGCCCGGCCATGGAGTGGCTACATACGACCACCTTTGACGAGGACTAAAGTTTGCTCAACAATCGTCAGAACGGCCGCAGGCGCGGTCGTGGCGGCGGGCCCCGCTCGCCAAACAATTCTCCCAACCCCGGCAATCGCCAGGAAAACCGCTCGCGCGGCAATGCCGCCCAGCTTCATGAGAAGTACAAGGCGCTCGCCCGCGACGCGCAGCTTGCCGGCGACCGCGTTCAGACGGAATATTATCTGCAGTTCGCAGACCATTATTTCCGCGTCCTGAGCGAAGGCCGTGCCCGCTTCGAGGAGCAGAATGCCCAGCGCCGCCAGCGCGACGACTATATGTCCGATGAGGATGAGGATCAGGACGAGGCGGTGAACGCTTCGGACGATCGCGGTGATGACGAAGGCGAGGAGCGCCAGGAGCGCGAGCAGCGCTTCGAACGTGCCGACCGCGGCGACCGGAGCGAGCGCGGCTTCCGCAATGGCGACGGCCGCCGTCCGCAGCGTGCCCGCCGCGACCGCGACGATCGCGACCAGAATGAAAGCCGTGAGGAAGAAGCCGGTGAGGAGCGGATCGCTCTCGAAGTGCTCCCGCCCGCGATTTCCGTAGTTGAGGGCGGCGCTGAGGAAGCGCCGCGCGCCCCCCGCCGCCGCACCCGCCGCCCGCGCAACGACGAAGGCGAAGCGGAGATCGCTCCGGCGGCCTGAGCGGTTCTACAAGCAGTGACCAGGAAGGGCGGCGGTCTTAAGGATTACCGCCCTTTTCTTTTGTCACAGATCCGAAACGGAAGAGTCACCGAAGCGACGCGCGGCGATCCTAAATCCCGGCGCGAGGCGGGCATGTCGCCCGTTCTGATGCAAGGGGCTTTTCTTCATGTTCAATCGCCGTATCGCCATGGCCGCGTTGCTGGCCGGCTCGATTGCGCTGCCAACAGTAGCTGACGCGCGCACGCAAATTCGCGCAGTGGGCTCTTCCACGGTCTATCCCTTCGCCAAGGTTGTCGCCGAACGCATGGCGCGTGCCAATCCGAAGGCGGGAACGCCGATCATAGAATCGACCGGCACGGGCGCGGGCATGAAGCTTTTCTGCGCGGGCATAGGTGCGCGCTTTCCCGACATTGCGAACGCATCGCGCCGTATCAAGGCGTCGGAAACCAAGCTCTGCGCGCAGAACGGCGTCACCCAGATCACTGAGATCCAAATCGGGATGGACGGTATTGCACTCGGTATGGCGAAGAACGGGCCGCTTGCGAACCTCACCCAGCGGGACGTCTATATGGCGGTCGCGAAGACGCCATTCGGAAAGCCGAACCGTGCTAAGACCTGGAAGGACGTCAACGGCAAGCTGCCGGCGATCCCGATCCGGATTTACGGACCGCCGCCCACCAGCGGTACGCGCGACGCGCTCGGCGAGCTGCTGATGACTCCGCCTTGCGAAGCAAACCCCACGATGGCAGCGCTCAAGAAGAGCGACGAAAACAAATTCAAGGCGATCTGCACCGGCGTGCGCGAAGATGGCGCCTTCATTCAAGCCGGCGAAAATGACAATCTGATCGTTCAGAAGATCGCCGCAACTCCGGGTGCGGTCGGCATCTTCGGCTATTCATACCTCGAGGAAAATCCGGACAAGCTGAAGGGGATCGCCATCAACGGCGTCAAGCCCACCTACGATAGCATCGCCAGCTACAAATATCCCGGCGCACGCCCGCTCTACATCTACGTCAAGAATGCACATGCGCGGGCAATTCCCGGCATTCGCGCTTACGTCGCCGAATTTGCGAAGGAATCGACCTGGGGCAAGGGCGGCTATCTCGTGCAGCGCGGCATGATCGCGGCGCCGGACCCGGTGAGGGTGCGCAACGCCCAGGCCGCGCGGTCGCTCGCACCGATGAACTTCGCATCAGTGAAGTAACCGCTGTCACAAAAGTGAAACGGGCGCGTCATGGAAGCATCACGCGCCCGTCATATTCCGCATCGGGGCGGAGAAGATTGGGGAACTATATCAATGACGACGAAGGCTTTCACGCTGGCGCTCTTGGCCGGCAGCTCGACCCTCATGCTGGCATCGCCTGCCTTTGCGCAGGCTGAGGCTGCTCCCGCGGAAGAGGCCGTCGCTCCGCTCGACGCGGAAGGCGCCGCAGCCAAGGCCGCCTTTCTCGAAGCGCAGGTCGAGGCGCTGCAGCAGCAGCTCGATGAACTGAAGAAGCAGATGGGCGTGGTCACTCCGGGCTGGAAGGGCGCCCCTCTCTATGAGGACAAGGAGGCCGGCTGGTCGTTCAAACCGCGCGGCCGCATCCAGTACGATGTGGGCTTCATTGAGAACCCGGACGACCGGATCAACAGTCGGAACCTCGGCTTCAACACTCGTGTCCGCCGAATCCGGCTCGGCGCTGAGGGCACCATCCCCGGCGACTTCGGCTACAAGTTCGAGATGGACTTCGCCAATTCGGCTGTGGGCTTTGGCGATGCCATCATCACCTATGCGCCCAAGGGGAAGCCCTGGTCGCTGACGATTGGCAATCACGAGACGTTTGAAAGCCTGGAGCAGATCACCAGCTCGCGCTTCATCAGCTTCCTTGAACGCGCGCAAATGAACGACGCCTTCGGCCACACGCGCCGTATCGGCCTTTCGTTCGGGCTCGCCGACAAGGCCAACATAGCGCGTCTGAATGCCGGCATTTTTGCAGCTCATTCGATCGACGCGTCGTTCGACAATGACGGCTGGATCGGCGCCGCGCGGGCGACCTATTCGCCGCAGGCGCTGGGCGGCCTCCTACACCTCGGCGCCAATCTCCAGCACCGCGAGTTCCAATCAAACAACGGCGGCACAGCCTCCTCTTCCACCGGTGCTCCGTCGACGAACCAACTCGCCCGCTACCGTGCACGGCCGTTCCTACAGACGACCGATGTCCGGTTCGTGGACACCGGCAGCTTCGCCGCGAGCAGTGACGACATCTACGGTGTCGAACTGGGGGGCATCTTCAAGTCGCTGCACCTCGCCGGCGAAGCGCAGTGGACGAAGGTCAATGCCTATTCGACTGGCGACGTCGCGACCGGCCTTGACGCCTTTTCGGCAGCCAACACGGCACTGGTGCCTTCAGGCGATCCGAGCTTCTTCAGCTGGTATGCCGAGGCAGGCTATTTCCTCACCGGCGAGACGCGCGGATACAAGAACGGCGCGTGGGATCGGACGAAGGTACTCAATCCCTTCAGCAAGGGTGGCTCCGGCGCATTCCAGATCAATGCCCGCTACGATTATCTCGATCTGGACAGCGATAAGCTGAAGCAAGGCTTCACCAACAACTTCACGACCGGATTATTCACTCCGTCCAACAGCCTCAGCCGCGGCGGCATCCAGACCGGATACCAGGCAAGCCTCATCTGGATCCCGGAAGATTATGTCCGCTTCCTGCTGCAATATACGCGGACGCAGGTGGAAGGCGGCCCCTTCGCGGCAGCCGTGAAGCCGACCTCGACCGAGCCGGTGGATGAGCGCAGCTACGGCGTCAACAGCGTCGCTCTGCGCGCGCAGGTCGACTTCTAAGAAGCAGCCGTTTTCACTGACGGTGAAGGGCGCCTCCGGATGTTCCGGAGGCGCTTTCGTTTCAGCCTTTCACCGGCCTCGGGCGGTTGTTCTCATCGAGCGCGACGAAGGTGAAGAGGCCTTCGGTGACTTTCACCTGCTTTTCGCCGCGATCGCGGTCGGCAATCACCTCGATGCGAATGCCCATGGAGGTGCGGCCGATCCGTTCGATCTGCGCGTAGATGGAAATGATGTCGTGAAGAAGGATCGGGGCGATGAACTCCATCGCCTCGATTGCGACGGTGGCGACCGCGCCCTGCGCTTCCCGCGACGCGATGATGCCAGCGGCGATGTCCATCTGGCTCAGCACCCAGCCGCCGAAGATGTGGCCGTTGGCGTTGATATCGCCCGGGCGCGGCACCACGCGAAGGATCGGTTCGCGGCGCTCGGCTTCAGTCATTCTTGTCGTCCCTTCTGGTGGCGGCGTCGTCATGGCCGCTATTGTTGCTGAAATAGACGAGCCCCATCAGCGCCGTACCGAGCAGGACGGAGAAACCGACGCCCGCAACCGTGGCAATGATCATATGGATTGGCACCGGCCCGCCGGAACTCTTCAAGTAGATGAGTGCGAGCAGTACCGCGACCACCGCAGCGATCGCCATCCACGACATCAGCTTCTTGTAGCGCGTCCAGGCGAGCGCGGTGCGCTCTAGGTCCGTCTGGCGGGGCTCCGGCCGGCGCGGCGGGACGGGATCGTGTCTCGGCATCGCGCCCATGTGGCGGCAGGCCATAGGATCATCAACCCGACTCGTGTAAAAAGGGCCGGCGAGGAGAGCGAGGCATGACCATAGCCGCCATACTCGGCCGCAAGGGCGAGAGCGTGATCAGCATCGAACAGGGGAGCACAGTGCGCGAGGCGGTGACGAGACTCGCCGGGAATCGCATTGGCGCGCTGCCGGTGACTCGGGACGGCGAGGTGATCGGCGTCCTCTCCGAACGCGACATCGTCTACTGCCTCGAGAGCGAGAGTGGGGCGGTGCTCGACCTTCCTGTCGACAAGGTAATGACTACTCCCGCCATCACCGTCGCGCCCGACGTGCCGATTCTCGCCGCTTTGTCGCAGATGAGCGCCAAACGAATCCGTCATCTGCCGGTCGTGGACCGCGGCAGGCTGGTTGGAATCGTGTCGATCGGCGACCTCGTCGCGTGGCGGATTGCACGCATCGAGGAGGAAGCGGAGGCGATGCGGGCCTATATCCAGAGCGCCTGACACCGCCTCTGCCAAGCATTTGAGCTGCCTTCACTTTTTTGACGGCTGGGCTCTTGAAGCTCATTTTTGCGCGCCCATTTAGAGCCTCGAAGGCAGGCATTAAGGCACGCGGCTCGGGCCGCTCCGGAGCCTCTCTTCGGCATCTTTGAAAATAGAGTTTTTCGAAAAGCGGCTTGACGGCCGGGTTCGTCCCGACCATATGGCCGCCATCGGCAAGGCCACGCGGAAGTGCGGCTTAGCTGTTGAAAACAATTCGAAATTTCGGATCAGGTACTTGAAGGTTGGGTTCGCCCTTCCCAAATGGTTCTGACCGGCCGACAAGATCCTCGGATCAGCGTCGCCGACCGAAAGCTTCAAAAAGTTTTCAGAAAAAAGTCATTGACGGCGGAAACGCTCCTCCATATATGGCTTTTCACCGACGGGGCACGGTCACTTGGCCCAACCCGTTCGCGTCTCATCAATCGGTAACTCCGGTGCCCCGGATTAAAACGGGGGAGGTGAGGCGTCGGCTCTTTGACATTGTCGGTTTAGATGAAGGGACATGTGGGCGGCGGCTCCGGTCACCGGGAACCTCTGGGTTCTGGTTGATCGGTTAAAGCTAAGCCGTTCCAATGTCCTCTTACATATCCACAGTAATATGTATTTGTGCAGGAACGGCTCCCAGAGATGCCGGCCTTGGATGTTCGAGTTTTCCCTCGGGCGCCGATGGTCGGTCATTAACTTGAGAGTTTGATTCTGGCTCAGAACGAACGCTGGCGGCATGCCTAACACATGCAAGTCGAACGAGACCTTCGGGTCTAGTGGCGCACGGGTGCGTAACGCGTGGGAATCTGCCCTTAGGTTCGGAATAACTCAGGGAAACTTGAGCTAATACCGGATGATGTCTTCGGACCAAAGATTTATCGCCTAAGGATGAGCCCGCGTAAGATTAGCTAGTTGGTGAGGTAAAGGCTCACCAAGGCTACGATCTTTAGCTGGTCTGAGAGGATGATCAGCCACACTGGGACTGAGACACGGCCCAGACTCCTACGGGAGGCAGCAGTGGGGAATATTGGACAATGGGCGCAAGCCTGATCCAGCAATGCCGCGTGAGTGATGAAGGCCTTAGGGTTGTAAAGCTCTTTCGCCCGCGACGATGATGACGGTAGCGGGAGAAGAAGCCCCGGCTAACTCCGTGCCAGCAGCCGCGGTAATACGGAGGGGGCTAGCGTTGTTCGGAATTACTGGGCGTAAAGGGCGCGCAGGCGGCCCTTCAAGTCAGATGTGAAAGCCCCGGGCTCAACCTGGGAACTGCATTTGAGACTGAAGAACTCGAGTTCGGGAGAGGATGGCGGAATTCCCAGTGTAGAGGTGAAATTCGTAGATATTGGGAAGAACACCGGTGGCGAAGGCGGCCATCTGGACCGAGACTGACGCTGAGGCGCGAAAGCGTGGGGAGCAAACAGGATTAGATACCCTGGTAGTCCACGCCGTAAACGATGTGTGCTAGACGTCGGGAAGCCTAGCTTTCCGGTGTCGCAGCCAACGCTTTAAGCACACCGCCTGGGGAGTACGGCCGCAAGGTTAAAACTCAAAGGAATTGACGGGGGCCCGCACAAGCGGTGGAGCATGTGGTTTAATTCGAAGCAACGCGCAGAACCTTACCAGCCCTTGACATGCCCGTCGCGGCCCGGGGAGACCC
>NZ_DASWTN010000003.1:0-56249 GCF_036402135.1 Allosphingosinicella sp. | reverse complement strand
CGAGCATGGAGCGAATACGAGAGTAATCGACTTACGGGAGCCTCGCCGCCAAACACCAGCATTGAAAGGTGAAGGCAAAAAAAACGCCCCAGAGGCTACTCAGGGGCGTTTTTCTTGCGAGAGCTGCGTTATTTACGGGCTGTCGGGAAGATCCACGTCATCGTCTTCAATCACCACGAGAACGAAAGCGGCGAGAAGGGCAACGCCCAGGATGGCAGCCCACACCCCACCGCCGCCGAGCTCACTCTCGTTGCTCACCGAGGTCGAGGCGCGAACATCCTCGTTCAGGCTGAGCGAACGAGCAGAAGTCTGCGCAGCCGCGGGAGTCGTTGCAACCACGAGAGACGCGGCAACAAGCGCTCCTAACTTTTTAGAAAACATTCATTCCTCCTCTGAAGCCAGTTATTCGGGGCCGTCAGGAGTGCCCCTAATGCCCCCTTTGTTTCTAAATCGTCAACCCGCCAATTCTCGATTAGAGCAGGGCTTAGTGTCTTTCGCCGCTAAGATTGCAGTTTTCACGCGGCTGTTCCTAATCCGCAACATCTCGGGAAGACCCGTTGCCACGGAAACGTTGCGGTGCGATGGGCGGTGGCGGAGGAAGGAAGATGGAAGTTTTAGTGACGGGAGCAGGTGGATTCATCGGCTACCATTGTTGCGAAAAGCTTCTCGCCCGCGGCGACAGGGTAGTGGGCGTAGACAACCTTAACGACTACTATAGTGTTGCACTTAAGGAACGGCGGCTCTCTGAGCTCAGGCGATTTGGCGACAGGTTCCGCTTTCTCCACGCCGATCTCGCAGACTCAGCATTTGCGTCCAAAGCGGGTGAAATCTACGATAGGATCATTCACCTTGGAGCTCAGGCGGGAGTTCGTTACTCAATCGAGAATCCCGACGCCTATCTTCGTTCGAACCTGATGGGTCACCTGAACATCTTGGAGTTGGCCCGGCGTCGAGGCTCTTCTCATCTCGTCTACGCTTCCTCATCGTCGGTGTATGGCGGCAATCAGTCGCTGCCCTTCCGTGTTGAAGATCGGGCCGATCACCCGCTGTCGCTCTACGCGGCCACGAAGAGAGCAGACGAACTCATGAGCGAGAGTTATGCTCATCTTTATCGGCTGCCGCAGACCGGATTGCGGTTCTTCACGGTATATGGGCCTTGGGGCCGCCCCGACATGGCAGTGTGGCGCTTCACTGAAGCTGTTCTTACAGGAAAGCCAATCCAGCTTTTCGGCCAAGGCAGGATGCGGCGAGACTTCACTTACATCGACGACGTCGTGGACGGGGTGATGGCGGCGCTCGACGATCCTCCGCTCGATGATGGTGAAGAGAAAGCGGGGGGTAGTCGTTCGCCGCACCGTCTCTACAATATTGGCAACAACAGGAGCGAGGAGCTGGAGCGGTTGATCGAGCTATTGGAACAGGCATGCGGCAGGCCTGCTCTTCGTCAGCTACTCCCGATGCAGCCCGGTGATGTCACTGAAACCTACGCAGATATCACCGCCATTCAGACCGAACTAGGTTTCAAGCCTAAGACGAGCATAGATGAGGGAATACCGCGCTTTGTGGAATGGTTTCTCAGTTTTAAGAAACCCTGACCTGCACGCGAGATCTGCCCGATACTGGCACAGTTGATAATGCCTCCTATATGGCGCTTCATGTCATATCTTCAGACGAACGGAACTCTCCCACCATGCTCCTGAGGCGCATCTTGCGGAGAGCGGCCCCTCAGCCGAGTGTCCGCGCCATACCAAGCGGACGGCGCGTTTATGCGATCGGCGATATTCATGGTTGCCTAGATCTGCTTGATCGCTTGCTGACGCGGATCAGGGAAGATGATCGCGGGCGGACGCCAGCTGAAACGCAGCTCATTTTCTTAGGCGACCTTGTCGACCGCGGGCCAGATTCGTGCGGCGTTGTCAAACGACTCATGACGCTGAAAGCGTCCGGCGCAGCTGCTGTGTTTCTTAAGGGGAATCACGAGGAAATACTTATCAGGACTTGGGAGGGGGATCGGCGCGCCGCCACGCTACTTAACCGCGTCGGCGGTCGGGAGACGCTGCTGAGCTACGGCGTAACCGAGGAGGAGTATGACGCCGCAGACATCGATGGACTGACGAAGCTAGTGAAGCATAATGTACCTGAAGAGCATATTGCCTTTCTCGACGCATTCACAAATTGGCATGAGGAGGGCGACTATCTTTTCGTTCATGCCGGCATCCGGCCGGGTCTTTGTATAGAGGAGCAGAACGGCAGCGACCTCAGGTGGATCAGGAGCGCCTTCCTGACCCATCCCGGCCCGCATTCCCATGTTGTAGTTCATGGCCACAGCATCAGCGACGACGTTGACGAGCAGGTAAGCCGCATCGGGATCGACACCGGCGCTTTCTTTTCGGGCACACTGACCGCAATCGGTTTGGAAAGAGCAGAGCGCTGGTATCTTACCAGCTAATCAAATCCTAGCTCGCCAGCCGCTCAAGGTGAATCCAATCGACGACGTTCCCCTCCGGTTTGTATTCCGGAACAAGGCGAAGCAATATCTTCAGCACCTCTGCGACATCATTGATGTCTATCGCCTTCTTTAAGCAATCCAACTCCTTGCTAAGCTTCGACCAAGGCAAGAAATGCTCGTTCGCCTTCATAATTCGAGAGTGGCTTGTTCCGGACGGGTTGTCGCCTATCAAGAGCTCCTCATAGAGCTTTTCTCCCGGTCTCAAGCCTATGACCTCGATGGCTATGTCGCCATCGGCACTATGGTCATCCTTCACCCTCAGACCTGACAGCTCTACCATCTTACGAGCAAGGTCGATTATTCTGACAGGCTCGCCCATGTCGAGGACGAACACCTCGCCTCCTTCGGCCATCGCTCCTGCCTGGATCACCAACTGCGCTGCCTCGGGAATCGTCATGAAGAAGCGAGTGATGTCGGGATGCGTGATAGTGATCGGTCCGCCGTTCCTGATCTGCCGGCGGAACAGAGGCACCACCGATCCGCTCGAATCGAGGACGTTGCCGAACCGCACCATCGAGAATCGGGTTTTGGACGAGGACGCGGCCATCGCCTGCAGCACCTGCTCGGCAAGCCGCTTGCTGGTCCCCATGATGTTCGTCGGCCGAACCGCCTTGTCGGTGCTGATCAGGACGAAGTCGCTGACGCCCGTCTCCCGCGCGGCCACGGCGGTGGTGAGCGTGCCGAAAACGTTGTTCGCCACACCGACGCAGGGATTATGCTCCACCAGGGGGACGTGCTTATAGGCCGCGGCGTGATAAACGGTATCGGGCCGCCAGGCCGCCATGATACCGCGCATCCGCTCCGGATCGCCCGCAGAGGCGAGGAGGGGCACGAGCCGCGTCCCCGCAAGGCCCTCGTCCTCCAGCCGTCCGCAAAGCTCCTGATGGATCGAATAAAGCGCGGGCTCGCTGATCTCGATGAGGAGCATCGTCGCCGGGTGCGCCATCAGAATCTGGCGGCAAAGCTCGCTGCCGATCGATCCGCCCGCACCGGTGATGAGAACCGTCTTGCCGCGCACATTCTGCTGGAGCAGCGCCTCGTCGGGCGGCACCGGCTCCCGGCCCAGGAGATCGTCCACGTCGAGCTCGCGGATGTCCGTCGTCTGCACGCGGCCTTGGGCGAGATCCGAGAGGCCCGGCAAGGTTCGTACCGCCACCGGCAGTTCGCGGACCAGGTCCAATATCTCGTTCCGCCGCTTACGGCTTGCGGACGGTATGGCGAGCAGGATGTCGGTGAGCCCGTGGCGTTGAACGAGCGAGGGAAGCGTGGCGGGATCGTAAACGGGCAGGCCGAGCAGAAGGCGTCCCTGGAGTGCCGGATCGTCGTCCAGGAAACCGACCACCTTCAATTCGCTTCGGGTCAGAGCGGACGCAAGCTGGCGTCCCGCCAGCCCCGCCCCGTAGACCATGACATTTTGCCGGGCGCGGCCGTTGAACAGCTCCGAATAGGCGCCGCCGAGCCAATAGCCTGCGGCGACGCGAGAGATGGCGACGAAGATGAAGAGCAGGATCGGCTGGATGATACCGACCGAACGCGGAATCCCGTCTATCGAGAAGAGCGTGAAGATCGCCGCGTAAAGACCGCCGTAAATGCTGACCGCGCGGGCAATGGCGACGAGCGCCGACCATCCCGTATAGCGGAAGATGGCGCGGTAGAGACCGCTCTTCAGGAAGATAGGGATGGCAAGGCCGAGCGAGCCGAGGACGGCAAACCACTGCACCCCCGCGAGCGTCGCCCACTCGTCCAGCCGCAGCGAAAAGGCCATCCAGACCGTGACTGCGCAAAGAAAGGCGTCGAGCGCCACGGCGATGGCGCGCTTCGCAGGGCGCGGCAAGGCCAGTATCGCCGATGCTGTCTGGTCCATCGTCATCTGATCCCCGGAATCGACCCTGATCGGGGTGTGAGCCCCCGCCCATCGGCGTCAAAGGACGCGGCGCCGACAGCCTTGAATGTTGAAGAAACTACGAAAATCACCAAGGCTCGTCAAAATCAATTTGCGGCTCTATCCCTAGAGCGGCCTCGGCTCCCGAGGTTAGTCTTCCTTACAGCAGGCACGAACCCGATACCAGTATGACGCGCACCATGAGAGACAGCCGGTCGGGGAGGCCGAAGACCGCTTCCCAAGGGCGCGAGCTTCTCCCGCTCGCGCTGCTGTGCGCGTTCCTGGCGCTGGCGCTTCTGACCGGGGGCGCTTCGCGGGCCGATGCCCAGTCGCAGATCCTCATCCGGCCGCTGTCCGTGCTGTTCGGAGCGGCCGCCGTCTTTCTGCTCCTCCCCGACCAGCTCCGAAAAATCCGCGCGCCGCTAACCTTCCTGCTGGCGCTGGGCGGCATCATGCTCCTGCAGCTGATCCCGCTTCCGCCGTCCGTATGGACGGCCCTGCCCGGCCGCGCCTTCTACGCCGACATCGCAAACGTAATGGGGATGGAGCAGCCATGGCGGCCGCTCACGCTCTCTCCTTCGGGGACGTGGAACGGCCTCGTCTCTCTGCTCCCGCCGCTCGCCGCGCTGCTCCTCGTCGCCGCCGTTTCGAGCGAGCGAAGCTATATCGTTCTGACGGCGCTCGCTGGGCTGGCCGTGCTGAGCGCCTTGATGGGGCTCGCCCAGGTCATCGGCTCGCCGGAAGGACCGCTCTATCTCTACCGCACGACCAACAACGGCTCCGCGGTCGGCTTCTTCGCGAACCGGAATCATCAGGCGGCGCTTCTCGCCTGCCTCTTTCCAATGCTGGCGCTGCTCGCCTCGGCACCGACCGACAATCCCGGCCTGCACAGGTTCCGTTTCTGGGCGTGCATCGGGGTCGCCATCCTGCTCGTGCCGCTGATCCTGGTTACCGGCTCGCGCTCCGGCGTCGTGCTGGCGGCGCTCGGCGTTGCGACCAGCCTGCTCTTTTACCAGCGGCCGCCGCGCCAGGCCCGCGGGCCGCGACGGGGCCAAATCGTCGCTTTGCTTGCAGCGGGAAGCGCGGTCGCAGCTGCCATTGCTGCCACCCTGTTCCTGTCGCGCGCGGACGCCTTTTACAGGCTGTTCGACCTGAAGCTGGCCGAGGATCTTCGCTTCCGGGTGTTCGGCTCGCTCACCGACATGATGAGGGAATATTTCCCCTTCGGAACCGGCTTCGGCTCGTTCGAACATGCCTATCGCCGGATCGAGCCGTTCGAGCATCTGCGCCTGTCCTACCTGAACCACGCTCACAACGACCTCCTCGAGCTGATGATCGAGGGCGGGCTTGCGGGCAGCCTGCTGCTCCTCGCCTTTCTTCTCTGGTGGGCCGTGAAGTCGATATCCGCCTGGCGCGCCGCCCCGGATCGCCGCATCCGCTTCGCCCGCCTCGGCAGCGTCATTACATTGCTCCTCCTCCTGGCGAGCCTCGTCGATTACCCGCTGCGGACGCCGTTCCTCATGATCCTGTTCGCCATCGCCTGCGCCTGGCTTGGATCGCCGGCCCGAATGGCGCCGAAAAAGGGAGAGGTCTCAAGCAGGTAAGGTGCTGTAGCGGCCGGGCCGCTCCCGAATTGCATTCTTTACCTCGGGCCGCTTGTCCTCTAGGACTCCCGCCACGTTTCGCGAACGGATTGGATTTTGTTGTGAGAATTGCGTTTTCTCTGGCGCTGGCCGCCGTCCTGGCCACCGGGTGCTCGACGCCTCGTTACGGCGAGAGCTCGGACATCGTCATGGCGAATAACAGCGCCTTGCCGCCGCCGACCGGAGCGGACCTTTACGGCGAGACGCGCCCGTACCTCATCGGCCCCTTCGACAAGCTGTCGGTAAGCGTCTTCGGCCTCGAGGATCTCAGCCAGAATGAAGTCCAGACCGACGCGAGCGGCCGCATATCGATTCCCGTTGCGGGGACGATCGAGGCGGCGGGAAAGACTCCGTCGGAGATCGCCGCCGTCATCGAGGACCGGCTGCGCGCGCGGCACGTCCGCCATCCTCAGGTGACCGTGAATCTGAAGGAGACCGTCAGCCAGGTGGTGACGGTCGACGGCGAGGTGAAGGAGCCCGGGCTCTACCCCGTCATCGGCAAGATGACGCTGATGCGCGCAATTGCGCGGGCGCGGGGGCTCACGGAGCTCGCTAAGACCGACAATGTGCTCGTCTTCAGGACGGTCAACGGGCAGCGGATGGCCGGCCTTTACAACCTCAAGGCCATCCGCCAGGGCAATTATGCGGACCCCGAAGTGTTCGCGAACGACGTGGTGATCGTCAGCGACTCCCAGGCACGCCGGATTTTCAAGGACGTGCTCCAGGCGTCTCCGATCCTGAGCGCTCCGCTCGTCGCGGTTTTCCAATAACGGCAATGATCCAAGGCTGGCACTAGACGCATGACTTTTCTCGACATCAACGAGGGCCGGCCGCAGCCCGCCGCCCTGCCCGCAATGATCGCCGTGGAGCCGCGCCAGGAGGTCCCGGTGCTGGTGCAATATTGGCGGATCGCCATGCGCCGGAAATGGGTGATGGCGACGATCGTCACTCTGGCGGTGCTGGCAGGGCTTGTCTTGACGCTCTTGATGACGCCGCAATATACGGCGACCGCCCGGATCGAGATCAGCCGAGCGGAAGACAACGTCACCAATGTCGAGGGGGTGGTGCGGGACGATCCCATTCCCGATCAGGAATTCTACCAGACGCAATATGCGCTGCTGAAGGCGCGCTCGCTGGCCGAGCGGGTGGCGCGGAGCCTCAATCTCGGTGACAACACCGAATTCTTCGCCCTTTACGATGTCGATCCGGACAATGCGTCGATCCTTGAGGACAGCCCCGCCCGCCGCGTGACGGCGCAGCAGCGCGAGCAAAGGATCCAGCGCGCCGCTGACATCCTGCTCCAGCACTTGACCATCGCTCCGATCCGCGGCTCGAGTCTGGTGGACGTGGGCTATACCAGCCCCGATCCGGGCATGTCGGCGTTGATCGCGAACACATGGACCACGCAGTTCATGGAATCGAACCTGGCGCGGCGGTTCGCCTCGACGGCCGATGCGCGGCGGTTCCTCGAGGACCGGCTGAGGCAGCTCCGCGCCCGGCTGGAGCAGTCGGAGCGCGATCTTGTCGGCTATGCATCGAACAAGGAAATCATCACGCTCGGCAGCACCGAGAGCCCGGATGGCAGGACCACGAGCCAGCGGACGCTGGTCGAGGAAAATCTGGAGGCGCTGAACAGAGCTTTGGCCGAGGCGACGGCGGCTCGAATCGCGGCCGAGGCGCGGATGCGGGCTTCCGGACGCGCGAGCGGCGCAGTGCTCTCCAACCCGGCGATCAATGCGCTGCGCGAGCAGCGCGCCCAGGCGGCCAGCGAATATGCAAAGCTGCTCGTTCAGTTCGAGCCGGAATATCCGTCGGCGAGGGCGCTCGCTTCTCAGATCGCTTCGCTCGATCAGGCGATCGCCCGGGAGGAGTCGCGCGTCCAGGGCGGCACCTCGGCCGAATATGCACAGGCGGTGCAGCGCGAGAACGCGCTTCGCGCCCGGGTGGAAGGGCTTAAGCAGGGCTTCGTCGATCAGCGCCGCGACAGCATCCAGTACAATATCTATCAGCGCGAAGTGGACACGAACCGGCAGCTCTATGACGGCCTCCTCCAGCGCTACAAGGAGATCGGCGTCGCCGGCGTCGGCTCCAACACGGTGGCGATCGTGGACGCGGCCGAAGTCCCGGACAATCCGTCCAGCCCGAACCTGCCGCTGAACCTGTTGCTTGCTCTGGCCGCAGGCATCGTGCTCGCCGTGCTCGCCGCCCTCGTCCTCGATCAGATCGACGAAGGCATCAAGGATCCGAGCGAGGTCAGCCCCACCCTCGGCGTTCCGCTGCTCGGAACGGTGCCCTCGGTGGAAGGCGACACGCTCGACCAGGACCTCAACGATCAGAAGTCGGCGGTGTTCGAGGCTTATCTGTCGGTCCAGACCAACCTCGCCTTCTCCACCAGCCATGGTGTGCCCCGCTCTCTCATGGTGACGAGCACCCGCGCCGCGGAAGGCAAATCCACGTCCAGCATCGCGCTTGCGCGCATCCTGGGACGGATCGGACGCAAGGTCGTGCTGGTCGACGGCGATATGCGCTCGCCCTCGCTCCACGGGCGGCTTGGGTTGTCCAACGACCGCGGTCTCAGCAATTTCCTCGCCGGCGAGGACGATCTGCGCGGCCTGCTGACGGCTACGCCGCACGATGGCGTGCTCGCCCTCACGACGGGTCCGCAGCCCCCCAACGCCGCCGAACTGCTCAGCGGAACGCGCCTGAAGCTGCTCGTCGAGCGCCTGCTCCAGGACTTCGACAATGTGATCGTCGACGCGCCGCCGGTGCTCGGCCTCGCCGACGCGCCGCTGATCGGGGCCGCCGTCGAAGGCACCATCTACGTCGTGGAAGCCAATGGCGTCCGGGCGCGCGGCATTCGGGCGGCGATCGACCGGATCCGGGCGGCGAACGCCCACGTGGTCGGCGCGATCATGACCAAGCTCGACGAGCGGAACGCTTCCTACGGCTACGGTTATGGTTACGGCTATGGCTACGGCAGGACGGAGGAGGCCGCTTAAAGCTTGTCCGGCGGACGCTCCATCACAGCCCGGCCGAGGTGGCAGCGGCGCCAGATCGTTCGCCTGGCGCTGATCGTCCTTGCCGCCCTTTTCCTTCTTTGGCTCAGCGTCGCGGTGAGCCTGGCGGGCGCCGCGAGGGAGCGTCATCCCGAGCTTGCGCTCCGCTTCTGGCCGATCGACGGCTTCGCCAAGGCAGCCAAGGCCAGCCTCATGATCACGGCGGACGTTCGCAAGGAGGAGGTGGCGCAAGCGCGGCAACTCGCCCTGGATGCCCTGCGATCTGAGCCTATGGCGGTGAAGGGGGTCCGCGTCGCGGCGATCGGCGCGGAGGTCGCCGGCGATCGCGCCGCGGCGAAGCGACAGTTCCAGCTCTCCCGCGACTTGAGCAAGCGCGACCTCATCACCACCCTCTGGTTCCTCGAGGAAGCGGTATCCCGGAACGACATTCCGGGGGTTCTTCGCCAATATGAGATCGCCCTTCGCACCTCGCGCTCCTCGCAAGGCATATTGTTTCCGGTCCTGGACGGAGCCTTGGGCGATGATGAGCTGGTCTCGTCGATCGGCGGTCTTCTGGCGCGGGGGCATGAATGGGTGCCGCCCTTCGCCGAATATATGATCAAGGATGGGAAGCAGCCGGGCGGCTTCGCAAAGGCTCTGCTGGCACGGCCCACCTCGCTGAACCACCTCCCGCCCGATTACCGGGCGGCGCTGCTGACGAAATTGGTCGACAAGGGCGAACTGAACGTGGCCGAGCGGCTGTATCTTCGCCTAAGCGGTTCCGCCCCGGCCGCAGCCATACGCAACGGCGACTTTTCCTCACCAAGCGTTTGGCCGCCGTTCGACTGGTCGCTGATCTCGGGCGCCGACTACGGAGCCGATCTCGCGCCCGAGCAGGGGGCCCTGCTGATTTATTCCCGCAACGGCGGCGCCGGCACTGTCGCCCGTCAGATTCTGGCACTCGCACCAGGCGCTTATCAACTCGAAGTTGCAGGAGCGGTTCGCTCCGAATCGGGTGAGGGATCGGCCTTATGGAGCGTGGGCTGCATCGGCGGACGCAGCCTCGGCGGCATTCGGGTGGGCGCGCAAGGACGGCGGCTGGCGCAACGCATAACCGTGCCGGCGGGATGCCCGCGGCAGTGGATTAACCTTGAGATCGGCTCCGGCGGCGAAGGCAGCCGAATTGATGGCGAGTTCGATTCAATACGCCTCCGCCGCATCTGATCCGCGACGCTGTTGCCGGGCGCCTAGCTTCATGGCAGCCTGCGAGAAAAGTGGAGGGGAACCATGATTTCGGACGCACTGAAGATCGCTGGCATATGCCTGATCCTGCTCGGAGGGCTGTTGGGCCTGCTAAGCTTCTTCACCGTCGCGCCGGATCTCAACATCCTTGTCCGGGAAGTCCCGGCGTCCGTGGGAGCGGCTGAAATGCGGGGAGAAGCGACCCTGGAAGGAAAGCGGCTGCTCCTCGCGATCTTCGGCGCCGCCTCGTTCACCTCGGGCGTGTCGATGCTCCTTACCGGCATCATCCTCACGGCGCTGCGTTCCGGCCGCTAGCGAACCCGCTATTGAGGCGGAGCGTCCACACCATTAGGAAAGCGTCATGAACGCCCCTCTCTTCCTGCTTTCCCTCGTCGCCATCACCTCGGGCGCCGCCGTCTTCGGTTTTGCATTACAGTGCCGTCGCGAGCGGAGGCGCCAAGCCGCTCTTGCTCGCCGGAAAAAGTAGGAAACGGGTACCGCCCGCCTCAGCTTCGGACCACTCGGACTTGGCCGGCCCCGTCAGTCTCGACGCTTCCTACGAAAAGCTTGCTGGCGTCGTTCGCTTTGACGAGATACCCGCTCGCCGGATCGAGCGCAGGGTTCGTGGTGGATGCCTCCAGCCGCTTCACGTTTCTGTCGTCGAACAGATAGATATGGTGCCGCCCCGCTGAGAGCCTCTCGTTCAGGACCAGTGGGCTCTCGATGTGGGCTTCCGTCCACTCGCCGCTGGTGGAGGGTGCCGGCCCAATGCCGCGAAGCCGTAAAGGCACCTTGTTGCCCAGGCCGACGGGGCCGAAGGTCAGGCCTCCCGCCGCCGCCTGCAAGTCGCAGCATTGATCGACATGCTCGAATTGCCAGCCCTGAAAACGAGTCTGACCGGGATAGTCGAAATTTTCCCAAACGACGTTACGGACGCGGGCGCTGCCGGTCTCCGCATGCGTCCCGCCAATGCGGAAGGCCGTATAGCGGCCATTCCCCGCCGTCGCCCGCACGACAACACCATCTATATCCACGAACCGGATGGTGTTCCGGCTGCCCTCGAAATCGCATCCGACCTCCGCGGGATAAGCGTCGTTATTGTAGAGCTGGATATTGCGCGCCTTGAACGCGCTGATGCCCGTGCAGAGGATCTGGCGCCGCTTGTTGTTTTCGAAAGCCGTGCTCTGCACGTCCAACGTCTGCGCGAGGCCGGCCTCGCCCGGTATATAAAACGCGCAATTCTCATTGAGAGTGAAGGCGCACTGATCGAGGGTACAGACCTGCCCCTTCCACTTCATACCGCCGCTCGGCGGAGCTCCGGCGCTCGAGGCTGTCCCGCAACCCTGAACGAAGACGTGCCGGAGATGAAGGAAGGAAATTTCGTTGGCGCCCGGAGCCGCCGCGGCATCGATTCCCCAGCCTCGGCAATTTTCAACCCGCAGCTGCTCAAGCGCGACCATGTTGGACCCGTCATTGTCCCCAAAGAGGCAGACTATCTCCACGCCCGTGCCGGAGAGGCCGAGGATGTGGAGGTCCCTCAGTGTGACGTTGAGCGCCGTCCGGAGCCGGATGCCGTCGCCCCCTCCGGCGATGGTGAAGCCTTGGAAGAGGCTGCCGAACACGCCCTGGAAACGGGCTCGGTGATCGGCATTGCTGTCGAGGTCGAAGAGCGGCGCGTTCGCCAGCCCCTGGAAAATCGTACGGCCTGCTCCAGCGCCAATGATCCGGGGCCCCAGTGCAAAAGTGGGCGCATGAGCAGGGTAATCGCCGGCCCTGATTACGACCGGCCGACCAATGCGGTAGCGCCCGGCGGGAATCCAGAGCGGCTGGCCGGAGGACATGGATTGGGCCAAGGCTCTCTGGAGCGCCGCTGCATCGTCGGCCGATCCATCGCCGGCCGCGCCGAAGTCACGAAGCGAAACCGCCTCGGCAGGCGGTTCGGCGGCGAGAGCCGGACTGGATTGAAGCAATTGGGTGGCTGCGGCTCCAGTGGCCGAAGCACGAAGGAAGTCGCGCCGGCTGGCAGGCGGAGAAGGGGATCTTCGGTCCATATCCTGCGCTAACTACGCCGGAGCTGAGCCGCGCGTGAACGGGTCAGCCGGCACGCCCACGCTCCCGCGCTTCCCAAAGCTTCTTCACCTCCTCGGCGCGGGCCCTCGGCAAAACAATCACGTCCGAACCGCTTGCAACGATAACCAGGTCGCGGACGCCCAGTGCGGAGATGCGAAGCCCGTCGCTCCTCGCCATCGTGCCGGTGCACTCGATAAGAAGCGCATCCCCGCCGACACTGTTGTCGCCGTGGTGGGTGGACACCTGATGGAGCGCGTTCCAATTGCCTACGTCCGACCAGAGCATGTCCGCCTCGACGACGGCGACGTTTGCCGCCTTTTCCATGACCGCATAGTCGATCGAATTGGACGGAGAGCGCTCGAAGCTGACCTGGTCCGGGCGGATGATCCTTCCCTCGCTGCGAGCCCCCTGCATCGCCGCGACCGCCGCCTCAAGCATGGCAGGCTCGAACGCCGCCAGCGCCTCGAGGTAAACGATCGCTCGGAAGGCGAACAACCCTCCGTTCCAGTAATAGCTGCCATCGGCGAGGAAACGTTCGGCCGTTGGCAGATCCGGCTTTTCGACGAAGCGCTCGACGGCGAAGCCGCACTCGTCGATCCGCTCCCCCCGCTTCACATAGCCGTAGCCCGTTTCCGGCGCGGTCGGCCGGAGGCCGAAGGTGACGAGACGCCCCTCGGCTGCCAGGCGAGCGGCCCGCCGCGCTGCATCCACAAAGCCTAGTGGCCCGCCGATATAATGATCGCTCGGCATGACGAGCAGGATCTCATCGGGAGCGCAGGCGAGCGCGGCCAATGCGATGGCAGGCGCCGTATTTCGCGGTGCGGGCTCCAGGATGGCGCGATAATCGATCCACGCCAGCGCTTCTTCGACCAGCGGCTCATGCGTCGCACCACTCACGATCAGCGGCGGCTCGAACAATTCGGGATTGGAGCAGCGCTCCGCGGTCTGCCGGATCAGCGGTTCCTCACCGACCAGCGGCAGAAATTGCTTCGGCCGCTCGGATGTAGAGAGCGGCCAGAGCCGGGTTCCGGAGCCGCCGGACAGAATGACTGGAGTGAGTTTGTCGCCGCTCATGAGAGGGTCTTAGCGGGGGGCGAAGAGCGCGGCAAATCCTCCGCTCCGGAAGACCTTTCGCCGATCATCCTCTCCGACTAGGGTTCTGGTATGAAAGCAGCCGTTTTCCAGATGAACAGCGGGATCGACCCCGCCGCAAATGCCAGAGCCTTGGAGCAAGCGATCAAGGAAGCGGCCGCGCGCGGCGCCGACATGCTCTTCGCGCCTGAAATGTCGGGCCAGCTCGATCAGTCGCGGGAGCGGGCGGCGACCAAGGTCACCGCAGAAGTGGACAATCCGGTGCTCGCCCTTGCCCGCGAGGCGGCGGCCAAGCGCGGTATTTGGGTTCATCTCGGTTCGCTGCCGCTGAAAAGCGAGCGCGGCGACCGATGGGTAAACCGGAGCTTTGTCATCGACGGCACCGGCGAAATTAAGGCGCGCTACGATAAGATCCACCTGTTCGATGTTGACCTGGCGGCCGGCGAGAGCTGGCGGGAATCGTCGACCTACCAACCGGGCGAACGGGTCGTCGCGGTCGACACCCCGTGGGGACGGCTTGGCCTTGCCATCTGCTACGACCTTCGCTTTCCGGATCTTTTTCGCGCAATGAGTAATGCGGGCGCGGTCATTTTCGCGGTTCCGGCCGCCTTCACCGTACCCACGGGCAAGGCGCATTGGCACGTCCTGCTGCGCGCCCGGGCGATCGAGGCAAGCTGCTTCGTCGTCGCCGCGGCGCAGGCGGGACGGCACGAGGACGGCCGCGAAACCTATGGCCATTCGCTTGTAATAGACCCCTGGGGCGAGATCCTGCTCGACCTGGGGCCGGAGCCCGGCCTCGGCGTCGCGGAGCTCGACCTGAACCGGGTGCAGGAGGTCCGCTCGCGGGTGCCGGCACTGGCCAACCGGCGCCCAATCCCCGCCGATATCGAACTCGGCTGAACTTCAGGAAAGCGGGACGGTCCGCCGCTCGGCCGAACTGACCCGCGCAGCTTCCATCAGCGCCAGGCCCCGTTCGGCATCGGCCGGATCGACCGGAGCCGCGCCGCCCCCCACCATGTCGGCAACCCCTTCGTAGAAGAGGTGGTAGCGACCTTTCTCGGTCGGAACTCTCGACGCGCCTCCCGATGACGGGGTGAGGATGCCGAACTGGTCCTCGAGCTCCGCCCCGTATCGTTCGGCGTCTCTGGGCACTCCCGACTTAAGCTGCCCCTGCTGCGGATCGAGCCCATGCTTCACGAAGCTGCCGCCCGTGCCATGGATCTGGAACCGGGGCCGCGACATTGCCACGAGCTGTGATGCGCCAAGACGAACGCGTGTCTTCCCATAATGGAGGAGCAGGTCGAAATAATCGTCGACCGCGGCGCCCTCGCGCTGGGGCCCCATGTCGGCGGTGACGGCTTCGGGCCAGCCGAACAGGACGAGCGCCTGATCGATGAGGTGCGGGCCGAGGTCGTTGAGAAGCCCGGCCCCCGGTTCGGGCGCTTCCTTCCAGTGGGCGTTCACGCCGGGACGGAAACGGTCCCAACAGGCCTCGTAGAGCATGACGTCGCCGAGCTGCCGGTCCTCGATCAGCTTCCGGACGGTGAGGAAGTCGCCGTCCCATCGCCGGTTGTGGAAGACCGTCAGGCCGAGCTCCCGCTCCCGCGCTAGCTCGGTCAGCCGCTCCGCTTGGGCGGCGCTCGTCGCGAAGGGCTTGTCGACCACCACATGCTTGCCGGCGCGGAGGGCGGCCTCGGTAAGCGGATAATGCGTTGCATTGGGCGAGGCGATCACGATCAGGTCGATTGAAGGATCGGCGATCAGCGTCTCCGCACGCGTCGCCTCGAGCCCGGCCTTCGCCGCCGCTTCGGTCTTGGAGGTCGCCACGCGCCTCAGCGAAAGGCGGGGAACCGACCGGATCAGCGGTGCGTGGAACACCTCGCCGCCGAGGCCGAAGCCGATCAGCCCCACTTCGATCTCATTGCCCATCTCGTCCTCCTTTAGAGGAAGCCCGAACTCCGGTCAGGCGCTGGGCCGGCGGTCCGCATTGTCGGCATACCAGCGCGCCGTTTCGGCAACGCCGTCCCTGAGGCTCGTCTGCGGCGCGAAGCCGAGGTTCGAAAGCTTGCCGATGTCCGGGCAGCGCCGCTCGGTGGAGCCTTCGAGGAGCGGGGCCCCGACCACGTCGATCTCCCGTCCGAGGCTCGCGCCGACCAGCCGGACGAGATCGCCCATCGTGACCTCCGCCATCGTGCCAATATGGTAAGTGTTGCGATGCTCGCCCTTGAACATGACGAGCATCAGGCCGTCGAGGAAGTCGTCGATGTGGATGAAGGCACGGGTCTGCGAGCCGTCACCCTGGATTTTGATCGGCAGCACGCCGTCGGGCTGCGCCTGCCCCTCGTCATGGATGCGAAGCGCGAACTGTGGAATCACATGCTCCCAGCCCATGTCCGGACCGTAGACATTGTGCGGCCGGAAGGAGATCGCCCGCTCGAAGAAGTCGCGGTGATAATTTGCGAGCATGATCTCGGAGATGAGCTTCGACCCGCCATAGGAGAAGCGCGGGTTCCACGGATCGGGGATCATCAGCGGCACGTCTTCCGGGGTCGGAATGACTGGCGCGGTCTGATAGGCTTCGGAGGAGGAAGCGAGAACGAATTCCTTGACCCCCGCCGCGCGGGCCGCGTCGAGCGCGGCATACATGCCCCGCACACCGACATCGAGGACGAGGTCAGGCCGGTTGTAGAAATTCTCTGTGCCGTTGAGCGCTGCGAGGTGGAGCAGCATCTCCATGCCTTCGGCGGCGCTGGTCATCGCCTCGACGTCGCGGACATCACACGCGGCGAGCTCGAACCGCCCTTCGAGGTCGGCGAGACGGGCCGCGCTGCCGCGAAGGTCGTTGTCGACGACGCGGATGCGGTGCCCGTCGTTGACGAGGCGCCGGACGACGGCAGATCCGATGAAGCCGGTGCCGCCGGTGACGAGGATGGAGCGTGTGGTCACTTAAGCCTCTTTCCGTTCGCTGCCGAGCGAGAGGTAGCGGACGCCTGTCGGAAGGCCCTCCGTCTCGCGATTGTGCATGTTCCAATAATCGTAGACGATCCCCGGCGTCGCCATGATCGCCGCCAGCGCCGGAAGCTCCATGCGCTGGAAGGTGGGATGGTTGTTGGCGATGACAGCGATCGAGGCGCCTTCGCAGGCGTCCTGTAGTGTCGGCGCGGTGTCGATGCCGAAGAATCCCCGCGCGGCGGGCTCCGGCACGACCGGATCGTAGCCGACGAAGCTGCCGTCCGGGAACGCCGCCCTCAGCGCCTCGAGGATCGGGGTGGCCATGGTGCCGCGCAGATCGTCCGTCGGCGGCACGCCCTTGAAGGCGAGCCCGCACAAGGCGATCTTGGGCGAAGCCCCGCCGCCGGCCGCTTCGAACGCTTCCTTCATCAGCCGCACCGTCTCGGCGGGCTGGACCTCGTTCATCTGGCGAGCGGCGGCGGTGATGCCCATCGTGACGCCATAGGAGCGGGCGGACTCGACGAGGATGTGCGGGTCCTTTTCGAGGCAGGGACCGCCGACTGGCCCCGGAAGTGCGACGTTGGTGCGGGGATAGCCGAGCCGCCCCGCGCTTATGATCTCGTGCGCCGAAAGGCCGGCATGACCGCAGAGCTGCGCGATCTCGTTGGCAAAAGCGAACATCACGTCCCGATAGGTGTTGTCGACCAGCTTGGTGAGCTCGGCCGCCTCGAGCGACGACAGCGCGATGGTGGTCGGCGTGAGCGCTCCGAACAGCTGAACGCAGCGCTGGCGCGTGTCGGCATCGTCGGAGCCGATGATCTGCGGAAGCTCGTTGAGCTCGATGAGCGCCTTCCCCTCCAGCGTCCGCTCCGGACAAACCGCGATCTCGTAGCGGCGGCCTCGCTCTGCAAGCACCGGCGCCACCACATTGCGGGCGGTGCCGAGCTTCACGGTCGAGCGAAGGATGACGAGCGCATCCTCCGGCATCACCGATGCGACCTGCCGGGAGGCACGTTCCACCGCCTCGAGCGACGCCTTGCCGTCCTTCCCAAGCGGCGTGCCGACGGTAAGGATGTAGACGGTGGCGGGGAAACCGGGATCGACGTCGGTCGAGAAGGTGAAGCTGCCCTTCTCTACTACGCGCTTCAGCTTGTCGTCGAGCCGCGGCTCCCAGAAATGCGCCTTCCCCTCCTTAAGCAGGTCGACGACGTCCTGCCGCCGCTCGATGCCGTGCACCCTGAAGCCAGCATCGGCCATGGCAACGCCGAGCGTCAGACCGACATAGCCGAGGCCGAGGATGCAGACATTCTGGTCGAGAATGCGGGTAGGAAGAGGCATTGTAGTCCCTTGGGAGCTTTATGAGAGGCCAGAAGCGCTCGCGAGAGAGGGTCCTCTCGGGCGGCATGGCTTCTAGCCACAAAGTTCCGGCGCCTCAACCTTCAAACGGATAGCGCTTGAAGAGAGGGCGGGGCTGGACTTTTCGACGCCCGCTCAATAGGGCGCTCCGGCCGGGGAAAAGGGACGATGCGACGTGGCTCGCCCCCCAAATTTCACGCCCTGCCAAGACGATCAGGAGCAAGCGGGACGCATGTCCGACGAAGCGAAATTCTTTCCGCGGATCGAAGGAACCGCGTTACGGCGCGAGGACGACCGCGGCTATCTGGAGATCCTGTACGAGAGCCCGACCGCCGTCCTGAAGCGCTCCTTCACGCGCAAGGGCTGCTTCCGCGGCCTGCACTGGCAGGACGAGACGGCCCCGCAGGTGAAGATCTTCCGCATCGTCAGCGGCGCGATCGCCGACTTCGCCGTTCCGATGGACGATCCGGCGAAGCCGATCCACTACAGCATCGTCCGTCCCGAGGACGGCTGGATCCGTGTCGATGCCAATCTCGCCCACGGCCTCTATGCGATTGAGGACGCGATCTTCGAATATTTCTGCGACGGCGGCTATGACGAAGCGTCCGAAAAGGCCTTCTCGATTACCGATCATATCAAGAAGGTGCTCGGCGTTGACGAGGTGATCCTCTCCCCCAAGGACCAGGCGGCGGCGCCGCTCGAAGCGGTACGGGAAGGCGCCCGATGAAGACCCTGTCCCTGATCACGGCCTCCTACAATCGCGCGCACACGATCCGCGACACGATCCGGTCCGTGAACATCCAGACTTATCCCAGGATCGATCATATCGTGATCGACGGAGCCTCCACGGATGGCTCAATGGATATCTTGAGAGCCGAGGCGAAGCGGGTGAGCTATGCGGTGTCGGAGCCGGACAAGGGCTTCTACGACGCGTATAACAAGGGCCTCGCGCAAGCGACGGGCGACGTCATCGGCTTCATCAACACCGACGACTTCTACTGCTCGCCCGATGTGATCGCCGAGGCGATGGCCGTGTTCGACGATCCGGAGATCGAGGGCGTCCACGCCGATCTCGTCTATGTCGATCCGGACGATACGTCGAAGGTGAAGCGCCACTGGAGGGCCCGGGACTTTACCGAAAAGGATTATCGGCGCGGCCTCATCCCCGCTCATCCGACCGTGTTCCTGACCCGTAAGGCCTATGAGCGGGTCGGCGGCTACGACACAAGCTACAAGCTTGCCGCCGATTACGACTTCCTCCTCCGCGCCTTCTACGTCCACCGCATCCGGGCCGTGCACCTGCCGCGCATCTGGGTTCGCATGCGGACCGGCGGCGCGACTGGCGGTGCGGCGGCGAGCCTCAAGCGGCAGAATGACGAGATCCTCGCCTCGCGCCGCTCGCACGGCCTCCATTATCCCAAGCCGCTTTTCTGGGCGCGCAAGATCGCCGACCGGACGATGCAGCGGCTGCGGGCGCCGTTCGTGAACGTGCCGGGCTGAGAGGAGCGGTCGATGATCGACGGCCGTCGAGCCCTCGCGATCGTCCCTGCCCGGCGGGGATCGAAGGGGCTGCCGCTCAAGAACATCCGCCCGCTCGGCGGCAAGCCGCTGCTCGCCTGGCCGGTCGAGGCGGCATGCGCCTCGACGCTCGTCGACCGGGTGATCGTTTCCACAGACGACGGCGAGTTCGCGGAGATCGCGAAGCGGCACGGCGCCGACGCGCCCTTCCTGCGGCCGGCCGAGCTCGCGTCGGATACCGCGCCCAGCCTCGGCTACATCCTCCATGCCATCGACACGCTGGAGCAGGCGGGCGATTCCTACCATTATGTTGTGATCCTAGAGCCCACCTCGCCGCTCACCGACGCCGACGATATCGACGCCGCCCTCCGAGCGCTCGACGCGGCGCGGGATTCGGCCGATTCGCTGGTCGGAATCACTGCGCTGGAAACGATCCACCCGGTCTTCATGGTGAAGCGGGACGAGAACGGCATCATCACGCCCTTGCAGTCCGAAAGCTTCGGCGTCCTGCCGCGGCGACAGGACCTGGAGCCGGTCTACAGCCTCGACGGCAGCATCTATATCTCGACCGTGGAGGGGGTCCGGCGCGAGCAGGGCTTCTGCCACGCGCGGACGATCGGCTTCCCGATGCCGCGCTACAAGTCGTTCGAAGTGGATGATTTGGTGGACTTTATCTGCATCGACGCGATATGGCGGAACCTCGAGGCCATTCGCGGGGGCGAGCCCGATCCAAATCATTGAGCCAGAAGCGAAATCCCATGCGTAAATGTACCAAGTGCCTGACCCCTGAGACCGTCGACACGATCAGCTACGACGAAGCGGGCGTGTGCAGCGTCTGCCGCCAGGTCGAGTTCAAGCAGGAGCAGATCGACTGGGCCGACCGGCAGCGCCAGCTCGACGCGATCATCGCCGAATATCAGGGCAAGGGTCTCTACGACTGCATCGTGCCCTATTCCGGCGGCAAGGACAGCGTCTTCCAGCTCTATTACATTGTCCGGGTCCTGAAGCTGAAGCCGCTGGTGGTGCGCTTCAACCACTGGGGCTACCGGCCGCTGGTCGAAGAGAACAACACGTCGGTGTTCAAGCAGCTCGGCGTGGATGTGGTCGAGTTCACCCCTAATTTCCATGTCGTGCGCGAACTGATGCTCGAAAGCTTCAAGCGCCGCGGCGATTTCTGCTGGCACTGCCACACCGGCATCTATGCGGGCGTCATGCACATGGCGGTGCGCTTCGAAGTGCCCCTGCTCTTCTGGGGCGAGAGCACTGCCGAATATCATAGCTGGTACACGTTCGAGGAGATGGAGGAAGTCGACGAGAAGCGCTTCAACCGCCTCATGAACCAGGGCATGACCGCCGACGACATGTACGAGTTCCTCGAAGGTCGCGTCGAGCGCCGCGACCTCTGGATGTTCGATTATCCCAAGCGCAAGGACCTGATGCGCCTCAAGGTCCGCTCGATCTGCCTCGGCAACTACATTCCCTGGGACACCAAGGCGAATGTCGAACTGATCAAGCGGGAACTCGGCTGGAAGGGCCAGCAGGTCGAGGGCGTTCCGCCCGAATATGATTATGAGAAGATCGAGTGCACTTTCCAGGGGATGCGCGATTATTCGAAGTTCGTGAAGCGGGGTTACGGCCGCGCCAACCACTTGCTGTCGATCGACATCCGCAACGGCCGCAAGACGCGCGAGGAAGCGGCGGAGATCGAATTTCAATATGATGGCAAGCGCCCGGCCTCGATGGCCTGGTTCCTCGACATTCTGAAGATGAGCGAGGAGGAATATTATTCCTACCTGAAGCCGCACCAGGTCCATCCCTGGAATTTCGATCCTTCACAAGTTCAGTCGGGTGAGCCGGTACCGGACTTTGCAGTATGGGACAGGACGGACTTGAGTGATGTTCCGCTTGGGCCTGACAAGCGCTAATTTATTTTTCAATACAACGCGATAGCCCGTCGCACAAATGCGATGAACGGTTATACGTACGGGCAACACTGAACTTCAGCATCTGTTGGGTACGGGCGCGGGTAGGGGCT
This sequence comes from Allosphingosinicella sp., assembly GCF_036402135.1. Classification (GTDB taxonomy): domain Bacteria; phylum Pseudomonadota; class Alphaproteobacteria; order Sphingomonadales; family Sphingomonadaceae; genus Allosphingosinicella. Next base: position 34,954 of record NZ_DASWTN010000003.1, on the reverse strand, counting down.
GCGCTTTAGCAGATGGAAGGAAATCAGCGTGGCAGTCATAGTAGGAACCGCAGCATCGGAGACCTTAAACGGAACCGAAGGGAATGACGAACTCGCAGGGCTTGGCGGCGACGATACCCTGAATGGCCTTGGCGGCAATGATGAATTCAGGTGGTTCTCGAATGAAGGTAACGACACTATCAACGGCGGCGACGGTCGAGACCGGGCTTCCTTCACGTTCATCAACAACACCGGGGTTGCGAACCAGACTTTCTTCCTCACTGGTCAAGGCGCCACTGGCTTGCTCCAGTACGGCAACCCGGATTCGAGCACAGTAAACCCCTTAATGACCGTCACTAGCATGAATGCGGTGGAGGACGTTCAAATCCGGTTTTCCGAATCGATAACGCTAAGCCCGACCATCAGAATCGACAGCTCGATCAGCAACGCGGTCAGCGGCACCATAGAGGTGATTCAGCTATCGGAGGGGGACACCGCTATTTTCGCCAGCGGCATTACAAATAGCCTGCGCGTCATCACCGGAGACGGCAGGGACAGTATCTATGGCGGATCCGGAGTCGACCAGATCTCCACCTTCGGCGGCGACGACATCCTGAATGGCGGCTCGGGCAACGACACGCTTCTGGGCGGCACCGGCAACGACACCTACTTCGCCAATGCCGGTGACACGGTTATAGAGGAGGCAGGCGCCGGAACCGACGCCATCGTCACCGCGGAGAATTGGTATCGCCTGTATGAGGCTAACGTCGAAAACCTGTTCTTCAATGGCACAGGCAATTTTGTCGGCATCGGCAACGAACTTAACAATTACATCGAAGGCGGCAACGGAAACGACCAGCTCTACGGCCTTGATGGCAATGACACGCTTTATGGCCGCGGCGGCAATAACGAACTGGTAGGCGGTGCTGGCGATGATACCTATGTTGTCGAGAGCAACGGCGACACTCTCGTAGAAATGGGTGGCGAGGGCAACGATACTGTCCTCACCAGCCTCAACAGCTACATCCTGAAGGAGAATTTCGAAAATCTTCGTTATTCGGGTTCTGCGGCCTTCAGCGGCTACGGCAACAATGCCAACAATGAGCTTGGCGGCGGAACGGGAGGGGATACGCTATATGGGTTTTCCGGCAATGACCGGCTGTCTGGCAACAACGGCGCTGACATTCTGAACGGCGGGGCCGGCGACGACGCGCTGATCGGCGGGGCAGGTCCAGACGAGCTGATCGGCGGCACGGGAGCGGATCGCTTCCAATACGATCAGGTCGGAGACTTTGGCGACCTCATCCTTGATTTTGATCGCGAGGAAGGCGACAAGATCGATGTTTCGAACCTTGCGAACAGCTTTGGCACCGACGATCCATTCGCCTCGGGCAATATCCGGATGGAGCAGGTAACGATCAACGGTCAGCAGGCAACCCGTATATTCGTCGATCCCGATTCCTCGACCCCGGAGGGCGAGTTCGTACTGGCCACGGTGTACGGCGACGCCCCGCTGCAGCCCTCCGACTTCATCGTATGATCGCCTGACGTGAAAACAGGTCCGGCTCTGACGGGCCGGGCCTGTTTGTTGCCTGCTCCGTGTCGCCTTAAAAGATGAAGTCGCTGCTGCTCAGCGGCTGGGTACCAATCACCGTGAGGTAATGAACGCTGCCCTGCGGGCCCGCGCTGCCGTCCGGATCAAACATGACCAAGGTTGCTTGCCTGCCGCCCACAACCCCCTGCTGGAAAGAGAGGTGTCCCGAGGCGAACGGGTCTTGGCCCTGTGTGCCGAGCGACGCCGTCAATGCCCGAACGTCGATCCCATCACCTTCGGCGCGGCTAAAGTCGTGTATCATGTCCACGCCGTCACCATATACGCTGGTCACGAACATATCGGCGAACTCGCCGCCCGTCATTTCATCACCGCCGGCTCCTCCGATCAAAACATCATAGCCTGCGCCGCCATCCAGAATGTCGCCGCCAGCGCCTCCCTGAAGTGTATCGGACCCGAGGCCACCAATCAGATAGTCGCTGCCCACTCCGCCGGTTATGACGTTATTGTCTTCGTTGCCGATGCCCTTGAAGTTCCCGAAGCCCGTATAGGTCAGATTCTCCACATTCGGCGCAAGAGTGAAGGTCGCGAGCGGGGTTTGGACCGTGTCGAACCCTTCATTCACGAATTCGACCAACGTGTCGCCTGGGCTTTCGACGAGGTAAAGGTCGTTGCCGGTGCCGCCTTGCAGCGTGTTGTTGCCGCCGCCGCCGTAGAGCGTGTCGTTGCCGCTCTGACCGATCAGATAGTCGTTGCCGGTGCCGCCGACGATGAAGTTGTTAACACCGTTGCCGATGGCAGTGAAGTCGCCGGACCCGTGGAAGAAGACTTCTTCGATATTGGCGCCGACATTGTAGAAGCTGGAGGTCATGAGGACGCGGTCGCGGCCCTCGCCCTGAAGCTCCAGGATCGCGTCCTGATTGTCTGCGACATAGGTGTCGTTCCCGCGCCCGCCGACTAATTCGTCGATGCCGCCGCTGCCGCCCTGAAGAAGGTCGTCGCCGTCATAGCCGTAAAAAATATCGTTGCCGAGGGCACCCTCGAAGCTGTCGGTGAGGTTCGTGCCGAACCCGACTAGCTGGTTTACGAGCGCCTGTGTGGCCGCTCGAAAGATGAGCCCACTCAATGCCGTGCCACTAGTGTTGAGGCCGTTTACCGTAATGCGGCCGGTCAGGTCGGTACCGCTAAGGTCGGTTACGATGAATTCGCCGCCGGCTCCCATGTTGACGACAAGTGTCAAGGCTTCAACATTGTCGACCGTCAACCGGACGATCTGCGGGTCGCCGATTGATCCGGAACCCTCGCGGAGATCAACCCGCGTCGGATCGAGCACATTCGTTCCGAGCGAAAAACGGCGAGGGCCGCCTTGGCCGGAGGTAATGAACGCCCACTGGACGTCGATTCCGGCGCCGCCGTCGACACCGTCGAGACCATCGCCATAGGTCCAGTAGATATTGTCGTTGCCGCCAAGCGCGTTAATGCCGTCGGCTCCGCCGCGACCCGCAATCTCGTCATTGCCCTCCGTACCAACCAAGGTCTCGGGGGCATCTGTTCCAATGATCGTAGCCATGGCACTCATTCTCCATCCAAACCCCGCCCAAGCGCCCTCTCTTATAAAGGCTAGATTTTGTGGCGCCACTCTCGATCAAGGCACGAAGTCGTGTCTTATGGGCTCAAAGGATCATCTACCCCCGGGCGGCGTGACGGATTCAATCACCGAATGCCAGTTCCCTCGGCAGCGGGACGGCTTCATTTCCTTCGAAGCTGCCGTTAAGAGCTATAAACATGACCATTGCTATCGTTGATTATGGGATGGGCAATGTCCGCTCGCTGATGAACGCTTTTCAATTCATCGGCGAGGACGCCATCGTCACCTGCGATGTAGGCGAACTTGAAGACGCCGACCGGCTCGTCCTGCCAGGCGTGGGCGCGTTCGGGGACGCGATGGCGGCAATCCGCGCCACCGGACTTCAGGAGCCGCTAACCCGGCTCGCCATGGAGGAAAAAAAGCCTGTGCTCGGCGTGTGCCTCGGTATGCAGCTCTTTGCAAAGTCCAGCCGCGAGCATGGCAATCACGAAGGCCTCAGTTGGCTTGACGCAGAGGTCGTGCCGCTAGAGGTCGAGGCGCCGGCCAAGGTGCCGCATGTCGGCTGGAACGGGCTCAGCTTCGATTCGGATGACTGGCTCTTCGAGGACATCCCGGCGAAGCAGACCGACTTCTATTTCGTCCACAGCTTCCACATGGTCTGCCGCGATCCGGCGGATGTCGTCGCCACCTCCGACCATGGCGGCCAGATCACCGCCGTGGTCCGGCGCGACAACTTGGTGGCAGCTCAGTTCCATCCGGAGAAGAGTCAGGATAACGGGCTCCAGATGCTTCAGAACTGGATGGCGCACGACTTCGCGTGCTGAAGAAGCGGATCATTCCCAAATTCCTCGTGCGTGGCGGTCGGCTGGTCAAAGCCGTGCGCTTCTTCGACAATGTGCGCGAGGCGGGCAATCCCGTCTCCACCGCAAAGGTCTATGACAGCTACGGCGTCGATGAGATGATCTTCGTTGACATCGACGCAACACCGGAAGGACGCGTGATCACAGGCTCGATCATTGAGCGGGTCTCGGAAGAGGTATTTATGCCTTTTACCGTCGGCGGCGGCATCCGGACGCTCGCGGAGATCGAGCAGTTGCTGAAAAGCGGCGCCGACAAGGTCTCGATCAACAGCGCCGCCGTCTCCGACCCTCCCTTCGTTATCAAGGCCGCTTCGCGCTTCGGCGACCAATGCATTGTCGTTTCGATCGACTATCGTGAGCTCGGCGGCGGTCGTCGTGAAGTCTACAGCCACTGCGGGAACGAAGCGACCGGGTTGGATCCGGTGGAGTTCGCGCTCCGCATGCAGGATGCCCATGCGGGCGAGATCCTGTTGACCTCGATCGACCGCGACGGAGCTATGTCAGGCTATGACCTCGACATCATCCACGAGCTTTCCGGGAAGCTCGACATCCCGCTCATCGCCTCTAGCGGCGCCGGCAGCTTGGCCCATTGCATGCAGGCGCTGGAGGCAGGGGCGTCCGCGATCACCATCTCCTCGATGTTCATCTTCACCGACCACAGCCCAATCAAGGTCCGAAGCTATCTCGCCACTAACGGTGTCCACGTCCGCAGTCAGCAGGGGAGCCGAAGCTGAGCACGCGCATCAGGTCTTCACTCGCGCCGGACGCCATGGCGCGATATGCGGCCCGCCAGCTCGCCGGCCTCTTTCCGGATGAGGAGGAAGCGGCACCGGACACGATCATGGCGGCCGTCCCTCGTGCCCTGGAGCGGCTCGAACATTGCTTCTCCAAGGTCGACAATAAATATTTCTTCGACGGTACCAGCGCTGTGTTCAGCCACCTCCATGGCGACCAATATGCGATGTGGCTCTATTTCCTGTCGAACGAGCTCTTCCGGCAGGGTGCGCCAGCAGCGATCTGCAGCAAGCTCTTCCTTCTGAACAAGGCGCTGCACGGCTGCGATATCTTCTACGAAGTCGCGCTTCCGGACATCTTCCTTCTCGTCCACCCGCTGGGCACGGTGCTCGGGCGCGGCAACTACAGCGACTATTTCGTCAGCTATCAACGCTGCGGCGTCGGCAGCAATCGCGACATCTATCCGACCTTCGGCGAGCATGTGACGCTCCGCCCCGGCAGCGCCGTGCTCGGCAACAGCCGGATCGGGAATCACTGCCAGATCGCCGCGGAATCGCTGGTGATCGACCGCGACTTGCCCGACTACAGCCTTTATATCGGCAACCCGAAGACGGCGGTGGTGAAGCGGCAGGAAAGCATCTACCCGCTCTGGCGGACCTGACGAGCGCAGAGGAGGGAAGGCGTCTTGAAGAGCATCCGAACCGGCTCGGCCGACGAGATCGGCATCCCGATAGAGGACATCGCGGCCTTCTACGACCGGCATTGGCCGCGGAAGATCGCCCTCGGCCTCCCGTCCTTCGCAAAGTGGCAGTTCGTGGATGCGCCCGAGCAGCAGGGGCGCTGCTCCGTCTGCGTCTCCGTCGCAGGATCCGAGCTGATCGGCGCCATGGGCCTCCATGAGCACCGCTTCTCGCTCGAGGGGCGAGAGGCTCCGGCGGCGGAGCTCACGACGTGGATCGTGGCACCTGCCGCCAAGGGCAAGGGCATCGGCCCCCGCATGCTGGACTTCCTTCAGGAACGGTACGAGGTGCTGCTCGGCAGCGGGATCAGCGACGAGGCCCTCAACGTCTATCTCCGCAAGGGCTTCAACTATTGGCGGTACATCCCGCGCGTCTTCCGCATCTTCGATTTGAAGGCGGTTGAGCCTTATAGCCGTATCGATCCGCTGGGCCGGAAGCTCGCCATGCATCGCATGAACGCGATCGGGCCCGATACCAGCTCCGCGCGCCGAATCGCAGCAGCCGACATTGCCGATCCGCATGCTGCGCTCCAAGGCAAGAACGCCTATGTCCGCGACCGGGACTATTTCGAATGGCGCTTCGACCGGCATCCGGTCTTCGCATACGAAACTTATGCGGTCGGCAACTCCGCCTATGTGATCCTCCGACGCGACGAGATTCCCGGCATGTCCTTCGCCCATGTGGCGGAACTGCTTGCCCGGCCCGAGGACATGCCGCACGTTCTCTCCTTCCTCGATGGCTATGCGCAGGAGCAAGGCCTCGCGGCGATCGATTTCACCTGCACCTCATCGGAACTGGTGGGCCATTTCATCGCCTCGGGCTGGTTCTCCTCTGTGGACGAGCCGATGTTCGCCTTCCTCAGCCTCTTCCACCCGCCCGAATTACGCGACCCGCAGACGACCTCGCTCATCTACTGGGCGAGGGGGCGCCAAGCGGCGCTTGCTGACCTTGGCCGTATGCATGTCGTGAAGGCGGATCTCGATCTCGATCGGCCGACTGGCGCCTATTACGAAGCGCGAGGACTGGAGCAAAGGTGACGACCGACAGCCTTCCCGGCTCCCGGGTGACGATCGTCATGTACCATTATGTCCGCCCCATCGCGGACAGCCGCTGGCCGCGCATCAAGGGGCTGGAGGTCGAGCTCTTCCGCGAACAGCTCGCATACCTCAAACGCCATTACGTGATGATCGGCATGGAGGATCTGCTCGCCTCGATCGCAGGAGATGAATCCCTGCCGCCCCGCGCCTGCTTGCTCACGTTCGACGACAGCTATAGCGATCATTATCGGCACGTCTTTCCGATCCTCGTCAAGGAAGGATTGAGCGGCGCCTTCTATCCGCCGCGCGCGACGATCCGTGACCGGCGGCTCCTCGACGTCAACAAGATCCACTTCATCCTCGCCAATGCGTCGGACCCAGGCAGGATCGAAGCCAGCCTCGACGAAGCGCTGCGCGAGATGGGGGGCGCCGACGAGGCCGGGCTCGGGCGTCTGAAGGCGCAGTATAAGGTGGCTGACCATCTCGACAGCGCCGAGGTCGTCTACATCAAACATCTGCTGCAATATGCACTGGCCGAAGATGTGCGGCAGGAGATCGTCCATCGCTTGTTCACCGCTTATGTCTCGGCCGACGAAACCGATTTCGCAAACGAGCTCTACATGACGGAGGCAGAGGCCGGGGAAATGATCGAAGCCGGAATGCATTTCGGTGGGCATGGCGACCGCCATTACTGGCTGTCGCGTCTTCCCAACGACCGCAAGACAGTTGAGGTGGAGCGGTCGAAGGCACTGTTGCTCGATATCGGCATGGCCGCGGACAGGCTCACCTTCTGCTATCCTTATGGGGACCATGATCCACCGTCCGAGCGGATATTGGCGCAGAACGGCTTTCGCGCCGCCGTCACGACCAGGGCCGCTATCGCGGATTTGGCGGCCGACAGCCCGCTGACGCTGCCGAGGCTCGACACGATCGACCTTCCCAGGGACGCCGGCGCATCGCCCAATAAATGGACGCTCGCAGCCTGATGAGCTATGACCGCCCCGGCTATGGTCACTCAAGCCGAAAGCCGCTATCCGCGGCAGGATGAACGCCGCAAAGCCTCTACCGCCTGAAAATGAAACCTCCGCCAGCAATACGGAAGCGGATTTCGCCGTGCTTCGCGAGCGCCTGCACCGCGTCATTCCGGGCGGCGCCCATACCTATTCCAGGGGGGACGACCAGTTCCCGAGCATCGCGCCGCCGCTGCTGGAGCGCGGCAAGGGCGCCTATGTGTTCGACACCCACGGCAGCCGTTATCTCGATTACGGCATGGCACTCCGCGCGATCACGATCGGCTATGCCGACCCGCGCGTGAACGCGGCGGCGATTGCCGAGATCGAGAAGGGCGTGAACCTCACCCGTGCCTCGGCGATCGAATTGGAGGCGGCCGAGTTCCTCTGCAGCACCATTCCCTCTGCCGAGATGGTGAAGTTCGGCAAGAACGGGTCGAACGTCACGACTGCTGCGGTGAAGATCGCCCGCGCCTACACCGGCCGGCGCTATGTATGCATTCCGCGCCAGCACCCCTTCTTCAGCTTCGACGACTGGTTCATCGGCACGACTCCGGTCAAGCGTGGCGTTGCGATGGAGCAGGCGGCTTCGACGCTGGTGTTCGATTATAACGACCTCGCCTCGCTGAAGCGCCTATTCGAGGAGCATCCGGGCGAGATTGCGGCCGTGATGATGGAGCCGGCAACGCATATTACGCCGTGCCCGGCCCAAGAGCTCGACGAGACGCCCTGGACCCGGCGGCAGGCCGGCGAGCGCACCTTTCTGCACGAGGTGCGGGACCTCACGCGCGCCGAGGGCGCCCTCTTGATCCTCGACGAGATGATCACCGGCTTCCGCTGGCACCTTCAGGGCGCGCAGACCTATTTCGGTGTGGAGCCCGACCTTTCCACCTTCGGCAAGGCGATGGCGAACGGCTTCTCGCTTGCGGCGGTAGCCGGGCGCCGTGAGGTCATGGAAGTCGGCTCGATCGACAAGCCTGGCATGGAGCGGACCTTCCTCCTGTCCACCACCCATGGCGGCGAGATGCCACCGCTCGGCGCCTTCCTCGAGGCGACACGGATCAACCGGGAGGAGAATGTGCCCGGGCACCTGTGGTCCTACGGCGCGAGGCTACGAGAACTAATCCGACAGCTCGCGGCGCGGCACGGGCTTGCCGACCGCTTCGTGGTGCAGGGGCCGTCAGTCGCGCTCAATTACGTCACCAGGGGGGCGGACGGGCAACCCAGCATGGAGATGCGGACCCTCTTCTTGCAGGAGATGCTGAAGCGCGGCGTAATGATGCCGTGGATCGCCTTCTCGCAGGCGCATGGCGAGGAGGAGCTGTCGATCACCGCCGATGCGCTCGATGGGACCCTCGCCGTCTATGCCCGTGCGCTCGAGGACGGGGTCGAGCGTCATCTCGCCGGACCGGCCGTGAAGCCGGTGTTCCGGACCCACAATTGATGGCGGCGCCGCAGGACGGCTTCCGCCTCGACGGCGAGGTGGCGCTGGTGACCGGCGGTGCCGGTATCCTGGGGCGGAAATTCTGCGCCGGCCTTGCGGCGGCCGGCGCGAATGTGGCGGTCGTGGATCTGACTGGCGCCGAGGATGCCGCCGCGCAGATCGGCCCCGCTGCCGCCGGCTTCTCCTGCGACATCGCCGATCCGGCATCCGTGCACTCCTGTGTCGCCGCCGTGATGGAGCGGTTTGGCCGGATCGACGTCCTTCTCAACAATGCGGCGACGAAGACGGCGGATGTCTGCGATTTCTTCACGCCGTTTGAGGAATATCGGCTGGAGACGTGGCGCGAGGTCATGTCGGTGAATATCGACGGCATGTTCCTGATGGCGCAGGCCGTCGGTCGCGAGGTGCTGAAGTCGGGCGGCGGCCGGATCGTGCAGACCGCCTCCATTTACGGCTTGGTCGGCCCCGATGCACGCATCTACGAAGGTTCGGATTATCTAGGCGGACCGATCAACACCCCCGCCGTCTATTCCGCGTCGAAGGCGGCGGTGGTCGGCCTCACCCGCTGGCTTGCGACATACTGGGCGGACAAGGGCATTCGCGTGAACTGTCTTGTCCCGGGCGGCGTGTCGAGCGGGCAGAATTCCACCTTCTCCGAGCGCTATTCGGCACGGGTCCCGATGGGCCGCATGGCCGAAGCAGACGAAATGGTGGGGCCGATGCTGTTCCTCGCCAGTCAGGCGTCGAGCTACGTCACAGGCCAGGTGCTCGCGGCCGATGGCGGCTGGACCGCCTGGTAAACCGCTTTCGATGTTCCTCATCATTGCCAAACTTATCGAAGTTCTCGCACGTGCGGGGTTCACGGTTGCGGCGACGTTTGCGCTGCCGGTCGAAGGGGCGGGGCGGTTCGGGATCATCGTCACGCTCGTCGGGCTGTTCGCCTTCGGCATCGGCTGGGAGCGGTATATCGATCTCCAGCGGCGGTTGGTTGGGGCCGAGCCGCAGGTCTTTGACCGCGCGGTGCTCCACGCCTCCCGGCTGTGGGGCTTCAACTACCTCGTCATGCTCCCCTTGTTCCTGCTGCTGACGGGCCTCTGGGCCGAAATCGAGCCCTGGCCTCTGCTCCTCTGCGTCCTCATCCTCGTTTCGGAGCATCTTTCCAACCAGATCTACAATCTGGCGGTGGTCGAGCACCGCTACCGCCCGCTGGTCGGCTGGATCGCGGCGCGCAACCTCCTGCTGCTGCCGCTGATCGCCTACCCGGTCCTCCTCGCACCTCAGAATGCGACGCTCGACTATATCCTCGGCGCATGGGCGGCGGTCTCGGCCGTCTCCTCGCTGCTCATCCTGCCGCTCTGGCTCGCGTGCCTCGACCGCCGTCTACCGGACGCCCCCCTGCCGACCGCGACCGGCATTTTCGCGCAGCACCGCGCCTCGCTCAGCCATTTCGGCCTCGGCCTGCTCGCGATCCTCAGCCTCCAGGTCGACCGGCTCGCGGTCGGCAGCCTGCTCCCGCTCGAGGAGGTCGGCATCTATTTCCGCCACGTGCTGCTGGTCTCGTTCGCCTATCAGTTCTTCAACATCGCCTCCTACAACAGGAACGTACCGCTGATCTTCGGACGCGCGCGCACCCATGACGTCGCCGATGCCCAGCGGATCGTCCGCGTGGAGCAGGTAAAGGTGCTGCTCGCCGTCGCGGCGGGCTTCGCCCTTCTCTGGCTGCTGGACCGCGCGACCGGCGGCATGTGGACGAGCCGCTTCTCGATTCGCTTCGACCTTGCGGGGCTGCTCGTCGCCGGCGCGCTCATTCGCATCATGGCCGATTATTGCGCGCTCATCCTCAACTCGCGGATGCGCGAGACCTGGGTGTTCCGGCGGCAGGTCGCGGCGCTCGGGCTGGGATCGGTCCTGCTGGTCGGCCTGACGCTCGCCTTCGGCATGTTCGGCGCAGCCGCGGCTATGCTCGCAACCTCCAGCCTCTATTATCTTCTGAACAGGCAGGGAGTCGCGCGCCTGCTCCGCGAGAGCGCGCCGGCGGCAGTCGCGGCATGAAAATCCTGGTCACCGGCAGCTCCGGCTTCGTCGGCAAGGCGCTCGTCGCGGCGCTGCAAGAGCGCGGCCATGACGTGCGGGGCCTGAGCCGGGCGGTGCGCGCCGGCTCACTCCAGGGCGACCTACTCGACCCCTCCTCTCTTTCGACAGCCTTGCAAAGCCTCGAGCCGGAGATCGTCTACAATCTGGCCGGCCAGACGGACCTCAAGGGGCCTGCCTCCAGCTATGCTGCAAATGTCGAAGGTGTCGCCAACCTCCTCGACGCGGTCGCGGCCGCGCCCTCAGTGCGACGCGTCGTTTGGGCCTCCTCGCAGCTCGTGAACCGGCCCGGGCCAAAGCCCACGTCCTTCACCCACTGCGACCCAGGCTGCGCCTACGGAGCGAGCAAGGCGGAAGGGGAGCGGCTCGTCCGGGAACGGGATGGTGGCGGCAAGGAATGGGTGATCTTCCGTTCCACCACCATCTGGGGCCCGGGCATGAGCCACCATTATGCCAACATCCTGAGGATGATCCGGCGGGGCCGCTATTTTCACATCGGGCGCAGGCCGCTGCGCAAATCCTATTCCTATATCGAAAACCTCGCGGCGCAGCTTACCACACTCGGCGAAGCGCCGGCCGCGAGGGTCCATGGCCGCACCTTCTACCTCGCCGACAGCGAGCCGGTGGAGCTGCGGCACTGGCACGATCGGTTCGCCGCCGCCTTCGGCCGCTGCATCCCAACTGTGCCGCTGCCGCTGGCCCGGCTGGCGGCACTTGCCGGCGATGCGGCCGGATTCATCGGCATCCGCTCCCCGATCACGAGCCATCGCCTCTCCAACATGCTGACCGAATATCTCCACGATGTCCGTGACATTGAGGCAGTGCACGGCCCCACCGCCATCTCCAACGAAGAGGGCGTCCGCCGCACGGCCGAATGGCTGAAAAGCCTCGACGCGGCCGGTCCGCTGTCGCAGAAGGCCGGTGCATGAGCGACAAGGCACTCATCTACGCGATCCACCGCACCCAGGATTGGTGGCGGTTCGTCGGCGACCATCTCGGCTTTCCGGCAATTGTGCTGACCGACCGGCGCGGGCAGGGCGACCGCTGGGTGACGGACGATTTCTACCGTGCGTATCGCCGTCTTTATCGCGAGGGTGTCGAGGCATCGCCGCTGCTGGGACCCGCCGAGATCAGCGACGTGATCGCCCGGTGCCGGGTGCTGCGCTGGATGCCGCGGCGGAAGGCGGTCGCCATGGCCCTGGCGATGGCCGAGGCGATGGAGAAAGCGCTGGACGATATCCGGCCGACCATCGTCATCAGCTTCACCATCGACAGCTATGTGTCGGACATTCTCTGCCGCCGGGCCGCGGCGCGAGGCGTCCAGCATTACGAACTGACCTCGAGCGCGCTTCCGGACATGGTCATGGTGGCGCAGCGCGGCGTCCTCTGCACGCTTCGCTCCGATCCCGACCCGGAGCTTCTCGAGGCGAAAGTCCATGAAATGGTGGACCCGCTCTACAAGCCGACCATCTTCCCGCCCCCGCCCACCTTCACGCGGCTCCGCTTCCTGCGGATCATTAGCTATTTCCGGACCCGCGCCGCCTTCTTCAAGGCCTATTCTTGGTACCGGCGGGACCCGCTCAACCTCCATTATCTCGATGCGCAGCCGGTGCTCGGCCACAAGCCGCGCTACGGCGACGTCGGCATCGTTAGCCGGATCGACCGCTACTGGCGCAAGAAGATGGACGCGTTCCCGAAGGAGCGGCGGGTGCTGTTTCCGCTGCAGCTCTTCCCCGAAGCCTCGATCGACTATTGGGTCCCGGACCTAGGCCTTGTCCAGTATGAGGACATTCTGGTCGAAGCCGCCTCCGCCTTCGCCGAGGCGGGCTTCCATGTGATGGTGAAGGACCATCCGCTCCAGTTCGGCTTCCGCCAGATCGAGCTGATCGACCGGCTGCGCGCGCTGCCGAACCTTTCCATCGTCCCATACGAGGTCCGCAGCAACGACCTGCTCGGGATGGTCGGCGCCTGCCTGACGACGACCGGCACGCCAGGGTTGCAGAGCGCGATCCTCGGGCTGAAGTCAGTTGCGACGCCCAATTACTACACGACGACCGACGAGGATTTCATCCTGCTGCGCAGCCGCGCCGACACTGCGGAGCTTCCCCGCCGTGTGCTCAATATGCCGGAGCCGACGCTCGACATGCTGGCGGCGCGGCACCGGCGGATCGTCGCCAAGCTGCTGCGCGGCAGCTTCGAGGCGGACATCCTCTCGTTCCAGAAGTTCGACCGGGCCCGTCCAAACCCCCGCGCGGCGGAACTCGGCCAAGGGCTCGGCGCCCACATCCTGCAGCTGGAAGCGGAGCGGAAAACCGGGATGGGAAGCAGCAGCGGCGAACTCGCCGCCTGACTCAGTGTGAAATGCCGCTGGCGCGGAGCACCTTCAGACCGGTCAGCCACAATATATAAAGGTCGAACAGGAAGGAACGGCGGGCGAGATAGTCCGCCTCCAGCGCCACCTTGTCCGGGATCGACAATTCATCACGGCCGTTGACCTGCGCCCAGCCGGTGAGGCCAGGCGTCAAGCGATCAACGCCCTTCTCCCGCCGGAGCGCCATCAGGTCATCCTGATTGAACAGAGCCGGCCGGGGCCCGACGAAGCTCATGTCCCCCTTGAGGATGCTCCAGAGCTGCGGGAATTCGTCGAGGCTCAACCGGCGGAGGAGGCCTCCGATCGACGTCAGATAAGCACGGCCGTCCGTCATGAGATGCGTCGGGATGGCCGGCGTATCGACCCGCATCGACCGGAACTTCGGCATCGAGAAGAGGACGCTGTCTCTCCCTACCCGGTCCGACCAATAGAGGACGGGGCCCTTCGAAGTCAGCTTCACCGCCACTGCGGTCACGATCATCGGCAAGGCGAGGACAAGCCCGAGCAGCAGGGCCAGCACCACGTCGAACGCGCGTTTCACGATCCCGCGCGCCGCACCACGTCGCGGATGGTGTCGATGATCCGCGCCACTTCCTCCTTGCTCATGTTGGAGCCGGAGGGAAGGCAGAGGCCGGTTTCGAACAGCCGGTCGGCCACCGATTCATTGCCATGCTCGAAATAGCGGCAGCCTTCGAACACCGGCTGCCGGTGCATGGGCTTCCATAGCGGCCGCGTCTCGATCAGCTCGCCTGCAAGCCGCCGGAGCAGCTCGCGGGCATCGATTCCCGCCGCCTCCGCATCGATGGTGCAGGTGCTGAGCCAGTGGGTCGAATAGCTCCATTCGGGCTCCGGCATCCACTCGATGCCCGGAATGTCGGCCAGACCCTCGCGATAGGAATCGAACACCTGCCTGCGGGCGAGAATGCGCTTCTCCAGCACCTGGAGCTGGCCGCGGCCGACGCCAGCGAGCAGGTTACTCATCCGGTAATTGTAGCCGATCTCCTTATGCTCGTAATGGAGCACCGGCTCGCGCGCCTGGGTCGAGAGGAAGCGGGCCTTGCGGATCAGCTCCTCGTCTTCGGAGAGGAGCATGCCACCGCCCGAGGTGGTGATGATCTTGTTGCCGTTGAACGAAAGGGCGGAAAGCTTGCCAAAGCTGCCGCTCGGGCGCCCCTTGTAGGTCGCGCCCATCGATTCCGCGGCATCTTCGACGATCGGCACGTCGTAGCGGCCGCAAATCTCCATCAGCGGGTCCATGTCCGCGCTCTGGCCGTAGAGGTTGACGACGATTACGGCCGCCGGCTTCCACCCTTCGGACCGCGCCTGCTCGAACGCCCGTTCGAGGGCGCGCGGAGACATGTTCCAGCTGTCGGGCTCGCAGTCGATGAAGACCGGCTCCGCATTCTGATAGACGATCGGATTGGCGCTGGCGGCAAAGGTGAAGCTCGAACAGAAGACGCGGTCTCCCGCGCCCACGCCGAGCAGGCGGAGGGCCAGGTGGATCGCGGCGGTTCCCGACGACAAGGCCGCCGCATGGGAAACGCCCGTGAGCGCAGCCACCTCCTTCTCAAAGGCGTCGACATTTGGGCCGAGCGGCGCGATCCAGTTGGTCCGGAACGCCTCCTCGACGAACTCCATCTCGCTCGTCCCCATATGGGGAGTCGAGAGCAGGATCTGCTTGTCGATGTCGCGCCGGTCGATCAGGCGCTGTACCCGGCCCTCCGCGTCGAGCACCGGCAGGTGATCGACCTGCCTTTCGTCCATAAGGGCGAGCGCGTCCTTCCGCGAGGCGCGCTCCGGCAGCACGAGCGAGGTGATACGCGGCAGGTCGGCGAGCGTATCCTCCATCTGCTTGCCCTTCAGCAGCAGCCGCCGGAGATCGCCGTCCGTCGCGGTGCGCTCGAAACGCCCATCCGCGTCCAGCACGAGCAGGATGCCGACGCCCGACCTGTCAAGCGCGGTGAGGGCGTCGCGCAGCGGCGTATCGCGCGTGACGCTGATTGCCTTTAGGTCCGTCAATTCTTCCCCGATCCGATCGTCTTGGCCGCCGGGACCCCCACCCAGGTCTCGCCGGCTCCTACCGCTCTCGTCACGACCGCGCCAGCCCCGATCACCGCATCCTTCCCGATGCTCACTCCCGGGAGGACAGCGGCCCCCGCGCCGATCAAGACGCCCTCGCCCAAGCGGACGCCGCCGCCCAATATCGTGCCAGGCGCGATGTGGCACCAGGCGCCGATCTCGCAATCGTGATCGACCACCGAATTGTGGTTGAGTATGGCCCCCCGCCCGACTCGCGCCGCCGGACCGACAACCGCGCCGGCAGCGGCGAACACGCCTGCCTCGATCGTTGCGAAGGCCGAAACCCTTGCCGAAGGATGTACGATCGTGCGTGCCCGCGCCCCAAGCGGCTCCGCTTCGCCGTAGAGGCGGCGCCGCGCCTCGGCGGAGCCGATCGCCACATGCACCTCCGCGTCCGCGACCCCGGCGTCGAGTTCCGGCCCCTCGATCTTCACGCCGAGCAGGTCCGAGCCCCATCTGTCCGGACTGCCGTCGCGGACCCGGACAGATGCCGCGGCGACGCCGCTCGCCAGCAGGGCCTCCAGCACCACCTTCCCATGTCCGCCGCTTCCGATCAGCACCAGCATCTCAATATCCATTGACCTTGTGGAGCAAATCCGCGTCCAGCGGCAATTGGACCAGGAGCCGCACGATCCTTTCGCCCGCCTTCCCGTCCCCATAGACATTCGCCGCCGGGAAACGTCCGCCGCTCAGCAGAGCGTCGACGGCCTCGCGCATGGCGCCGGCGTCGGCCGGCACGTCGCAGACATTGGCATTGCGCCCTCGCAGAGTCTGACGCCGTCCGACGTTCAGCACCGGCGTGCCGAAGCTCGCAGCCTCGATGATGCCGGCGCTGCTGTTTCCCGCCATCAGATCGGCATGGGCCATGGCGGCGACGAACTCCGGCCGCGGCATGTGTGTGAGGACGACAATGCCTTTCCGTCCCTCGGCCTGTTGCAGCGCCTCGCGGACGCCCGCGCTGCCGGCATCTGAATTCGGCATCAGCGCCAGTATCTGGAGTCCTGCGCCGCAGAGCGCGTCAAGAACGGCTTCGGTGTCGGCACGGGCGCGGTCCGCCTCCTGCAGGACGGGGTGGAAGACGAAGAGCGCGAAAGGCTGGCCAGCGTCGAGGCCATGATCCGCCATGAATGCCGCACGATCCGGAAGAGGCGCGTCCGTCAGAGAATCGAGGCCCGGGGCACCCGTCACGAAGATGCGGTCCTCCCGCTCGCCCATCCGGATCAGGCGTTCGCGCGCCTCATCCGTAGCGGTGAAGTGGAGGTGCGACAGCTTCGAGATGGCGTGGCGGATCGGCTCGTCCACCGTCCCCGAACGCTCGCCGCCATGGATGTGGGCGACGGGGATGTTGAGGTGGATCGCAGCGAGGGCTCCAGCGAGCATTTCGCCGCGGTCGCCGAGCAGCAGTGCCAGGTCGGGCCTCGCCTGCTCCAGCGCATCGGTGAAGGCGGCCACCATCGTGCCGATGTTGCGGCCCATGGTCGCGCCGGTTGGCGGATCAAGCGGTACCGGCACCCGCGCGAGGATGGCGAGGCCCGCCTCCTCGATCTCGCGCACCGTCTCGCCATAGAGCGGCGACAAATGCATGCCGGTCGCAAGCACCGACAGGCGAAGATCCGGCGCGGCGGCGATCGCCTCCAGCGTCGAGCGCATCAACCCGAAGTCGGCGCGGGTACCGCTGACGTAGCAGACGTGTCGCATCGCCTCAGGCAAGATCGTCCCACTGGAGCGGCGTTCCCGCCTCGACTGGCCGTGCCAAGCGACGACCCACCACCTCATCGAGATGCTTTGGCGGGATGCCCGTGGCGGGGCGGAGCAATGCCACGTCCTCCCGCTCGATCACAGCGCCGGCGGCAAGGCTGCGCATCGCCGTCACCGACCGCCGCGCCACCTGCCGCACGGCCAGCTCGGCTTCGGTCGGCGCCTTCACGTCCGAGCCGAGCGCGGCTTCCACGGCGCGGATCGCCATCACCATGTCCTTCAACTCTTCCGGCGTGAGGGAGGCCCGATGATCGGGACCGGGCAGCGCACGGTCGAGCGTGAAGTGCTTCTCGATCACGACGGCGCCGCGCGCGACCGCGGCGATCGAAACCGCAGCGCCGAGCGTGTGATCCGAATAGCCGACGGGCACGCCCAGCGTGTCGGCGATGCTGGTCATCGCGCGGAGGTTCACGTCTTCCGGCGCGGCGGGGTAGTTGGAGGTGCAATGGAGGATGCTGAGCGGGGCAGGGTCCTCCGGAGGATGGCCGCCCCACCCTTCCCGCACGACATCCGCCGCCTCCCTTACCTCGTCCATCGTCGCCATGCCGGTGGAGACGATCATGGGCAGGCCCTTGGCGGCGAGATGGCGCAGGAAGGGGTGGTTGACCACTTCGCCCGACGGCACCTTAAGCCGCCGCATCCCCAATGCGGCAAGGAAGTCGGCGGCCTCTTCGTCGAACGGAGTCGACATGAATTCTATGCCCGCCTCGGTGCAGCGCGCGAACAGGCGGCGGTGCAGCTCGTCCGACATCTCCAGCGCCTTCAGCATCTCGTGCTGGCCGCCGCCGCCGGTCTCGCGCGCCTGATAGTCGGCCTTGGCGGCGGTCGGCCCCGCCAGCCGGTCGGCACTGAAGGTCTGGAACTTGATAGCGTCCGCGCCAGCTTCCGCGGCGACGTCGATCATCCGCAGCGCGCGGTCGGCGTCGCCGTTATGATTGACGCCTGCTTCGGCGATGATGAAGACACCCACGGCCTAGCCCCTGCTGAGCGGCGGCGGGCTCCAGCCTAGCCGCTCGCGTGTGGGCGCTATATCGACTTCCAGATTTCCCAGCAACTGAGAGGCGAGGGCGCCGCGGCCCAGGAGACGGAGCCCCGCTCCGAGCAAGGCAGGCGGCACCGGCAGGAAATGCGGGCGCAGCCCCTCCAGCGTGGCGATCCGTTCCACGATTCCGCGCGTCGACAGAGGGGCGCCATCAGCAACGAGGAAGGTCTGTCCCGCCGCCGTCGGATGATCGACGCAGATGGAGATGAGGTCCGCCAGCGTCTCGAGGGAGACGAGGTCGCGCCGGTTCGAGGTGACGCGGCCGAACGGCAGCAGAACCCCCTTGCGCATGACGTTCGCCAAGGCGCCGAGATTTCCCTTTGCCCCCCGACCCAGCACAAGCGGCGGCCGGATGACCACGAGCTCCATGCCGGTTTCGGCGGCAATGGAAGCAAGTCCCGCCTCCGCCTCGGCCTTCGCGACGGCGTAGGCGGAGTGCGGCTCAACCGGGTCATCCGCGCGGAAGGGTCTCGCCCCGGTCTCGCCGCCGAGCACGCCGATCGAGGAGAGGAAGATGAAGCGCCTCACGCCGGAACCGGCGGCCGCGCGCGCGAGGGTTACGCTCGCATCCCGGTTCACGGTCCGAAACGCCTCCAGCGGTTCGGCAGCTTCCTCCCGCAGGACGTGTGCGCGACCAGCGCAGTGCACGACAACTTCAATGCCCTTCAGCAGCGACGGCCAGGCGACCGACGCGGAGATATCGCCCACCGCCCGGGCGTCGGTCGAACTCTCGGGCCTTAACGCCCGTACCACCGGCTGGACCCGGTGGCCCGCTGCCCGCAGCGCTTCGGCTACGGCGCTTCCGACAAAGCCGTCGGCGCCCGTCACCAGCACGGCGCTCATTCGAGCGGTCCTTCCGCGGCTTCGCGGGCGAGCACCCGGCGCGCGCCCGGCATGCTGAGATGGTTATCGTCGAAATACATGGACTGTCCGCCGATCACCACGCGGCAGTTCTGACGATCGCATAGGGCCGGCCCAGGTTCGATCAGGCGGATATGCCCTGCACGCTCCATCCCCCTCAGCCGATCGAGAATCGCGCCTTGCCGCCCGGTATAGAAGCTGGCGGAAAGGTGCGCCTTTTCACCCTGGCGGAACACGAACCATTCCGCCGTTACCGGAAGCTCGGGCACCGGCCCAAGAACGTGGACGCGCTTGCCTGCCTTCCGCAGTCGGGACACGAGGCGGTCGAAGTCCCGCCAGTAAATGCTTCGCGCTGCCTCCGGTGAACGATCGGTCATGAAGGCCGGAGGGAGTTGCGCCGCCGACGGATAATGCTCCCGTTGATCGCCGTAGAGGTAGAGACCGTGGCGATAGGCGATGACCACGCTGCGAATTCGACTGTCGCCTTCGAGGCGGCGCACCGCCTCTTCGGTCCATGCGCCGCACCCCGGATTAGCCGGATCAAAGCTGAGTGCGGCCGGACAGGCGCTGAAGGTCAGATGCAGCAGCCCCTGTCCCTGCTTCGCAAGCCGCTCGGCTAGGGCATAGCCGATCTCGATACCGTGACTGTCGCCCAGGATCGCCCAGCTCGTTTGCGCTCCGCCATAGGCGCAGGCTGCGCTCGGCGGCCGGTAGTCGGTGCCGTCCGTGTGGCACGCGTCCCGCTTCGGGCTGAGCGTCATCGTCTCCGCGATGGCGATACGTTCGGCACCGAAGCGGTCGGGAAAACCGCGGGTGACGTGCGCGAGCAGGCCGAAGGCCACGAGGAGCAAGGCCAGCAGCGCGGAAAGCCCGAACAAGGTCTTGCGCCCAATGAACGCGCGGTTGCGGAACGGTTGCTCCACATATTTCCACGACAGGAAGGCGAGCAGGAAGGTGACGGCGATCAGGGCGACATAGAAGCCCCGGTGAAGCGGGAAGCCATTGAGGGACCGCGCCAGCGCAAACAGCGGCTGATGCCACAGATAGGCACTGTAGGAGATGAGGCCGATACCGACGAACAGCGGCAGCGACAGGAGCCGCCCGACAGGCGTGGTGCCGGAGCTGGCGGCGATGATCAAAGCGGTTCCGATCACCGGCGGAAGGGCGAACCAGCCAGGGAAAGGAGTGGACCGGTCCATCAGGACGATCGCGGCCAGGATGATGGCGAGACCGGCGATCTCCGCAATGCTGGCCAGAGCGCGCTTCCGCTCGAAGAAGGGCCGAATGACTCCGCCCGTTGCAGCGAGCAAGGCGCCGAGGCCGAGCTCCCAGGCGCGAAACAGAGGGAGGAAGAAGTTGGCGCTCGGGTTCCGCTCCTGCATCCAGATACTGGCGAGGAAGGAGGAGGCGATTGCGAGCAGCAAGACGGGTCTCAGCCATTTCGTGCGGCCCGACCCGACGATCAGGAGCAGGATGACAGGGAAGACGATGTAGAATTGCTCTTCGACCGCAAGACTCCACATGTGGATCAGCGGAAACGTATCGACGTCGGGTGCGAAATAGCCGCTCTTCAGGTAGAAGAAGATGTTCGCGACGAACAACATCGTGGCGACCACGCTCTGGCCGAAATCGCGCATCTCCTGGGGAAGCAGCACGAACCAGGCAAGCAGGCTGGTGACCGCCGTGACGAGGAACAGTGCCGGAAAGATGCGGCGGATACGCCGCTCGTAGAAATCGCCGAAGGTTAAGCGGCCCTTCGCCAGATCGCCGAGGATAATCGAGGTGATGAGATAGCCGCTGATCACGAAGAAGATGTCGACGCCGACATAGCCGCCGGTGAAGGGGCCGAGCCCCGCATGATAGAGGATCACGGGGACGACGGCGATCGCACGGATACCGTCGATCTCCGCACGATAATGGGAGCTAAAGGCCGCCCCGCTGCTCAAATCGCCCCCTGATCCTTCGCTATTCAGCGGGTTGCAGGGCCACGGCCGGCTGCCGGGCCGGGGCCGGCACGACGCGCATCAGCATGAAGGCCAGGATCATCCAAAAGTGAATGACGAACCCGTTCCCGAAGCCCAGCGGTGTGTTGATCAGGCTGAAGAAGATGCCGAGGCTTACGACCGGCGCTAGGTAAAACCAGCGAAGGTCCATGCGTTCGCGGCAACGGTGGTACACAAGCGCCGCGAGATAGCCCCACAGGAAGGCCGGGATCAGCCCCCAAAATTTCCAGTCGACGTAAAGCGATCCCCAGGCCGAGGGAAGGAAGCCGGCGAGGTTCAGCTCGAGAAGCGGATAGAAGCGGTCGGCGACGAAGTCGCCATTGATCCGCCTCATCAGCGCGGTCAGCAGTTCGAGGCCGTAAATACCGTAGTGGGGCGAAGTCGTGAAATCGGTGAAGATCACGTTCGACATCACCAGGCCCTGCACCAGATACCAGACGAAGACGAAGACGAGATAGGTATTGCCGTAGCCAATCGTGCCGATGATGAGATCGGCGACAGGACCTTCGAAATCGACGCCCCAGATGGAGCTGACGAGGTCGAACATCGCCTCGACACCGCCGGCGCTTTCCGCGCGGACGAGGAAGACGACGACGAAATAGTTGAGCGCCGCGAGACCGACGACGACGGCGAGGCTTCCGTAGATGAGCGTGCTCGTCCTGACCCGCCGCCTCGCGACAGCCCGGTCTCCTTGCCAAAGGCGCTGCCGCGTTCTGAACGAGACGAAGGCGAGCAGGATCGCGTAAAGGAGCGGTCCGCGTCCGCCCATGATTAGCGACATCATCAGGATCGGAAGGCCGGAAAAGAGCGCGAGCCGCCACAGGATGATGTCCTTTCGGAACAGCGTCTCGCGGACCAGCATGGCGAAACCGACCGGGTAGAGGATGAAGGCAATCTGGAAAAGAGCTGAGCTTTGCGATGCCTGCCCGCCGAGGAGGTCGCCTGCCCGCTCCGCACGTATCTCCCAGGCCTGCGACAGATCGAGGAAGTTACCCTGTGCGAATTCCCATGCCAGGATGAAAACCGTGAGTATGGCGACGCCGGGCAATATCTTGTCGACCATGCCCAGGTCGATCCTCGTATGCGCCGGGACCGCCTGAACGTGCCTCGGCCAAGTCAGGGTGCGGAACGTCGCTCCCACGATGAAAGCGCCTATGAACAAGGCGAGAGCGAAGAACCCCCACGCCGTCAGGGTCCGACCGACGAGGACAAAGGGCAGCCCGAAGAAGGCAAGGATGCAGACCGTCCAGACCTGCAGCATGGATATTGCGGGGTGGCGCTTCACGTCAGCCTAGCCCAGCACACAAGTGATGACCCGCCGCTCGCCGCGCTCCACCATGCCGCCCCGATGAATCCCCTTGGTGTCGAACAGAACGATCGAACCCCTGGGGCCGGTGATGGACCAAGCCGCCTTGACGATCTCGTCGCTCGCCGGATGCTCGTCCGGCAGGTCGTTGCCGAACGCGCCTTTCTGCCTGAAGCGCGTCGGCAGCGCAGCGAAATGGCGCCGTGATTTCGCATCGGTGTGGGCAAGGCCGTTATGATCGTTCGCTTCGCAGATGAAGTCGTCGAGACGCGACAGGCGGAGCCGATGGGACCCCAGCACATAGCCGAAGGGGCCGTTCGACGCATCCACGTCCGACATGTAGATGATCGCCTTGAGGTCTCCGCCCGACGCGTC
Source organism: Allosphingosinicella sp. (assembly GCF_036402135.1). Taxonomy (GTDB): domain Bacteria; phylum Pseudomonadota; class Alphaproteobacteria; order Sphingomonadales; family Sphingomonadaceae; genus Allosphingosinicella. The sequence continues at coordinate 12,123 of NZ_DASWTN010000003.1, read as the reverse complement.
CCTATGGAAATAGGCAGCCTTTGGCAGGCGCTTCGAGGAGATGTCGGGGAATATGTCCCGCCAGAAGCTGTCGCTCGGATCGTTGATCTGCGGATTGACGTCGACGAGGCTTGCCTGTCGGCCCAGATATTCGGACGCGGCAGCCATTATGCCGGCATCCTTCAGGAACGCTTCCACCGTCGCGAACAAGGCAGCTTCCTCCCGGCGATCGGCATGGAAGCGCGACTCCTCGAAGTGCCTTTTGCCTCCGGCGCGTGCCGCTCTCGCTTCCTGAAGCTTCGCGAATGCCCCGGCGGCCGCGGCTTCGACGGGGGCGAGCGCGGCCGGGGACGCGGCGGCGACGACGCAGCCGTCCGTCGACAGCGTCCGCGCCGCGGGCAATGTCGCGTTGCCGCGGCGGCGCGGGCGAACCGAGATGTTTCGGAGGCCCGCCGCCACGAGGCGCAGGCGCCCCTTGATATCCCGCCGCATGCGTACTTCGTTGGGAATAAGTTCGTAGTTGATCAGCCGCTTTCCGGCCAAAGGGAGCAGACTTCCGAGAAAGCGCGCCGTGGCCGCGGCCCTGACCCCCATCGGCGGCTTCCGTGCGAATTCCGCGTAAGCGGGATGCTCCGCATAGGAGATACGCTGGGGCGCCGGAACGCGATCGACCCGAAAGCGCGCCAGGTCAGCCGGCGCCGGGCTGAAGGTGAACAGGTCGGCCTTCGATCTCATGTTGGATTCTGCAAACGCCGCTTACAAAAGTGAGATAATTTCTTTCTTCCTAACGATGCGGAGCTTTCGCGTCCAGCGAGTGATCGATTAGGATAAACGGTCGAGCCCGCTTTCCGTTCTCACCTATTGGCCTGATGTGCTAAGCGTTACATTTGGAGAGGGCGTCACTGATGAGCATCGCTGCAAAGAGCTTCATGCGACCAGATGAGCTGCAGTTCGTCTTTGTGTTTGAAGATTGCTGCGGTTTCGGCATCATTGAAACGGCAGAGCTATGGGAGAAACCATGTCTGCCCGGCGAAGACGCATCCTATCTCTGCTATCCCACAGTGATAGGAGAAAAGCGTTATAGGACGCTGACGAACGCTTTAGAAGAATTGAAGCTAAGATATCGGTGGGCAGTCGGAGACTGCGAGTTGCGGCGGAAGCCAGCAGATTAACAAAAAAGGCGGCCGTAAAGCCGCCTTTCTTATTGATCTAAGGCAAGGGTCTCAGGGGCTGTCTGGATCATCATCGTTATCGAGAACAACGAGGATGCCTGCCACGATAGCCGCGAGAGCCAAAAGCGGAATGATAACTCCGCCACCAAGGCTGCTCCCATCCTGCTGATCGGCACCGGCGCGCGCAGCAGTAGCCGTGCCCACCGAAAGCTTCGACGCATCAGCAGCGTGAACGAGCGTCGGCATCGCCACGATCGATGTCATCAAAGCTGCTTTGAGTGCTAACTTTCTAACGCTCATTCTACACTCCCTTTAAACTCATATTTATGTGCTGCAAATCTGCAGCACGCCCCTACTGCCGAACATTTATCGTCGGCATTGGCTAATGTAAACCCCCGGCACAGGAAGTTTCCGTTTCCTAATTGCATTCAGCCGGGCAGATCGTCAATTGGCTAGAGTGGCGGCTCGGAGCGAAATTGCCTAGTGTTGCACGAAAGCATCGATCATGGCTGCCGGCAACGATCATGGCTGCCGGCAAAGTGCCTTCAAACTGTCCGCACCGGCTGTTAGAAACCTGTTCGGGAGACGAGCTTGCCAATAACTGCGCTGCAACCGAAACCTGTGCCACGGGTGTGGGGCCGCAGGAACATCGAACCTTGGTTCGACGTCGGGCCAACCGCCGACCCAATCGGCGAAATTTGGTTTGAAGGCGATGGAGCGTCGAGGATCCTAGTCAAATATCTATTCACATCCGAGCCGCTCTCGATCCAAGTTCATCCGAATGACGTACAGGCACAGGCTCGCGGCCTACCCCAAGGCAAGGATGAGGCATGGCTGATCCTTCAGGCTGAGCCCGACGCAGTGATAGGCCTCGGCCTAACCAATAATGTCTCGGACGCAGCTCTGAAGAATGCGGCGCTGGATGGAAGCATTGAGCAGCTCGTCGACTGGAAACCAGCTCGAAGGGGGGAAATCTACTATTCTCCGGCAGGGACAGTGCACGCGATAGGGGCAGGCCTAACAATTATCGAAATTCAGCAGAGCACCGACCTCACCTATCGTCTTTACGATTACGGCCGACCGCGCGAGTTACATCTGGATGATGGAATCGCTGTAGCTAATCGTGCACCCTATTCGCCGCCTTTCAAACGCGAGGAGATCGGCCCAGGCAGACAGCTCGTTGCAAAAGGACCGCCTTTCATGTTGGAGCTGTGGGAGGGCGAACGCGACTTATCGGTGAATCTTAAGTCGGGGCAGCAACTCACGCTCGTTCCGTTTGCGGGAGAGGCGTCGTGCGGCGGCATGCGGCTCCGAGCGGGCGGCGTCTGGCAATCCGACGAGCCATTCTCGCTATTGCTCAGCAGGGACTGCCAGATGCTCGTTGGCTATTCGGGCGGCGAGCTGATCGAATTGGACGTTTAGAGGCTTGTGCGAAGTGACCACAGCTCGGGAAAGGCTCGCTTCGGCAGCGTAGACTGCAGATACGCTAATCCTGCCGTCCCCCCTGTCCCACGCTTTAATCCAATAATGCGCTCCACCGTCACCAAATGCTTGTGGCGCCAAGTGGCCAGAGCGTCGTCTATGTCGACCAGCTTTTCGGCGAGTTGATAAAAGGGCCACAAGCGCTCCGTATTCAGGTAAACCTCAGCCCAGGCCGCCTCCACCGCCTCCGCAGGCTCGTACTTCTGGCTCCAGTCCCGCTCAAGCAGTTGGCTGGGAAGCGCAAAGCCCGCCCGTGCCATTGCGGCGTTGGCTTCGTCCCAGACGCTCGGCGCGCGCAGCGCCTCTTCCAGTGCCACATACCATTGCGACTGTTTGTCCTGATAGCGGAGGTGGGCGCCATCCTTGATGCCGAGCAGGTATTCCATCTGCCGAAACTGTGCGGACTGGAACCCGGAGCTCGAGCCCAGCACATCGCGGAATCGAGAATAATCCGCTGGCGTCATCGTCGCGAGCACGTCCCAGCTGAGCGTCATCACCGCCTGTATGCGCGACACGCGCGACAGGCTCTTATGGACCTCGATCAACTTGTCGGCGCGGATCAGATCGCGCGACAGCTTCAGCTCGTGGATGATCTGCTTCAGCCAGAGCTCTTTCGTCTGGTGGATGATGACGAACAGCATCTCGTCATGAAGGTCGGAGATCGGGTGCTGTGCTGAGAGAAGCTGGTCGAGGGCAAGATAGCCCCCATAGGTCATCGAAGCAGGCGTATCGGTCATGGGCCGGCAGCCTAGGCTAGAGCCGCTCCGCCGTCGATACCACGTCGGTGGCGCGGAGGGCAGCGAGGATTCGCATAAGGTGGGCGACGTCGTGCACCTCGATGTCGAAATGGAAGGTGTGGAAGCTGCCGTCGCGGCTCACCTGATCCATGCTGACGATGTTGGCGCCATGATTGCCCATCACGCCGGCGATGATCGCGAGCGAGCCGGGCTGATTCTTGATGACGACGCAAAGCCGGGCCGCGCCGCCGTCCGATTCGTCGCCCCAGGCGAGGTCCACCCAGTCGGCATCCTGGCCGCTCGCCAACTGCTCGCAGCCGATCGTGTGTACCTCGATCCCTTCGCCCTCGCGGCGGAGGCCGACGATTCGGTCGCCCGGGATCGGCAGGCAACAATCGGCAAGCTGGAATGCGACGCCGGGCGTGAGTCCTTTAATGGAGATGGCCTGCCGCTGCGGCGGCGGCTTCACGCCTTCCTTGATTGCGGAGCCGGGCATCAGCGCTTCCATGACCGCGACATCGTCCACCCGCTTCAGCGCGATCGCTTCCATCAGGGCATCGTCATCATGGAGGTTGAGGCGTCGCAACGCCTCGGCCATCGCCTCCCACCCGAGCGGAGCCGGAAGCCGCGCGACGATCTCGTCGTAAATTTTGCGGCCGAGCGCGATCGTCTCCTCCCGCTCCTTCGACTTCACGAAGCGCCGGATCTTCGCCCGGGCCTTCCCGGTGACGACGAAGTTCAGCCAAGCCGGTTGCGGATGCTGCGCCTTTGAAACCAAAATCTCCACCTGATCGCCATTCTCAAGCGGCGTCCGGAGCGGCATCACTCGGCCGTTGACCTTCGCCCCCACCGTCTGGTCGCCAAGATCGGTGTGCACCGCATAAGCGAAATCGACCGGCGTTGCGCCTTTAGGCAGCTGGATCAGCTCGCCCTTCGGCGTGAAGGCGAAGATCCGGTCCTGGTACATCGCCATGCGCGTATGCTCGAGCAGCTCCTCCGCGCTCCCGGCATGGTCGAGGATTTCGACAAGGTCGCTGATCCAGGGATGCTGGTCCTCGGCCTCGTCCTTGCCCTCCTTATAAGCCCAGTGGGCTGCAAGGCCGTGCTCGGCCTGCGCATGCATTTCTTTCGTGCGGATCTGAATTTCAATTCGCATCTGCTCGTCGTGGATGACGGTGGTGTGGAGCGAGCGATACCCGTTCCGCTTCGGCGTGGAGATGAAATCCTTGAACCGGCCTGGCACCATCGGCCAGCGCTGATGGATGATGCCGAGCGTTCGGTAGCATTCCTCGATTGAGTCGACGACGGCGCGGAACGCCATCACATCCGACAATTGTTCGAAGCTCACATGGCGTTCCGCCATCTTGCGCCAGATCGAATAGGGATGCTTCTCGCGGCCCTGCACCTGCGCTTCGATGCCGTTCGCCTCCAGATGCGCCTTCAGCCCGCGGCCGATCCGTTCGATCAGATCATCGCCGCCGCCTTTGTGAAGCTGGTCGAGCCGTTTGGATATGGACGCATAGGCGTCGGGTTCCAGCACGCGGAAGGCGAGCGTCTGCATCTCCGTCATGAACTCGTACATGCCGATCCGCTCGGCGAGCGGCGCGTAGATATCCATTGTCTCGCGCGCGATGCGGCGGCGCTTCTCCTCATTCTTGATGAAATGAAGCGTCCGCATATTGTGGAGCCGGTCGGCAAGCTTCACCAGCAGCACGCGGATGTCGCCCGACATGGCGAGCAGGAATTTGCGGAGATTCTCCGCCGCACGCTGACTTTCGGACTGGGCCTCGATCTTCGACAGCTTGGTGACGCCGTCGACCAGGCGCGCGACGTTGGGGCCGAAATGCTTCTCGATCTCCTCCGGCGTCGCGACCGTATCCTCGATGGTGTCGTGGAGGATGGCGGTGACGATGGTCTCGTCGTCGAGCCGGAGGTCGGTCAGGATGCCGGCCACCTCGATCGGATGGCTGTAATAAGGATCGCCCGATGCCCGCTTCTGGCCGCCATGCGCCTTCATTGAGAAGACGTAGGCGCGATTTATCATCGCCTCGTCCGCGTCCGGATCGTAGGCCCTTACCTTCTCCAGAAGTTCATATTGCCTCAGCACCGCACCAACATTGGGTGCGGTGCTGCGGCGTTGCAATGCAAAAAGGGTGTCAGCCTGCGCGAGCGTTGCACTTTTGCAATTCGTCCGGCGGCAAGGCAGTTCCACCAGCCGAGAAGCTGGCGAGCGGCCCGACCTTCCTCGCGAGTGCGGAGCACACGATGCCTGGACGGCTGTGATTCTTGGCTGCCGAACATCCGGCATCATCACAGTTCCACAGCATGTCGCGAACGATCAGCCGATCGGAGGTCCGCTTGGCGATGGGCTGCGCATGATAGTGAGAAGTCGCAAGAGCAGGCGTCGCGACAAAGATGAGCGAAACGATAGCTGCACGAAACATGATCTTCCTCCTTGATCCAGTTTCTGATTGCAACCTATATCCAGTTCAGTTTTTGTTTGCAACTATGTTTTGTCCGCCGTTGTGCGTTTCTTGAAAATAGGCGTAGGGTCAGACCTCGATGAAGAACGATTTCAAGAAGGCGCTCCTTGCCGACTGCGCGATCCCAGCGGCGCTGGAGGCGGTAGGGGAGCGCTGGTCCTTCCTGATCCTTCGCGCCGCCTTCAACGGCCTCGCCCATTTCGAGGAATTCCAGTCGACGCTCGGCATCGCCCGGAACATCCTGTCGAACCGGCTTGCGCGCCTCGTCGAGCACGACATCCTCCAGCGCGAGCCCGACCCCGGCGACCGGCGAAAGATCGCCTATCGCCTGACCGACAAGGGCCGCGAGCTCCTCCCCGTTCTCATAGCGCTCCGCCAATGGGGCGAGCGCTGGGTGTCCGGCGTTCCAAGCAATCCGGTTCTCGTCGACCGGGAGAATCGCCGCCCGATCGCGCCGATCGCCGTCCGCTCCGCCGAGGGCCGGCTGCTGTCGCTGCCGGAACTGGAATGGGTGGACCGCTCCGAGGTGCGGCCCGCCTAGGCCTTAGCCTGCCAAGGCAGGTGCTCGAACAGCTCCGGCTGGCTCCCGCGTTTCGCCCGCTCTATCTCCAGCATCTTCAGCTTCGTCGATGCGCCGCCCGGAGCGGAGAAGCCGCCGCTCTTCCCGTTCGAGCCGAGCACGCGGTGGCAGGGGATGATGATCGGAATAGGATTGCGACCCAATGCCGCGCCGACGGCACGCGCCGCGCCGGGTGCCTCCAAGGCAGCCGCGATTTCCCCATACGTTCGGGTCTCGCCGGCGGGGATGCGGAACGTCTCCTCCAGAACTGCGCGCTCGAAGTCGCTGAGGCCGTCCAGCTGAAGCACAATGCCTGCGAAATCCTCCGCCACCCCGTTAAGGAGGCGACGAACGGCTTCTATGACGGCTTCGATCTCGGGAGGAGGCGGCGCTTCTTCCGCCTCCGGGAACCGCCGCTGCAGAGAGGCGCGCAGCCGCTCATTCGAAACCTCCGAAAGCGCGCTGCCGATCACGGCCGTGCCGCGCCACACAATGGCGCAGCGGCCGATCGGCGTATCGAACAAGGAAAAGGCGGCTTGGATCACTCCTGCCACCTTACCTCATCTAAAAGCTTATTCGTAGTCGCCTGCGAGATTGGTGTTCCGCGGCGGCGCGGCGGCGGTGAGGCGAAGCGCCTCGGCCGATGCGCTGAGGCTGCCCACTTCATCCACCTCGTCATCGTCGTCCTGCTGGACGCGCTGCAAATTGGTGACCAGGGCTTCTTCGAGATGCTTCGGACGCACCGTCTCTTCGGCGATCTCGCGGAGCGCAACGACCGGGTTCTTGTCGCGATCACGGTCAATTGTGAGGTCGGCGCCGCCCGAGATCTGACGCGCACGCTGGGCCGCGAGCAGCACCAGATCGAACCGGTTCGGGATCTTGTCGACGCAATCTTCGACGGTTACGCGCGCCATGGAGCACTCCGCTTGAGCTAAAAGCTTTGGGAAAGAGCGAGGCACCTAAGCGTTAGGTCCCCCGATGTCAATCTTTCCGAGGGGTTGCGCTTGCCTGCCACCGCCATACATGCAGTGCCGATGGCGGACGCGAGCCCTCCCCAGAAAGCCCCCGCCGTTACGGCGGACGTGGCGGGAAACCGCCTCACGCTTTTCGCTGACGGCCCAGAGCGGCTCGAGGCGCTGATCAACCTGATTGAGAGTGCCAAGGAAAGCCTCCGCGTCCTCTATTATATCTTCAAGGACGACGCCTCCGGCCGCCGCGTTCGTGACGCGATGCTCGCCGCCTGCGCGCGCGGCGTGAAAGTCGACATCCTAGTGGATGGCTTCGGCAGCGACGCCGCCAAGGACAGCTTCTTCCAGCCGCTGATCGACAGCGATTGCGGCTTCTGCCGCTTCGAACCGAAGCTCGGCCGGCGTTATCTACTCCGCAACCACCAGAAGCTTGCGCTCGCCGACGAGCGGGCAGTGCTGACCGGCGGCTTCAATGTCGAGGACGATTATTTCGGCACCGCCGAAAGCGGCGCCTGGCGAGATCTCGGCCTCCTGGTCGAGGGGCCGAGCGTTAAGTGCCTCGCCGGCTATTTCGACGCTCTGTTCGGCTGGGCCAAAAAGAAGAATGCCCGCATCCGCGAACTCCGCCGCATGCTGAGCACCCATAGCGAGGATACGGGGCCGCTGCGCTGGCTGTTCGGCGGCCCGACCCGCCGCCTCAGCCCTTGGGCGAAATCGGTGAAGCGCGACATGCTCCGCGCAAAGCGCCTCGACATGATCGCCGCTTACTTCTCACCGAGCCGTACTATGCTCCGCCGCATCTACGGCATCGCCAGCCGCGGCCGGGCGCGGATCGTCACCGCCTCTAAATCCGACAACAACACGACGATCGGCGCCGCCCGCCATACCTATTGGCGGCTCCTGAAGCGGCGGGTGGAGGTCTACGAATATCAGCCGACCAAGCTCCACACGAAACTTATCGTCATCGACGACGTCGTCCATATCGGGTCAGCGAATTTCGACATGCGGAGCCTCTATCTCAACCTAGAAATGATGCTCCGCGTCGAGGATGCCGCCTTCGCGGACGAAATGCGCCGCTTCATCGACGGCGAGATCGCCGAGAGCAGGCGGATAAGCCGCGAAGAACATGCGCGGCACAGAAGCTGGTTCAACCGGTTGAAATGGAGCGTCGCCCACTTCCTTGTGACGACGCTCGACTACAACGTCTCCCGCCGCCTCAACTTCGGCCTCGAGGGCCGGTAGCGGCTAGTCCTTCCAGGCCCAGAAAAGCGTCGCCGGCGGCACATTCCGCCACTCGAAGCCCTTGTCGATTCGCTCGAAATGAGGCGCGATGAAGTCCCGCACCTTGGGCGAGAATTGATAGACAAGGAAGGCGCCGCCCGGCCGGAGCGTGTCCGCCGTCGCTTCCGCGATCCGCGGGCCTACGCCCGGCGGCAGGGTCGAGAAAGGCAGGCCCGACAGGATGTAATCCGCCTGCGGATGCCCGGCCGCCTCCATGATCTCGCCGACGTCGGCCGCCGATCCGGTCACCGCGATCAGGCGCGAATCCCGGAATTTGCTGTTCAGATAATCGGTGAAGTCGGCATTGGTATCGATGGTCAGCAAGGTCGCGTCCGGCGCCAGCCGCTCCAGGATATGCTGCGTGAAGGTGCCGACACCCGGGCCATATTCGACGAAGAGCTTGCAATTCGCCCAGTCTACCGGGGCGAGCATCTTATCGATCAGGATCTTCGACGACGGGATGACCGAGCCGACCATGACTGGATGTTTGATGAAGCCCCGAAGGAACTGCCAGGCGGGTCCGCCCGCGGACCGGCGGCTGAATCCCCTGTCCTGTCGCGCTTGATCGGCCGAAAAGGTCATTATCGATCCCGTGAAAATAGGTTTGAGCTGCGTTGGCAAATCAACGCCCCGATGGCAAGGGCGGGGCATGCGTTCATCCGGGGCTCAGCAGTTTCGGGATGGACCGCATCTTTTCCGGGACCTTTCCCATGGCCGAGGCGAACAAAAGCAGCAACGAAGCGGCGTCCGCGCTGCCGCGGGATCGCTTCGCCCTGCTCTTCGCGGTCATGCTGGTGGCGGCGGCAGGCAATACCGCCATGCAGTCGCTGATGCCCAGCATCGGCCGCAATCTCGGCATTGCCGACCTTTGGGTCGCGGTCGCCTTCAGCCTTTCCGCCGTCCTCTGGGTGGTGGCGGCGCCGCACTGGGCGCGCCGCGCAGATCATCGCGGCCGCCGCGCACTGATGCGGCTGGGTCTCTACGGCTTTATCGCCTCGATGCTGATCTGCGGCATCGTCGCGGCGGCGGGCCTTCACGGCTGGCTGGCACCCGGTATCGTCTTCATCATCTTCAGCCTCGGCCGCGGCATCTACGGCTGGTGGGGATCGGCCTCGCCACCCGGCGTCCAGGCCTATGTCGCCGCCCGCACGGAGGGCGAGCAGCGCACGAATGCGCTGGCGGCGATCGCTTCCTCGTTCGGGCTGGGAACGATCATCGGTCCGGCCATCGCTCCCCTGTTCGTGTTCGAGCCGCTAGGACTTGCCGGGCCTTTGATCGTCTTCGCTCTCATCGGGATGGTCGTTCTCGCCGCCCTCATCCTCCATCTGCCGGACGACACGCCGAAACGCCCCGCCCGGGGACAGGTGGTCGACTATCCTACGATGGGCGGCGTCAACACGCAGGCGCCGCTCGTGGAAGAGGTGCAAGCCTCCGCCAAGCTTAGCTGGAACGACCGACGTATCCTTCCCTGGAACATCATCGGCGTCGTCGGCGGGCATGGCTACGCGGCATTACTCGGCGTGATCGGCTTCTTGGTGATCGACCGCCTTTCCCTGCAGCCCGAACATGCGCAGCAGTCGATCGCCATCGTGCTGATGGCCGGCGCCGTCGCTACCCTGCTCGCTCAATGGTGGCTGATCCCGCAGCTTCATCTCTCGCCGGCGTCGCTCGTGCTTTGGGGATCGCTGCTGGCGGCCGTCGGCTCGGCGCTTACGGGCGTCGTGGACGGCGTCTACGGTATCACCATGAGCTTCGCCTTGGCGTCGCTCGGCTTCGGCCTCTATCGGCCCGGATTTACTGGCGGGGCGTCGCTGTCGGTCGCTCCGCACGAGCAGAATGCCGCCGCGGGAATGGTCACATCGGTGAACGGCCTCCCGTACATTGTTGGGCCGGCCGTAGGCGTGGCGCTCTACGGGCTCTGGATGCCGCTGCCGTTTCTCCTGACCGGCGCGTTGATGGTCGCGCTCGCTTTCTGGGTCAGTCTTCGCTTCCGCCCTTCGTCCCCCGCGGCGTAAGCATTCCGGGCGATATGAAGCCGATGCCGGCATTCGCTGCCCGCGCATCCTGCTTTATGTGGGCCTGGATGGCCTCATATTCGCGCTCCATCTCCTCCGTCACCGAAGCGCGCGTTTCCTTCAATGCCCGCTCGAAATGATCGGCAGTGACGGTCTGGGCACTTAGCGAGTCCCGTAGCGCGAACAGGCCGGCCCGCCGGACCAGATCCTCGAGGTCCGCGCCCGTGAAGCGCTGGGTTCGCTCGGCAAGGGAATCCAGATCGACACCCTCGGCAAGCGGCATCTTCTGCGTCTGGATATCGAGAATGCGTCGCCGCCCGGCCGCATTGGGAACGGACACGTAGATGAGCTCGTCGAACCGGCCGGGCCGAAGCAGAGCGGGATCGATCAGGTTCGGACGGTTGGTGGCGCCGATCACCACCACCGATCCGAGCTCTTCCAACCCATCCATCTCCGCAAGGATGGTGTTCACCACCCGTTCGGTCACCTGCGGTTCGCCCATGCCGCCGCCGCGGGCTGGGACGAGGCTGTCCAGCTCGTCGATGAAGATCACGGTCGGCGCCACCTGACGCGCGCGGGCGAAGAGGCGGGCAATCTGCTGCTCCGATTCCCCATACCACTTCGACAAAAGGTCGGATGATTTGGTGGCGATGAAATTGGCCTCCGCCTCCCGCGCCGTCGCCTTGGCGAGCAGGGTCTTACCCGTCCCCGGCGGACCGTAGAGCAGGAAACCCTTGGCGGGCCGGATGCCGAGCCGCTTGAACGCGTCCGGGTCCTTCAGCGGCAGCTCGACGCCTTCGCGCAGGCGCTCGGCCGCATCGTCGAGGCCGCCCACATCTTCCCAGCGAACGTTCGGAGCCTGCACCATCACTTCGCGCATGGCGGACGGCTGCACCCGCTTCAGCGCCTCCTCGAAATCGGCGCCGGTGACGGACAGTGTCTCCAGCACCTCCGGCGGGATGGTTCCCTCTTCGAGGTTGATCTTCGGCATGATGCGCCGCACCGCTTCGATCGCCGCCTCACGCGTCAGCGCTGCAAGGTCCGCGCCGACGAAGCCGTAGGTCCGCCGAGCAAGCTCGGGCAGGCTGACGCCGCCGTCCAGCGGCATGCCGCGTGTGTGGATGGCGAGGATCTCGCGCCGGCCATTCTCGTCCGGAACGCCGATCACAATCTCCCGGTCGAAGCGGCCCGGTCGACGCAGCGCCTCGTCGATCGCCTCCGGCCGGTTGGTAGCGGCGATCACGACCAGGTTCGCGCGAGGTTCCAGCCCGTCCATCAGGGTCAGCAGCTGCGCGACAAGGCGCTTTTCCGCTTCGCCCGAAACCTGGCCTCGTTTGGGCGCAATCGAGTCCACCTCGTCGATGAAGATGATCGAGGGCGCACTCTGAGTCGCGTTCTCGAACACTTCGCGAAGCGCCTTTTCGCTCTCGCCATAGGCAGAGCCCAT
>NZ_DASWTN010000002.1:0-91713 GCF_036402135.1 Allosphingosinicella sp. | reverse complement strand
CGTGCGCATTTCCGTCCGGACGAAGTTCGCGATCGCTCTTTTCGTGGCGTTCGCATGGACGATGTTCAGCATCTGGGTTTCCGATCGGTGGAAGATCGACCTCGGCGCCGCGACGCATCCGCTGTTCGCGCTCGTGGCGGTGACCTTCGTTGCCTATGTGCCGGGCTTCATGAACGCCTTCCTGGTGACGTCGCTGCTGCTCGACCGCAGGCCGCCGCGGGCGCCACAGCCTTTCTATCCGGGTGTCACCGTCCTCATCGCCGCCTATCAGGAGGAGGAGGCAATCGCGCACACGCTGGCGAGCCTCGCCAATGAGGATTACCTCGGGGCCATTGAAATCCTGGTGCTGAGCGACGGCTCGACCGATCGGACCGTGAAATTCGCGGAGGCAGCCAGCAAGCGGCTGATCTTCTCACCGTCGACGACGGTAAGGGTGCTCGATTTCCCGGCGAACCGCGGCAAATCGGTGGTGCTGAACGAAGGTTTAAGGGAGGCGAGCCACGGCCTGATCGTCACGATCGACGGCGACTCCCACCTCCGGCAGGACGCGCTCACCGATATTGTCGAGCGGCTGCTGTCCGACCCGCCGGAAACGGCCGCGGTTGCAGGCGCGGTGCTGGTCAGGAATGCGCGCCGGAACCTCATCACTGGCGCGCAGGAGTGGGACTACTTCCACGGCATCGCGGCGGTTAAGCGAATGCAAAGCATGTATCACGGCACGCTCGTCGCGCAGGGCGCCTTTTCGATCTATCGCCGCGAAGCGCTGGAGGCGGTCGGCGGCTGGCCCGAATGCGTCGGCGAGGACATCGTCCTCACCTGGGCGCTCCTCAAGAAGGATTACCGCATTGGCTACGCCGAGGATGCGGTCGTCTTCACCAACGCGCCCACCACCTTCCGGCAGTTCGCGCTTCAGCGGAAACGCTGGTCGCGGGGCATGATCGAGGCGCTGCACCACCATGAGGATCTGCTGTTCAAGCGGCGGATGTCGACCATGTTCATCTGGTGGAATCTCCTGTTCCTGCCGCTCGACCTTGCCTTCACCTTCATCTTCATCCCCGGCATCATCGCTGCGATCTTCTTCGGCATCTATTGGATTGCCGGCCCGCTGACGCTCGCCGTGCTTCCGCTCGCCGGGCTTTGGAACATCGTTATCTACCGCGTTCAGACCCGCATGGTTCGCAAGCAAGGCATCGAGCTCCGGCACAATTTCGGCGGCCTGTTCTTCTATCTCTTCGTCTACACGCTCGCCATGCAGCCCGTCTGCGTCTGGGGCTATGTGGCGGAGATGATGGGCCGCACCAAGAAATGGGGTACCAAATGATCGGTTCAAAAGCGTCTTTAGCCGCGTTTCTGCTGCTGTCCGCGCAGGCGGCGGCGGGCCAGACCGCAGGGAAGACCGAAGCGGCGCCTTCCGGCGCTGCCGGCATGGACCTGTTCCTCTCCGGCGATGCCGACCAAACTGGCGTCGTACGCCTCGGCCTGAACCTCGATTGGCGGTATGAAGCGCCCGACCGCTATCAGGGCGTCCGTATCGAGAAGGCCTGGTTCGACCCGTTTGGCCAGGGCCGCCGCGAGCGCGAGCGCGTCTATCTCCGCGGCGCCGACCGGAGCGGCGACTGGAACTGGAACGGCCGGATCGGGACGGATGGCGACACGGTGCTTGGCGCCGCCGCGATCCACAATAATGCACCGGTACGGCAGGAATATTTCATCGAGCGGGAGATCGTCGAGACGCCACAGGGCCTGAAGCGCGGCATCTATTACACCTTCGCCGGCGCGGCCGTTGACCTGCCGGTGGACGATCGCAACACCTTCACCCTGTTGGGAGGTGTGCAGGAATTCAGCGGCGACAATGTCCGCACCCATCTTCGGGCGAATTATGTGCACGTGATCGAGCCGGAATGGGGCCTTAGCGGCCAGATCCGAACCCGTCTTTTCCGCAACAGCGATCCGCGCGAGTTCGATTACTACTCCCCCCGCTGGTATGCTCAGATCCTGCCGGTCCTGCAGCTGAGGCGCCAAGTCGAGGGTTGGCGCTACCTCGTCGCCGCGGGCATCGGCACGCAGCGGGATTCGGAGCAAGACTGGCGGCGATCGAGCTACTTCAACACGCAGTTCACCAGCCCCGCGCGGGGCAAATGGGCGTTCAACGCTTCGTTCCTCTACAGCGAGACGCCGACCACGTCAGGGCTGGCCTACAATTATAAGCAGTTCACGATCGGGCTGACGCGGGTATTCTGAGACGGAGAGGCTTCAAGCCTCAGCTGCGAAGAGCGTCGCGGAGGATCTCGACCGCGTAGCGGTCGCCGGAGACATCGTCGAAGAACTCACCCGCCATTGCCATGGCCGAAACAGTGGCAACGACCGCAAGGAACGCCAGAGGCAGGACCCGGCGCGGCTTTCCGGCACGGTACGTGTTTGGGCGCTGCCGACTGGAAACGGCCGCGCCTGGACGCACGAAGCCTCGGCTAAGATATTCATTTTGTACGTTTTCGAACTTCATGGCCGCTCAACGGCCGCAGTCCTAAGTAGTTCCCGCAGGTATTGAACAAATGCCTTTACGGAACAGCGCCACCGACACAGCGTTCTGTGGCCGAAATGAGATTGAAGGTTTCCAGTATTTTAGCGGTGCTTCTCGCCACATCGTGCGGTGACTATCCGCGCGATCCAGAGGGCACGCTGAAGCGCGTCCAGGGCGAGAAGAGCTTTCGCGTCGGCCTCGTCGCTCCCCTGGGGGAAGCGGGTGACGGCTCAGAGGCGGCGCGGCTGCTTCAGGCGATCAGCGTCCGGACCGGTGCCGAGCCGCGGATCGTGCGCGGCGATGCCGAGCCGCTGCTCAACCGGCTTGAGGAAGGCGACCTCGACCTCGTCATCGGCCGGTTTGAAAAGAAAAGCCCATGGGCGCGGCTAGTCACCATCGGGCCGCCCCTGCGCCGCGAGATGCACAAGAAGGTGGAGTTTCACCTCGCGCCCGTCATGATGAACGGGGAGAATGCCTGGATCGGGCTGGTAGAGCGGGAAGCGCGGAACGTCGCCCCGGAGGCGCAATGAGCCGCGAGTATCCGCCCCATGTCGAAGCCGGGATTGCGCGTGCGAAAAAGCTCGAATATTGGACGCTCGCCTGGCTTGTCACCGTCGTTCCTCTGATGGCCCTCGTCATGGGCTCCAGTCAGGCGATGAAGACCGTGTGGATCGAGGACATGCTTGGCTTCATCCCACCCCTCGTTTTTCTTCTATCCGCCCGTTTTGAACGCAAGCATTCGACTGAGGCTTTCCCGTTCGGCTTCGACAGGGTAAACGGCGTCGCCTTCGTCGTCTCGGCCGTGGCACTGACCCTGATGGGCCTCTACCTCCTATTCGAAGCGGTGATGACGCTCGTCATGGCGGAGCATCCGACGGTGGGCACGATGCGGGTCTTCGGCCGCGACATCTGGATGGGCTGGCCGATGATCGCGGTTCTTTTGTGGAGCACCATCCCCTCGATGATCCTCGGCCGGATGAAGCTCCCTGTCGCGCGGACGATCAATGACAAGGTGCTGCACACCGACGCCGACATGCAGAAGGCGGACTGGATGACCGGGCTCGCCGCGATCGGCGGGGTGATCGGCATCGGCTTCGGCCTCTGGTGGGCGGATGCGGCTGCGGCCGGCTTCATCTCGTTCGGTATCCTCAAAGACGGGATCAGCGAGTTGAGGGCCTCTACGGCCGAGCTCATCGACGGCGCGCCGCGGACGCTCGAAAAGGACGAAGTGTCGGACGAGGCGCAGCAGTTGAAGGACGAGCTGGAGCGGCTGTTCCCGGGCGCGCCGGTGCGGCTCCGCGAAACGGGCCGCGTCATCCGGGCGCAGATCGTCGGCCGCCCACCGGACCTCCCAATCGACCTGGAGGCAATCTGGCCAGGCGACAAGGAGCGCGCCTGGCGCTTCGCTCAGCTTAGCTTCGTACCCTCGGTCGAAGCCGACGACGGCTAGTCCCGCCCCTCTCCCACCGCCGGGAGGCTCAGATAATGGAGGCGCCTCACCTCGCGGCGGCCGCGGACGACGGTGTCGAGGATGAGGCCGCACATGAAGCTCATGAAGGCAACGATCATCAGGCCGGTGATGAGGATGGCGGTGGGGAAGCGCGGCACGAGGCCGGTTTCGGCATAAGTTATGGCGAGCGGGATGCCGAGCACCACTGCGAACGCCGCAAGCGCTAAGCCGAAGCCGCCGTAGAAGAGGACGGGGCGCTCGATGCGGAACAGGTGGAGGATCGTCCGCATGATCCGCCAGCCGTCGCGATAGGTGGAAAGCTTCGATTCCGAGCCTTCCGGGCGGGCGCCATAGGCGGTGACGACCTCGCCCACGGGCAT
Source organism: Allosphingosinicella sp. (assembly GCF_036402135.1). Lineage (GTDB taxonomy): Bacteria > Pseudomonadota > Alphaproteobacteria > Sphingomonadales > Sphingomonadaceae > Allosphingosinicella. The sequence goes on along the minus strand of NZ_DASWTN010000002.1, from coordinate 87,362 downwards.
GGCAAGCTCCAGCGCATGGACGCTGATTTCTGTTTCGGTCTCGAAGCCGCGTGACAGGGCCGGGAAGCTTTTGACGAAGCGGCGAGAAAAGACGCGGTAGCCCGAGAAGATGTCGCTGAAGGTGCGGCCGAACAGACTTGCGAGAATGCCGGTGAAGAGCCGGTTGCCGAGCCGATGGCCGCGGCGATAGGCCTCCTCGACCTCGCTCCTCCGCGCGCCGACCACCATGTCGAGCCGCTCGTCGACGAGACGGCGGACGAGATCGGGCGCGGCGGAGGCGTCGTAGGTCGCGTCCCCGTCGGCCATCACATAGATGTCGGCCTCGATATCGGCGAACATGCGGCGGACGACATGGCCCTTCCCCTGCATCCGCTCGGTACGGACGATCGCGCCCGCGGCCGCGGCGACCTCACGGGTCCGATCGCGACTGTTATTGTCGTAAACGTAGATTTGGGCGGCCGGCAAAGCGGCGCGGAAGGCCTCGACCGTCTGCGCGATCGCCGCTTCCTCATTATAGCAGGGAAGAAGGACGGCGATCCTTAGTCCGTCCGTGTCGCCGTTCGTCATGCCACCCCCATTCGCCCGCCGCCCCTCTTAGGAAGAAAGGCGGCGGCTGGGCAAGGTTCAGGCCTTCTTCTTGGCCGGAGCCTTCTTGGCGGCGGGCTTGTCCTTTTCCGCCTTGGCGGGCTTTTCAGCCTTGGCTTCCTTGGCAGGCGCTTCGGCCTCCGCCTTCTTCGGGGTTGCCTTCTTGGCAGGCTTGTCCTCGGCGGCCTTGGCGGCAGGCTTTTCGTCCGCCTTCTTGGCCGCGGCCTTCTTCGCCTTCGGCTTGGCATGGCCATGATCGTGATCATGGTTGCAGTCGGGGCCGTGAACGTGGCCGTCGACGTCGGCCTCGATCTCCGCCTCAAGCTCGGCGCGGGTCACGGTGCGGTCGCTGATCTCGGCCTTGGAGAAGAGGAAGTCGACGACTTTGTCTTCGAACAAGGGCGCGCGGAGCTGCGCGGCAGCCATCGGCTCCTGGCGGACATATTGAACGAAGCGCTCGCGGTCGGCGGGCTTATATTGCTGCGCCGCCTGCATGATGAGCTGGTTCATCTCCTGCTGGGAGACTTCAACGCCGTTCTGCTGGCCGATTTCGGAGAGGAGCAGGCCGAGGCGCACGCGGCGCTCGGCGATGGCGCGATAATCTTCGCGCTCGGCTTCCATTTCCTTGCGGGCGGCTTCCGGATCGGCCTCGTGGCTCGCTTCATGTTCGAGCTGCGCCCAGATCTGGTTGAATTCGGCATCGACCATCGACGGCGGCACAGGGAAGTCGTGGTCCGCGGCGAGCTGGTCGAGCAGCTTCCGCTTCATGTGGGTGCGGGTAAGGCCGTTCAGCTCCTGGGAAAGCTGACCCTTGATGAGTTCGCGGAGCTGGTCGATGCCTTCGAGGCCCATGGCCTTGGCGAATTCATCGTCCGCCTTGGTCTCGCGCGGCGTCTGCACCTCGTTCACGGTGACATCGAACGTCGCCGGCTTACCCTTCAGGTGGTCGACGTTGTAATCTTCCGGGAAGGTGACGTTCAGCGTGCGCTGCTCGTTCGCCTTCACGCCGATCAGTTGATCCTCGAAGCCGGGAATGAGGCGGCCGGAGCCGATCTCGACCGACATGCCTTCGCCCGTGCCGCCTTCGAACGCCTCGCCATCGACCTTGCCGACGAAGTCCATGATCACGAGGTCGCCCTTCTGCGCCTTGTGCTTGGCGGGGGCGGGATCGAAGCTCTTCTGGCCCTGAACGATCTGGTTCAGCGCATCGTTGACGGCATCTTCGCCGGGTTCGACACTCAGCCGCTCGAGCTTCAGGCCGTCAATCTTCGGTGCCGGAACGTCGGGGAGGGTCTCAAGCTCGACGGTAACGACCGCATCCTTGCCGTCGCCGCTTTCCTCGAGGTTCACGGCAGGCTGCATCGCCGGACGGAGCTTCTTCTCCGTCATCAGCTTCTGGACGCCTTCCTGGACCGCAGTTTCGAGCGCCTGCTGCTGCAGCGCTTCGCCGTGCATCTTGCGGACGAGATTGGCGGGCACCTTGCCGGGGCGGAAGCCGGGCATACGGATCTGCGGCGCGATCTTCTTCAGCTCGCCATCGACCTTGGCGTCGATGTCCTTGGCCGGAATGGTGATCTTGTAGGCGCGCTTCAGGCCCTCGTTCAACGTCTCGACAGTCTGCATTTCGATGCTCAAACCTTCACTTCAAGGATTTCTCTAGCGGAACTTCGGGTCGCCCTCTCGCTTGCGCTCGGGGAGCCGCCAGCCAAGGCCGTCCACTGGACGGCCTTGAGTCTTGGCGGCTGGTGCGGGCGAAGGGACTCGAACCCCCACATCTTTCGATACTGGAACCTAAATCCAGCGCGTCTACCAGTTCCGCCACGCCCGCCGGGCCGCCGGTCGGCGGCTCCTATAACAGCCTCTTCCGCAAGGGCAAGGAGAGAAGGTTCAGCGGCGGAGGCGCGCCGACTGAACGATCCGTTCGAACTCGCCGATGCCCGCTCCGTAATAATGAAGCTTCGTCGCGTCGAAGAGCGCGAGATAGAGGCGGCCGTTGATGATGGCGCCGACCGCCCTTCCCTGCCGCTCGACCTCGTCGCCGCCGAGGTGGTTATAGTCGAACTGGAAGCCCGATTGGCCGAGGAACGCCCGCGGCTGGAGCGCGGTCACGTCGAACCGCACCGAGCCTGCGCGAATCATGTAGAAGCTTTCGATCATGTCCGCGATGTCCTGCGGGGTCATGTTCGAATAGAAATTCGGCACCTTCCGGTCCGCCTTCCGGCGCTGGTAGACGATCCGCTCGTTATTGCCGAGGCCGCCGATGAATGAGAGGCCGTCGAGATAAGGCCCGTTGAGGGTCCAATTCTCTTCCCGCGAGATGTCGTAGGGACCCCGCGGGATCTGGTTCCAGGCAATGGTCGGCTGAACGATCATCGTGCCGCGTGCGACGGTGCGCGGCTGCGGCTTGATGAGGCGATAATAGGTGCCGATGCCGCCGAGGCCGCTACCAACGCCGCTTGAGCAGCCGGCGAGCAACGAGAGGGCGACGAATGAAGCGAGTAGTTTCCGCATATTTGTCCTCCCTTAGAGTCCAACCGTCTGCCGGACCATCGGCGCGTCAGGCGCATTCGGCGCCATAGCGAGATAACGCTGAAGCGCGCGGCGCCCCTCATCGCCCCTGCCCATCTTGATGAGGGCATAACCATGCGAGCGCCACGCATCCGGCGGCGCATCGGGATAGGCGATCGCGGCGGCGTAGGCTTCGGCAGCGCGCTGATTATCGCCTTTCTCGCCGCGAAGCCGCCAAACCTCGCCCTCATAGAAGCGGAGAAGGCCGTTCCAGCCGTCGGCGGCGAGGCTATTCAGGATGTAGAGGCTGCCGCCCGGGTCGTTCAGCTTCACCTGATCCTCGAGCAGCGTCTTCCGGTGCGCACCGAGCGCTCGGATGTAGCGGTCCTTGCCGCGGTCCGCGCCGGTGCCGAGCCCCCTCACCTCCTGCGCGGAGATGCGAAGGTCGGTCATGCGCGATTGCGGCGCCGGGTGCGTCGCGAGGAGCGAGCCTTCGCGGCGCGGCAGCTTCCGCCGCATACGCGCGGTGGCGCGCATCTCGCCGATCAGCTGCTCCCAGGTTTCAGGCATGGCATTGGGATCGTAGCCGGCGCGGGCGATCTGCTTCAATCCGAGCGCGTCGGCTTCCGCCTCCATGTGGCGGCTGTAGGCGGCGAGCGAGAAGATGGTCCCCATGCCCGCAAGCCGGACCCAGTCACCGAGATAAGCACCGGTCGCGGCGCCGCCCAAACCGGCACCCATCGACAGAACGGTAAGGATATCGCTCTTCCGCTTCGTGTCGCGCCAGCCGCGGATATGGTGGCGGCGGAGGAAGTGGCCAGCCTCGTGCCCGATCACACCGGCAAGCTGCGCCTCGTCCCGCATGCGGGTGAGAAGGCCGGTGAAGACCACCATGAAGCCGGTGGGCGCCATGAATGCGTTGAATTCGGGGATGTGCGCCAGGTAGACGCGCATGTCCTTCGCGGTCGGGCCGCCGACCTTCTCGGCAAGGCCGCCGAGGTAGCGGGTGAGGCCCGGATCCTTGATGAGCAGGTTGGAATCCGCAATGTCGCGCTCGGCCCGCTCGTAGAGCTGCCACATGCCTTGCTCGTCCTTGTCGGTCGGCCGGTGGCCGGGTCCGATCATCGGATCGACTTCGGCTGGCGTCACGCGCGCCTGCGCGGCACCGACCATTCCCATGCAGCAGGCGCAGCCGAAGCCGCCGAGGATGGAGCGGCGGGTAAGATTCATCTCGTTCATCGCGCCTGCGCCCTCCGCACTTCCTTGCCGGCCTTCATGCGGCCGATCAGGCGATCCACCATCTGCGCGGCGCCCTGCGGCGTGCGGATGTCGCCGAACGCGACGCCGGGAAGCTGGCTTCCGGTCTGGAGCACGTTGAACCAGACGACATCGCCGGTCTTCAAATCGACGAGCGAAGCATAGGCCATCTGGCCGCCGCCGCCCTGAGGCGCGCAGAAGCCGATGAAGCAGCCGGCGATGCCGAGCACCTGGAGGGCCACACGCTCGGACGAGGCGACGCTGTCCTGCGCGTAGAGGAACAGCGCGTAATCCATGCCGGTCGCCTGGCCGAGGCGCACCGCCTCCTGCCCCAACGTCCAGTCGAGGCTCCGGCCGCGCTTCGTAGCCAAGTCGGCGCCCATATATTTGTGAAGCGCGATCGAATTGCCGACCGCAGAGTGGAGCCGCTCGAGATCGGCGACCGTCTGCGGATTGACGCCGGGGATCGATTCACGCGTCTCGGCGACGAGGGTGCGGCCGCCCCGCGCGGTCTGCTGCGCCCGGAGCGCCTGCAGGAGATGGGCGCGCGCGGTTTCGGTCCAGTCGGCGCGCGGCTGAACGAGCCCGCCCGCGGTGACTTCACCGACACTGACATCGGGCCGCATCAGAAGAAGATCGTAGTCGCCCTGCGGCGGCTGGAACTGGACATCGGCGAACTGCCGGGTCTGGACGCAGCCGCCGAGCGCCATCGCGCCGGCGGTAAGCAGAATCAAGGCACGCCTGCGCATGGCATCCTCCTGTCACGGCCCCCGCTCGTTCGGGAACGGTAGGCACAGTTTAGGCGTGGGTGGGAAACGCATCCCTAACGGCTGCGTTCCTAACCGTGGCTGAACAGAATTTCGCCTAAGTGTTTTAACTCAGGGCTTTTTTCAGAAGGTCGTTAACGACGCCGGGATTCGCCTTGCCGCCCATGGCCTTCATCGTCTGGCCGACGAAGAAGCCGAACAGCTTGTCCTTACCGCTGCGATATTCCGCGACCTTGTCGGCATTGGCTTCAAGCACGCCGGCAATCACCTTCTCAATCTCGCCCGTGTCGCTGGTCTGCTTGAGGCCGCGCTCCTCGACGATCTTCGCCGGATCGTCGCCTGTTTCGAGCATGATCTCGAACACCTGCTTGGCGAGCGTGCCGGAGAGCGTGCCGTCGGCGACGAGGCTTAAGAGCTCCGCGCCCTGGGCGGGGCTGACCGGGCTTTCCTCAATGCTCTTGCCGAGCCGGTTCAAGGCGCCGAACAGGTCGGAGATGACCCAATTGGACGCCGCCTTGCCGATCTCCGGCCCCGCCTTGCCGGTGGCGGCGAGCAGTTCCTCGAACCAGCGGGCGGTTTCTACCTCGGCGGTGAGCACCGACGCATTGTACGCCGAAAGGCCAAGCTCCTGCTCGTAGCGGCGGCGCTTGGCGTCGGGCAGCTCGGGCAGGCTGGCGCGGCATTCCTCGAGGAAGTCGTCGCTCAATTCCAGCGGCAACAGGTCCGGGTCCGGGAAATAGCGATAATCGTGCGCGTCTTCCTTGGAACGTAGGCTCCGTGTTTCGCCCTTGTCGGGATCGAACAGGCGGGTTTCCTGAACCACCGTTCCGCCATCCTCGATGAGGTCCACCTGACGGCGGGCCTCATATTCAATCGCCTGCATGATGAAGCGAACGGAGTTGACGTTCTTCGTTTCGGTGCGGGTGCCGAATTCCTCGCCGGGTTTCCGGACCGACACGTTGACGTCGGCACGCATCGACCCCTGCTCCATATTGCCGTCGCAGCTGCCGACATAGCGAAGGATTGATCTCAGCTTCCGGACGTAAGCGCCTGCTTCTTCAGGAGAACGCATGTCCGGCTTCGACACGATCTCCATCAGTGCAACGCCGGACCGGTTGAGATCGACATAGGAGAAGCTCGGGTGCTGGTCATGCATCAGCTTGCCCGCATCCTGCTCGACATGGATGCGCTCGATGCCGACGGTTTTGGCGCTATTCTCGTCCTTCTCGTCGAGGAGGATGCGGATTTCGCCCTCGCCCACCAGAGGATGGTAGAGCTGCGAGATCTGATAGCCCTGCGGAAGATCGGCGTAGAAATAATTCTTCCGGTCGAAGCGCGACCAGCGATTGATCTTCGCCTCAAGCGCCATGCCGGTCCGCACCGCCTGCCGGATGCACTCGCCGTTGAGGACGGGCAGCATGCCGGGAAGCGCCGCGTCGACGAGGCTCACCTGCGTGTTCGGCTCCGCGCCGAACTCGGTCGCGGCGCCCGAGAAGAGCTTCGCCTTCGACGTCACCTGCGCATGGACCTCGAGGCCGATCACGACCTCCCATTCGCCCGTCGCGCCCTGGATGCGGTAGCTACTGTCGGTCATCTTCAACCTGCTTCACTGCCGGAAGAGGCTCCGGCTTTGTGTCTCTATCTTCTTTGTTGCTGCCGAAAAGCAGCTCGACGAAAAACCAACCGACAAAATCGATCAGAAGATTTACCACCATGCCTCCGCGCGGTGCGTGAAGCCGGCGCGTTCCTCGAAGGCGAGGCCGGCGTTCATAACCCCCTGCTCGTCGAGGGCCTTGCCGACGATCTGGAGGCCCAGGGGCAAGCCCTGCTTGTCGAGGCCGGCGGGCACGGAGATGGCTGGAAGGCCGGCGAGGCTCGCCGGCACGGCGAAGACGTCGTTCAGATACATGGCGATCGGATCGTTCGATTTCTCGCCGAGCGCGAAGGCAGCGGACGGGGCGGTTGGCGTCAGCAGGAGGTCACATTCGCCCCACACCCTTTCGAAGTCGCGGGCGATCAGCGCCCTCACCTTCTGCGCCTGGTTGAAATAAGCGTCGTAAAAGCCTGCCGAGAGCACATAGGTGCCGATCATGATCCGGCGCTTCACCTCGGCGCCAAAGCCGGCGGCGCGGGTCGCCTGATACATTTCGGCGAGGCCGCCGCTGTCGGGGTTCTGACGAAGGCCATAGCGAACACCGTCATAGCGGGCGAGGTTCGACGACGCCTCGGCGGGCGCGATGATGTAGTAGGTGGGAAGCGCATATCTGGTATGCGGCAGCGAGACCTCGACAATCTCCGCCCCCGCATCCTTCATCCACTGGATGCCCTGCTCCCAGACGGCGTCGATCTCCTCCGGCACGCCCTCAATGCGATATTCCTTCGGGATGCCGATGCGCTTGCCGCGAATGTCGCTGGAGAGGTTCGCCTCCCACTGCGGCACCGGCAAGTCGAGCGAAGTGGAATCCTTCGGGTCAAAGCCGCTCATCGCTTCGAGCATGATCGCGCAGTCGCGGACGTCCCGCGCCATCGGCCCCGCCTGGTCAAGCGAGGAGGCGAAAGCGACCATGCCGTAGCGGGAGCAGCGGCCGTAGGTGGGCTTCATGCCGGTGATGCCGACGAAGGCGGCGGGCTGGCGGATCGAGCCGCCCGTATCGGTGCCGGTGACGCCCGGCGCTAGCCGCGCGGCCACCGCGGCGGCCGACCCGCCCGAGGAGCCGCCCGGGGTTAGCGCCGCATTGCCGCCGTCGCTCCGCCGCCAGGGCGAGATGACGTTGCCATAGGCGCTGGTCTCGTTCGACGAGCCCATGGCGAACTCGTCCATGTTGAGCTTGCCGAGCATGCCCGCGCCCGCCTCGAACAATTTCCCACTGACGGTGGATTCGTAGGTCGGCTCGAAGCCGCCGAGCATGTTGGAGCCGGCGGTGGTCTGGTAGCCCTTTGTGGCGAACAGGTCCTTAATGCCGAGCGGCACGCCGGACAGCGGCTTCAGGCTGCCGGAGGCGCGATCGTTGTCCGCCTGCTCGGCCGCGGCTAGCGCATGTTCGGGCGTGTCGATTACGAAGGCATTCAGCGTCTTCGCCTTCGCGACATTGGCGTTGAACGCCTCGGCCACTTCGCGCGCCGAGAAATCGCCATTGCGGACGCCGTCGCGGATCGCAGCGACGCCGAGATCGGTAAGGGCCGTCACTATTCGATCACCTTCGGAACGGCGAAGAAGCCATGTTCGGCGACGGGCGCGTTCTTCAGCACCTCGTCGCGCTTGCCACCGTCGGTCACCTCATCGGCGCGGAGGCGGAGCGTGTTGGGGATGACCGCGGTCATCGGCTCGACGCCGGCCACGTCCACTTCCTGCAATTGCTCGATCCAGCCGAGGATGTTGTTAAGCTCGGGAACGAGCGCCTCCACCTCGCCATCGCTGACGGCGATGCGGGCGAGCTTGGCGACGTGGCGGACTGTTGCTGCGTCTACGGACATGGGAGGGCCCGCTAGCATCCGCCCCTCTCTCCTTCAAGGCGGAGGGTTGCGCAAACCGCAAGGATGCTGATGTAGGGCCCCTCGACCTTTGGGAGCAGCGGATGCTGGCACGGCGTTTCTTGTGGATCATTGCGGGCTTGATCGTGCTCGTGCTTGCAGGCGCGCTCGTCTACCGCCTGTTCGGCAACGAGCTGATGAAGACCGCGCTCGTGCCGACCGCAGTATTCGAGGAAGTGCCGCAGCCGGAAGGCGCCACTTATGCCGACGCGTCGATGTGGATCGCCCGGCCCGATATCGCCGACAATCCGGCCTTGTGGGTGCCGCAGGGCATCGAGCGCGGCGCTGAGCCGAAAGCCTCCGTTTTCTTCATCCATCCGACCTCCTTCCTCGAACGCGGCCGGTGGAACGCACCCGTCACCGATGAGGAATCGCAGCAGCGGGCGCGCCTGTTCGTGCGGAATCAGGCGAGCGCCTTCAACAATGTCGGCGAGATCTGGGCGCCCAAATATCGGCAGGCGACGATGGGCGCCTTCCTCACCACCAAGGCGGACGCGCAGAAGGCGCTCGATTTCGCCTATCGCGACGTGGTCGCGGCCTATGACGCCTTCCTGGGCCAAGCGCCGAAGGACCACCCGATCATCCTTGCCGCGCACAGCCAGGGCAGCCTCCACCTCCTCCGCCTGATCCAGGAAAGGATCGGCAAGTCGCCCGAAGCGAAGCGGGTGGCCGCGGCCTATGTGGTGGGTTGGCCGATCTCGAAGACTGCGGACTTGCCGGGACTCGGTCTCCCGGCCTGCGAGACGGCGGAGCAGGCGGGCTGCATTTTAAGCTGGCAGAGCTTCGCCGAGCCCGCCGACCCGCAGATGGTGACGGAGGTTTACGACGCTTCCAGCGGCCCCACCGGCATTTCCCGCGCCGGATCGCCGATGGTTTGCGTCAATCCGTTGACCGGCACGTCCGGCGGCGAAGCGCCCGCTACGTCCAATCTCGGCACTTTGGTACCCAATGCGGAGCTGACCGACGCAGAGCTGAAGGCGCCCGGCGTCCCCGCCCGATGCGACATTCGCGGCTTCCTGCTCATCGGTGAGGATGCACCGGACCTCGGCCCCTATGTGCTCCCCGGCAACAACTATCACGTCTACGACTACGCCCTGTTCTGGCGGAACGTCCGGGCCGACGCCGAAAGGCGCCTCGCGAGCTTCATCAAGCAGTGATCACCGCCAGCGCCCCCGCCTTTCGCGACGCGCTGCCGAACGGCGGGCGGCTGATGGGGCTGGATGTCGGCACCAAAACGATTGGCGTCGCGCTCTGCGATGCGGGCTGGACCATCGCCACCCCGGCCGAGCTCATCCACCGCGCCAAGTTCACGGTGGATCTGGCGAAGATCAGGCAGCTTGCCGAGGCGCAGCGGGCGGCGGGCTTCGTCATCGGCCTGCCGCTGAACCTCGACGGCAGCGAGAGCCCGCGCACCCAATCCACCCGCGCCTTCGCACGCAATCTGGAGCAAATTGGCCTCCCGATCCTCCTTTGGGACGAACGCTGGTCGACACAGGCCGTCACCCGCACTCTCCTAGACGCCGACGCGAGCCGTGCCCGCCGCGCCGAGCTGGTCGACAAGATGGCCGCCGCCTACATCCTGCAGGGCGCGATCGACGCCCTCACCATGGGCTAGAGGCATTCAGCGCTGGTAAAACGGAAGCGGAACAGGATCGGCGGCGAAGCTTTCTTCTCCAAGAGGAATTCGCCATGCATAAGAGATCCTTACCCTTTCTCGCCGCTGCGGTCGGAGCACTGATCGTCTCCGCTCCGGCCCAGGGCCAATATTATCCGCCTCAGGGCGGCGTCGCCGGAGACATTGAACGTGGCGCCGCGGCTGCCGCCGAGGCGGTGACGGCGGTGTCCCAGATGCTTCGCGGCACCCGCGAAAGCCTGGGGGTCGGCGCCTGTCGCATCCAGGCCGCCCGCTACGGCAGCGCAAGCGTTGTGGACGTCAGGCCGAAGGGCCGCCGCAACCTCCGGGTCCGCGGCTATATCGAGCCGGTGGCGCAATATGGCCAATGGGGTTCTCGCTACGACCGGGCCTATCAGCGCCGCTCCTATGATTGCATCGCGCGGCCGGACGGCAGCATCTCCAAATTCAAGACGAAGCGCCTCCGCCGCTAGCGGCCTTGAGCATTGCCGGAGCCGGGGCTAGACCCCGGCTTCGATGACGGCCTTTCCGCACCGCCACCTCCTCGGCATCGAGGGTCTTTCAGCAGACGATATCCGTTTTCTCCTCGACGAGGCGGAGCAATGGATCGCCTTCAACAGGGGGCGGCGAAAGCAGGACGACCGGCTGGCGGGCCTGACGCAGGTCAACGCCTTCTTCGAAAATTCAACGCGGACGCTCTTCTCCTTCGAGATTGCGGGCAAAAGGCTCGGCGCACAGGTGGCGAACTTCCATGTCGCCGCCTCCAGCGTGAAGAAGGGCGAGAGTCTCATCGACACAGCGCTGACGCTGAACGCGATGCGGCCGGACATCCTCGTCATCCGCCACGAGCAGGACGGCGCCGCGCGGGATGTGGCGGCGGTGATGGACTGCCCTGTCATCAATGCGGGCGATGGGCGTGGCGAGCACCCGACCCAGGCCTTGCTCGACGCCCTCACCATGCGGCGCCGCAAGGGGCGGATCGAGGGACTGAAGGTCGCGATCTGCGGCGACATCCTTAACAGCCGCGTGGCTAGGTCGAACCTGAAGCTGCTGCCGATGCTCGGCGCGGAAGTGCGCGTGGTCGGCCCGGAGATGCTGCTGCCGAAGGACGGGCGCCTCGACGGCATCCCCGCCTTCACCGATTTCAACGAGGGCATCGCGGGAGCCGACGTAGTGATGATGCTCCGCATCCAGCGCGAGCGGATGGAGGAAGCGGTGGCGGGCTCGCTCGGCGATTTCCATGCGCTCTACGGCCTCACCTGGGAGCGCCTGCGCCATGCCGCGCCCGACGCTTTGGTGATGCACCCCGGCCCGATGAACCGCGGCGTCGAGATCGAAAGCAGTGTCGCCGACGATCCGGAGCGCTCCGCCATCACTGAGCAGGTCGAAAACGGCGTCGCCCTTCGCATGGCCTGCCTTGACGTGCTGACGCGGGACCGTCGCTAAAGAAAAGGCGGCACCGGATCGCTCCGACACCGCCCGTTCCCCGCGAAACTATAGCTTAGCGCGAAGCGAGCCGGATCGGCGAGTCGCCGGCGGCATTGCGGACGAAGCAGGCGCCGCCCTTGGCCTTCACATTCTGGCAGGCGCGAAGCGCTTCGGCCTGGCTTGCAAAGCCCGAGGCCGACAGGCGGTGGAACGTGCCCTTGCCGGGCAGCTGCACCGTCGCCCGCATCGGCGAATAGGCATTGAGGCCGTAGCGCTTGGCGACCGAGGTCCAGGCGGCCGCGGCGAGCGCGGGCGACTTGTAGGCGCCGAGCTGGACGACGTAGCGGCTGGTGCCGGTCTTCTTTGGCTCAAGGCTCTGCTTCGCGGCGGCCGGCTTGAACGCGGCTACCGGAGCGGAAGCCGGAAGCGCGGCCTTCTGCACGGCCGGCTGCGGCGCGATCAGCGACTTGGCCGCCGAAGCATACTCGACCCTGGCAGGCTCCGGCGCGGCGGCCGGCTCCACGACCGGCGCTTCGGCGACAGGCTGCGGTTCGATAACAGGAGCCGCGGGCTGCTCCACTGCAGCCATCTGCACCGGCTGAGCCGGCTCTGGCGCAAGCGCGAGGCGGGTCGGCTGACCCTGATCGTCCGCCGGCGTGACGCCGAGGAGGCTCGCGACCTGATCGTAATTCGCCTTTGGCGTCACGAACGCCGCCCATTCCTCCATGCGGGCGGGAAGGTCGGCAGGCGAAAGATCCTGCGAGGCAGTGTTGCGCGCGCGCTTCCAGTCGCCAGCGATCGCATAGGCAAGCGCTAGGTTCTGGCGTACGCGGGCATTGGCCTCCGGCGTACGCGCGGCCTGCTCAAGCATTTCGATGGCGCGCTCAGGCGCACCGGCCAGCGCATAGGCAAGGCCGAGATCGGCCGGCGATTGCGTCTCCAACAGCCGGTCGAGCTGGACCATCGCCGAATGCCGCTCGCCAAGCGCGATCTGCGACAGCGCGAGGTTGAAGCGGGCGCGCGTATTCTCCTCATGGAGCGTCAGCACGTCGTTGAAGGTGGTCTTGGCCGAGAGGAAGCGGCCGTTCTTGAGGTAGAGGTCGCCGAGGATCATCCGGTAGCCGACATCGCGCGGAGACACCTCGACCGCCTGTTCGGCATGGGTAAGCGCCTGGGCGAGATCGCCCTTTTGCGCTGCAAGCATCGCCTGATCGGCGAACTTCGCCGCCCGTTCGGCCGCGCTCGCCTCTTTCGGCGTTGAGGCCGCAGGGCGGAACGCCGTCGTCTGGGCGGTGGTGCAGCCGACCATCGTGATGCCGAGCACCAGCGGCGAAGCGGCCATCTTGAACAGCGAACTCTTCCTCATCGTCTTAACTCCAGACGTTTAATTCCGGGCCTTCTTGGCGGGCAATTGCTCGGCAAGGGCCTCGACTTCGGGCAGAGACTGCAGCAGCTCATCTAAAGCTTCCGTTACCAGCTGCTGGGCCGAACGGCCGCTCACCGCGCAGGCGAGCCGGAGCTTCAGGTGACGGTTGCCGTCCAGACGAAGCGTGAAGGCGGCCTTTTCCTTGGCCTTCGACACGATGCCGCGGGGCTTCTTCGGAAGCTTCGCGACCGGCGCCGGCGCCTCGAGCCTGATGGGCTCGAAACTCTGTTCTTCCTGCTGAAGCGGTTCAGGCGCCGCCTCGACTTCGGCTTCGGCTTCGATCGGCGGGTCCAGCACCAGTTCTTCCTCGGCCGCCGCCTCGACTTCGGGCTCCGGCTCCGGAAGGGCCGGCTTCTTCACCTTCACGGAAAGCGGGCTTTCAGGTTCGGTGCCGAAGGTCGCCTCTATGGCGCGCTGCTGCTCGACCACCTGCGGCGTTTCGAAATCCTCTTCATCCTCGACGCGGTAGTCGCCGTTCATCGGCGTCAGCGCGGAGATCGGGCTCGGCACATGCTCGTCGTGCGGCGCCTCGTAGGGAGAGGGCATTTGCGGAACGGGACGGGCATGGCCCATGTCGTTCCAGCCGAGATCGTCGAGCGATCCGCCGCCGTAGCTTTGCGGGCGCATCGCCGGCTTCGCCATGCCTTTCCGGGCAAGCAGGCCCGAAGACAGGGACGCGAAAGGTTTGGGTTCGGTCATCGTACGCACACCTCCCTCGCCTTACTGGCCGACGACGCGGCGGCCGAAGCCACCGATCGGGCGGGGTGCAGCCATGCTGTGCGCGGCGGCCGCAGGCGCGCCGGGCGCGGTGAAGACGCTGCGGCGGAAGGTCTTTTCGAGCCGGTCCGAAATATAGTCCCAAAGCTCGCGCACTTCGTTCGCGGACTTGCCGCCCGGATCCACTTCCATGACCGTGCGGCCGTCGATCATCGAGGCGGCGAAATCGGTGCGGTGATGGATGGTGACGGGAGCGACGGTGCCGTGCTGGGAAAGGGCGACGGCAGCTTCCGAGGTGATCTTGGCCTTCGGCGTCGCGGCATTGACGACGAAGATGAGCGGCTTGCCCGCGCGTTCGCAGAGGTCGACCGTGGCGCCGACGGCGCGAAGGTCGTGCGGGCTCGGGCGGGTCGGGATGACGACCAGCTCGGCCACCTGGATCACGCTCTGGATCGCCATGGTGATGGCAGGCGGCGTATCGATGACGGCAAGGCGGAAGCCCTGCTGGCGGAGCACTTCAAGGTCGGCGCTGAGACGGGCCACCGTCGTCTGCGCGAAGGCAGGCATGTCGTCCTCGCGCTCGTTCCACCAGTCGGCGAGCGACCCCTGCGGATCGATGTCGATAAGGCAGACGGGCCCAGCGCCCGCAAGCTGCGCCTGGACGGCCAGGTGGCCGGACAGAGTGGTCTTGCCGGAACCACCTTTTTGCGACGAAAGAGCAAGAACGCGCATGTTTTCCCCTTAAGGCTCCATATTCTTGGGCAGGGAGATGCACTGGCGGCTGCTAAAATCAGGTTAACGCCACCTTTGCATGACGCCATTGACGTCATGAACGTGGCGGCGTCGCTCGTTTCTGCTGCTTAACGAAATTTTTGCCCTGTTCCGTTTACTTGCGCCACCTTGTTCGCGTGCAAGGGGGTGCACATGGGTCTGCAATGGAAGTTCACGGATGCGGCGATGGCATCGCCCTGGCGGCAGCGCCGCATGTGCATCCTTGTGGCCGAGCTTCCCGTGCCCGCCGCGCTCCGCACGATTTCGGGTGCCGAGGCATTCCTTGAGACCAATGCACGGCCGCAGCTAGGGTCTTACGTCGAGCTTCGCCATCCCGAGGCAGGCACCATCTCCGGCACCGTCCGCGCACATGCGCCAGACGGGATCGCCCTATCACTTGATTGTTCGGAAAGGTCGGTGGCCTTCGCGCTGGCGGCGATCACCGCCGATATGAGCCGCCCGGAGGCTTAGGCCTCCTCCCACTCCCGCCTGGCATAGCCCTGCGCGTAGAGGAGCGCGCCGAGGTCGTTATGCTCGATGCGCGCCGCTGCCGCTGCGGCCGTGGCGGGCTTGGCATGATAGGCGACGCCGAGGCCCGCTGCTTCGATCATCGGAATGTCGTTAGCGCCGTCGCCCACCACCAGCGCCTCCTCGACGGTGACGCCGGCCAGTGCCGCCGCATCGAACAAGGCGTCCCTCTTGGCATAGGCGCCGACGATCGGCCGCCCCACCTCGCCCGTGATTCTGCCATTCTCGACCTGAAGCTCGTTCGAAATGGCGCGGTCGAAGCCGATCGTCTCGGCAACCTCGTTCGCAAAGGCGGTGAAGCCGCCCGAGACGAGCACTGAACGTGCACCCTCCCGCTTCATCGTCCGGACGAGCGGAATGGCGCCGGGCGTTATCCCCACCCGCTCCTCGAGGCAGCGGCCGATGACAGATTCGTCGAGATCCTTCAGAAGCGCCACGCGTTCGGTCAGCGCCGCCTCGAAATCCAGTTCGCCGCGCATGGCACGGTCGGTGACCCGGCTCACCTCCTCCTTAAGCCCCGCATAATCGGCCAGCTCGTCGATGCACTCGACGGTGATCATGGTCGAATCCATATCGGCGACGAGAAGCTTCTTTCGCCGCCCCGCCTCCGCCTGGACGATGACGTCACAGCCGGGGATCAGCCCCTCCAGCGCCTCGCGCGCCGCCTTTGGCAGGGTCGGGAACAGGAGATCGCAGGCGATATCTTCCTCGATCCAGCTCCGCCCCTGCGGTTCGACCCATGCTGAACGAAGCGCGCCCTCTGCGACAGAAATATCGCCGCTCGTCAGCCGCTCCTTTGCTATCAGGGTCGCAATGAACATGGATTCCTCTTCGTTGCCGCGGCTCGCGCTTATCGCGGGCGCGACCGCGAGCGGCAAGTCGGCGCTCGCGCTCCGGCTGGCGGAAAGACAGAATGGCGTCATCATCAACGCCGACAGCGCGCAAGTGTACAGGGACCTTCGCATCCTCTCCGCGCGGCCGGGGCAGGAAGAGGAAGCTCGGGCGCCGCACCGCCTCTACGGATATCGCGACGGCGCCCTGGCCTTTTCGGCAGCCGACTGGGCGGCCGATGCGCGTCGTGCCATCGCCGATGCCCACGAAGCTGGACAGCTTCCGATCCTCGTCGGCGGCACGGGCCTTTATATCCGCACTCTGCTCGACGGAATCGCGCCGGTGCCGCCGATCGGCGAGGTTATCCGCGCGGAAGTGCGCGCCCTACCCGTCGAGAAAGCTTTCGCCACGCTTGCCCGCGAAGATCCGCATGCGGCGCACCGGCTCCGCCCCAGCGACACGACCCGCGTGGCGCGCGCGCTGGAGGTGGTCCGCTCGACCGGGCGGAGCATCACCGAATGGCAGCAGGAGCGGACCGGCGGGATTGCGGCGGAAGTGGCGCTTCAGCCGCTCATCCTCCTGTCGCCGCGCGAGTGGCTCTACGCCCGCTGCGACGCGCGCTTCGCGGAAATGATGTCCCCGGAGGGACTGGAGGAGGTGCGGCACCTTCTGGAGCGCCGCCTCGATCCCGCCCTGCCCGTCATGCGCGCGATCGGCGTGCCGCAGCTTGCAGCGCTGCTGCGAGGCGAATTGACGCCAGAAGAGGCGCTTGCGGCCGGCCAAACCGCCACGCGCCAATATGCCAAACGCCAATATACGTGGTTCAGCCGCCAACCGCCTGCCGACTGGCCGCGCTTCACGGAGGCACTGGACAGCGACACGGCCATGGAGGCCGCGCTGATGCGGCTTGGAGCCGCGCAGCAAATCGCCTAGCCAACGCCTATGCAGGTTTATTTCGACGCCGATGCCGATCTTTCCCTCGTTCAGGAGAAGAAGGTGGCCGTCCTCGGCTACGGCAATCAGGGACGGCCGCAGGCGCTGAACCTTCGCGACAGCGGCCTCCGCGACCTCATCGTCGCTGCGCGTCCCGGCGCCAGCGCCGACCGCGCCGCCGCTGACGGGTTCGGCGTCATGACGCCATCCGAAGCCGCCGCATGGGCCGACATCATCGTCATGCTCGCGCCCGACGAGGATCAGGGCCGTATCTACGGCGAGGAGCTGGCGTCGAACCTCCGCAGCGGCAGCGCGCTCCTCTTCGCGCATGGGCTCAATATACGCTTCAAACTCATTGAACCTAAAGAAGATATTGACGTCATCCTCGTCGCGCCCAAGGGTCCGGGCACCGCGCTCCGTCAGCTCTATCTTGACAGCAAGGGCATGGTCTCGCTCTTCGCCATCGAGCAGGATGCGAGCGGCTCGGCGGAGGCAATCGCCCTCTCCTACGCCGTGGCCTTGGGCAGCGGCCGCGCCGGCATCATCCGCACGACCTTCGCCGAAGAATGCGAGGCCGACCTTTTCAACGAGCAGGCCGTGCTCTGGGGCGCCATCCCGGAACTGATCCTCGCCGGCTACGAGACGCTGACCGAAGCCGGCTTCTCCCCCGAAGTCGCCTATTTCGAATGCGTTAGCGAAGTAAAGCTAATCGCCGATCTCATCCACGAACGCGGCCTCGCCGCCATGCGCGAAGCGATCTCGAACACGGCGGAATTCGGTGCACTTCAGGGCGGCACGCGCATCATCAACGCCGATGCGCGCACCGAAATGCGCCGCATCCTTCGCGAAGTCAGGAGCGGCGCCTTCGTTCAGGATCTGATGAAGGATGCCGAGGCCGGCTATCCGCGCCTCAGGGCAAGCCGGGCCAAGGCGGCGGCGCATCCGATCGAGGCGGTCGGCGAGCGCCTGCGCAAGCTGACGCCATGAAATTTGCCGAGACGGAGCGGCTGATCCTTCGCCGCCCGCGGCCTGAGGATTTGCAGGCCTACCTCCGCAGCTGGGCGGATCCGATGATGACCCGTTATACCGGCATACGGCCCGACATCGAGCGCTTCATCACCGCCCTGCTTGAAGAGATGCAGTCGAAGCAGCCGGGCGATACCGAGCCGCAGCCCTGGTACCAGGTGACCATCGAGCGGCGGGGAGACGGCGCGGTGGTCGGCGATCTCGGCCTTGGCTTCGGCGTCCCAGGCGATCGGCAGGTGGAGCTCGGCTACCGCATCCACCCCGACCATCAGCGGCGGGGCTATGGCCGGGAAGCCGTCGCGGCGGCTATTAGCTGGCTGATCGAAAGCCATAATATTCACCGCTTCGTCGGCGTCGCGGCCGCCGAGAATGTCGCCTCGACCACCCTTCTCCGCTCGCTGGACTTCCGCAAGGAGGGGCATTTTCGGCAGAGCTTCCTCTGCAACGGCGAGTGGATCGACGACGAATATTACGCCCTCCTCGCCAGCGAATGGCGGGAGCGGCGCTAGGCCGAATGCGGCTCCCGCGCATCCTGAAGGCGCTAGTCCTCCTCGCCTTGGCCGGCTTCGGCGGGATGCTGCTCTACGGCTATGCCCGCAACCATCCCGAGGATCTGCCTTGGACAGAGCTCGACCTCACGCGGCCGGTCGGCGCCTTTACTGGGCGGAAGCTTGCGGGGCTCGCCGGCGAAGGCCTGCAATGCCGCGCCCTCCTTGCCCGGGCTGGGGTTCGGTACACGGCTCTTCCACCGCGGGAAGACGGCCAGTGCGGCTATGAGGATGCGGTGCGCTTTGCGTCCGGCGGCGCGCTGAACATCAGCTATCGGCCAGAGGACCTCGGCACGAGCTGCCCGGTCGCCGCGGCGCTCGCCTTATGGGAATGGCATGTGGTTCAGCCTGCCGCGCTCCGCCATTTCGGATCGCGCGTGGAAACGATCCAGCATTATGGAAGCTATAGCTGCCGCCGGATCTACGGCCGCTCCGAAGGCACGTGGAGCGAGCATTCGCGCGCCAATGCGGTCGATATCGCCTCCTTCAGGCTGGAGGACGGCACCCGCATCTCTGTGCTCGGCGACTGGAGCAAGGAGGATGACAAGGCCGCCTTCCTCCACGAGGTTAGGGATGGCGCCTGCGACCTGTTCGCGACCGTCCTCTCACCCGACTACAATGCGGCGCACCGCGACCATCTCCATCTCGACCAAGCCGCGCGCGGCGAGATGGGCTGGCGCGGCTGCCGCTAAGCGGCACGCTAGCGCGGCGTATCGTCCGCCCTGTAGCCCAAACGGCCAGAATGAAGCGTAGAGCCCGCTGGTGGCGCAAATTGCGCGCGCATCGTCTCGACCAGGTCGAGCAGTGCCCGCTGCATTTCGTGCGGCAGGCGGAGATAGGCCGAAAGCAAGGCGCTGGCCTCCTCGCCCGCCCAACTCCCTTCGGAACGCCGGCCGGTAAGGACGTAGACCACGTCCACGTCCGCTTCCACCAGCTTGGCGAGATACTCGGCTCTCAATTCGCGCTTACCGGTTTCGTAAAGGCTTTGCTTCGGAACGTCGGTTCCAACCCGCTCGGCGAATTCGGCCTGCCTCAGCCCGAGCCGCTTACGCTCTTCCGCAAGTCTGGCGCCGAAATTCATCGCTTTCGAAAAATCCCTATTGACTATTCAGCGCAAACCGATGAATCTGAACACGAATCTTCTTCTGGAGTGCATTGCACATGCAGTCCGATAATGTCGCGCAAATTCATCCCGTCGAGCCGGCGGAGAAAAAGCACGCCCACGTGGTACGCGAGCGAGCATTGGTGGAGGCGGCAGAGGCGGTTCTCTGGGCGTTCCGGGAACCGGTCAAGCAGGGTTTGCCGGTCTTTCCAATCGCAACTCTACTGCTGCTCGAGGAAGCGCTCGGGCGCTACGGGCGGCGGCTACCTTAAAAGGGCAGCTTTCACTTCCGGCCGAACAATTTCTCGATGTCGCTGTGGCCGAGCTTCACCCAGGTTGGGCGGCCGTGATTGCACTGGCCGCTGTGGGGCGTGACCTCCATTTCGCGAAGCAGCGCGTTCATCTCGGCGACTGAGAGGATGCGGCCGGCGCGGACGGAGCCGTGGCAGGCCATGGTTGCAGCGACATGGTCGAGCTTTTCCTTGAGGCTGAGCGCCTCGTCGAAAGCGGCAAGCTCGTCGGCGAGGTCCGTCACCAGCCCCTTGATGTCGCCATTGCCGAGCAGAGCCGGGGTGGCGCGGACCAGCATGGCGCGGGCGCCGAACCGCTCCAGTTCCAGCCCCATCTCGGCCAGCTCCGCGGCCCGCGCCTCGAGCCGGTCGCAGGCGGGCTCGTCGAGCTCGACCACCTCTGGGAGGAGGAGCGCCTGCCGCTGGACGCCGCCATTAGCCATGGAGGCCCGCATCCGTTCGAGCACCAGTCGCTCGTGCGCCGCATGCTGGTCGACCAGCACCAGCCCGTCCTCGGCGTCGGCGACAATATCGGTGGCGGCGACCTGTCCGCGGGCGACGCCGAGCGGGTAGGTCTTGGCCTCCGGCGGCGCGGCCTCGGCGGCCTCGGCGCGCGCCTGGGGTGCAGGCACATAATCCTGATGCCGGTCCCAGACGCTCGCCTGTCCCGGGGCGGGGATCGAGAAGCTCGGGCTCCGCATCGGGACCGGCTGCGGGCGGAACGGCTCCACCTGCCAGCTTCCGAGCGCCTCGACGCTAGGCCTCTGCGCGCTCCGGTGCCCGGCGCGGTCGAGCGCGTCGCGAAGGCCGCCGACGATGACGCCACGGATAAGGCCGGGATCGCGGAACCTCACCTCCGTCTTGGCGGGATGAACGTTGACATCCACCTCTTCGCCGGGAAGATCGACGAAAAGCGCCACCACCGGATGCCGGTCGCGGGCGAGGAGGTCCTGGTAGGCGCCCCGCACCGCGCCGATCAGCAGCCGGTCCTTCACAGGCCGTCCGTTCACGAACAGATATTGATGGTCGGCAACGCCGCGGTTGAAGGTCGGCAGACCCGCAACCCCGCCGAGGCGCGCGCCGCCGCGCTCATAGTCAATGGCGACACTGTTTTCCTGAAGCTCCCGGTCGGTGAGCGCCGCGACCCGCGACGGCCTCTCCTCGCCCGTTTGGACAGAGAGCGCCCGTCGTCCGTCATGCTCCAGCGTGAAGCCGATATCGGGCCGCGCCATTGCGAGCCGCTTCACCACGTCGAGGCAGGCGGCATATTCAGACCGGGCCGAACGCAGGAACTTCCGCCGCGCCGGTACGCGCCCGAAAAGCTGCTCAACCTTGATCCGCGTGCCGGGCGGAAGCGCCGCAGGCCCCTCCCCCTCAATGCTCCCATTGTCGACGATGCGAGACCATCCGTCCGCGCCCCGCACCCGGCTTTCCACGGTCAGCCGCGCAACGCTGGCGATCGAAGGCAAGGCCTCGCCGCGAAAGCCCAAAGTCGCGACCTGTTCGATGGCATCGTCCGGCAATTTCGAAGTGGCGTGCCGCTCCAGCGCCAGCGCCATGTCGGCGGGCGTCATGCCGCAGCCGTCGTCGATCACTTCGATGCCGTCCACGCCTCCGCCGGACAGACGGATGTCGATGCGGAACGCACCTGCGTCGATGGCGTTCTCGACCAGTTCCTTCAACGCGCTGGCCGGTCTTTCCACCACTTCACCGGCAGCGATACGGTTTACGAGATGTTCAGGGAGGCGGCGTATTGACATCGATCGACTCTCTAGCCGAAGCGATCCTGTCCCGCGAGCCGTTAACTATAGCGTGGACTGGGGCCGTGGGGGCACCCTATAGAGAATTACTGAAGGCGGCATGGGGATTTGTCTCCGTGCGCGAGGCATAGGAAGCGAGACACAGATTTATGTCCCTGATGCGCATGCTCAAGTTTCCCTCCCACGACATGGCGATCGATCTCGGCACGGCCAACACGGTCGTCTACGTGCGCGGCCGCGGCATCGTTCTGAACGAGCCGTCGGTGGTCGCGATCGAGACGCTGAACGGCGTTAAGCGCGTCAAGGCTGTGGGCGACGATGCCAAATTGATGATGGGCAAGACGCCTGACCAGATCGAGGCGATCCGCCCGCTCCGCGACGGCGTTATCGCCGACATCGATGTGGCCGAACAGATGATCAAGCACTTCATCCAGAAGGTGCACGGCAAGCGCCGTTTCCCGCGCTGGCCGGAAATCGTGATCTGCGTGCCGTCGGGCTCCACCTCGGTCGAACGCCGCGCGATCCGCGACGCCGCTTCCAATGCCGGCGCTTCCCAAGTGTGGCTGATCGAGGAGCCGATGGCGGCCGCGATTGGCGCCGACATGCCGGTGACCGAGCCGATCGGTTCGATGGTGGTCGATATCGGCGGCGGCACGACCGAAGTCGCGGTGCTCTCGCTCCGCGGCCTTGCCTACACGACCTCGGTGCGCGTCGGCGGCGACAAGATGGACGAGGCGATCTCCTCCTATGTCCGCCGCAACCACAACCTGCTGATCGGCGAAGCCACGGCCGAGCGGATCAAGCAGCAGGTCGGCATCGCCAAGCCGCCCGCGGACGGCGACGGCCTCACCGTCCACATCAAGGGCCGCGATCTCGTCAACGGCGTGCCGAAGGAAATCACGATCAACCAGCGCCAGATCGCGGAAGCGCTCTCGGAACCGGTCGGGACGATCGTCGAAGGCGTCCGCATCGCGCTTGAGAATACGGCGCCGGAGCTTGCCGCCGACATCGTCGACCAGGGCATCGTCCTTACCGGCGGCGGCGCTCTGCTGCAGGGCTTGGACGAGGTTCTCCGCGACGAAACCGGCCTTCCGGTCACCGTCGCCGACGATCCGCTGACCTGCGTTGCGCTTGGCACCGGGCGCGCTCTGGAAGAGGAAATCTTCCGCGGCGTGCTCCAGACCGCGTAAAGATCGGAGCGCTGTAGCCAATGGCGCCGCCAAAAACCCGGCGCCCCGGTTTCTCCCGCAGGGCGCAATACGGACTGTTCATCGGCTATGTGGTGGCGGTCGGCGGCGTCATGCTGGCCTTGCTGCTGCTCGCTGTCCGCATCTTCGATCCGCAGGGCTTTGCAGCGCTTCGCGGCCTCGCGCTCGACATGACGACGCCGATCAGCGCCGGCGGGCGCAGCGTGGTGCGGGGCGTGACGGGAAGCGGCGACGCCATCTCCAACTATTTCATGGCCGCCTCCCGCAATGCGGAGCTGAACCGCCGCCTCGAAGGCGCCGAGCAGGAGCTGATCGAGGCGCGCGCTATCCGCTACGAGAATATGCGGCTGAAACGGCTCCTGAAGCTGACCGGCGAACTCAATGACGAAGTCACCACGGCCCGCATCGTTAATTCCAGCTTCGATTCGAGCCGCCGCCTTGCCACCATCACCGCCGGAAGCTCCGACGGCGTCCGCACCGGCCAGCCCGTCCGCGCGCCGGAAGGCTTGATCGGGCGCATCATCGAGGTCGGACGCTTCGCCTCCCGGGTGCTCCTCATCACCGATGGCGCAAGCAATGTGCCGGTGCGAGCGGTTAGGAACGGCATCCCGGCCATGGCAACGGGCCGCGGCGACGGAACGCTCGACATCAAGCCGCTCGAGGTTGGACAGAACCCGTTCCGTCAGGGCGACATCTTCGTCACGTCCGGCATCGGCGGCATCTTCGGGCCGAATATCCCCGCCGCCATCGTTGTCCGCGTAACGCGCGAGGAAACTCTTGCCCGGCCGCTCGCCAACCCGGCGCGGGCCGACTTCGCCATCGTCCAGAACATCTACATGGCGGAGGCCGACGCGCCGCTCGAAGGCGGGGCGACGCCGCCCTCGGACGCGCTCCAGGCGCCACCTCCGCCGCCGCCTGGCACCGGCAATCAGGCCGCGCCCAAGCGATGAGTCGGATCGCGTTCAACAGCGCCGCCGTTCGACGCAAGCATCTCCGGCGCGAATATGTGCCGATCGTCTCGACCATCCTCGCCTGCATGCTTTCGCTGCTGCCAATCATCGTCAGTTCACCCATGATCCCCGATTTCGGATTCCTGATGCTGATCGCCTGGCGACTCCTTCGGCCCGAAATGTGGGCGCCCGCAGTGGCGCTGCCGCTCGGCCTGTTCAACGATCTCGTTGCGGGGCATCCGATCGGACAATCGATGGCGATCTGGACTTTGCTGTTCATCGTCTTCGACATCATGGATAGCCGCGTCCTCTTCCGCGACTATTGGATGGACTGGCTGATCGCCGCGGTCGCCATCACCGGCTATGTCTATGCCGACTGGTATATCGGCACTCTGCTCGGCAACACGGCAGGCTTTTCCGTGATGCTGCCGCAGCTCGCCGCCTCGATCCTCGCCTTTCCGATCGTCGCCCGCCTCGTCCTCTCCCTCGACCGATGGCGGCTTGCCCGATGAGGAAGCGCGCGATTCCGCTCGTTACGGAGAACAGCCAGTCCTACACCTTCACGCGCCGCGCGATGGTCGTGGGCGGCTTCCAGCTCGGCCTGTCCGGCCTGATGGCCGGGCGGCTTGCCTATCTCTCGCTCTCCGACACCGAGCGCTACCAGCTCCTCTCCGAAGAGAACCGTTTCCAGCTGGTGCTGGTCCCGCCGCGCCGCGGCTGGATCGTCGACCGCGACGGTAAGCCCATCGCCGTCAACCGCAGCGATTACCGCGTCGACCTCATTCCCGATCAGCTCGAAAACGCCGAGCAGGTGATCGCGCAGCTCGCGCAGATCCTGGAGCTGCCGCCGGAAGAGACGGACCGCATTCGGAAAGAGCTGGCGGTGGCCGCGGGCTATCAGCCTGTCGCTGTCGCCGAAAATCTCCCGTTCGACAAATATGCGGCGGTCACCGTTCGCCTGCCCGAGATGCCGGGCGTCGCGCCGCTGCGGGGCTTCAGCCGCTTCTACCCGGACGGCGCCGCGGTCGGACACTTGATCGGCTATGTGGGCACGGCCAACAAGGAAGAATATGAGGCGGAGAACAAGAACCGCCTGCTCGTCACGCCCGGCTTCAAGATCGGCAAGGAAGGTCTTGAGCAGACGATGGAGCAGCGCCTCCGCGGGCTTCCGGGTGCCAAGCGCCTGGAGGTGACGGCGGGCGGCCGCCTCGTCCGCGAGCTCTCGGCCATGCCGGACCGCAGCGGCGGCCAGCTCCCGCTCACCATCGATGCCGACCTTCAGGAATATGCGGCGCGGCGCATGGGCAATGAATCCGGCTCCTGCGTCGTCATGGACTGCCAGACCGGCGACATCCTCTGCATGGCATCGATGCCGGCCTACGATCCCAACAATTTCTCGGACGGCATCAGCAAGATGGAATGGGATATGCTGTCCGCGGACGAGCGTCGCCCACTCTACAACAAGACGCTGAACGCGCTCTATCCGCCGGGATCGACGCTGAAGCCGATGGCGGCCATCGCGCTTCAGGAAGCAGGGATCGATCCGAAGGAAACGGTTCATTGCGGCGGCGGCTTCCAGCTCGGCAACCGCTTCTTCCGCTGCCTTGGCCGCCATGGATCGGTCAACATGCACCGGGCGATCGCCAAGAGCTGCAACACCTATTTCTACGCCATGGGCCGGAAGATCGGTATCGATGCCCTCGCCGCCGTGGCGCGAAAGCTCGGACTTGGCGCCAAGTTCGACCTTCCGGTGGTGTCGCAGAGCTACGGCACTTATCCGGACACCGCATGGAAGAAGCGGCGTTACGAGAAGAGCCCCCGCCTGATCGAGCGACCCGACTGGACGGAATCGGATACGCTGAACGCCGCTATCGGACAGGGTTTCGTCATCCTGAACCCGCTCCAGCTCGCGGTGATGGCGGCGCGTATCGCTTCGGGTAAGGACGTGCAGCCCCGGCTCCTCCTCGGCAAGCATCCGCCCGCTCCGCCTTTGCCCTACGCGCCCGAGCATATGGAGGTGGTGCGGAAGGCCATGTGGGAGGTCGTCAACGGCGACGGTACCGCGGGGCGGAGCAAACTTCCATTCGAAGGCGTGTCCATGGGGGGAAAGACGGGTACGGCGCAGGTGCGGCGGATCGCCGGCGGACAGCGCGGCCAGGGCGGCGACTGGAAATATCGGGACCACGGCCTCTTCGTGTTTTTCGCGCCGACCGAAAATCCGCGCTACGCCGGCTCCGTCGTCATCGACCACGGCATGGGCGGCTCCCGCGCCGCCGCGCCGGTTGCCAAGGACGTGCTCACCTTCCTCTTTGATCGCAACAAGGCAATGCAGGAACTGGTGAAGCTCGAAGAGACCTGGGGCGGCACCATCGCCGAGCGAATGGAGAAGCAGGCCCGCGCATATTATGCGAGCAAGGGCAAGCCGCTTCCGGATTCTATGAACCGAACGGCAGCGCCGCCCGCCCGGACTGCAGCGACCCCGGCTGCCGGCGCCACGGGCACAGCGCCGAGCGAGCCCGCGCCCACGACACCCGCGACAACCGCAAACACCGGCAACGCCACCCGATGAGCACCACGTCGCTCGTCCCGGCACCCATCGCGCATCTTCCCTGGCGGCTGATCTTCGTCGTCATCGCCATCGGCATGTTCGGCGCGCTCGCCCTCTACTCGGCGGCCGGGGGATCGCTTAAGCCATGGGCGCTCAACCACACGATCCGCTTCTTCGCCTTTCTCGGCATGGCGGTGACGATGTCCTACGTCCGCCCGCAGACTTACCGGGACTGGGCCTGGCCGGCTTACGGCTTCGTCTTCTTCCTGCTGATCGCGGTAATGCTTTACGGCGCGATCGGCGGCGGCGCGCGAAGCTGGCTGGAGTTCGGTTTCATCCGCATTCAACCGTCCGAGCTGATGAAGCCGATCGTGATCCTCTGCCTGGCGAGCTTCTACGCCAATCTTCCGGCGGCGGAGATCAGGAAATTCAGCGCGATCTGGCCGGCGGGGCTGATCATCATCATCCCGTTCTTCATCATCCTCATTCAGCCGGACCTCGGCACCTCTTCGCTTCTCCTGCTCGGCGGCATCATGGTGATGTTCCTCGCCGGCCTGCCGCTCCGCCTGTTCCTCGGCGCCGGGGCAGTGCTCGCGGCGCTCGCTCCGATCGCCTACAGCTTCCTGCTCCCGCACCAGAAGGAGCGGCTTTTGATCTTCCTCTATCCTGAGGAAGACCCGCTCGGCGCCGGCTACCACATTACCCAGTCGAAGATCGCGATCGGCTCGGGCGGTCTGTTCGGCAAGGGCTTCCTCGAAGGCACTCAGAGCCAGCTTCAATATCTTCCCGAACAGCATACCGACTTCATCTTCCCGGCCATGGTCGAGGAATGGGGGATGTTCGCGGGCCTCTTCCTCATCCTGCTCTTCGCCCTGATGCTTCGCTGGTCGACCAAGGTGGCGCTCGATACGAAGGACCGGTTCGGCCGCCTCACGGCGGGCGGGCTCAGCATGACCATCTTCTTCTATTTCGCTATCAATCTGCTGATGGTGATGGGCCTTGCGCCCGTCGTCGGCATCCCGCTTCCGCTCTTCTCTTATGGCGGCTCGGCGATGCTAACAGTGATGATCTGCCTCGGCATCCTGATGTCGATCGATCGCAACAATCGCCGCGACCGCCGCCGCTCCTTGTGACCGGCTTGATTTCAGCCGGTTGCATCCCCGGTTAGCCCATGCTAGCGGGCACGCCTTCCGCGGCAACACGCCACTTCCGGAATGGACGCATAGCTCAGTTGGTAGAGCAGCTGACTCTTAATCAGCGGGTCCTAGGTTCGAGCCCTAGTGCGTCCACCATCCTCCTTCGATGATCGATAAATTCCTTCGGGTCGCTGTAGGCGGCGCGCACCGGCTGCTGCGGGCCTTCTGGTTTGTTCGGCGGCCCCGCACATTCGGGGCACATGCGGTGGCGTTGACGCCGGAGGGGAGGATCGTGCTGGTGAAGCTTCGCTATGCGCGCGGCTGGCGGCTTCCGGGCGGCGGCAGGAAGGAAAGCGAAGATCCGCGGGAAGCTGTACTCCGCGAGCTGCGTGAGGAGATCGGCATGATCCGCCATGGCTCTGTGCAGCTTGCCTGCGAGCTTGAAGAAAGGCCCGACTTCAAGCGGGACACTGCCGCGTTGCTGATCGTCCGCGATGTGGAATATCGGCCGCGATGGTCGCTGGAGATCGAAAGCGTCACCGAAGCGGAGCTCGACAGGCTCCCGCCCAAGATGTCGCCTCGCGCCGTCCGCTGGCTGAACGCTGTCCGCCCTTATCTTGAGAATAGCGCCCCGCGTTGACGCACGACTGCTTTACGTTAAGGGAAAGCAAATGAGCCTTCCCCCCCTCTTCAGCCGCCTCCGCATACCGGTAATCGGCGCCCCGCTGTTCATCATTTCCAATCCTGATCTGGTGATCGCCCAGTGCAAGGCGGGGATCGTCGGATCCTTTCCAGCGCTGAATGCGCGGCCGCAGTCGCTGCTCGACGAATGGCTGCACCGGATCACGGAAGAGCTTGCCGCCTGGGACAGGGACAATCCGGATCGTCCCGCCGCGCCCTTCGCCGTCAACCAGATCGTCCATCGCTCCAACGCGCGTTTACAGGACGACCTTGCCACCTGTGCGAAATGGAAGGTGCCGATCGTCATCACCTCATTGGGCGCGGTGCCGGAGCTGAACGATGCGGTACATGGCTGGGGCGGCATTACGCTCCACGACATCATCAATGACCGCTTCGCCCGGAAGGCAGTGGAAAAAGGCGCCGACGGCCTGATCGCCGTCGCTGCGGGCGCGGGCGGCCATGCCGGCACCCTCTCCCCCTTCGCAGTGGTGCAGGAGATACGGCAGTGGTTCGACGGCCCCCTCGCTCTGTCGGGCGCGATCGCCAACGGCAGCGCGATTCTGGCCGCCCAGGCGATGGGCGCGGACCTTGCCTATATCGGCTCGCCCTTCATCGCGACTGCGGAAGCGAATGCGGCCGACGCCTATAAGCAGGGCATCGTCGAGGGGCGCGCCAGCGACATCGTCTATTCGAACCTCTTCACCGGCGTTCACGGCAATTATCTCCGCCAGTCGATCGAAGCCGCGGGCATGGACCCGAACAATTTGCCCGAAGGCGATTTGAAGACGATGGATTTCGGCACCGGCGACGGCTCGAAGGCCAAGGCGTGGCGCGACATCTGGGGCTCGGGCCAAGGCATCGGCGCGATCGGGAAGGTTCAGCCCGCCGCCGCTTATGTGGAAGAGCTTGCCGCCCAATATGAAGCAGCCAAGGCGGCGCTTCGGCTCAGGACCTAGGCCTGAGCCCGATCACCATCCATAAGGCGAAGCCCGTGAAGGCGGCGGCAAGCATCGGGAAGCGCTGATCGTCGGGATATGCCCACGCGCCGAGCAGCAGGGCAACGACGGCGCTGATCAGCGACAGCACGCTCAGCCACCATTCCATCTGCCGCTTCTGCATCAGCCGGATATGCTTTCGAACGCCTGCCGCCATGCCTCCGGCAGCGGCACTGGGCGCCTTGTCTGCCGGTCGACATAGACGTGGACGAAATGACCCTCCGCCGCCGCTTCCGCCCACCCCTTCGCGAAGATGCCGAGGCGATAGCGGACGCTGCTCGTTCCTACCTGCGTTACGGCAAGCCCCACCTCCACCGGCTGCGGATAGGAGAGCGGGCGCGCATAGCGGCACCCGGTCTCCACCACGAGCCCGATGGGGTTGCCGTTCTGGATGTCGAGCAATCCAGCCTCGATCAGCCACGCGTTCACCGCCGTGTCGAACCATTGATAATAGACGGTGTTGTTGACGTGGCCGTAGGCGTCATTGTCGGCCCAGCGCGTGCCGATCTCCCGCCACACCTTATAGGCTTCGCGTCCGGCGAACGGCTCGCGGCTCACAGCGCGGCCTCGTAGAGCCGCCGCGCATCGGCCTCGGTAATCGGGCAGGGATTGTTCACCAGCAGCCGCTCCTGCTTCATCGCATCGCTTGCGAGCAGATCGAGATGTTCGGACGAGACACCGACATCGGACAGGCGCTGCGGCAAGCCCGACTTCACCGATAGGTCCACCAGCTGCTCAACAAAGGCTTGGGCTTGTGCCTGGGTGCCTACCCGTTCGAGCGAAGGATCGATGACACAGCCAAGTTCGGCATAAAGCGGCATCGCGGCATGCATATTGTGGCCGAGCACGTGCGGCAGCATCAGCGCGTTCGAGAGGCCGTGCGGCACATGAAAATGTCCGCCAAGCGGATAGGCGAGGGCATGGACCCCGGCGACCGGCGCATTCGCGAAGGCGACGCCCGCCAGATGCGCGGCGAGCAGCATCCGCCCCCTCGCCTCCCGATCATCCGGGGCCTCACAGACGCGAATTAGGTTCTCCGCGATGAGCCGCAGCGCCTCGCGCGCCAGCACGTCCGACATCGGGTTCTTGCGGTGCGCCGAGGTATAGGCCTCGATCGCATGCACCATCGCGTCGATGCCGGTGGCGGCGGTCACGTGCCGCGGCAGGCCGAGCGTCAGCTCCGCATCGAGGATCGCCCAATCGGCGGTGAGCGCCGGGCTGTTCACCGCATTCTTGGTGGTGCCCCCCGTGGTGATCACCGCCACCGCCGTCGCCTCCGAGCCGGTGCCCGCAGTGGTGGGGACAAGCGTCAGCGGCAGGCCTTCCCCTATGGCTTTGTTGAGGCCCCAAATCTGTTCGAGGTCGTCGCCGCTGCCGAGCAGATAAGCAGCGAGCTTCGCCACATCCATCGGGCTGCCGCCGCCAAAGCCGACAAGGGAGGCGCAGCCCCTCCCCGCCTCGACCGCCGCAAGCAAGGTCGCCTGCGACGGATCGGCCTCCACGGCGTCGAAGATCACGGTGTCTATCCCCGCGCCCGCAAGCCCCGCCAGCGCCGCGTCGGCAAGGCCGAGCGCCCGCACCTGCGCGTCCGTCACGAACAGGCAGCGCCCGGCGGGAAGCAGCTCGCCAAGCCGAGCCGCCGCGCCCGCCCCTGAGATGAGGCGCGGGCCGTAGGAAAATTGGAAGTTCATCGCCGCCAAACTAGCAGCTCGGCAGACTAAAGCGAGCGCTCCAGACGGCTCAGCAGGCTTCGCGCCGGGCTTTGCGGCGCTTCGTCGGACGGCGGACCGCCTTCGGCAAGCCGCCGCACGCGTTCGTACAGGTCGCTGCTCGACCGGATCAGCGACAACGCGCTCTCGGGAAGCTGCTCCAGCACTTCGGGATCGCTGTCCACCGGCTCGCCCAGGCGGCGGTCGCGGCTGTTTGCCTGCGCCGGCGTCAGCTCGCCCGCATTCACCGCCCGCTGCGTCAACAGCCAGGCGATGATATGCATCAGCCGCGTCGTCACCTTCAGCGACTCGCAGGAAAAGCCGACCCGCACCAGCGGATCGAGCGCCATCCGCTCCTCCCGCCCGACCTTATCGAAATAGGATCGCGCCTCGTCCGCAAGCAGCATCGCCTCGGTATAAAGCGAGTCGATCAGCTTCGGCGTCATTGCGGCGCGCGTGTCGTCCATGGCTTCAAACTGCCACAGCGGCGGTGGAGCCGCCATTGCGAAATATGGTTAATCCACGGCTTTCAGGCGATTATGTCCGGGATGAGGTGATCCTCGACCAGAGCGATCTCGTCCCGAAGCCGAAGCTTCCTCTTCTTCAGCCGCGCGATCTGAAGCTGGTCGGGCATGGGCGTAGCGCGCAGAGCCTCGATTGCGGCATCAAGGTCGCGATGCTCCATCTTCAATTGATTGAGTTTTCCGGACCAGTCCTGATCGGGCGCGTCGTTCATGGGCCGGCATCTACTGGAGCAGGCTCGTTTCGGCTATAGTCGATGATCGTCACGAGTCGTCGCGCATTTCGAAGCGATGGCCGATCAGCGGGAGACACGTCCGGCTTCGATCACCTAGATTGATCTACATCACAGCAGAAGAAGGAGATGGGAATGCAACAGGCGCATATCTCGGCACTGCAGACCAGGCACGCTGGCCTCGATGCTCGTATCAGCGAGGAAGTGCAGCGACCTATGCCGGACATGGCCACGCTCTCCCGCCTCAAGAAAGAAAAGCTCCGCATCAAGGAAGAGATGCTCGGCCTCTCCTGACGTGAAAAGCCCCGCCATTGGCGGGGCTTTTTCTTATCAGTCGTCGCGCGAAACGCGCTCGTTCTTTTCGTGGCGCTCCTGCGCCTCGACGGTCATGGTCGCGATCGGCCTTGCCTCGAGGCGCGCGAGCGAAATTGGCTCGCCCGTCACTTCGCAAAAGCCATATTCGCCTTCCTCGATGCGGCGGAGCGCGGCGTCGATCTTCGAAATGAGCTTACGTTGCCTGTCCCGTGTGCGGAGTTCGATCGACCAGTCGGTCTCGCTCGATGCCCGGTCGGTAAGGTCCGCCTCGCGGATCGGCCCGCTTTTGAGGGAGCTCATCGTCTCGCGGGATTCGCGAACGATCGCTTCCTTCCAGTCGAGCAGCTTCTGCTTGAAATAAAGCAGATGCAGCGGGTTCATGAATTCTTCGTTGGCACTGGGCCGATAGCCTGTCGGCAATATCGGACCGGTAGGTTGCGGGTAAACTTCGCTTAACGCCGTAGCCATAACCCCTCCACTCGCTTCACATCCCGGACCCCAAGCCGGTCTGCCAAACCCTTGTGGGAAGCCGTTCCCTTCTTTTCGGAGAATCGGCATCCTGCCCCAGACGGGCCTATACGCATGCGCTCAGGCCTTCACAAGTCACTCAAATGGCAAATAAATTATCCACAGGCTTTTGTTGTGGATTGGTAACATTTCAGCCGCGTTAAACACGCGCCGAACGGAAAAGGCCGTGCCCGGGCAGGCGCGGCCTTCCTTGCTCAAGCTGTTGAGCGTGCGGCTTATTCAGCCAGAAGGATCTTCTCGATCTGCTCGACCGGATGGCCGGTGAGGTCCTTGGCGATCTCGCCGACAAGCCGCTTCTCGACTTCCTTATGATAATGCTTGCGAAGCTCGCCGAGTGTACGCGGCGGCGCGACGATGATCAGGCTCTCGAAATCATTCTTCAGCGCCCGCTTCTTCAGGAGCTCGGCCGTCTCAGCGGCGAAGCGCTGCTCTTCCAGCTGGTGAAAATCGGTTTCCTCATAGGCGCTCCGCCCGGCACCGCCCGATGCGTCGAAGGTGCGGCCGGCCTCGTCCGTCTTCTGATCGCGCGTCGGGGGATTGTCCTGAACCCGCTTCCGTTCAACCTGCAGCTGGGGGAATTCCCCGTCACCTTCGTTGCGGAAGAACAGCATCTTCTCACCGTCTGCGACCACAACGAACGTTCTGTGCGGAACCTGCATCAGTCTCTCCTTTTGCTTTGACCGACTAACGAAGAAGCACCGCGCTGGTTGCTGCTTGCCTCCGCTCCCCTGCCCCGCCATAGCCTTCGCCGATGCGGATCCTCCTCACCAACGACGATGGTGTGAACGCCACCGGCCTCAAGGTGCTGGAGAAGATCGCGAGGGCCTTTTCCGACAACGTCTGGATCGTGGCGCCGACCGAGGAGCAATCGGGCGCCGGCCATTCGCTGACCCTCACCCAGCCGGTCCGCCTCCGGAAGCTCGGCGAACGCCGCTTCTGCGTCACCGGAACGCCGACCGACAGCGTGATGATGGCGATCGCGCACATCATGAAGGACAATCCGCCCGACCTCGTCCTCTCCGGCGTCAATCGCGGCGCCAATCTCGGCGAGGATGTCACCTATTCGGGTACTGTTTCCGCGGCGATGGAAGGCGCGCTTGCTGGTATTCCCTCGGTCGCGCTTAGCCAGAGCTATGCGCGCGAAGGCATGGGCGACACCGTTCCCTTCGCCGCCGCGGAGGCCTGGGCGGAGCAGGTTCTGCGTCCCGTCGTTGAGACGCCGATGGAGCCCCGCACCCTCGTCAACATCAACTTCCCGGCCCTTCCCGCCGATCAGGTGAAGGGCATCCGCGTCACCCAGCAGGGCCTTCGCGACTATGGCCGCCTTCGCATCGTCGAGCGCACCGATCCGCGCGGCTACCAATATTTCTGGTTCGGCCTTGGGCCGATGCTCGAAACCCCGAGCCATTCCACTGACCTAGAGGCGGTATCGGACGGCTATGTCTCGGTCACGCCGCTCCACCTCGACCTGACGCACGGCCCTTCGCTCGGAAGGCTGGCGGAGCTCTATCCCTGATGCGGGACCGGCACAGAGGACCGGATTTCACCACCC
Source organism: Allosphingosinicella sp. (assembly GCF_036402135.1). Taxonomy (GTDB): domain Bacteria; phylum Pseudomonadota; class Alphaproteobacteria; order Sphingomonadales; family Sphingomonadaceae; genus Allosphingosinicella. Next base: position 53,345 of record NZ_DASWTN010000002.1, on the reverse strand, counting down.
TGCAGCGCAAGGGCCGCTGGCCCGTCTGGGTTTCGATCAGCTGGCGGGCGCTTTTCGTGGTTGGTCTGATCGGCCTAGCGATCGCGGTCCACTGGCTGGAGCGGGACGGCCTCAAGGACAGCGCCGACGGGCAGATCAGTTTCGTGGACGTCGTCTATTTCACGATGATCAGCATCACCACCACCGGCTATGGCGATATCGTCCCGGTGAGCGAGCGGGCGCGGTTGTTCGACGCGATCGTGGTGACTCCGATCCGCGTTTTCGCAGTGCTCGTTTTCCTCGGCACCGCTTATTCTTTCGTCTTCAGGCGCACATGGGACAGATGGCGTATGGCTTACATCCAGCGAAACCTTCACGATCACATCGTCATCGCCGGCTTCGGAACGACAGGCTCGGAAGCTGTCGAGGAACTGATCGCGCGTGGCGCCAAGCCCGGCAATATCGTCGTCATCGATTGCGACACGCAGGTGCTGGAACAGGCGAAGGCGCTGGGCTGTGCGGTCATGGAGGGTGACGCAACGCGCGATAAAGCGCTGCAGGCGGTCGGCATCGAGCGCGCCCGCGCTTTAGTAGTCTCGGCCGGAAGCGACGACACCTCGATCCTCATCACGCTTACCGCGCGGCATCTGGTGCCGAACCTCACCATCAGCGTCGCTGTGCGCAACGAAGATAACGAGCTGCTGGCACGTCAGGCCGGCGCCACCACCGTCATCAATCCGGTGAGCTTCGCCGGCCTGCTTCTCGCCGGCTCCACGCACGGTGAGCATATTGCCGACTATATTGCCGACCTCGCCTCCTCCAGCGGCCGCGTCCGCCTGTCTGAGCGCACCATCACCGATGAGGAATGTGGAAAGCCCCTGTCTGCCCTCGCAAAGGGTCTCGGCGTCCGCGTCTATCGGGCTGGCAAGCCCTACGGTTTCTGGGAGCCCGAAGCGCAGTCGCTGCTGCCGGGAGACTGCATTGTCGAAATCCTGCCCACCTCCGCCAGAGAGGCTGAGCTGAGCTAGGCTCAGAAAAACTGCTTTCGAATGCTAATCCGGATCGAGCGGCCGAGCGGATCGATCAGGTCCGGCTGATAACTGACCGGCGTCACACCCGCTTCGTCCCTTACCCGAAGGCGGCTGTCAAAGATGTTGTCGACGACAAGGCTGACGCGGGTGCGCCGCAGGAACGGATATTTCTCCACCAGCGAGCGCTGCTGCCCCAAGTCGGCGAACAGCCGCGCATTGACTGTGAAGAAGGGCGAGAAGCGAAGGTCGCTGCGCTCACCGCCGAAGCCGGCGGGGCCGCCGCGCACGAACGTGCCGCTCTGCCAGTTGGCATTGAGCCGTCCGCCGAAGCCGTTCTTGAACAGGCCCGCCTGAAATTCGACCTCATGCTCCGGCTGGCCGCCGCGGCTGCCGGTCGCGGAGCCGTTCAGCAGGTCGAGCTCCGGCACGCCCTCGCGGATCAGAATCTCATTCTGCAGGTGCCAGGTGTGGTAGAGCGAGAGCTGCAGGCGGCCGCCCTGCCCTCCGCCGCCGCGCCCGAAGCCGCCGCCGAAGCCACCCGCTCCGCGTCTCCCGCCCTCGCCGCCGCCCCGCGGCCTCTCGCCTCGGGCCGCGCCGCCTTCCCCGGGTTGCGCGCCTGGAGCCCCACCCGGAGCACTGCCTGCCGCCTGCATACGCTCGCGCCAACGCTGCGCTCCGGGAGGCGGATTGGATTTGATCGGTTTGGAGAAATTGATGCCCCAGCGAAGCTCCTGCCGGTCCGCGCGCGCGAAATTGACTGGCCGATTGTCGATCCTGAGCAGCCGTCCGTCCGGATCGCGCTCGAACCGCTCCGGAAAGGCCGCCTCAATCTCGGGCGTCGCTGTGGGAAAGGAGGAGATCGGATTACGCGTCCGGCTGCTGATATAGTTGGCGGTGACGGAAAGATCGTCTTCCTCCAGCGGCCGCACCGTCAAGCCGAGCTTCATCACCCGCCTATTGTCAGCCAGCAGGTTCGGATTGCCGCCCTCGATCCTAGTGATGTCCACCGTCTCGTTCCGGACGAAGTCGAACACCCGAACATTCGGCGTCGAAACTGTGGGGTCTCCCAATTGCCCGACACTCGGCGCGCCATCCTCGTCGGTGATCGAGGCGATGATGTTCACCTCCTCGATCGGCTCCCACCTGATCCCGCCTCCGAGGGTTCGAAGCGTGCCGAAATCCGAAAGCCGCTCCACCTCCGCATTAGCGTTGATGGAAAGGTCTCCGATCCCGCCAAGCACGTCGCGGCGCCGGCTCGATATCGGCACATCGATATTGGCCTGAAGGTTGCCGCGGCCGCGCGAAAGCTCACGGTCCTGCTCCACACCGGCCCGAAGGGATTCTCCGGCGAGGCCGAGCCGCTCCACACCCGCACGGAAGCTGCTCCGAACATCGCCCGCGGGCATGTCGAACAGGGTGCCGTTCAACACCATCTCGGCATTGGCCGTTTCAGTCCGGGTCCGCGCCCGGTCGTGATCGATGGTGGGGGCGGCAAGATCGCGCTCCCGGTCCGTCAGAGTCAGTGCGTGCGTGCGATCGTAATTGCCGGTGAAAGACCAGCGCCACGGCAATATGTCCCCGTTCATTGCCACGCCAAGATGGCCGGTGCGGCTCTTCCCCTCACGGAGCAGAATGTTCTCCGCGTCCGATGACAGGCCGAGGCGGCTTTCGCTGCCGCTCTCTTCATAGCGGGCATTGGCTGTCGCGCTCACGTCGTTCAGGATGGTCCGGTTGATCGTGCCTGCGAGCGAAAGCTGGTCGCTCTGCGGCAGCAATGAGCGATATTCGCCAAGCGTGTTGCCGAGGAGATCGCGCTCGCTTTCGAGAAGCATCGTGCTCCTCTGATATTCGGCATCGACGCTCCAGCGTCCGTTGCGGTTGAGGCGGAGGATGTTGAGATCGAACTCTCCCGTCCCGCGTCCACCCGCCGTAGGAGCGCCGCCTTCCACTTCGGCCGTGATCGCACGGAACCGCCGCCGAAGCACGAAGTTCACCACCCGCTGATCGGCGCGATAACCGTAGGTGAGCGCCACTTCCTCGGGCAGGATATCGACCCGGTCGATGGCTTCGGGCGGCGGATCGCGTATCTCGGAAAAACCGGAAATGCGGCGGCCGTTCACAAGCACCACCGGCCGCCCCTCGCCCCTCCCGCGGCCGCTCCGCGTCTGCGGCGCAAGCGCGTCGAGCAGCTCGGCTATGCTCCCGGCGCCGTAGGCACGGATGTCGCGCCGATCGAGCTGGATCTCGGGCTCGACATCCCCCAGCACCGCGCCCCGCTCCCGCTGGCCGGTGACGACGATCTCCTCTCCTTCAAGGTCCTCTTCGTCCTCAAGCTCCTCGTCCGTCGGCGGCGGCGCCTCCGCCGCATCCTCAGCGGGCGCGGTCTGCGCCCACAGCGGCGCCGGCACGGCACTCCCGAGAAAGCCGAGGAGGAGAAGCTTGCGAATTGTCATGAAACGGGGCCTTATGTTCTAACTTGCTACGCGCCCCCGCCCAGCCCGGTGCCGCAGCGACGCTGAACCTCATGTTTATCGAAAAGCTCCGCCCTGCCGCGGCCCTCGATGCTTTCCATTTGGTAAACCTTTGTCTGCCATAAGCGCGCGCATGCAACGGCTGAGCCTCGCCAAAATCGGGTGGGATCGGAGGAAACTCCGCCTGTTCCTCTGCGCGCTCGTTTTGGGGTTGGTGTCAGGTCTGCTCGGTCTTGGCTCCTTGCCGGAAGACTTTTTCCGGGACCTCCGCGCCATGGCGCAGCGCCAGGCGCCGAGCGGACAAATCGTCATTGTAGGCATAGATGATCGCAGCATTCAGCAAATCGGGCGCTGGCCATGGCCGCGGCGTTATCATGCAGAGCTTATCGACAGGCTGGTTGCTGGCGGCGCCGAGCGGGTACTGGTCGACGTCGACTTCTCCTCTCCTTCCGATCCGGTAAACGATGCGGCGCTGGAGAATGCACTCACTCGGGCGAAGAAAAAGGTTGTTCTGCCGGTTCATTTCTCCGTCGACCCAGGCAATGGCGAGCGCGTCGACTTGCTGCCGCTGCCTGCATTTAGCCGGTCCGCCGAGCTTGCCACCATCAACGTACGTTACAATTATCGCGGAGAAGTGAGGGATCTCCCTTACGCTCTCCCTATCGCAGGGACGAGCTATCTCTCTTTTGGAGCCGTCATCTCGGGCAAGTCCGGACGCGCTTACGAGATGTTTCCGATAGACTTTTCCATCAACGCGCCGAAAATTCCGCGGCTCAGTGCCGCCTCCATTCTCGACGGCAGCACGGACGTCGCGTCAATCAGGGGGAAAACTGTCGTCATTGGTACGATGTCGCGGCAGATCGGCGACATGTACATGCTGCCCAGTTACGGGCTGATGCCGGGCGTGACGCTCCATGCTTTAGGCGGGGAAACGCTTTTGAACGGCCGCCCCGTGGACATAGGTTGGTTCTTGCCACTCACCGCCGGTCTAATGGCTCTGGCTGCCTTACTTAGCTTAGCACAGGGGAAGTGGTTAGGATCAGGTTTCGCAGCCTCCTCTCTTACCCTTTTTGCAGTCCAGGCAGTTCTGGAGCGACACCTCATACTCATTGACATTATGCCGGCTTTACTGGCTCTCGCCCTGGCCGGCAGCGCCATCGGCTGGAAAGCGCTTCGTAGCTTCTACACGGGCCGCGGCAGCCGACATGCCGCGTCCGGCCTGCCAAACCTAAACGTTCTTCGGGAGGATGATGCGGAACCCGACCTTCCGTTGATTGTCGCCAAGGTTCACAATTTCGCGGAAATTGCCTCCACCTTTGACGGGGGCGGTCAGGATGCGTTCGTCAAGCAGATTGCCGCGAGACTGACCCTGATCTCCTCGCACGCGCAGCTTTATCAAAGCGACGACGGTATCTTCGCCTGGCTAAGCGCTGAGGATTCCACCAACACGCTTGCGGCGCTCAACACCCTCTACGACGTATTCCGGCGACCGATGCTGGTTCTCGGCACCCCCGTCGATGTCCGGGTCACCTTCGGCCTGGACTATCGCGGCGACAACTCTGTTTCGAGCCGCCTTGGCAGCGCCATTGTTGCCGCCGACGAAGCCTTGAGAAGCGGACTCAAGTGGAAGGAGTGCGATCAGACACAACTTGCTGAAACCGCGCGCAAGCTCTCCCTCATGGGTCAACTCGACGGCGCGATGGCGAATGAGGAAATCTGGATTGCCTATCAACCAAAGCTGGAGATTTCCACTAAACGCATCGTGGGCGCGGAGGCGCTGGTACGCTGGGACCGCGCCGGAAAGAGCCAGATCGATCCTATGGATTTCATACTCGCGGCGGAACGCAGCGGCCGTATCGCCGAACTTACCGAATACGTGCTTTCCCGAGCGCTGGAAGCAACGGCGAAGCTCCGTCGCGCTGGGGTCGAGTTCAACATGGCTGTCAATCTGTCGGCTTTGCTCATCGACAGCAGGACCCTGTGCCGCACCGTCGACAGCCTTTTAGGGGCTCATGGCGTCCTGCCGGAGCAATTGACGCTGGAGGTCACTGAAACGGCAGCGCTCGCGGGACACGAGGCCAATAGCAAGACGCTGGCCGGCCTTCGCGAAATGGGTGTGAACCTCGCAATTGACGATTACGGTACTGGGCTTTCTACACTCGATTATCTGAAGCGGATCCCCGCTAACGAGATCAAGATCGACAAGAGCTTCATCCAGGCGATTAACCAAAGCGACGCGGATCGTCTGATGGTGCAATCTACAATCAATCTCGCTCATTCGCTCAGCCGCAAGGTCGTCGCCGAGGGCGTGGAGAATGAAGCCACGCTTGCGACGCTCGCCCAGATGCAGTGCGATGTCGCACAGGGCTATTTCGTGAGTAGGCCGCTGACCTATGCTCAATTGGAAAAGTTGCTGGTGAAACGGCGCCGTGCGGCGTGATATGGTTACTAACTTGTTAACCTAAATAATTAGGGTTAATATCCCCTGGAGGCGTAACGATTCGTTCGCCTGAACGCAGGGGAATAATCATGGGCAAGAACAAGCAGCCGCCGAAGAGCTTTTTGGATTGGCTTTTTGGCTGCGGCGGCTGGGAATCAGCCGGCTCGAAGGGCTGATAGCTCTTTAAGTTACAAGTTTAGCAGAGCAGCCTGCTTTTAAGCGGGCTGCTTCTCTACGTCTGCACACCTTCTTCTAAACCCCTGCCATCCCACTAGGAATTTGCGCCCTTTGCCACTATGTGGGCGCCTCCCATGGCAACGAAGCTCCCCTCCCCGCCCAAGGTCGGCATGGTCTCGCTCGGCTGTCCGAAGGCGCTGGTCGATAGCGAACGCATCCTGACCAAGCTTCGTTCGGACGGCTATCAGATGTCGCCGGATTACGATCAGGCCGACGTGGTGCTGGTCAACACCTGCGGCTTCCTCGATTCGGCCAAGGAGGAAAGCCTTGCCGCGATCGGCGAGGCGATTGCCGAGAATGGCCGTGTCATCGTCACCGGCTGCATGGGTAAGGAGGCGGAGGTCATCCGCGAGCGTTTCCCGGATGTGCTCGCCGTCACCGGCCCAGCCCAGTACGAGCAGGTGGTCGGCGCCGTCCATGAAGCCGCGCCGATGCCGCCCAGCGCCTTCCTGAACCTGGTGCCAGAGGGCGGCCTCAAGCTCACGCCGCGCCACTACAGCTATTTGAAGATCTCCGAAGGCTGCAATCACCGCTGCGCCTTCTGCATCATCCCCTCGCTCCGGGGGGACCTCGTCAGCCGCCGCCCCGACGCGATCCTCCGCGAAGCCGAAAAGCTTGTCGCCGCCGGCACCCGCGAGCTGCTGGTCATCAGCCAGGACACCTCAGCATACGGCGTCGACCTCAAACACGCTGCATGGCCTTGGAAGGGCTCTGAGGTTCGCGCCCACATGACCGATCTCGCCCGCGAGTTGGGCAAGCTCGGCGCCTGGGTCCGCCTTCATTACGTCTATCCCTACCCACATGTGGACCGGGTGATCCCGCTGATGGCCGAGGGGTTGGTCCTCCCCTATCTCGACATTCCGTTCCAGCACGCAGCGCCGAACGTACTGAAGGCGATGAAGCGCCCAGCAAATGAGGCCAAGGTGCTTGAGCGTATCCGCGGCTGGCGCGCAATCTGTCCGGACATCGCCATTCGCTCCTCCTTCGTCGTCGGTTTCCCCGGCGAGACGGAGGAGGATTTCCAATATCTCCTCGACTGGCTGGCCGAAGCGCAGCTCGACCGCGTCGGCGCCTTCCGCTTCGAACCGGTCGAGGGCGCGGCCGCCAACCACCTCCCGGGCTCGGTGCCGGAAGAGGTAAAGGAAGAACGTTACGCCCGCATCATGGAGAAGACCGCCGCCATCTCCGCCGCCAAGCTCGAGGCGAAGATCGGTCGCACGCTCGACGTCATCATCGATGTAGCAGATGGCGAAGGCGGGGCCACCGGCCGCTCCTATGCGGACGCGCCCGAGATCGACGGCGAAGTCCACCTCCGCGACGCGATGAATGCGAAACAAGGCGACATCATCCCGGTCCTCATCGAGGATGCTGACGAGCACGACCTGTTCGGCGTACCCGTCGCGATGCTTCCCTAGATCAACAGGAAATTCGGTGTCGCTCCGTTGCTGAGCGTCAGTTGGAAGTCCACGACTCCATCGCCGGTGAAATCGGCATAAATGTCAGTGACGCCGTCGTGCCGAAACCAGCCCACCCCAAAGGCGCCCACCGCGCCGGCAGCGCCTATCTCGCCTGACGGCGTTTCCAGGTGCAGGCCGAGACCGCGGAAATCCAATCGGTCGCCGGACGAGAAATCGGTTATGGTATCGCCCGTATCCAGGGCGCTGAGGAACACGAAATGATCGCCACCCTCCCCGCCCGTCAATGTGTCACTGCCATAACCGCCGGTGATGACGTCGTTACCGTCTCCGCCATTGATCGTATCTGCGCCGCTGCCGCCGAAAATCTCATCGTTCCGGAAGTCGCCGAAGATGTGATCGTCGCCCGATCCGCCGAAAAGGTCGTCATTGTCCACCTGAGATGAACCGGCCACTCCGTAGCCATAGAGAGTATCGTTGCCCGTCCCTCCATAGATCGTGTCGTTATTGTTTCCGCCGATCAGTGTGTCGTTGCCGCCGCCGCCGCGTATTGTGTCGTTCCCGCCGGCGCCGTTGATTGTTTGCGCGGCGTCCCCTCCGATCAGATTGTTGTTGCCGTCGTTGCCGTTGATCGCGGCAGCATTCGACCCTCCGCCAGGCAGGGCGTCGAAATCGTTCGGGTCGCCGGTGCCGATGAACACGGGCGGCGGCGTATATTCATTCGCACCCTCGATCGTGATGGTGATCAGATGGATGGTGCCGTCCGCCGCCTCCACCTCGATCACATCGGTAGCGTTCTCCCCGGTGTTCAGCGAGGCTAGGCCAGGAGCATCATTGTCGAGCTGGTAGGTCCAGGCGCCGCCGGCATCGATCGTCAGAGTGCCGTAGGCCGTGACGATGGTTTCCGCCTTGAAAACCTCCTCACCCGTGTCCGCGTCGTCAACGGTGAGAATGCCGGAGGTTTCGGAATTCCCATGCTCGACCACGCCTCCCGTATCGGCACCGCCGATCAACGCCGCATCGTTCGTCCCTTCCATTGTGATGACGAGCGTCGCCGAATGAAAACCTCCGTTTCCATCGATGACATTGTAACCGATCACCAGTTCGTTGGTGTCGCCCTCCACAAGATGGTCGTAAGCGGAATTGGCGGAATCGAAGCTCCAGCTGCCGTCGCCGTAGAGCGAGAAGCCTGGAGGCGGGGCGCCGTCGAGCGCGAAAGTCAGCGTGTCGCCGCTGTCGGCGTCGATCGCCTGAAGCTGTCCCGTGACCGCCGCATCGCCCTCAAGAACGAAGGTCGTGGCGGGAACGGCTACGGGGTCGTCATTCGTGCCGCTGACGGTCCAGCTTACCGAAGCAGGGACGGCGACGCTGCCATCTGACACGCTATAATCAACGGTGACGAGAATGCTTTGCCCCACCCCAAGGCTCTGATAGGCGGCTGCGGAAGGATCGAGCGTAAATTTCCCCGTGGCGCTGGTATAGGTGACGCCCGGCGGCAGCGTCGGCGGCACATCAACCACCGTAAGCACGGTTCCGTCATCCACGTCGGAGGCGTTGGCCAGCGCGTCGAGCGTCACGCCGGCTCCGTCCTCGGCCGCGTTGCTACCGACATCCCCGCTCACCACGGGCGCATCATTGGTTCCCATAATGGCGACGGTGACGGACGCCGTCGAAGAGGCGCCATGTTCGTCCTCGATCACATAGTTCAGCACCACCGTTTCTGACGCGCCGGCCGCCAGATGGTCGAAGTCGCTGCCGGGATCGAACTGGAGCAGTCCGCCAATGACGCTCGCCTGGCCTTTTCCGACTGCCGCCGATGCCGAAATAAGCGTCAGCGCGGCACCCGCGTCCACGTCCGTGTCGTTCGCCAGTACGTCGATGGTGAGCGTCTGATTTTCGTGGCCGGAAGCCGAGTCGTCCGCCGCCACCGGCCCATCATTGGTGCCGGTGACCGTGACGGTGAGTTCCGCGCCGGCGCTCGCGCCCTGATCGTCGGTGACGATATAGGGGATGACGATCTTCAGCGTGGCGCCCTCGGCCAGCGAGTCATAGGCCGGGTTTGCGGGATCGAACGACCAGTTGCCGTCTTCATCGAAGGCGAAGCCCGCCGGCGCAGCGCCGGTCAGCGCATAAGTCAGCACCGCGCCGGCATCGGCATCGCTATCGTTTGCAGCGACAGAACCGCTTATCGCTGTGACGCCTTCGGTGGCAGCCGCAGCGTCATGCTGCGCCACAGGCGCGTCGTTGATGCCCGTAACCATCCAGGTCGCCGAGGTCGGTGTCGTCGCTATCCCGTCGGACACCCCGTAATTCACGGTAACGGTGATGCTCTGGCCATGCGCGAGGCTCTGATAAGCCGCTGCCGAAGGATCGAGCGTGAACGCGCCCGTCGTCGCATTATAGGTCACGCCTGCGGGCAGGGCTGCCGGGACGTGAACCACGGAAAGGACCGTGCCGGCATCGATGTCGGACGCATTGGCCAGCGCGTTAAGGGTAACGGCCGCACCGTCTTCAGCGGCAATGCCGGTGACGGCGCCAGTGACGACCGGTGCATCGTTGCTGCCGGTGACGGTCACTGTCACCGTTGCGATGCTGAAGGCGCCGTTCGACAGCCTGATCACATAAGAGAAGACGTCAGTTTTCGAGACGCCTTGCGGGATCCAGTCGAGCGCGGCCGTATCATATTTGATCTGGCTGCCGATGATGGAAGCGGTCGCTCCAAGCGAAGTAGTGACGCTGTAGGCGGGAAGACCGGAAATCAGCTGTGCCGAAGAAAGGGAGCTTCCGCCGTCCTCTACGGTCACGTCTCCGTAAAGCGAATAGAGCGTCTTGGCACTGCCGCCGAGGTCGTTGGCAAGGACATCCAAATACCTACAGACGTCTTCCATTGACGAATAGACGTCGTCCTTCGCCTGCGGCGTATTCAATACCGATACCTTCAGCCCAGTCGTAACCGTCGCCATGATGCTTCCCCACCCAAATAGCTTCGGGCGGCCGGACTCCGCATTGCCCCACAGGTCCGGCCGCCGCGACCCGCCCGCGCCTTCCCCCGGAAGCGGCTTCGATCGCGAGTCGCGGCAAAGTTACTAAACTGCTAATATTGAAGGTAGAGGCAGGTGATGTCTCGAGTTGAATTGCTCCGTATAGGGACAATAATCCTGCGGGAATATTATGATATTCTAATATGATTATTATACTAATGTCGCTGAGCTATAGCTCCGGGGTAACGCTTGCCGCTGCCGAAGGCTTAGGCCAATAGGCTGACATGACCGATCTTTCTTCGCTTGTTCAGCCGGACAAGGGGCAGCCGGCGACCCTGCTTCATCTCGTCGACAAGAAGACATTCGATGCCTGGCTCAGTGCCCAGCCGGAGCGGGCGCGGCAGGCTGTAACGGCGCAGGGGTTCAAGGCGGAGGGATTTCAGCTCGCGACCCTGCCAGGAGATGCGGCCAACGAATGGTCGGTGGCCCTGGGCGTTGCCAATGTGGACGATCTGAGCGTCTGGTGCCTTGCCAAGGCCGCGGAAGCGCTGCCCGCAGGTACCTACCGCATCGCGGAGCGCAGCCCGGGCTGGGCGATGCTCGGTTGGCTGCTCGGCCAATACAGTTTCGATAGTTACAAGAAGGAGTCGGCGAAGAAGGGGCCTCGTATCCTCCTTAGCGACCACCCAGTCCGGATCGAAGAGACGCTCGGGATTGCCGAGGCGACCTTCCTCGTGCGCAATCTCGTCAATACGCCCGCGCAGGATCTCGGCCCCAAGGAGCTTGAAGAGGCTGTCTCTGAACTCGCAAAGAACTATTCCGCGATCATCTCGTCCACCTCGGGCGAAGAACTCGAGCGTGAGTTCCCGATGGTGCACGCCGTTGGCCGCGCCGCCGCGCCCGAGCGCGGGCCGCGCATGATCGAGCTGGAATGGGGTGACCAGCGCCACCCCCGCATCGCCGTCGTCGGCAAAGGCGTCTGCTTCGACAGCGGCGGTCTCGACATCAAGCCCGCGGCCGGCATGCGCCTCATGAAGAAGGATATGGGCGGTGCCGCACACGCCCTCGCCCTTGCGCTGCTCATCATGAAGAGCCGCCTCCCCGTCCGCCTCCACCTCCTCATCCCGGCGGTGGAGAATGCGGTGTCCGGCAACGCCTTCCGCCCCGGCGATATCCTGCGGAGCCGCAAGGGCCTCACCGTCGAGATCGACAATACGGATGCCGAGGGACGCCTGATCCTCGCGGACGCTCTCGCAAAGGCCGCCGAAGCGGAGCCGGAGTTGATCCTCGACTTCGCGACCCTCACCGGCGCCGCCCGTGTCGCGCTCGGCCCTGACCTGCCCGCCCTCTTCGCCAACAGGAACGATCTTGCGCAGGAACTGCTCGCCGGCGGCGATGCCGTCTCCGACCCTGTCTGGCGCCTCCCGCTCTGGAAGCATTATGCGGACATGCTGAAATCCGACCTCGCTGACATGGTGAACTCCGCCGACAGCCCGATGGCCGGGACCATCACCGCCGCGCTGTTTCTGCAGAAGTTCGTGCCCGAAAACCTGCCTTGGGCGCATCTCGACACCTTCGCCTGGCGGGCCGCCTCAAAGCCCGGCCGGCCGAAGGGCGGCGACGCGCTCGGCCTGCGCGCCGCTTGGGAGATGCTGAAGGGCCGCTATCCGCGCGCTTGAGCAATTCGTCGCATTTGCTTCGAATTTTCAACGACAAGCGAAACAAACGCGAATCTGACTGGTTTTAGCTCCGAAACCATAAACACAACATTCGGAGTAGGCTTGCCGTGTCGGAGCGTGCCCTCGGTAAATGGATGGAGACCCTGATCGCTTATGTGCGCTCGGGCCAGCCTGACCTCACCAACCGCCAGATGGCCTTGATGCTGCTGGTCTATCTCACCCCGGGACCGCATACGGTGCGCGGGCTTGCCAATGTCCTCGGCGTCTCTAAACCCGTCATCACGCGCGCCTTGAATACGCTTGGTTCGCTCGGCTATCTGCGGCGCGTCCGCGATGAGGCGGACCGGCGCAACGTGTTCGTTGCGCAGACCAGCACGGGACAGGAATTTCTTGAAAGCTTCGAACGCAATATCGAAGGGGACAGCAGCGCCAAGCGCGGCGCCAAGGAACGGGGAATCCTCCTCCAGCACTGACCGTTTCCGGCTGAGCGGCCCTTCGGCGGAGCTCGACCCACGCTATAACGCCTATCGCGGCGACCTCGCCGACATCGCCCTCGCCGATAAGCTCTTCGCTCCCCATTATGCCGAAGCCGCCCTGAAGACAGTGGGTCCGAACGGCGCCGCCCTCCAAGCCTCTCCCGCCAATGCAGAGGAGCTCGCCCGCCTCGCCCCCGGCGAAGCCTTCGCCCTCCTCGACATCACCGCCGGCTGGGCCTGGGGCTACCGCGCGAGCGACCACCTCGTCGGCTATATCCCCGCCGAAGCCCTCGCCTGATCACCAGTTAAGCACCCGCGGCGGCGCCTTTTCCTTCTTCAGCATCAGCTCGGTAAGCGCCCACACCATCGCGTCCGCACGGTCGGGCGATGCGCCGGGCCCTTCATAGCGCCCGCTGCCGCCGGTCATCCCGCAAAGCTCCGCCTCGAGCTTTGGAAAGCGCCCGCACAGCATCGCCTTCCCCGCCTCGAACAGTGCCGCGACCGGGTCCGCCCGCGCCGACTTCCCTTCCGAAGCATGCACGATCCGCACCCGAAGCCCGGCATCCGCCGCGCGAAGAACGCTTTCCACCATCTTGCCGCCCTGGTTCCCCTCGGCCACGACCAGCACCTGTCCTGCCGAGGGGCCGTGCGCCTCCGCGGCGGCCGCCACCGCCCGCGCCCATCCCTCCGGCGACCGCCCCGTCACGCTATGGTCGGCAAGCACATAGGCTCGCCCCGCGCCGTCCTTGGCGCACGCGACGATCCCGCACGTCCCGTCGCCGGACGGCGGATCGACGCCGATCGCCACCTTCTCGAACCGGGGCCTGGCGCCTTCGTGCCTCGACCGCTCGATTAATTCCGCCGTCCACAAGGCGCCCGGCACATCGCTCAAAAGCTCGCCCTCCAGCTCCTGCCGCGCAAGCCGGGTTCCGGCGTAAAGATCGTGGACATGGCCTATGAACGCGGGCGGCAAATGCGGATTGGCCCGCGTCGCCCCTCCACTCCTCACGCATCCCGCCGCTGCCATGATCCCGCTCAGCACCGGCCCAGCCCGCGGCGTGGTGGTGACGATCGCCCGCGGCCGTTCCCCTAGCCGCAGCCCGAGCTGCAGCATGTCCCAGCATTCCTGCGGCTTTTCCCATTTGGCGAGTTCGTCGCACCAGGCGAAATGATGCTCCGGCCCGCGCAGCGCTTCCGGCGACGCGCCCGAAAACAAGGTCGCCTCGGCGCCCGTGACGAAGCGCAGCAGCCGCCGGCTCGGATGCCAGTCGTCGATCCACGGCGCCGCGACGTTCAGAAGCCCGCTCTTCCCCTCCACCATCACCCGCCGCGCCTCGTCCGCCGTCGCTCCCACCAGCGCGATCCTCAACTCCCCTCCCGCCTGCGGGAGGGGCCGGGGGTCGGCGTCCGTTCCTTCTGCCCCCGAAAATCCCCGCACCTGCTCCAGCACCCATTGCGATCCGGCGAGCGTCTTGCCGAAGCCGCGCCCGGCCATGATCACCCAGGTCCGCCACTCGGATCCGTCCGCGCAGGCGTCGGGCGCCCGCTGCCCCTGATGCGCCCAGTTCAGCCAGCCCGCCTCGGTGCCCCAAAGCTCGTCTAGGCTCATTTCGCTGTAGAGCCGCGCCCGCTGCGCCTCGTCCAGATCTTCGACCAGGATTGGGAACGGCACCGGCCGCTCAGTCATGGGCGGCCGCGTCGCCCGGTTTCCGAAGCGCCTTGATCGCACGCACCTTCCGCTCGATGCTCGGCGCGACATCCTCGTACCGCGGCGGCAGCCGGCGCCGCCCCGGCCCGCGTCCGCGGTCGCCGCGCAATTCATTCCGATGCGCGCGGAGCACGTTCATCGCCTGATCGACGCTCATCTTGGGGATCGGCCGGTCGGCGTCGAACTCGATGCCGTCGATGCTGTCGACTGCGGCGCAGAGCACCGCCATTTCCAGCCGGGCATAGCCCTGCTCCAGCGCCAGCGCCCATTTCTGCGCGAAGTCTGGCCGGAGCCGCCGGTGCCGGTAGACGGTGAAGGTGGTAAAGCCCACCGCCTCTGCCGACGCTCTGACGTTGCAACTCGCCGCCAGCTGGTCGAAGAATATCTCCTCCGCCTCTTCCGACCAATAATAGCCGCCCGCCTTAACCCGCTGCGCCCGCCGATTCCGCCCGGCGCGCACGCGGCTTTGCTCCGGCGCAGCCTTGCTGCCGCGCCGCTTTCCTCTCGACATCTTCAGCTCCCACTCGTTCTGTATTTGTTCCAGATGACACTTCGAATGTCAAGTAGAAGAACCAAATAGGCACAACCCCATGCATGAGAGAGGTTAGTTGTGGCGATGCCGGTGGTCGATGGTGAATCCGCGAAATTTAAACGACACGATTGGGTGATTGCTTCATCGGTGTTCGAGTGAGAATATCAGGACACGCGGAGCTGGCGCGATTGGATCAAGGATAAGAATGCGGAGGATCGTTCTCGGCGCTGTCGGCGGAGTTGCGCTAGTCTTGCTGGGAGTGATGCTAACCGTGTCATTTCAGGACGCGGCTGCGAATGGAGCCACCTATTTGGCGGCTTTCGGAATCACGGGAATGCCCTCGTACTTACAAACGTCGGCTGCGGCTTTAATCTTGGCGATCATTCTCACAGCTGTACCCACCTTCCTTATTACCAGATGGTGGGTCTCCCGACCGAAATCCGTCCTGGTAGATGCGGGGCCGGATGACTACGAACTTTATAGCGCTATGCGGTCATTGATGGACCGCATGGAAGATTACTTGAAGTATCAGGGCTACGGGCTCGGCGGGGACGATCCAAACGCGATTTTGATGGACTCTAAGTCGTTTAACCTAACACTCCTTAAGAGGGGTGTAGCTGTTCCATTTGTTGTGGGCGGTGAAGTTCAATCCATGTTCAACACACTCTACGATTTCTATGGTCGTGTGGGTCCGCTGCTTCGGGATGGTCATGCGCAAGAGGCGCGTCAGTTAGCGAAAAGCATCGCAGAACAACATCCTCTGCCTAAGAACGCGTGATCGAACCTTAGGTAGAATATCAGCCCACCTCTAATTTAGGTTGCGGAGCTGCGCACCTAGACTAATCTCCCACCCGTTCCTCGGGGGGAGAACGACATGCCTTATCCGCGCGCGCACTGGTATATCCTGGCCCTGTTCCCGCTCGCCGGGCTGGCGTTCTGGCCGCAATATCTGTCGCAATTCGCGACGGCTTCGGCCGAATATCATGCGCATGGCATCACTGCCTCGCTCTGGCTCCTTCTGCTCGCCGCGCAGAGCTGGACCGTCCATCATGACCGGCGCGTTCTTCACCGGCGGCTCGGCATGGCCAGCCTCCTCCTCTTCCCGCTCTTCTTCGCGGGCGGCGCAGGCATCTTCCTCGGCATGGCCGACCGGTTCGCGAATGCGGTTTCGCCTTTCTACACCATGTATGCCTCGCGGCTCGCCTGGCTCGATATCGTCGGCGTCGGCGCCTTCGCCTGGTTCTATTTCGAGGCGCTTCGGAGCCGCCGGAAGGTGCATCTGCACAGCCGCTATATGCTCGGCACGCTGACGCCGCTGATCGCGCCGATCCTCGGCCGCCTGATGCCGATCCTGCCGCCGCTTTCGATCTCGGGCCCGCAGGATTTCTGGAAGCTCGGCATCGGCTTCCAGCTCGCGAACCTCTTCGTCGCCGCCCTCTTCTTCACCCTCGCGCTCAGGAGCGGCAAGCACGGCCGCCCCTTCCACCTCGCCGCCGCCCTCACCCTCCTCTCCGCCCTGCTCTACCAGACGGTTGGCGGCATGGACTGGTGGAAAGCCTTCTACGCCGGCCTGGCACCCCTCCCCTCCGCCCCCTTCATCATGGCCGCAGGCGTCGCCGGCATCCTCGTCGCCTACGCCGGTTGGATCGCAGGCAAGCGCGACCTCATCCCGCCGAGGCCCGAGGCGCTGCCTGCGTAGCGGCAAACGACGACCGGCGGCTGACCACCATCAGGTCCCTATGGGTGGAAAGCGGACCTAAGCTTCAGGCGCTGTGCTAAGCTCTTTCACTAGATAGCTTGCGCTTGCGGGGCAGAGAGACTTGAACTCCTCGCAATCTTGGATTGAGCGTGGCGCATGAACTCGCTCAGCATCCCGGTAACCATTCGCACGAAAGAACGAAGCTGCAGTTGTCGTTAGCAAATGGAACCTATCCGCGCCCGCATCCTTCGCCTCTGTTTCCAGCTGCGCCAGCACGATGCTACCTAAGCCTTGGCGCTGGCGCCCCTCTACCACGACTAGTGATCTGAGCAGGCGATCCCTTCCTTCACCTTCCCATCCGCCGAACCCTACTAGACCCTCGTCGTCTTCAAATCGGAAGAAGCTCCTACCTTGCTCATTTACATCTTCAGTAGGCAGGCTGGACCTGGCGAGGGTGTGGATCAACTCACCGGTTTCGTCTGATCTAAGGCAGTTGGCTTTCAATCTCATCGTGCCATCTTAATTCCAAGCGGAACGTCTGCAATGGGTGGAAAGCAAACATTCGTGGCTCCTTTGACTACGTTGCACATCGGTTCCAGAAAATTGGATTTATCCTGAAATAATAGGCATAGAGGCAGTCTGTAATCAGTATCCGCCAGCAGCTTTCTCACGGCGGCGACGGAGACGCAAATGGCTACAATCATCGGAACCAACAACCCGGAAACGCTTATCGGAACCGACAGCGCCGATGAGATCGCTGGCCTCGGCGGCGCCGACATCATCTCTGCGGGGAGCGGCGACGATAATATTTATTGGACCCACCTTTCTGACGGGCCTGACAACGTCGACGGGGGAGCGGGCAACGATACTCAATGGGCCTTCATGACTAATCGACCCGACTTCAACCTGACTTACACGCTCGGGCGCTCCGGCGCGGACCCTTCGCGCGCGTCATTCAGGAATTACGACACCCCTTTGACGATGGATAACATCGAGGCGTTCACGATTATTGCGAACATGCAAAGGGGCGGAGAGTTGTACCTGGAGAGCTTGGCGGGGACGGACCTCACAGGCCGCGTCACCGTGAACGCGCTAAACACAAGCGGAACAGCGACAGCCGGGATCACCTTCCGGGCAGACTCCACTGTCACTAACCAAATGGTTGGTTTCGGTACCTCGCTAAGGGATGTTTTCCGGGGCGCGCTGGGCAATGACATCTTCTATGGCTTCGACGGCGATGACGAGCTCATTGGGGGCAGCGGCGTTGACGAACTGGTCGGAGGACGCGGCAACGACACGTACTCAGCCGATGCGCAGGATTCGCTGTTGGAGCTGGAAGGTGAGGGGCGCGACCTAATCAGCATATCGTCCGATTATTTTGTGCTCCCGCCCAACTTCGAGGATTTAATTGGCGGCGGGGCCAAATTCACCGGCATCGGCAATTCAGGCGACAACCTGATCCAGGGCCGGGGTGGCAACGATTATCTGATCGGCATGGCGGGGAACGACACGCTCTATGGCAACGCCGGGAGCAACACGCTTCAGGGCGGCACCGGCAACGACATCTACCTGATCGTCGAGAGCACCGGCGACTCGATCGTCGAATTTGCAGGTGAAGGCACTGACGAGATTCAAACCCACAAGACGAGCTTCACGCTTCCCGAGCATGTGGAGAATTTAACCCACACCGGTCGTGCGTCGTTTTGGGGCTCTGGCAACGCGGGCGACAATGTCATCACTGGCCAGATGTTGAACGACAAGCTGATCGGTCATGACGGCAACGACACCCTTCGCGGCGCCGAGGGCGGTGACATCCTCGACGGCGGTGACGGCAACGACGTCCTGATTGGCGGTAGCGGTGGTGACGAATTGGGGGGAGGTCGCGGCGCAGACCGCTTCGTCACCAGCGTTTTCGGTGACGGAGTCGACATGATTCATGACTTCAACCGGGCTCAAAACGACGTGATCGATATCAGGGCGCTGACGGCGTCCCTCGGCACCCAAGGTCAGGATCCGTTCGCTTCAGGCGTGCTCTCTTTCCAACAGGTGTCAGATTATGCGGGAAGGCCCGCAACTTTCGTCATGTTCGATCCGGACGGTAGCGCCGGTCCTCAAGGGAGCGCACGTTATCTGACGGTGATCGGCGCAGAGCCCCTTACGCCGACGGACTTCCTCTTCTGATCTGGCCGGTGGTATACCACTTAGGCGGCGGATGGAACGGACGAGGACGAAAGCGCCTAGATCCGCCATCATCACCCAATGTCTGCGCTGGGTCGGAAGCAGACGCTAGTTGGCGCGTCGTTTCTGCTCGCGATGCCTAACTCTGCCCTCCACCGATTTCACGGCGGAGCGACTGCCGGAAGTGATCGGAGCCCGATTGAAGTGGTCAGGTAGTTAAGTCTCGCCGCTAATTTGGTGCCGCAAGCTGCACAATGATCATGCTCCCAGCCACTCAGTGCGCGACGTACGGCTTCCGCACGAAGCTTTGCCCGCTGAGGTGCCGGATCATATCGAAACGGCAATCCTCTGCCATCGGTCATGTGGCCCAAGTAGGCTTGTTTTTCGCAATGGAATAAGCCGCGCCGTTATCCACAGCTTCGGCAGCCCGCGTAAACCTCATCTTTACGACGTTTGAGCTAACGCTGCCCCCTTCAGCCGCTTCGCGCGGCGCTCTGGAGGTATCGCATGGCGGTCGCACCTGTCGAAAAGGCATTGGGCGCCCTTACAGGAGCGCGTCTTTTCGCGTGCGTGGCGGACCATGGCAGTGCCGCCCATCCCTATCAGTCGAGCCAGCTGCTGCTGCGTGGACCCCAGTCGAGCCGCAACCTCGCCGATGCCGTTCATTTCCTGTCGACCGTCCACGGCCGCTACCCAGGCGTGATCGACCATGCGGTCACGCGCACTCTCGATCCCGCCGCGCGCGCCTGGTTCACGCCGGTGCTGGAAGGCTTTTCGGAAGAGCGAGCCTTTCTCGCCCGCCTCGCCGTCGAGGTGGGGCCAGCGCCGAGCACCCCCGGCCATGCCAGCGCCGAAGCGATGCTGCTGTCGCAGCGACATGCGCTCGACATGCTCGCCCAGTCGGAACGGAACGGCTGCGCTCTGGGCGCGGCGATGGCTCTGGTCGTGGACTGGGGCCGCATCCGCGGCGTCCTCAACGTCGCCGCCAACCGCTTCGGTGTCGAGCCGCCCGCCTACCGCCTTACCGACACCGGCGCCGTGCATCGCCTCGCCGACACGATGGGCGCGGCCCCGCTCGTCGAGCGCGCTTTGCTGTTCGGCGCGGAGCAGGTCATGCTCCAGCATCACGGCCTCTGGGACCTCCTTGAAGCTAGGGCTATGGCGCGCGCGGACCGCTAAACGCGGGTCTTGGCCCTCCTGGTCTGATCTGCTATTTCCGCTCCGGAAGGGAGCGAGCTTCTCTCGCGAAGATCTTCACCTGCCTTGAAAGTCGATGTGATCGACGGCGACGTCGTCGGGGCGCTGAGAAGGCTGAAGCGGAAGCTGAAGTTCGGCCTTCCACGAAAGGGGCTTGAGAAGCCTCTCCACCATGAAAAACCGGGGGATAAGCGTCGCCGCAAAAGGCGCCGAGGCCGGGAATTGGCAATCCGAAAGGAACGCCGCCGGGCCGAAGCGGAGTGGCTGGGCTCGCGGCAGCTGGCAGAACCCCTGGCGCTTCGCCGGCGACACTGCAACTGTGTGAAATGCCGCTGGCTCCGGGGCGAGATCCAGCCGCCGGACTAGCGGCTTGTCCGGCCGCGCATGCGTGGGTAGGGCTAGGGCATGCGCTTCGAAGGCACCCAGAATTACGTCGCAACCGACGACCTCAAGGTCGCGGTCAACGCGGCCGTCACGCTCCGCCGTCCCCTGCTCGTCAAAGGCGAGCCCGGCACCGGCAAAACCGTCCTCGCTCATGAGATCGCCAAGGCAGCCAATGCGCCGCTGATCGAATGGCATGTGAAGAGCACGACCAAGGCGCATCAGGGCCTCTACGAATATGACGCGGTGGCGCGGCTTCGCGACGGCCAGCTCGGCGACGAGCGGGTGCACGACATCTCGAACTATATTCGAAAGGGCAAGCTCTGGGAGGCGTTCACCTCGCCCGCCCTCCCCGTCCTCCTCATCGACGAGATCGACAAGGCCGACATCGAATTCCCGAACGACCTCCTCCAGGAGCTCGATCGCATGGAATTCCACGTCTATGAGACGAAGGAGACGGTGAAGGCGAAGGAGCGGCCGATCGTCGTCATCACATCGAATAACGAGAAGGAGCTGCCGGACGCGTTCCTACGCCGCTGCTTCTTCCACTATATCAAGTTCCCCGACCGCGACACGATGCAGGCGATCATCGACGTCCACTTCCCGGGCATCCAGAAGATACTCGTCCAAAAGGCGATGGATATCTTCTACGAGGTGCGGGAGGTGCCTGGCCTCAAGAAGAAGCCTTCGACGAGCGAGCTGATCGACTGGCTGAAGCTCATCCTCCACGAGGACATGCCGCTCGACGTGCTGCAGTCCCGTGATCCGAAAAAGGCGATCCCGCCGCTCCACGGCGCTTTGCTCAAGAACGAGCAGGACGTAATGTTGTTCGAACGCCTGGCCTTTATGAGCCGCCGCGGCGGTTGACGATCAGCGCGCCTCGTCGCGGTAGGCGAGCTCGAAATTGCCCCAGCGGCGACCGGCAATGTACATCGGCACGAACACGTTCTTGACTGGCAGGTAGCGGCCCTCGCCGAGATTCATGCGGTAGGTTACCAGCATTGCGTCATTCTCGCTGTCAATGGCGCGGCGCGTCGCGTCGTCGATGAAGTTGCGACGGTTGCGGCAATGTTCGGCATTCCACTTGGGATCCGGCCCCTGCGGCTGCGAGCGTTCAGTTATGTGCGTCGGCAGATAGCCGTTGATGTCGCTCATGACACAGCCGATGTGGCGGCCGTCACTCGTCATCAGCCGATCGAGCACGGGCCGGACATGTTCGTCGGCAAAGTCGCAGAAGCGCGTCGAATATTGGGTAGGGTTGGTACCCGGCATCGGCACGTAATGTGTGTCGAACACCGCCTCCTCGCTGATCTGGCCCCGTTCGATGGCCTTTTCGACGAGACGGACGAGTTCGCGATTGAACTGCTGGGCGCGCTCAATAAAGGTCGTGTCATCGATGCGGACGCCGCAGCTGGCAAGCTTGTCCAGCATGTCGTTGGACATCAGCTCGAGCTTCGCGAGCCGCTCCTGCGTCTTCAGAAGCTCGCCGCCATTGGCCCGGGCGTCTGACGCGAAATTGGAGAGGCCGCCCTTCACGCTGTCGACGCTCTGCTGAATGAGTGCGGTGGACTGGGCGATGCCGTCTGTCTGACGGTCCACCATTGCCACGATGTCGGCGACGTCGCGAACGGTGTCGTTGATCGCGCTGAAGCTCGACTGGGCGATACGGCTCTTGTCGACACCCGCCTTGATTTCGGAAGTCACTGCCTCCGCCTCACGGGTAAGCGAATTGACAGTGGACGCGATCTGGCTGGTGGCCGAGCGCGTGTCGTGCGCGAGCTTCTTCACCTCGGCCGCGACGACGGCGAAGCTCCGTCCCGCCTCACCGGCTCGCGCAGCTTCGATCGTAGCGTTGAGCGCCAGCATGTTCGTCTTGTTAGCAATCGTCTCGATCGTCGAGGAGACGTTCTGGACCTGACCCATGGCCTCGGCGAACCCGGCCATCCGGTCGCCAAGCTGGACGACGAGATCGGTCAGGCCGCTGAAGATCTTTATCGTGTCTTCGATGGCGGAGCGGCCCTGCCCCAGCTTCTCGCGTGCCTGTTCGGCAAGCACCCGGGCTTCGTCGGTGGAATCGGCGACCCGCGCCTGATCGGCCAGAAGGCGACTGGTGATCTCCTCGAGCGCGTCGAGCGTCTTCAAGTTGGAGGAAATGCGGTCGGAAACGCCGGCGACGTAGCCGGAAACGTCGCTGCATTCGATCGCCAGCGAGCCGCAATTGCGTGCCACCGTGTTGATCGCGTTGCCATCCGTCTGTTCAATCGCTGAGCTTGCCACGCCTGCCCCATCTTCAATCTTGTTGTGGGAGGCTGATTAAGTGCCATTGGTTGAAAGGCCGTTAACCAGCGAGCCGCTGGCAAGGCGCTGCAAGCCGGCGTAAGAGCGGCCCATGTTCTTCTCCTTTGTCGACGAGCTTCGCGCGGCGGGCATCCCGGCCTCGCTGAAGGAGCATCTCACGTTGCTGCAAGCGCTAGACGCGGACATCATCGCGGCCAGCCCGGAGGAGTTCTACTATCTCGCCCGCGCCACCTTCGTGAAGGACGAGGCGCTCCTCGACCGCTTCGATCAGGTGTTCGGGAAGGTCTTCAAAGGGATCGAGATCGACTACGGAACCGAAGCCGTTCCAATACCAGAGGAGTGGCTGAAGAAGGTGGCCGAACTCTACCTCACGCCGGAGCAGATGGCCGAGATCAAATCGCTGGGTTCCTGGGAAGAGATAATGGAGACGCTGAAGAAGCGGCTCGAGGAGCAGAAGGAGCGGCACCAGGGCGGCAATAAGTGGATCGGCACCGGCGGCACCTCCCCCTTCGGCAATTCAGGCTACAATCCGGAAGGCGTACGTATCGGCGGCGAAGGCGGCCAGCGAAGCGCAATCAAAGTCTGGGACAAGCGCGAATTCCGTAACCTCGACAGCTCGAAGGAGCTCGGCACTCGCAACATCAAGGTCGCGCTCCGGCGCCTCCGCCGCTTTGCCCGCGAAGGCGCGGCGGATGAGCTCGACATAGACGGCACGATCAACGGCACCGCGCGGAAAGGCTGGCTCGACATCCAGATGCGACCCGAGCGGCATAATGCCGTGAAGCTTCTCCTCTTCCTCGACGTTGGCGGCTCAATGGACCCGCATATCCGCGTCTGCGAGGAGCTGTTCTCCGCCGCCACGTCCGAATTCAAGAACATGGAATTCTTCTACTTCCACAATTGCGTCTACGAAGGCGTGTGGAAGGACAATCGCCGCCGGTTCACCGAACGGACGCCGACTTGGGACGTGCTCCACAAATATGGGCACGATTACAAGCTGATCTTCGTCGGCGACGCATCGATGAGTCCCTATGAGATCACCCACCCCGGCGGCTCGGTCGAGCATTTCAACGACGAAGCGGGCGCGGTCTGGATGCAGCGCCTCACCAATACTTATCCCTCAGCCGTGTGGCTGAACCCGATGCGCGATGAGTATTGGGGTTACAGCCAGTCCATCCTGCTCATCCGCCGGCTGATGCAGGACCGCATGTACCCGCTGACGCTGGAAGGCCTGGACGAAGCGATGCGGACGCTGAGCCGCAAGGCTTAGGCCACCAGCTTCTGGACGGCGGCAAAGGGGCTGAGACCGAGCCACGCCTGCATGTCCTTTGCCAGCGTCTCGTCGCCCGTAAGGTGCATCCGCTGGCTGGCGAGCGCGGCGCGGACGGTGTCGAGGCCCATCCAGATCGCCGTCATCGTCCGGAGGCCGGTGGAGACGTAGAGATCGACATCGAAACCGGGATCGACCGAGCAGAGATCGACCGGCATATCGGGCTCGACGATCAGCCACCAGGAACGGTCGACCGCTGCCTGCTCGGGATAGCGGAAGTGGATGACGTTCCGATGCCGCGGCATTGGATCGGTGATGAGGTTCCGGCGCATATCCCACATCAGGAGCGAGGCTTCGAGATGCTCCAGCGAAAGCTCGGTCGTCACCCAGCGCTGGCCCCAGCGGCCGAACGCCTCGATTAGCGGCTCAAGCTCCTTGCCAGCATCGGTGAGGCCATATTCGGACACTCCAGGCTCCGTCGCGGACGGGGTGCGGCGGACGATCCCGGCGGCTTCCAGCTCCTTCAGGCGCTGCGAAAGCAGGGCTGGAGACATGCGCGGCATGCCACGCCTCAATTCGTTAAAGCGGCTCGAGCCCGCAACCAGCTCGCGGAGCAGGACTACAGTCCAGCGTGTACACAAAATTTCCGCAGCCATCGCGACGGGGCAGAATTGCTTGTAGCTTCGGTCGGGCATCGCCTGTCCTCCGAAAAGAGATTACTCTCTTCGGGAGAAAGGCGCCAGTTCAGTTCCTGTACCGGGTCGATTCAGTTGCTGAACTAGTGGCTGCCGCTCACGGCGTCTATTCGCCTGCCCTTGAAGCGGGCCCCGAGCCGCGCAGGCATTGAAGGAGCGAGAAGACATGTTGGCAAAGACGCAGCAGCCCGGGACGGATTGGCTTTCCCTAGCGGACGAGATTGCAGCGAAGATTGCGGAAAAGGCCGCGGAGCACGACGCAAATGACAGCTTCGTCGGCGAGGCATACGCGCTGCTGAAGGCGGACGGCTTCTTCAAAGCGTTGGTGCCGGAGGAGTTCGGCGGCGGCGGGGCGGCCGTGACGGACATGTGTCGCAGCATCCGCCGACTGGGCGCGGCCTGCGGCTCGACTGCCCTTGCCTTCGCGATGCACAGCCATCTTGTAGCGGCTGCGGCCTGGCGCTGGCGCAATCAGGGGGCGCCCACAGAAGGCCTGCTGAAGCGCGTCGCGGGCGAGGATCTGGTGCTCGTATCGAGCGGGGGCTCGGACTGGCTTCCGAGCGGCGGCGTCGCGGTGAAGGCGGAGGGCGGGTTCCGGGTGACGGCACGCAAGCCCTTCTCCAGCGGCAGCCCCGCGGGCGACCTGCTCGTCACCAGCGCCGTCTATCAGGATCCGGAGGAAGAGCCGACCGTCCTTCATTTCGCCGTGCCTCTAAAGGCGGATGGCGTGAAGATGCTCGACACCTGGAAGGTGCTCGGAATGCGCGGCACGGGCTCAAACGACATTGAGCTCAACGAAGTATTCGTCCCCGACGCCGCAGTCTCGGGAAGGCGTCCGCAGAGCAAGTGGCACATGCTGTTCCACATCATCAGCATGATCGCCTTCCCGCTCATCTATTCGGCCTATGTCGGCGTGGCGGAAGGGGCACGTGCCAAAGCCTTGGCGGCTGCGCGCCGCAAGCCCGAGGATAGGCACCTGCCCTACCTCGTCGGCGAGATGGAGAATGCCTTTGCCGAAGCGGAAATGGCATGGGAGCGGATGATCGCGCTTGCCGAAACCGGCACGCCTGGACCGGAGACGACGAGCCGCACGATGACCTGCCGCACATTGGTCGGACGGGCTGCGATCAGGACGGTGGAGCAGGCGATGGAGGTCGCCGGTGGCGGCGCATTCTACCGGACGATGGAGCTGGAACGCGCATTCCGCGACGTTCAGGGCGCCCGCTTCCACCCGCTTCAGGAGAAGCCGCAGCTCGACTTCACAGGACGGGTGGCGCTTGGTTGGGATATCGACGTCTAAACCGCGGCGCGATCAGTAACGGAGATAGGGCCGCCGCTCTTCCTCCCAAGCCTGCTCGTCGGGGCTGGTGAGTGCGTCCAAGTCTTGGGGTGCGGCTTCGGCATCATCCACCCACTGCCTCAGACCTTCGCCCCCATTGATGACGTCGATAGCGAGCTTCCCGAACTCGTATTCGTACGGGAAATCGCGCCACAGGCCGTAGTCAGGGTAGAGGCGGCGAATTGCCTTGAAGCCGAGCGACTGAAGGCGCCAGGGCTTAAAGGCTTGATGATCGTAGAAGCAGCCCTCGGCATGAATGTGGACGCCGTTGCAGAGCTTGTCCACATGCTTGTGGAAGGTGGGCTCGAACCAGATTTCGCGGAGGGCGCAGCCGGCGAGCCAATCCGGAGCCAAACGGCGCATTTCGCCGATGACTGCGGGGGCGTCGATGTCCGGCGCGCCGAACAGCTCCAGCGGGCGCGTGGTGCCCCTTCCCTCCGACAGCGTCGTACCCTCCAGCATCACCGTGCCTGCATAAGCGCGCGCCATGTTGAGATTGGCGGCATTAGGGCTGGGGTTGATCCAGATACGGCTGTCTACCGGCCAGCCGAAGCCGGGAGCGGCGTCGGGCTGATACCCCTCCATCTCGATGATGCGGTACTCCACGTCGAGCTTCATCTTGTCGATGAACCAAAGGCCGAGCTCGCCCAGTGTCAGGCCGTGGCGCATCGGCATCGGCCCGGCGCCAACGAAACTTTCCCAGCCGGTAAGTAGGGTCAGCCCTTCGACCGGCCTTCCCGCGGGATTGGGCCGATCGAGCACCCACACTTCCTTGCCATGCTTAGCCGCGGCTTCGAGGATGTAGAGAAGCGTGGTGATGAAGGTGTAGATGCGGCAGCCGAGGTCCTGAAGGTCGACCAGGATGACGTCGAAGGTGCCCATGGATTGTCCGGTCGGGCGGCGCACCTCGCCGTAGAGGCTGAAGATCGGGATGCCGTGGACAGGGTCGGTGAAATCCTCCGACTCCACCATATTGTCCTGCTTGTCGCCGCGGAGGCCGTGCTGCGGGCCGAACGCGGCGCTGACGTTAAGGCCGGAGGCGATGAGCGCGTCCAGCGAGTGGGTGAGGTCTTCCGTCACCGAAGCGGGATGCGCTAGGAGCGCAACGCGCTTCCCCTCAAGCGGCTCGCGGAGCGCCGGTTCGGCGAGAAGGCGGTCGATACCGAATTTCATGGCTTAGCCTGCTGCCGCGAGTTCGAGCGTAAAGCAATCGCGATGATGGAAATCGGGTTTGCCCGGCGGGTGCGCCAGCGCCCAATAGGAGGTGCGGCCGCGGCGATCCTCGATTACCGCCGAAAGGCCGATGTGCCACGGAACGTCCGTTGGCACCGCCGGATCAAGCGTCACCCATGCGGCCAGCCCTTCCGGCCGAAGGTCGCGGCTGAGCTCAATACGCGGCTCCGGAATATCGAGCCGTGCCATGCCGCTTCGGTAGCCGCTGAAGGCATAAGCCGCCCACTGCTTCGAAGGCGAGAAGTTGAACTCGCGATAATCGCTCTCGCCGAATGCGAGGAACAGCTCGAAGCAGGTATGCCGCCACAGTTCGTCCATCCGCTCCTGCTTGGCAGGCTGCGGATATTCGATCTGCTGGACCGCGCCGGTGACCTGAAACTGCACCCGAAGAGCGCGTGGTCCGGTGCGGGCAATCTCAGCCGTCAGTCCAATATCGGGATGCGGCGCATCCGGGTGCGGGATCAGGGGCTGGCGCAGCATCGCCTTGGAACTGCCCGAACTCGCTTGCCGACGCCATCCGTTTTTGTGCTAAGCCGCCGCGCGATGAGCGAATACAAATCTGACCTTCTACGCCTTCTCGACAGCCGCGGGTACATCCACCAGCTTACCGATGCGGAGGGGTTAGACGCGCTTGCGACGAAGGAGGTCGTGCCCGGCTATATCGGCTTCGACGCGACGGCGCCCTCGCTTCACGTCGGAAGCCTGGTTCAGATCATGATGCTCCGGCGGCTCCAGCAGGCGGGGCACAAGCCGATCGTGCTCATGGGCGGCGGCACATCGAAGATCGGCGATCCAAGCTTCAAAGACGAGGCGCGGAAACTGATCGATGCTGAGACGATCAATGCGAACATCGCCTCTATCAAGCGCGTGTTCGACCGGTTCCTGACCTTCGGCGACGGCCGCACCGACGCCGTGATGGTCGACAATGCTGACTGGCTCGACAAGCTTGAATATATCCCGTTCTTGCGCGAGATCGGCCAGCATTTCTCCGTCAATCGGATGCTCAGCTTCGACAGCGTGAAGCTCCGAATGGATCGGGAGCAGTCGCTCTCTTTCCTCGAATTCAACTACATGATCCTGCAGGGCTATGATTTCCTTGAACTGGCGCGACGTGCGGAGTGCCGCCTGCAGCTCGGCGGCTCGGACCAATGGGGCAACATCGTCAACGGCATCGAGCTTTGCCGGCGCGTCGATGGAACGCAGGTTTACGGCGTCACGACGCCCCTCATCACCACCGCGGACGGCGGCAAGATGGGGAAGACGGAAAAGGGCGCGGTCTGGCTGAACGCGGATCAGCTCAGCCCCTACGATTATTGGCAGTTCTGGCGGAACACGCAGGATGCCGATGTCGGCAAGTTCCTGCGCCTCTTCACTGACCTGCCGCTGGACGAGATCGCGCGGCTGGAGGCGCTTCAGGGAAGCGAGATCAATGAGGCGAAGAAGATCCTCGCTGACGAGGCAACAACGATGGCCCACGGCCCTGAGGCCGCCGCCGAAGCCGCCGAGACGGCGCGCAAGACGTTCGAGGAGGGCGCCGCCGGGGAAGCGCTACCGACCCTGCCGGTGCTCGGCGAGATCAGCCTCGTGGATGCGCTCGTCGGCTTGGGCCTTGTCGCATCGAAAGGCGAGGCGCGGCGGCTGATCGCCGGCGGCGGCGCACGCGTCGATGGCGAAAAGACCGGCGAGGACGTGACGATCAAGGTTGCGAACGGCGTCCGGATTTCCGCCGGCAAGAAGAAGCACGGACTGCTGACGGCCGCCTAGTCCGTGGCTGCTGCCGCGGCCTGTTGGACGGGCGCGGAAAGCTGCGGATTAAGCTTCATGATGCTCTGCGTGAAGGAACGCGGCTTCTTCATCAGCTTCGGATCTTCGACGACGGTGAGGCCCACCGCGCGAGCAACGTCCCCCACGAAGAAGACGCAGTTGCGCTTATTGAGGCTGTAGGACTTGCCGGGCATGTTCTTCCACTTCTCGACCGTGGCGAGAACGGCGGCATATTGCGCGTCCGTCAGCTCGATGGAGAAATGCGCGTCGCTCGCCTTCCGGTAGCTTTCGGTAACCGGCTCCAGGATCCCCTCGACATCGCCCATCAGGATGGCGGGGCTGATCCGCTTGGCGGTGAAGCCGTATGTGGCCTTGACCAGTGCATTGTCCGGCCCAGTGGTGCCGTCGAGGGCGATGAAGGCATGCGGGAAAGTCGCGCCGAGCTCCTTCGAATAGAAGGTGAGCGTGACCGCCGCCTGAAGCGGCCCGGCGATGAAGAACAGGATGAAACTGAACGCAACAGAGAAACGGCGGAACACGTCATGCCTCCTACAGACGAGTCGCTCTTTAGCCGATTTCCGCGTGAATTGAAGCATTTGCCTAGCCGGAGCGAAGGAGACCGACCGCCGCATCCCGCTCCATGAGATAGAGCAAGGTGCGCGCAGCCTGGCCACGCGGGCCAGTGAGTCCTCCGTCCCGGTCGACGAGGAGGCGCGCATCGTCGGTAGCGATCTGGATGAGTTCGCCGATCTGTTCGGGACTGGCGAGGCGGAACTGCGCTTCCCCGGATTGTTTGGTGCCGAGGATCTCGCCGCCGCCACGAAGGCGTAGATCCTCCTCGGCGATGCGGAAGCCGTCATTCGTCTCCCGCATCAGAGCAAGCCGAGCGCGGGCGGTTTCGGACAAAGTGTTCCCCCGCAGAAGCAGGCAGACGCTGTGCTGATCGCCGCGCCCTACCCTGCCGCGCAGCTGATGAAGCTGGGCAAGGCCGAAGCGGTCGGCGCCTTCGATGATCATCAGGGTGGCGTTCGGCACGTCCACGCCAACTTCGATGACGGTCGTGGCGACGAGCACCGCGATTTCGCCGCGAGAGAAGGCGTCCATGACGGCATCCTTCTCGGGCCCCTTCATGCGGCCGTGGATGAGCCCCACCTTGCCGCCGAAACGCTGCTGCAGCGTCCGCGCACGTTCCTCGGCGGCCGCTTGATCGGAGGCTTCGCTCTCCTCGACCAAGGGGCAGACCCAATAAGCCTGCCCGCCCCGTTCGATATGGCGCCCGAGCGCGTCCGCCACCTCCTCAAGTCTGTCGCAGGAGAGGACCCGCGTCTCGATCGGCTGGCGGCCGGGCGGCATCTCGTCGAGGCGGCTCACGTCCATCTCGCCATATTGGGCGAGCGTCAGCGTGCGCGGGATCGGCGTTGCCGTCATGACGAGGAGGTGTGGCGGGCGCTCGGCCTTCGCGGCGAGCATCATGCGCTGAGCGACGCCGAAGCGATGCTGTTCGTCCACCACCGCGAGGCCGAGCCGCTTATAGGCTACCGCCTCCTGAAAGATGGCGTGGGTGCCAACGAGAATGTCTATGGAGCCGTCGGCGAGGCCCATCAGCGTCGACTCCCGCGCCCTTCCCTTCTCGCGGCCGGTGAGGATGGCGACGTTGATCGGCAGCCCGGCAAGCTGCCGCGTCAGCGTGTCGAAATGCTGGCGGGCGAGGATCTCGGTCGGGGCAAGCATCGCCCCCTGCGCACCGGCCTCGACCGCGATCAGCAGCGCCTTCAGCGCGACCAGGGTCTTGCCGGAGCCGACATCGCCCTGCAGCAGGCGGAGCATCGGCACCTCCTGCTGCATGTCGCCCTCGATTTCCGCGATGGCGTGCGCCTGTGCACCGGTCGGCGCATAGGGCAGCTTCAGCGCATCCCTGAGCCGCCCGTCTCCCTTCAGTGGCACGCCTTTTCTGCGGCGCGAGGAAGCGCGGACGAGCATCAGGGCAAGCTGGTTAGCGAACACCTCGTCATAAGCGAGCCGCTCCCGCGCCCCGTCCGCCTGCGGATCGCGGTGCGCCTTGTGGAGCGATGCGCTCCACGGCTGCCAGCCTTGGCGGGAAAGGACGCTCAACTCGATCCATTCCGCAAGTTCCGGCACCCGCGCTAGCGCTTGGCCGGCAAGCTCCCGCATCCGATTGTTGGTGAGACCTTCCGAGAGGGCATAGACAGGCTCCAGCACCGGCAGCGAAGCGGCTTCAGCGATCGGAAGCACGAAGTCCGGATGGACGATCTGAAGCTCCTGCCCGTAGCGGTCGAGCCTGCCGGACACGAGCTTCGGCTCGTCCAACGGGAGCTGCTTCTTCGCCCAGCCAGGATTGTTGAAGTAAGTGAGCGTCACACAATTGCCGCCCTTGTCCGCCGCGTGGACGCGAAACGGCCCCCTCCCCCCGCTTTGCCGGTAGTCCACCGGCGTGAGCACGACCGAGATGATACGGCCCACATCGGCCTCGTCCAAGAGTTCCACCCGCTTCCGCTCGATCCAGCTCACCGGCAGATGGAAGAGGATATCGACGACCCGATCCAGGCGGAGGCGTTTCAACGGCTTGGCCAGCCCCGGTCCGATGCCCTTCAGCACCTCCACTTCGGCGAACAGCGGGTTGAGGATGTCTGGACGCACAGGTCTCAGTCCGAAGGCGGCTGCGACGGCGCGGCCTCAGCCTTCGCCCCGCGTGTATAAACGCCGCGGGAAAGGACGTTGCTGGTCTTCGGCACTTCCCTAGGCGGCGGATCGGCCGCCGGCTCGTCCTCTACGATATTGAGATCTTCGATGGGGAGAGCCGAATTGTCGAAGGCGCTGTTCTCGATGTCCGCCGGCACATTCTCAGCGAGCGCAGCTTCCTCGTTGCGAAGATCGGCCAAAGCATTGGCTTCGGCCTCCGCTTGAGCGCGAAGCTGGTCGTACATCGCGTTCAACTCCATTTCCGCGGAGGCGTTCACGGTTGCTTCCGGCGCGCCCGAACTAATGGAGCCGCCCACGCCGAAATAAAGCGCAGCCGCTCCGATTAGGAGGATGGCCGCGCCCGCAGCGATCTTGCCCCAATTCTTATCCATGCCCGCTTTTCGCGTAAGAGCATGTCCCTGGCAACGGCAAGCCGCCTTCGCGCTTCAACTCGCCCAGATAATTTCCTACATGCGCGCCTCACCCTTTTCAGCCGGAGCGTTCGAAACGCGTTCCGGCCAATCCGGCATGGGAGCAATATGGACCGCGCGGATCGTCTGAAACGCCTTCGCTTCCGTGCATGGCATAGGGGCACGAAGGAAGCCGACCTCCTGATCGGCGGCTATTTCGACCGGCATGGGGAAAGCTGGGACGACGACCAGATGTTGTGGTTCGAAGAGCTGCTTCAGGAACAGGATGTCGACATCATGGCCTGGGCGATAGGAACCGCCGGCCCGCCCGAACGCTACCGTGGCTCCATGATGCGCGAACTCCAGGCCCTAAACTATATCAAGCATCCCGAATAAGTGACCGATCTTCCTAGAATCTTGTCGGCGACAACGCCGACGACGCTGGCCGGCGCGCCGCAGGGCTTCATCCCGTGGCTGGCGGCCGACCTCGCACGGGCGGCGAAGGGCCGTGCGGTGTTCATCGCTCCGGACGAAGCGGCAATGCGGCATATCGTCGATGCAGCCCATTATTTCGCGCCTGAGCTGGAGACCCTGAGCTTCCCGGCTTGGGACTGCCTCCCCTACGACCGCAGCTCCCCTTCGCTCCGCTCCTCATCCGAACGGCTGGCGACGCTTCATGCGCTTCAGCAAAAGCGAAAAGGGCCGCAGCTTCTCGTCACTACGGTCAATGCGGCGACGCAGCGGGTTTTGACGCCGTTCCGCATCCGGCAATTGGTGGCGCGGCTTGCGCCCGGCGAGCGGATCGACCTCGACGGGCTGACGGCGCTCCTGCAGGCGAACGGATATGTTCGGACGGACACGGTGCACGACCCGGGCGAATATGCGGTCCGCGGTGGCCTCGTCGATCTCTTCCCATCGGGCGAGGAGGAAGCGCTGCGGCTCGACTTCTTCGGCGACGAGATTGAGAGCGTCCGCCGCTTCGATCCGGGGAGCCAGCGGACCACAGGCAAGGTCGAGGGCATTACTCTCCTCCCCGCCTCCGAGACCCTGCTGGACGAGGAGAGCATCAAACGCTTCCGCTCAGGCTATCGGGAGAAGTTCGGCGCCACGGCCACCGGCGACCCCATCTATCAGGCGGTGTCGGATGGGCGGCGGCTTGCCGGCATCGACCATTGGCTGCCGCTGTTCGAGGAACGGCTGGTCACCCTCTTCGACCATCTGTCGGACGACGACATCGTCGTTCGCGACGCGGGCGATGCGGGCGCGGTCAATGCGCGCTTTGAGGCGATCACGGATTATTACGACAATAGGAAGCGCGCGCAGTCGTCCGACCCCGGCAGCTATCGGCCGCTGGAGCCGGACACCCTCTATCTGACCCGCGACGAATGGGACGCGCTCATCAAGGAGCGGCCGCTTCACTTAACGACGCCTTACCATGAGCCGGAAAGCGCCACCGTCATCGACTTCGAAGTGGACGGTGCCCGCGATTTCGCGCCGGAGCGGGCGCAGAACGCCAATGTCTATGAGGCGGTGGTCGATCACATCGGCAAGCTCCGTAAGGACAAGAAGAAGGTGGTGCTCGCCAGCTATTCGGCCGGTGCGCGGGAGCGGCTGAAAGGCCTCCTTTCCGACCATGGCCTCACCAAGGTGGCGGAAGCGGACAGCTGGCAGGAAGCGCTGGGCGCCGCGGGCAAGAATCAGGTAGCGCTCGCCGTCATCCAGCTGGACCATGGCTTTACGTCGGAAGAGATCGCGCTCCTCACCGAGCAGGACATGCTCGGCGACCGGCTGGTCCGCCGGCGAAAACGCAAGAAGAGCCAGGACGCCTTCCTCAACGAGCTTGCGACGCTCTCGCCGGGCGATCTCGTCGTTCACGCCGATCATGGCATCGGCCGGTATGATGGGCTGACCCAAATCCCCGTCCAGTCGAGCCCGCATGATTGCGTGGCGCTCGAATATGCGGGCGGCGACAAGCTCTACGTGCCGGTCGAGAATATTGACGTTCTGTCACGCTACGGCAGCGAAAGCGACGGCGTGACGCTGGACAAGCTCGGCGGCGAGGCTTGGCAGCGGCGCAAGGCGAAGATGAAGGAGCGGATCCGCGAGATTGCCGGCGAACTCATCAAGACGGCTGCCGAACGCGCCTTGCGGCAGGGCGAGGTCGCGCAGCCCGACACGGGCTATGCGGCCTTCGTCGACCGCTTCCCTTATGAGGAAACGGAGGACCAGGATCGCGCCATCGGCGACGTTATCGACGACCTTGGCGCAGGGCGGCCGATGGACCGGCTCATCTGCGGCGACGTCGGCTTCGGCAAGACCGAGGTGGCGCTTCGGGCCGCCTTCGTCGCAGCGATGGCCGGCATGCAGGTGGCGCTCGTCTGTCCGACCACCCTCCTCGCCCGCCAGCATTACAACAATTTCTGCGAGCGTTTTCAGAGCTTTCCGATCCAGATCGGCCGCCTCTCCCGCCTCGTTCCAGCCGCGGAAGCCAAGGCGACGAAGGAAGGCATCAAGGCAGGCAAGATCGATGTCGTCATCGGCACGCACGCTATTCTGTCTAAGAATGTCGAGTTCAAGAAATTGGGCCTGGTCATCGTCGACGAGGAGCAGCGTTTCGGCGTCACCCACAAGGAGCGGCTGAAGCAGATGCGGGCGGACGTCCATGTGTTGACGCTGACCGCCACGCCGATCCCCCGCACGCTGCAGATGGCGATGTCGGGCCTCCGCGAACTCAGCGTCATCCAGACGCCGCCGGTCGACCGGCTTGCCGTCCGAACCTACGTTATGCCGTGGGACCCGGTCGTGCTTCGCGAGGCGCTGCTGCGCGAACATTATCGCGGCGGGCAAAGCTATTTCGTGGCGCCGCGCATTGCCGACCTGCCGGACATCGAGGATTTCCTCAGGAACGAGGTGCCGGAAGTCTCCTACGTCGTCGCGCACGGACAGATGTCGCCGACCGAGGTCGAGGAGCGGATGTCCGCCTTCTACGACCGCAAATATGACGTGCTCCTGTCCACAACGATCGTTGAGAGCGGCCTCGACATTCCGAGCGCGAACACGCTCATCATTCACCGCGCCGACCGCTTCGGCCTTGCACAGCTCTATCAGCTCAGGGGCCGCGTGGGCCGTGCCAAAACCCGTGCTTACGCCTATTTCACGACCCCCGCTGACCGGGTGGTGACGGAGGGCGCGGACAAGCGCCTGCAGGTGCTTGCCAACCTCGAAAGCCTCGGCGCGGGCTTCCAGCTTGCGACGCACGACCTCGACATTCGCGGCGCCGGGAACCTCCTCGGCGACGAGCAGTCAGGCCATATCAAGGAGGTCGGGTTCGAACTCTACCAGTCGATGCTGGAAGACGCGATCTTGGTCGCGAAGGCGGGCGGCGATCTGTCGGCCGCGCGCGACGAATTCTCACCGCAGATAACCGTCGATGCGCCGATCCTCATTCCTGAGGATTATGTGCCAGATCTGGACCTTCGCATGAGCCTCTATCGGCGCCTCAATGAGCTGGAAAGTCCGCAGGAGATCGAGTCCTTTGCGGCCGAGCTGATCGACCGGTTCGGCAAATTGCCGGAAGCCACCGACAATCTCCTCAAGGTCATCGAGATCAAGCTCAACTGCCGCAAGGCGCGCGTGGTGAAGCTGGACGTCGGTCCAAAAGGCGCGCTCGTCCACTTCCACAATGACAGCTTCCCTGACCTCGAGGGCTTGGTCGCCTATGTGCAGCGTCTCAAAGGCACCGCGAAACTGCGGCCGGACTCCAAGCTTGTTATCGCGCGGAGCTGGTCCGATGCTCAGAGTCGCATCAACGGCGCGCTTCAGCTGTCGCGGGGCCTCGCAAAGATTATCGGCTGACGAGTTCCGTCAAAGTCGCGCTGTCGACCGGCGGCGAGCAAAGGAAGCCCTGATAAAGGTCGCAGCCTTCCTCCCTAAGCAGGCGGAGCTGCTCCTGCGTTTCGACCCCCTCCGCGATCACCTCAAGCCCCAATTTTCGCGCCATATCGATCGTGCCGGCGACGACGACGCGATCCCGGTCGGAACCAGCAATATCCTCCATCAGCCTCTTGTCGATTTTGATCGCATCGAGCGGCAGCGCCTTGAGGTAGAGGAGGCTCGAATAGCCGGTGCCGAAATCGTCGAGCGCAACCCGAATGCCGCTGTCCCTCAGATGCGCAAGCATCTCCGCGGCCGCATCCAAATTCTCGATCAGCTCCGTCTCCGTTATCTCGATCGTAAGCCGCGAGCGCTCGAAGCCGCATTCCTGAAGGATCACAAAGAGCGATGAGGCGAAATCGGGCCGGACTGCGTCCGCGGCCGTGATGTTGACGGAAAGGCGCAGGTCGAGCGCCGAGGGCCAGCCGGCGGCGATACAGAGCGCGCGCTCCTGCACATGCTCGGAAAGGTCCCGCAGCATTGCGGCGCGGGAGGCGAGGCCGAATAGGGTCTCGGCACCGAGCTCGCCGAGATCGGGCTGCTGCCAGCGCGCGAGGGCTTCCGCGCCCACGATACGGCCGGAGGCGATCTCCACCTGCGGCTGGAACAGTATTTCGATTTCGTCGGCGGCAAGCGCCTTCCTAAGGCCGGCAGCAAAGGAAGATTGAGGTTTTGCCGCTTCCGCCACTCTCATCCCCTTTTTAGCGCCCTTTCCGCCCTAACCTGTCGCGTCGCGCACGCCAACGGCTTTTGCCTCCCGCCTTGCCGCGCTGCGAGGATGGCCGTAGCAAGGCTACCGATGACCGAAAGCGCGGAAAAGGCGATGGCCCTCGTCGCTTCGCCCACCGAGGCGGCCCAGGCAGCCGAAAAGATGCTGCGCAAGCGTTACGATTTCGTGCCTCTGGAGGAGGCGGAGGTCGTGGTGGCGCTGGGCGGGGACGGCTTTCTCCTCCAGACCCTCCATACCATGCTCGATGGTGTCGGGATCAAGCCGGTGTTCGGCATGAATCGCGGCACAGTCGGCTTCCTGATGAACGAGTGGCGTATTCAGCAGCTTGGCGAGCGGCTGGCGAAGGCGAAGGCGGTTTCCGTCGTGCCGCTTGCGATGGAGGCGGTGACGGTGCGCGGCGACACGATCTGCGATGCCGCGATCAATGAAGTGTCGCTTCTCCGCGAGACGCGCCAGACCGCCTGGATTGAGGTGTCGATGAACGGCCGCGTGGTGCTTCCCGAGCTGGTCTGTGACGGCGTACTCGTGGCGACGCCGGCAGGCTCGACCGCCTACAATCTTTCCGCGCAGGGTCCGATCCTGCCGCTGGGCGCCAACTTAATGGCGCTGACGCCGATCAGCCCCTTCCGGCCGCGGCGCTGGCGCGGCGCGCTGATCCCGGACGAACTGAAGGTGAGCCTGAGGGTACTTGACCCTGAAAAGCGTCCTGTCTCCGCTACCGCGGACCAACTCGAAGTGCGCGATGTCGCGCGCGTGGACGTGCGGGTCGATCGGTCGAAGGCCCTCACCCTCCTCTTCGATCCGGAGCATGCGCTGGACGAGCGGATCACGATGGAGCAATTCGCCGTCTGATAAGGCTCCAAGTGGCTTGCGGTGCCGAAAAAAAGGCTGCTATAGGCCCGGCCTCGCCAGATGGCGGCCTGGTATTCCGGCGTGGCGCAGCGGTAGCGCAGCGGACTGTTAATCCGTTGGTCGTAGGTTCGAATCCTACCGCCGGAGCCACCAGGTACAAAAAAGCCCCGGTTTTGCCGGGGCTTTTTTTGTTTCTAGAGGCAAGGCTTCAGGCGAGCTCGAGCGCCGCGGCCTCATAACGTTCGGGAGCGACGCGCATGTCCGCCGGAGGCTCGAAATCCTCCGCCGCTCCACGCGCCTGGGCAACACCGCTCGGGAAGCCTGACCGATCGCTATAATCGCGGGTCTCGCCGCGGTTCTGGCTTTGCTCCTTGGTGAGGCTGGAGGCTGTGAGCAGGTCCACCAGAGCGATCCCTGCGACAGCGGCGATGGCGATGGTCGCGTTGCGCCGCTGCTCCTCGTTGGCGTCTTTCCTGCCCACGACCAGAGTGCCGAGATCGAGCATGTCGCCGGCCACGCGGCTCCAGATAGCAGGCGCAGGCGTATCTGAAAGCGCCCATATGCCGCTTGTGATCTCTCGAGCCCCATAGCTGCGCAGCAAGTTCTCGCGCCCTTCGAGTCCGAGTGCCCTCGCCATCCGGCCGGGGGCGACTAGCTCGACAAGGCCGAGGCCGATGCTGAACCAGCCCAGGTTACGGGCCATCCGGTCGCTGAAGGTGAAGCTTCTGTCAGGCCGGCGTGTTGCCAGTGTCGATGCATTTTCCATGATTCTTGTCTCCTCAGGGTTTCAGAATGACCTTGATGCAGCTGTCCTGCTTCTGCTCGAACACCCGGTACATTCCAGGCCCTTCCTCAAGGGTGGCGGTGTGTGTGATGACGAAGGAAGGATCGATCTGTCCCTCCTCGATCCGGCGGGTGAGATCGTCGGTCCAGCGGCGGACGTGGGTCTGTCCCATGCGGAAGGTGAGGCCCTTGTTCATCGCCATTCCGAACGGGACCTTGTCCATCAATCCCGCATAGACGCCCGGGATAGACAGGACGCCGCCGCCGCGGCAGACGTAGATCATCTCGCGAAGGACGTGGGCGCGGTCATTGGCCATCATCGTCGCCTGTTTCACGCGGTCCATCATGGAATCCATGTGGGAGCTCGCATGGGCCTCCATGCCGACGGCATCGATGCATTTGTCGGGGCCGCGCCCGCCCGTCAGGTCATTGAGGCGATCGATGACGCTCTCATCCTCGAAGTTGATCGTCTCAGCGCCCGCAGCCGCGGCCATGCTGAGCCGGTCGCCGAGCCGGTCGATCGCGACCACCTGCTTTGCGCCCAGGATGATCGCACTCCGGATCGCCATCTGACCGACCGGGCCCGCGCCCCAGATCGCCACCGTATCTGTGCGTTGGATGTCGCACTGCACCGCCGCCTGCCATCCAGTCGGGAAGATATCGCCCAGGAACAGGAGCTGTTCGTCCGAAATACCGTCCGGAACCTTAATGTGGGTGCCGTCGGCAAACGGAACGCGAAGATATTCGGCTTGGCCGCCCTGATACCCGCCGGTGAGATGGGTATAGCCGAACAGGCCGGCGGTGCGGTGGCCGAACACCTTGTCGGCAAGCTCGCCGTTACGGTTGGAGCGTTCGCACAAGGAGTAATTGCCGCGGCGGCACTGGTCGCACTCGTCGCAATTGATGGTGAATGGGACGACGATCCGGTCGCCTTTCTTCAGCTTCGAAACCTCGCTGCCGACCTCGACCACTTCGCCCATCATTTCGTGGCCGACGACGTCGCCCGGCTTCATGGCCGGGATCATGTTGTGGAAGAGGTGGAGATCGGAGCCGCAAATCGCGCAGCTCGTCACCTTTATGATGGCGTCCTTCTGATCCTCGATCTCAGGATCGGGAACGTTGTCGCATCTGATATCCTGCTTGCCGTGCCAAACTAGCGCTTTCATGAGCCTGTTGCTCCTTTAAGTCCCTCAGCGCCCCGACGCCTGCACCCCGAACGAGTGCGGCACCTCGAAGTTACGATGCAGGCAAGCTGTCAGGCGCGGGCCGGGAACGCCCTGCCGCACGGTTCGAACAAACCCGTCGCCTCGGATGTTGCTGCTTCCAAAGCAATAAGGAGGTCCAGATGGCTACCAAGACGGATAATCGTCGTTCGAAGAGCGACAACAACGGCAACAAGTCGCGCAGCAGCAGCGAGCGCAGCGCGTTCAACTTCGGCGACAACAATACAGGTATTCTGATCGGCGCTGCGGCGGCCGGCGCGGCGCTCGGCTTTGCCGCCAATATGGGTCGCAAGTTCCTGATGCAGGGCATGAGCGGCGCGGCCGGCGACTGGGCGGACGCGCTTGCGGCTGAGCACAAGATGACACTCGCCATCTTCGACAAGATCGAGGCAACCGACGACAGCCAGACGACGATGCG
This sequence comes from Allosphingosinicella sp., assembly GCF_036402135.1. Taxonomy (GTDB): domain Bacteria; phylum Pseudomonadota; class Alphaproteobacteria; order Sphingomonadales; family Sphingomonadaceae; genus Allosphingosinicella. The sequence continues at coordinate 13,293 of NZ_DASWTN010000002.1, read as the reverse complement.
TTCGACCCTGCTGGCGAAGCTCAAATATGCACTGACCAAACACGCGCTCGAGGAAGAGAATGTCGTCTATCCGGCGCTTCGCCAGGCCAATTTCGCGCATGATGCGGACTCGCTGGAAGGCGAGCACGGCTATGTGAAGACCTATCTCTACGAGCTTGAGAATATGGCGAACGACAGCCCCGAATGGCTGGCGCGCGTCCGCGACTTCCGGTCGATGATCGAAAGCCACATGCAGATGGAGGAAAACGAGATCTTCCCGCGGATGCGCGAGCAGATGTCGGACGATCAGAACAAGAAGCTGACCGCCATGATGCACAAGGAAGGCTTCAAGTTCGCGTAAAGTTCAGAACTTGAACGAGGAAGGGCCGGCTCCTTGGAGCCGGCCTTTTTCTTTGGTCGATGCAGGCGCGCTTAAAGCAGGCCGTGGCAGTGCTTGTACTTGCGGCCCGACCCGCAGGGGCACGGGGCGTTGCGGCTGATCGGCTCGTCTACCACCAACGTATCCTCCGGAAGCTCCGGCTGCGGCGCCTGGAGCGGCGGCAGGCGAGAGAGGATGGCGCCGGTCGCCGCGTCCACATCGGCGGTGTCGTCGTCGCCGGTCAACGGATCGATATGATGCGTGATGAAATCCGGCATTTCCGGCATCTGCGGCTCGTTCCAGGTCAGCTGCGCGAAGGCGAGCGTCCTCGTCACATCCTCCCGGATCGAGGCCAGCATGCGCTCGAACATCTGGAAGGCCTCATGCTTGTATTCGTCGATCGGCTTCTTCTGCGCATAGGCGCGGAGGTGGACGACGGCACGGAGCGCGTCGAGCATCGCGAGATGCTCCTTCCAGTGATGGTCCAGTGACTGGAGCAGGATGCTCTTTTCCACCTGCACCCACTGATCGGGCTCCACCTCAGCCGCCTTTTCGGCGATCTGCGCGTCGGCCGCAGCCTGAACGCGCTCGACCAGCATTTCGGGATCGACCGCCTCTTCCTGAAGCCAGTCGTCGATTGGCGGCTCGAGGCCGAATACCTTCGACACCCGTTCCTTCAGCAACGGGATGTCCCATTGCTCGGGATAGGTGTTTGGCGGACAGGCTTCGCCGACGATGCCGTTCACCGTCTCGACGCGCATGTCTTCGACGACATCGCCGATCGTCTCGGCGTCCATTATGTCGGCGCGCTGCTCGTAAATGACCTTGCGCTGGTCGTTCATGACATCGTCATATTCGACGACCTGTTTGCGGATATCGTAGTTCCGCGCCTCGACCTTCTTCTGCGCGGTCTCGATCGCCTTGGATATCCAGGGGCTGACGATCGCTTCGCCATCTTCCAGATTCTTGTTCATCAGCCGCGCGAACATGGTCTGCGGGCCGAAGATGCGGAGAAGGTCGTCGTCGAGCGACAGATAGAAGCGGCTTAGGCCCGGATCGCCCTGACGGCCTGAACGGCCGCGAAGCTGGTTGTCGATGCGGCGGCTTTCGTGCCTCTCTGTGCCGAGCACGAAGAGGCCGCCCGCCTGGCGCACGCGCTCCCGCTCTTCCTCGACTTCGGCCTTGATCCGGGCGATTGCGGCGTCCCGCTCTGGACCTTCCGGAACGTTGCTCAGCTCATCCTCGATGCGGAATTCGATATTGCCGCCGAGCTGAATGTCGGTGCCGCGGCCCGCCATGTTGGTGGCGATGGTGACGGCACCCAAGCGGCCCGCCTGCGCCACAATATGCGCTTCATGCTCGTGGTAGCGGGCGTTCAGCACCTCGTGCTTCACGCCTTCCTTGTTGAAATATTCGGACAGAAGCTCGGACTTTTCGATGGAAACGGTGCCGACCAGAACCGGCTGCCCGATCTCCTGCTTTTCCTTCACCGCCTTGGTAATGGCCGCAAACTTGTCGCCGATATTCTTGTAAAACTCGTCGTCCTCGTCGATCCGGCTGACGGGCAAGTTCGTCGGGATGGTGACGACGTTCATCTTGTAAATGTCGTAGAATTCCGGCGCCTCGGTAGCCGCGGTGCCGGTCATGCCGCCAAGCTTAGGGTAGAGGCGGAAGTAATTCTGGAAGGTGATCGAGGCGAGCGTCTGGTTCTCGGGCTCGATCGTGACACCCTCCTTCGCCTCCACCGCCTGGTGAAGGCCGTCCGACCAGCGCCGGCCATCCATCATACGCCCGGTGAACTCGTCGATGATAATGACCTTGTCTTCCTTCACGATATAGTCGGTATCGCGCTTGAAGATGATGTTGGCGCGGAGCGCCTGGGTCAGGTGGTGGACGACCTGCGTATTCTCGAAATCGTAGAGGTTGGCGCCGGTGAGGAGACCCGCATCCTCGAGGATGCGCTCCACCTTCTCGGTGCCGTCTTCGGTGAGGACGACCGACTTCTGCTTCTCGTCCACCTCATAATCGTCGGGATGGAGCTGCTTCACGATCGCGTCTACCGACATGTACAGCTCCGACTTGTCGTCGGTGGGCCCCGAAATGATGAGCGGAGTCCGCGCTTCGTCGATCAGAATCGAGTCCACCTCGTCGACGATGGCGAAGTTGAAGGGCCGCTGCACCATCGATGCGCGGTCGTACTTCATGTTGTCGCGCAGATAGTCGAAGCCGAATTCGTTGTTCGTGCCGTAGGTGATGTCCGAAGCATAGGCCAGGCGGCGCTGCTGATCGGTGAGGTTAGGCACGATCACGCCGACGGTGAGGCCGAGGAAGCGGTAAACCTGTCCCATCCAGTCCGCGTCGCGGCGGGCGAGATAGTCGTTCACGGTGACGACGTGGACGCCCTTGCCCTCGATGGCGTTCAGATAGCAGGCAAGCGTGGCGACGAGCGTCTTGCCCTCGCCGGTGCGCATTTCGGCAATTTCGCCGCGATGAAGCGCCATGCCGCCGATCATCTGCACATCGTAATGGCGCTGGCCGAGCGTGCGCTTTGCGGCTTCGCGAACGGTAGCGAAGGCTTCCGGAAGAATGTCGTCCAGGGTCTCGCCCTCGGCGGTGCGGCGGCGGAAGATCTCGGTCTGGTTCCGCAGCTCCTCGTCCGTCATGGCCGAAATGGTCGGCTCGTGCGCGTTGATCCTGTCGACGATCTTGCGGAGGGAGCGGACGTAGCGGTCGTTGGACGAACCGAAAATGGACTTGGCTAAACCGCCAAACATGGGCGTTCCTGTCGTTAAATGCGTGCCTGCTCATCAGACGGCTGCGAGAAGCCGCCGCCCCCCGGCAGAAATGTCGCGGGCGATGTAAGGTTCGCCCCCTGCCAAGTCAATTGACGGAGCCCTTTGAGAGGCATAGCGGCAGCGCTCTATGTCCGAGATGATCGAAGGCGGCTGCGCCTGCGGCGCCGTGCGGTACCAGCTTCGAAGCGCGCCTTATGACGCGGGCTGGTGCCATTGCCGCACCTGCCAGCTAAATTCCGGCGCTCCGGCCATGGTGTTCGCCAGCGTGCCGGTGGACGACTTCGCCTTCACGGAGGGCGAGGAGAAGGTGAAGCGGTTCAAGTCATCGGGCTTCGCCCATCGCCTCTTCTGCGGCGAATGCGGAACGCCTATCCTGATGCGGGTCGATCACCAGCCGGAAACGGTGGATTTCAGCGTCGCGACCTTGGACGATCCGGACGCTGCAGCGCCCGGATTTCACATCTTCCACTCGAGCAGGATCGGCTGGTTCGAAACGGCCGACGATCTGCCGCGGTACGCCCGCTTCAGGCCGCAAACCCGCGGCCTCGACGGGACGGAGCCGCCGGCTTAGAGCTGCCCCTCAAGCCAGCTCTGTAGCGCGCTCTTCGGCGCTGCACCGACCTTGGTTGCGGCCGGTTGGCCGTCCTTGAACAGGATCATCGTCGGAATACCGCGCACGCCGTACTTGGCGGGAGCGTCAGGATTGTCGTCGATATTCAGCTTGGCGATCGTGACTTTCTCGCCAAGCTCGTTGGAAAGCTCCTCGAGCGCGGGAGCGATCATGCGGCAGGGCCCGCACCATTCCGCCCAGAAATCGACGAGAACGGGGCCGGAGGCGCCGATCACGTCGGACTGGAAACTTGCATCGGTGACGGTCTTGGTAGCCATGAGAATCTCCTTTGCAGCCGATGTAGGAAGAAGGCGGGCGCTGCTCAACCAGTCACGGCGTAAGGGGTGAGCAGCTCGGGCGGCAGCGGGTGGAGGATTGGGGTGCTGGTGTAGAGGAGCGCGGCCTCGACATGGCGCCCCGGAAAGATGACCTTCAGCGCTTCCGAATAAGCTGCCATCTGGCGGAGGTGCGCGGCGGGGATCTCCGCTGCCGTCTGCGGCGCCTTACGGCCGGTCTTGAAGTCGGCGACTAGGATGCGGTCCTCACCCACGAGCAGCCGGTCGACCGTGCCGGAGACGACCACACCCTCCCCCACCACAGCGGCAATGGGCGCTTCGGCGAGGGCGGGGGGGCTGAAGAGGTCGGCATAATCGGGATGGGCGATGATGCGGCAGGCATCCTCGACTAGCGCACGGCGGAAGACTGCGTCGGCGACCCCTGCCGATTTTTCAAGCCAGCGATCGGCGCGTTCGGCGCGTTCGGCTTCGGGAACTGCGGGCAGCCGTTCGAACAATTGGTGGAGGAGCTTGCCCCGGAGCGCCGCATCGCGGCCTGCGGCGGAGGGCGGCGGGTCCGCCACGTCATCCTCGCCGATGGCCGAGGGCGCGAGGGGGCGCGGCGGGCGGGCTTCGACGGGCGCGGCTCGGCGCACCCAGTCCGGGAGGTGGGTCACGCGCGGCTCGGCTTTGGCGGATGCCTTGCCAGCTTTTGGCGGGTCTCCGAAGCGGCGGGCGCGGCCCCAGATCGGGTCTTCTTCCCAGTCGCAGGCGAGACCGAGGAAAGAGTGTTCGGCAGCCGCATACCAGCTGTCCTCCGGCGGACCTTTGCTGTCGGCGAAGCCGAGGGCGCCGCCGATATAGAGGCGCTCCTCGGCTCGGGTGAGGGCGACGTAGAGGAGGCGCCAATGCTCCTGCCGGTCGAGCGCGTCCTGCGCCTCGATCTGGCTTTTCAGGGGCTCGAACAACTCGTCCTTGCGGGGGCGGAAGAGGGGAATTTGGGGGCCGCCATCCGGCAATTGCATGTTGGCGAAAGTGCCGCGGGAGCGATTTGGATCGACGCAGGCGTCGGCGAGGATAACTATCGGGGATTGCAGGCCTTTTGAGCCGTGAACGGTCATCACGCGGACCGCATCGAGCGGTGCTTGAGAATCGCGCACGATTTCGACATCGCCGCGTGCGAACCAGTCGAGGAAGCGTTGCAAAGATGGTCCTGTAGTGGCGTCGAATTCGAGCGCGCTTGCAAGCAGCTCCTCGACCGGATCGCGGGCTTCCGCGCCGAGCCGTTCCAGGAGGCGGCGGCGGCCTTCCATCGGGCCCGAAAGGATGGTTTCGAAGAATTGGTGCGGCGTGGCGTAGTCCGCCATGGCGAGGATCGAGAGCAGTTTCTCCCGCGCCTCGTCCGCATCACTGTCGCGAACGGCGCTCCATAGGTCGCCCTTGCGACGGAAGGCGACGGAATAGAGGTCTTCCTGGCTCCAGCCGAACAAGGGCGAGACCAAGAGGGCGGCGAGGTTCAGATCGTCCAGCGGCTGCAGCGCGAATTTGGCGGCGGCGAGTAGGTCCTGAACCGCGAGCGGCGCGGAGAGAAGCAGGCGGTCGACGCCGGCCACGGGGACGCCTTCGGCGTGAAGGCGGGCGACGATGAGGGAGGCGAGCTGGCTCCGGCGGCGGACGAGGATCAATATGTCCTCGGGCTGGAGCGCCCTTCCCTTCCCCTCGACATGAAAAGGATTGTCCAGCCATTCGCGGATCTGCCGCGCCAGCCGGGCGGCATAGCGGCGGACGGTGTCGCTGACCCAGCCTTCCTCGCCCGCATCTTCGCCCATGTCCGTTTCCTCGGAATAAGGCTGCCAGAGCGTGACGGAGCCGGGACGGCTGCCGTGGAAGCTGTCATGCGGATTCGGACGGCGCGGCAGGCCCAGCGCCTCGTGGCCAAGATCGGCGATCAGCCGGTCCACGACTTGGAGGATCGCGGGCGAGGAGCGGAAGCTCCGGTCCATCGAGAGATCGAGGAAATCGCGGTCAATGGCGTTCGCTTCGCGGGAAAACCAGGCGCGGGCGATGTCGAAGCTTTGCGGATCGGTGCCCTGAAAGCCGAAGATTGCTTGCTTGTAATCGCCGACGGTGAAGATGGTGCGATGCCGCTGGCTCGCGCCATCGCCCGCGAAATATTCGAGCGCGATGGCCCGAACGATATTCCACTGCCGCTCGTTCGTGTCCTGCGCCTCGTCGACGAGGATGTGATCGGTAGACTGATCGAGTTTGTAGCGCACCCATTCGCCCATTCCAGGGGTGAGGAGGAGCTGCTCGGCCCAGCGGATGAGGTCGTCGAAATCGACCACGCCCGCGGCGCGCTTGGCGGCGGCATAAGCCAGCGCGAAGCCCTGGCCGGCGCGGAGGCCCGCGGCGAAGCATTCGATCAGCTTGGCCAGCCGCCGCATGGCGAGGATGCGCCCGCAGCATTCGAAGGCGCGGGTGGCATGTTCGATATAGGCTTCGTCGGGCGGCGCCTGGCCGCGGCCGAAAGAGCGGATTTCGCCGTCCTTCTTCGCCCAGACATTGTGGAGTTGTTCGATCAGTCGGCCCCGCTCGGCCGGAGTGGCTTCAAGCCATTGCTCGCATATGGCGGCGCGCTCCTGCCCCGCCTTGGCGCTCCAGCCCCGGTTCAGCGCCGCGATCTGGCGAAGGCCTGCCAAGTCGAAGACGTCGTCCGCGCAGGCGGCAACGATCGCCCCCTCTATATCGCCCGCCGGAACGTCAAAGGCGCGGCGGAGGCGAGCCTCTATGCCCTCGCGGGGGCCGAGCGTTTCCATCGCGGCAGGCGCGCGGGCGCAGCACATCAGGAAGCTTTCGGCGCCACCCTCCCCTAATCTATGACTCAGCGCCTGGATGTCGCGGACGAGACCGAGGTCCCCTTCCCGCTCTGCGCGGACGAGCATATCGGCGAGCGCCTGCCGGGCGAGAAGCTGCTCCTCCCGCCCCTCCAAAGGGCGGAAGCCAGGCACCAGCCCGGCTTCGGCCGGGAAACTGCCGAGCAGTGATTGGGCGAAAGCGTGAATGGTCTGGATGCGGAGGCCGCCACCTGCGGCGTCGAGCACACGGGCGAACAAAGTCCGCGCCCGCTCCCGCATCTCCGGCCCGACATCTTCGCCAAGCGCTGCAAGCTCCGCGCCGAGCTCCGCATCCTTGAGGCGCACCCAGTAGGCCAAACGGGCATGGATGCGGTCCGCCATTTCGGCAGCACCAGCCTTGGTGAAGGTAAGACAGAGAATGGAGGCAGGATCGACGCCGGACAGCAGTAGCCGCAGCACCCGCGCGGTAAGCACGTGCGTCTTCCCGGTCCCCGCCGAAGCTGACAGCGCGGCATGGTCGAGCGGACTGGACGCGCGGAGCTGCTTGTCCTGCAGCCGCGTCAAAGGTTTCAGGCGCCTCGGCAAAGTAAACTCCCACTTTGCCCTCATTAAACTGCCGCCGCTCAAGGCGCAAAAAAAAATAGTTGACCATTTGGTTTAGTTTTTGGGAGAAGGGGGAATGACCTCGCTCGACCTTTTGTTCGGAGCACTTGCCGACGACACCCGCCGCGCATTTCTCGCGCAGATCGGCACTGGCGAGCTGCCGCTAAGCCGCCTCGAGCCCCCGAGAAGCATGAGCCTGGCCGGAGTGATAAAGCATGTGAGGGTGCTCGAAGAAGCGGGCCTCCTTACGCGTGAGAAAAGGGGCCGAACCGTGTGGTGCAGAAGTGAACCGGCACCGCTTAGGGAAGCGGCGAACTGGATCGAAACGTACCAAGGCTTCTGGAATGAGCGCTTAGACGCTCTTGCCATTCATCTGACCATAAACGGAGAAGCTGATCGAGCATGATCAAAGGAGCTAGTGAAATTATCGACAAGGTCGAGGTGCGACGCATTTTTCCGGCGCCGCTGCACCGCGTATTCCGCGCGTGGACGGATCCGCAGGATTTCATCTTGTGGTGGAGGCCCGGCGAGTGGCGAACGACGAGTGTTGATATGGAGACGCATGTCGGCGGAGCCTATCGTATAATTATGGAACGTCCCGACGGCGCGATCCAAACCATTTCCGGCACCTACGTCGAGTTCGATGCACCCGTTCGTCTCGCGATGACATGGTCCGTGGCAGGCGCGGAGGCAGGCGAGCCTTTCGAGGCGTTCCTCCTCCTCGACTTCGTTGCGGTGCAGGGCGGTACCGAAATATGGCTGCGGCATGAAAAGCTGCCGCATGACCGGCTCGGCAATTACGAAGCCGGCTGGACTCATATCTTGAACAGCCTCTCAGGCATGTTCGAACGCTTGAAAAACGACAGCAAATGATGCGGCTTCACTACCATCCATTCTCGCCAGCATCGATTGCGGTCCTAGTGACGGCGGATCTGCTGGGCGTGCCCCTCGAGCCCAAGCTGGTCGACCTGTTTCAGGGCGAGGGAAATTCCGACGCCTTTCGCGCGCTTAACCCGAACGGGCTCGTACCGGTTCTGGAAGACGGGATTTCGTCTTATGGGAAGCAAGCGCGATTCAGCAATATCTGGCTGCAACGGCCAAGGCGAGTACGCTCCTGCCGCGGGACGAGCGATCACGGGCGGAGATTGCGCGCTGGCAATCCTGGAATCTGGCCCATTGGACCCCCACACTACAGAAATTCATCTTTGAAAATCTCTTCAAGAAAATGCGCAACATGGGGGATGTGGACACGTCCATCCTCGAAGATGCGGAGATGAAGCTGGCTACGCTCGCCCCGGTGCTGGATAGTCGGCTCGCCGGGCGCCGCTACCTGCTTGGCGACGATATCAGCGTCGCCGACATTTCGGTTGCATCCTATCTCGTCTATGCGAGGCCCGCCGGCATTCCGCTCGGCGCCTACCCCTATCTCATCCGCTGGCACGAAGCGATCGAACGCCTGCCGGCGTGGCAACAGCACTTGCCGCGACAATGAACACTGAAGGGGGCCCGCAAGCCCGATATCAGGAGCTTGTCGCGGAGTTGCTCGCCACGAGCGCAGCGCAGATTTCGGACGGGAAAGGCTTCGGCCGGAACAGCCTCACTATCGGCCGCAAGATTTTCGCGACGCTTCACAACGGGCGTCTTATGCTGAAGCTACCGCGCGGCCGCGTCGCATCGCTAATCATGGACGGGCGAGGCGAGCCTCTCGAAATGGGACGAGGCCGGATAATGAAAGAATGGGTCCTGCTCCGTGAAGAGCAGGCGTGCAAATGGCATGCTCTGGCAGAGGAGGCAATGGCCTTCGTTGAAGCGGAGACAAAGGAGGCGCGCAGCAGATAGTCCTGCGCACCTCCTAGGACTTTTCCTTCCTGTTCAGCTTCTCGATCATCATTTCGAACATCTTCGTCGACGCGCGTTCCGGCATGGTGAACGCCTGTCGGAGCGCATTGCCGATGCCGGCATGCTCGCTCGGAGGCGCCGCTATCACGTAGCGGCGCGGCATTGTGTTGGTCATCGTACTAACTCTGCAAACTACGTTTGAGATAAAAACGCCCGAGATTTCCGGAGGTTGCACCCATATTTTACAGCGATTGCAGCGCCTTAGCGGGCGTGGCATCCATTCCGTCGCAGCAACGTTCCTCTCCCGTACAGATCAAGGAGGAGGAAGACTTGAAAGGCACCGGCTATCTGATCTCGATCATCAGCGTTCTTCTTCTCGCCGCCGTCGCCTGGGAGAGCACGGCGACTAACCCGGTGATGCGTTGGGTGCTGGTTGCCGGCGTCGCGGCGTCCATCGTCGGGATGAGCCTTCGCTGGGCCGCCTATCGCCGGGAGCAGAGGAGCAGCTAGTGGAAGCGGCCGATCAGGTGCTGCTGGGCGCCATCCACTGGATCACGCGCGGCGTGGAGGTGGTCGGCATCGCGATCATTGTCATCGGCGCGGCTGTGGCCCTCTTCTCCTTCCTGAAGCAGGTCAGGCAGCGGACGCGGGAGGAGGCGATCTGTGAGTTCCGATCGGATCTCGGCCGTTCGATCCTGCTCGGCCTCGAATTCCTGGTGGCGGCCGACATCATCAACACGGTGGCGATAGAGCCGACGCTGCACAGCCTCGCCGTCCTTGCCGGGATCGTGCTGATCCGAACCTTCCTCAGCTTCTCGCTTGAGGTGGAGATAGAGGGCCGCTGGCCGTGGCAGCAGCGGGCGCCCGCTAGCGTAGAAGCGAAAAAGGACGACTAGAAGATGATGCCGCCGAGGATGAAGGCCGCGGCGGCAATCATCCAGTCCCGGGGCTGCATATTGCGCAGGAAATCCATATTCCTCTCGCAAGCTCACGCGGCACTGGCATCCGCGAAGAATGCGATTATGAGCGGATCGAAATCTCACGTCCAGCGGAGCGCATGAATGGCACGCGAACCCGAATATCCCAAGGATGCACCCGTCGAAGGCGGCGCGCCACAACAGGCGGCGGCGAGCGCAAAGGCGGTCGATCCGGCCCGGAAGCTTAATTTCAAGACTGGCGTGGCGGTCGGGATCGGCTCCGCCGCGATCGTCGCCGCCCTCCTCTACGCGAACAAGTCGCGGAAGAAGGATCGCTAGCGCTTAATTGTTGTCGACGGTAACCGTGAAGGTGCCGCTGTAACTGCCGGGCACGGTGCTTGCCGTCACCTGGAAACTGCCGCCGACGCCGAAGTTCGCGCTGCCGGGCGTCCCAGCTGTGCCGCTGAGCGTGTCGCCGGGTACCGAAGGCGTCAGCGTTACTTCGATCGTCTCGGAGCCGTTGGCGCGGGTCAGGGTGACGGTGGGATCGACATCGATGTCAAAGGTCTGGCCGCCATCGCCTTCCACCGTATATGTAGCGCGGTTTGCACCGCCGCCGATCAGGCGTGCATTGCCGCCCCCTGCAAGTGCACGGCCGCCACTGGAAGCGTCGATGGTGACGGTGTTTGAGCCTGCAGTCGGCGGAAGCACCGCGCCGAAGGCGAGGTTATTGCCCCCCGTCAGCGAAAACTGGTCGACGATACGGCTTTCCGCCTGCGTCTGGACGTTGCTGGTCTGCGCGTGCGCCGGCACGGCAAGGCCCGCAAGCAACAGCGGCAGCAGCCGCGAACATCTGGTCATGTGCGAAGTCCCCACTTCTTCCCGGTGATCAGCCGGTTCGGTCAGTGCTTATATCATATTGATAAGCATGGGAAGCGGGCGCTTCAGGAGCTTGCGTGCCGGTTCTTCCGCCAGATGGCAATCAGGATCAGGACGAATGCAGCGAGACGGATGAGGTAGAGCCAGCTCCGTTCCTCGAGCGGGATGTTCGTCAGCGCCAGCAGCGCCTGGCAGAGGCCGAGCATCCAGAAGGCGATCGCGAAGATCAGGAACAGTTCGTCGTGAGTCCGCCGCCAGAAGCGGAGGAAGAAGAGGCCCGCCACGGCAAAGCCGAAAGTCACGGCGCCGGAGAGGAAGTGGAACCAGGTCATGTCGGTCATTCCTCGAGGTCCCAGATGAAGCCGAACAGGAGCACGCTCACCGCGCCCACGGAGAGCGCGAGGCGCGGGATCTGAAGGCTGACTTCCCGGATCAGGAGCAGGTCGAAGATCACGAGCAAATTGTTGAGCGCGAGCAGCATGAAGCAGAGCCCGCTCCAGAGGAGAAGCCGCGCGCCCGTTCGCCCGTAGCTTCGCCACAACAGCCAGGCGCAGGCCGCGCTGGTGGCGAAGCACAGCAGATAGACAAGGGCCGGAAAGCCGTCCGTCACTCTTTATCCCCCCTCAACCGGAACGCATCGGCGAATGCGGCCAGCTTGTCCGTCGACGATAGCACGATCAGTCGGCGAATGGCGTCCGGTTTTCGCGCATAGGCCTCAGCCGCCTTGTCAGCGAGGCGGTCCAGATCGGGAGAGGCAGGCGCATAGCGGACGCTCTCTTCAGTCTCCGCCAGGACAAGTCCGCCAGCCATCAGCGAGGCTATGCCCTGCCTGACCACCAGTTCGCTTGCGCGGAGGCGGTCCACCAGTTCGACAAAGTTCCATGAACGCGACTCGGAGCGCAGCAGAAGCAGCAGCTCAAGCGTCCAGACCGAACGGAAGCTGTTCCGGATAAAGCCAATGGTTTCAGGACTGTCCGGCATGTTCCCGTGCGCTGCTGCCCCCGTTTCCGTTGATCGTTATCAAGCGGTTTGCTGCGGCGCCTTCTATCGGCGGAGCGGGTGCTTGCAAGGGAAGGAATTTTGGGGCCGCGCGGAACGTTTCTGCTCTTCTTTCGTTCCATTGTGTCGCTGCGCTTTCGGGGGGGTCTCGGGGGCGAGCGCATGCCAGGAGTTTCCCAGTTGAACATCGAAACGCGCGTCGAGGGCTTTGACCGCCGCCAGCTTCTGAATGCCCTCCGTTCTTTCCGCCGCGGCGATTTCTCCGTCCGTCTCTCCGAAGATCAGCCCGGCATGGATGGGGAGATTGCGACGCTTTTCAACGAGATCGTGACCCTTAACGACGACATGACCAATGAGGTGAAGCGCCTCTCCAAGGTCGTCGGCAAAGAAGGCAAGATCAACCAGCGCGGCAAGATCAAGGGTGCGCGCGGTGACTGGGAAAGCGCGATCCAGTCGGTCAACGAACTGATCGAGGACATGGTGCAGCCGACCGCGGAAGTGGCGCGCGTCATCGGCGCGGTGGCGAAGGGCGACCTGTCGCAATCCATGACCGTCGAGATCGACGGGCGGCCGCTCCGCGGCGAATTCCTCCGCATCGGTAAAGTCGTGAACACGATGGTGGAGCAGCTCGCCTCCTTCGCATCGGAAGTGACCCGCGTGGCCCGCGAGGTAGGTACCGAAGGCAAGCTCGGCGGCCAGGCCAAGGTGCAGGGCGTCGCCGGCACCTGGAAGGACCTTACCGACAATGTGAACGCCATGGCGACCAACCTCACCTCGCAGGTGCGTAACATCGCCGAAGTGACGACCGCGGTGGCCAGCGGCGACCTTTCCAAGAAGATCACAGTGGAGGTGAAGGGCGAGATCCTGGAGCTGAAGAACACCATCAACACCATGGTGGACCAGCTGAACAGCTTCGCATCGGAAGTGACCCGCGTGGCCCGTGAAGTGGGTTCGGAAGGCAAGCTCGGCGGCCAGGCGCAGGTGGAAGGCGTCGCCGGCACCTGGAAGGACCTCACGGACAACGTGAACCTGATGGCCGGTAATCTGACCGGCCAGGTCCGTAACATCGCCGAAGTGACGACCGCCGTGGCCAGCGGCGACTTGTCCAAGAAGATCACGGTGGACGTGAAGGGCGAAATTTTGGAGCTGAAGAACACCATCAA
>NZ_DASWTN010000001.1:0-79076 GCF_036402135.1 Allosphingosinicella sp. | reverse complement strand
AACCGTTCGAGCCTATCGTTCCTGAAGAGGCGCCCAATATCCGCCTCGGCTTCCTCGAGCCCATCGCTACGCCCGAAGCCATTGCCGAAGCGACCGCCGAAGCCATAGGCCGCCTCGTCCCCTTGCTCGAACAGGCGGGGGTCGGCGTCCGCCGCCTAGACCTCCTCTGCGACCGGGTCGATGGCCAGGTGGAGCGGATAGGAATAGGGACCGTCCGTCCCACCCGCACCGCGCCCCATCTCGCGCGCCTCCTCTGCGCAAAGATCGAGAAGATTGATCCCGGCTTCGGCATCGAAACCATTCGCTTAGTGGCAAACCGCGTCGAACCATTGGCGCCGCAGCCCATCGAAAGCGCACTCTGGGGGGAGGAAGAGGCAACCAGCCTTTCCACCCTCATCGACCGCCTTGCGACCCGCTTGGGTTCTCACCGCATCTTCCGGATGAGCGCAGTCGAAAGCGACATTCCCGAGCGCAGCCTCCGCCGCATCGGTCCACTCGCCGAAGCTGTGGATTGGGAGCGATGGCCCCGGCCCGTGCGGCTCCTCTCCCCGCCAGAGCCTGTCGACCATGTCGTGGCCCTTCACCCAGATGGAGGACCCAAGCGCTTTACTTGGCGCGGCAGGGCCTATCGCGTCGCGAGGTCCGATGGACCCGAGCGGCTCTACGGCGAATGGTGGAGACGCAAGAACGAAGCCGAAGCGGTCCGCGACTATTTCCAGGTTGAGGATCTGGAGGGCGGCCGCTTCTGGATCTTCCGCAAGGGCGATCCGGCGATGCCCGGCACCGGCGACATGAGCTGGCACATGCACGGCCTGTTCGGATGACCTACGTCGAGCTCCAGGTCACGAGCCATTACAGCTTCCTCCGTGGCGCATCCTCGCCTGAGGAGCTGTTCTCCGCCGCCGCTGCGCTCGGCTACGATGCGCTCGCCGTCACCGACCGCAACACGGTGGGCGGTCTTGTTCGGGCGCTCCGCGGCGCCAAGGAAACCGGCGTCCGCCTCGTCGCCGGCTGCCGGCTGGACCTCGTCGACGGCAATTCGCTGCTGGTCTGGCCGGAGAACCGCGCCGCTTGGTCGCGCCTCACCCGCCTCCTCACCATCGGCAAGGACCGTGCCGACCGCAGGAAGGGCGAGAAGGGCCAATGCTTCCTCCATTGGGAGGATGTCGATGCGTGGAGCGAGGGGCTGGTCGCCGCGCTCGTGCCCGATGAAGCCGACCGGGTGACGGAGACGGCGCTTGCCCAGATGGCGGACATATTCGGCCGGCGCGCCCATCTCGCGCTCACTCACCGCCGCCGGCCGGGCGAAGTTCAGCGCCTCCATGCGCTGGACAGCCTCGCCGCCCGCTTCGGCATCCGCAGCCTTGCGACCGGCGACGTCCTCTACGACGGTCCCGACAAGCGCATGCTGCAGGACGTGGTCACCGCCATCCGCGAAAAATGCACGATCGACGACCTTGGCTTCCGCCGCGAGCGCTTCGCCGACCGTTACCTCAAATCCCCGGCGGAAATGGAACGCCGCTTCCGCCGCTTCCCCGACGCCATCCGTGCCACCCGCGACATAGCCGACCGCTGCACCTTCGACCTCCGCGAACTCAGCTATCAATATCCTGACGAGATCGTGATGACGCGCCGCTCGCCGCAGAAGGCGCTCGAGAGGCTGTCCTGGATAGCGCTCAACCAGCTTTTCCAGAACCGGCCGCCGAAAAGATACAGGAAGCTTCTTACCTATGAACTCAAGATGGTCGCCCGCTGGCGCTATGCTCCTTACTTCCTTACCGTGAATTCCATCGTCGAGTTCGCCCGCAGTCAGGAAATTCTCTGCCAGGGGCGAGGTTCGGCGGCCAATTCCATGATCTGCTATGTGCTCGGCGTCACTTCCATAGACCCGATAAAGCACAGCCTTCTTTTTGAGCGATTCCTGTCGGACGACCGAGACGAACCTCCCGATATCGACGTCGATTTCGAGCACGAACGGCGCGAGGAGGTGATCCAATGGATCTATGAAACTTATGGTCATCGTCATGCCGCCCTCGCGGCCGTGGTCAGCCGCTACCGTACGCGCGGCGCGGTGCGGGAAGTCGGTAAAGCACTTGGGCTTTCAGAGGATGTGACCGGCGCCATTTCGGGCCAGATCTGGGGCTGGTCGGCGGAAGGCGTAGCCGAGAGGCATATCGACGAGCTCAACCTCGACAAGTCGGATCCACGGCTAGCTCTAACGCTGGATCTTGCAGGCCAACTGATTGGCACCCCTCGACATCTCAGCCAACATCCAGGCGGCTTCGTTCTTACCCGCGACCGGTTGGACGATCTCATCCCCATTGAACCTGCGGCGATGGAGGATCGGTGGGTCGTCGAATGGGAAAAGGACGACCTCGAAGAATTGCACATGATGAAAGTCGACGTGCTCGGCGTCGGCATGCTGGGCTGCATGCGCCGCGCCTTCGATCTGCTGGCTGAACATAAAGGCAAGCGCCTCACTCTTGCGTCCGAAGAGATGCAGGAGGACGATCCAGAAGTTTACGACATGATCTGCGCGGCCGACACGATCGGCGTCTTCCAGATCGAAAGCCGCGCGCAGATGTCGATGCTCCCCCGGCTTCGGCCACGCGAATTCTACGACATCGTCATCCAGGTCGCGATTGTCCGGCCAGGCCCGATCCAGGGTAATATGGTGCATCCCTATCTCCGCCGACGGGAGGGAAAGGAGCCGGAGGAATATCCTTCCAAGGAACTGAAAGCCGTCCTCAAGAAGACGAAAGGCGTGCCGCTCTTCCAGGAGCAGGCGATGAAGGTCGCGATCGTCGGTGCCGGGTTCACACCCGCCGAGGCGGACTCCCTTCGCCGTGCCATGGCCACGTTCAAAACCACCGGCGGCGTCGAGCACTTTGAGGAGCGGATGGTCAAAGGAATGATGGCGAAAGGCTATGGTAAGGATTTCGCCGAGCGCACGTTCCGCCAGATCAAGGGCTTCGGAAGCTATGGCTTCCCCGAAAGCCATGCGGCGAGCTTCGCCAAGATCGCCTACGCTTCCTCATGGATGAAATGCCACCATCCGGACATCTTCTGCGCCGCCTTGCTCAATGCGCAGCCGATGGGTTTCTACCAGCCCGCCCAGCTCGTCCGCGATGCGCAGGATCATGGCGTCGAGGTGCGGCCGGTCTGCATCAATGCCAGCCGCTGGGACTGCACGCTCGAGGAAGGCGAGGGGCTCCTCCCGCTCCGCCTCGGCCTCCGCATGGTCCGCGGCCTGTCCAACGACCATGCCGGCAGGATCATCGCCGTTCGGGGCCGGGCGCCCTTCACCGGCATCGAGGATGTCTGGCTCCGCTCCGGCGTTCCGCTGGCGGCGCTGGAGAAAATTGCCGATGCCGACGCCTTCGCCTGCTTCGGCCTCGATCGGCGGCAGGCGCTCTGGCAGGTGCGGGGGCTCGGCGCCGCGCCGCTGCCGCTCTTCGCCGCCGCCGATGCGCGGGAGGAAGGCCGCGAGCCCCAAGTGGCGCTGGCGCCGCTGGGGGAAGGCCGCGAAGTCTTCGAGGATTATCGCACCGTCCAGCTTTCGCTCCGCGCCCACCCTCTAAGCTTCCTCCGGCCCGAGCTCGACCGGAGGGGGATCACCCGCTGCGGCGATCTCACGAAGGTAAAGGACGGCAGCAAGGTGGAGGTCGCCGGCATCGTCCTCATCCGCCAGCGGCCCGGCACGGCCAACGTCACCTTCATCACGGTCGAGGATGAAAGCGGCATCGCCAATGCGATCCTCTGGCAGAGCCGGTTTGAGGCGCAGCGCCGGACGGTGATGACCGCCGCGATGATCGGCGTCAAAGGCGTGGTGCAGCGCGAAGGAGAGGTGATCCACATCGTCACCGGCAGGCTTGAAGATTACACGCCCCTCCTCCGTTCGGTCGCCGATATGCCCTTCACCCACCGCGCCGGCCCGGGCGATGCCGTCAATCACCCGGGCTCCCCCGACCGGGGCGAGCGCGGCTGGAAGCCGAAGGCGCTCGTCCGCCGCGCTCCGCCCCTGCCGCCGGATGTGGAAAACACGCTCCGCCAGAAAACGCGCGACTTTCATTAGAAGCGGCTATCATGGGCGGATTCGAACGAGGTGTTCCATGCGTCCAATGTTTTTCATTGCCCTTGCCGCCGCTCTCTCAGCGCCCGCCGCCGCCCAGAAGCTGGGCGAGCGAACCGCTTCGCCGCAGGAAGTGCTGGCGCAGATGGGCTCCGGCAATTCGGACGAGGAGATCGCCCGCGCCATCACCGCCGCCTCGGCCCATCCGCTCGGCACGGCGGCAAATCCGGTGCGGGTCGGCGGGCCGGAGGGTGAACGCGCCTATATGACCCGCCTCCGCTGCGCCGACGGCTCGCCGCCCAGGATCGGCGCAGCTGCACCCGCAGGCGTCGGTGCATTCGGATCGGTGGTGAACGCCTATCCGCTAGACTGCGGCGCCGCCGCGCCCGGCAAGCTGAGCCTCGTCCTCGACATGTATCATGCCGAGCATCGGGAGGACCGCGCGCCCGCCGGCTTCACCATGGCGGCGCGCTAAGGGCCAATGCGAAGGCTTCTGAAAGGCCTCGGCACGGCCCTCCTCTTCCTCGCCGTCGCCCTCTGTTTCGCGCCGAGCCTGATCCCGCCCTTCCTCGACCGCATCTATTATCGCGGCCCGCCGAGCGATCACTTCGACGGCGAGCGCTTCTTCAATCCCGGCTTCGGCCATTATGGGGGCGGCAATCCGCGCTCCTTCGTCAACCGCGTGCTGACAGCGGACGGCCGCGCCGAATGGCCGAGCGAGGTGCCGGTCCGCCAAACCGTGCCGCCGCGCCGCGTGAACGGGAGCGAAATGCGCGTAACCTGGATTGGGCATGCCACGGTGCTTGTCCAAACCGGGGGGCTCAACATCCTCACCGATCCGATCTGGTCGGAGCGCGCCTCCCCCTTTTCCTTCGCCGGACCGAAGCGAGTGCGGGCGCCGGGCGTAAAGTTCGAGGACCTGCCGAAGATCGATCTCGTGGTCATCAGCCACAATCATTACGACCATATGGACCTGCCGACGCTGAAGCGGCTGTGGGCGCGGGATCGGCCGCTGATTGTTACCAGCCTCGGCAACGACACGATCCTTCGAAATGCCGGAATGCCGCCGCGCGCCACGGAATATGGGCCGGGAGTGGAGGCGCTGGATTGGGGCCAGCCAACGCTTATCAGCCGTCATGAGGATCGGACCGGCGGCGGGCCTGCCTACGTCGTGCCCCTTCGCAATCATCATTGGGGCTCGCGCTGGGGCACCGATCGAAACCGGGCGCTCTGGTCTGCTTTTCTGATCAAGCTGCCCGGCGGCGATATCTTCTTTGCCGGCGACACCGGCTGGGGCGATGGCAGCTGGGTCAAAGAGGCGGCGGCGCAGGGTCCCTACCGCCTCGCCATTATCCCGATCGGCGCCTACGAACCGCGCGACTTCATGAAGACCAACCACGTTAATCCGGAAGAAGCGGTGCACATGTTCGAAATGCTGCGGCCCACCGCAGCACTCGGCATCCATTGGGGCACGTTTCAGCTCACCTTCGAAGCCATCAACGATCCGCCGTCGCGGCTGGCCAACCTGAGGCGGGCGCGCGGCATTCCGGCGAACGGCTTCCTCGCCACCGAGGTAGGAAGAACCTTCAGCGTCCCCGCACGCTGAGCATCGTCAAGAACATTCGCCGACGCGCCGCCCCTGCGTCCGCGCCTTGATCTTCATGCTGACGCCGCCGGGCAGGTCCGCCGTCTCCATGTCCATCGTCATGTCGTAGCTTTTCGGGCCGTAGGCGCCGTTCATTGCGGTCACCATCTCGCCCGGAAGGTTGCCGCCGCTGCAGGTCATCCGGCCGCTGAGCCGCCCGCCCTGCATCCGGAAATCCTGGTAGGTGCAGTCGCTATTCTGCTGCGCGGCGAGAAAGTTGGCGCTCGGCCGCGCCGCCTGCTCGGGCGTGATGCAGTTGCTGACCGTATTCCGCTGCCCGACCATCCGCTGCATCGCTTCCTTTGGCAAAGGACCGGTGACGGATACGATCTGCGTCACCGACTCCCACTGCCCCGGATCGATCTTCACCGACGCAAGCTGCGCGGCGACTTCGTTGGCGCTCATTTCGTTCGCCTCCTCCGCCGCCTGCTTGTTGCAGGCGGAAAGAAGGACGAGTGCGGCAATCGGCAGGACGCGAAACACCTGTTGGCTCTCCAGCTATTTGCTGGCGGCGGAGCCTCCCGGCTTCAGAAGGTCCAGAACCGCCACGGTCATGGCTTCAGTGCCGAGCCGAACCGAAGGTTCCGGATCGATCTTGAAGAGGGGCGAATGATGCGACGGGATCGGCGGACCACCCGCCTTCGCTGCGTCGAACGCAGCCTGCGGCGTTCCGCCCACCAGGAAGTAATAGCCCGGGACGCGGTGCTTCTCCTCCACGAAGAAGGCGAAATCTTCGGCGCCCATGCTGACCTGCTCGAACGGCGCAACGGCTTCCTTGCCGAGACCGGCCGCGAGCGTGCCGTTGAGGCGACGGGCGAGCGCAGCATCGTTGATGGTCGTCGGGGTGCCTTCCGAAACATTCACCTCGGGCAGCTTGTCCTCAGGCACGCCATGCGTCCGCGCGACGCCCTTCGCGATCCGCTCAATCGCCGCGAGAAGCTGCGCCCGCGTCTTCTCGTCATTTGCGCGGACGGTCAGCTGCAGGTTAGCACGATCGGAAATGATGTTGTGCTTGGAGCCGGCGTGAAAGGCGCCGACCGTGATCACGCCGGGCGACAGCGGCATCAGCTCGCGGCTAATGATCGATTGCAGCGCAACTACGATTTGCGAACCGATATAGACCGGGTCCTTGCCTGTATGCGGCGCGGCGCCATGCGCGCCGACGCCGTGGACCGTGATGTCGACGCTGTCCGCAGAGCTGTACTGAATGCCTTCCGACGCACTCACCTTCCCCGTCTGAAGGGCCGAGCTGACGTGGAAGGCGAGCGCGTAGTCGGGCTTCGGAAAACGGCTGTAGAGGCCGTCGGCGATCATCGCCTTAGCGCCGCCGACACGCTCTTCCGCCGGCTGCGCGATGAACAACACCGTGCCCTTCCACCGGTCCTTCATCGCCGCGAGGCGGCGCGCGGTGCCGATCAGCGACGTGATATGCACGTCATGGCCGCAGGCGTGCATAACCGGACTTTCGACGCCATCGATGCCGGTTTGCCGCGCCTTCGATGCATAGGGAAGGCCGTTCTTCTCCTCCACCGGAAGACCGTCCATGTCGGCCCGCACCAGCACGGTGGATCCCTCGCCATTGCGCATGACACCTACGACGCCGGTGCCGCCAACCCGCTCCGTCACGTCGATGCCGCCGACGGCGCGAAGCTCCTTAGCGATAATCCCGGCGGTTCGCATCTCCTTGAAGCTCAGCTCCGGGTTCTTGTGGAAGTCGAGGAACAAGGCAGCCAGGCGATTGTCGTAATCGGCCTTTACGGCGGGCGCGAAATCGGGCGCTGCTACGGCCGGGGCCGCAACGGCCGACGCGGCGGCAAGGATCAGGACTTTCAAACGCATCTTGTTCTCTCCTCAGGCGGCTTTGGGCGCGGCAGCCGTGCAGTCGCCGGTGCGGCGGCCGGTCACCTTCGCGGCGGCCTTCACGTCACCGTCGCTGGTCAGGTAGGTCTGGATGGACGAGTTCAGCTCGAAGCTATCCGCCGTGTAGCTGCCCTCGTTGCTCATCGAAATCTTACCGGCGAGGCCGGGGCGGGTGCACGAGATGCTGGCGTTCACCCGCCCCCGCGACATGTAAACAGTGTTGTAGCTGCAATCGTCCATGCCGGCGAGCACCGCTGCAGGGGGTTTCTTCCCGTCCGCCTCGGCGACGCAGCCGCTGTAGGTTGTCTTGCCGGTCTTCAGAACCGGGGTGCCGTTATCCTGTGAATCCACCTGGGTGATCTCCACGACGGTTTCCCACTGCCCGGCCGCAAGCTTCAGGTTCGCGGCATCGGCCGCAGCCTTCGCCTTGTGGTCGGCACCGGCATCTTCCGAACAGGCCGCAAGCGCCAGCAGGGACGCGATAGCTATCATTCGCATCATATTTTCCCCTCCCGTTTCAGGATCTTCGTCCTTCTGCTCGGGAAGCTAGCGCAGGCGATGGGGAAAGACCATATGAAAGTCTATGGCGATCATGATCAGAACCGGCCTCGAAGAACCGGACACCGGACAGACGTTTGTTCCGCATCGGCCGCAGCGGCCGGAGAAGGATGAAGGCAGCAAGCGCTTCAGGATCGTGTCGGATTACGAGCCGGCCGGCGATCAGCCGACCGCTATTGCCGAGCTGGTCGAGCAGGCCCGTTCCGGCGAGCAGACGCAGGTGCTGCTCGGCGTCACCGGGTCGGGCAAGACCTTCACGATGGCAAAGGTGATCGAGGAGCTGCAACGCCCGGCCCTAATCCTCGCGCCGAACAAGATCCTGGCGGCGCAGCTCTACGGCGAGTTCAAGAGTTACTTCCCGGAAAATTCGGTCGAATATTTCGTCAGCTATTACGACTATTACCAGCCCGAAGCCTATGTGCCGCGCACCGACCTCTACATAGAGAAGGAAAGCTCGATCAACGAAGCGATCGACCGCATGCGCCACTCGGCGACGCGGGCGCTTCTGGAGCGGGACGACGTGATCATCGTCGCCTCCGTCTCCTGCCTCTATGGCATCGGCTCGGTAGAAACCTATTCAGCCATGACCTTCAGCCTGAAGAAAGGCGAAACGGTCGACCAGCGCGAGATCGTTCGGAAGCTCGTCGCGCTTCAGTACAAGCGCAACGACCAGGCCTTCGCGCGCGGCAATTTCCGCGTCCGCGGCGATAATCTCGAGCTCTTTCCGTCCCACTATGAAGACACCGCCTGGCGCATCGCTTTCTTCGGCGACGAGATCGAGGAGATCGTCGAATTCGATCCCCTGACCGGTAAGAAGATCGCCAGCCTTGATTATGTGAAGGTCTATGCGAACTCCCACTATGTGACGCCCGGCCCAACGCTGAAGCAGGCGATGGAAGCGATCCGGCACGAGCTTTCCGAGCGACTGAAGGAGCTGGTCGCGGAAGGCAAGCTGCTGGAGGCGCAGCGGCTCGAGCAGCGCACCAACTTCGACCTCGAGATGATCGCCGCGACCGGCTCATGCGCGGGTATCGAAAATTACAGCCGCTTCCTCACCGGCCGCCTCCCCGGAGAGCCGCCGCCGACCCTCTTCGAATATCTTCCCGAAAACGCTCTGCTCTTCGTCGACGAGAGCCACCAGACCGTGCCGCAGATCGGCGCCATGGCGCGCGGCGACCACCGGCGGAAGCTGACGCTTGCCGAATATGGCTTCCGTCTGCCAAGCTGCATCGACAACCGGCCGCTCCGCTTCAACGAATGGGATGCGATGCGCCCGCAGACCGTCGCGGTCTCCGCGACGCCCGGCGGCTGGGAGATGGAACAGACCGGCGGCGTCTTCTCCGAACAGGTCATTCGCCCCACCGGCCTCATCGACCCGCCGGTCGAAATCAAGCCGGTCGAGGACCAGGTCGACGACCTTATCCACGAGGCAAAGCTCACCGCGCAGAAGGGTTATCGCACGCTGGTTACGACGCTGACGAAGCGCATGGCGGAGGACCTAACGGAGTTCCTCCACGAGGCGGGGCTGCGCGTCCGCTACATGCACAGCGACGTCGAGACGCTGGAGCGTATCGAGCTGATCCGCGACCTCCGTGTCGGCGTCTACGACGTGCTGGTGGGCATCAACCTGCTGCGCGAGGGGCTCGATATCCCGGAATGCGGGCTGGTCGCGATCCTCGACGCCGACAAGGAGGGTTTCCTCCGCTCAGAGACGTCGCTGATCCAGACGATCGGCCGCGCGGCGCGGAATGTCGAAGGCCGCGTCATTCTCTATGCCGACCGCATCACCGGATCGATGGAGCGCGCGCTCAACGAAACCGACCGCCGCCGCCAGAAGCAGGAAGAATATAACGCGGAGCACGGCATCACGCCGACCACGATCAAGCGCAACATCAGCGACATCCTTGCCGATGTCTCGAACCGCGACAGCGTTATGGTCGACACTGGCGACGAAGATGCACCGCACCTCGTCGGCCACAATCTCCGCGCCTATATCGAATACCTCGAGCAGCGGATGCGCAAGGCCGCGGCCGATCTCGAATTCGAGGAGGCCGGCCGCCTCCGCGACGAAATCCGCCGCCTCGAGGCGGACGAGCTTGGGCTGCCCGATCATCAGAAGAAGGCGTCGGTGCTCGGCCACTCCGTCAGCGGCAAGCCGGGCACGCGCGCGACCCGCTTCGGCAAGCAAAGGGCCGTTCGCGCCGAACGGCGAGCGCGCGGCGGAAGGCGCTGAGGCCTTGGATCGAATTGCGGCCGACACGGTTGAACAGGGTCAAAGGCGGAGTGAGGCGATGAAATCTGCGCGTGTCGTGGCGATGATTTGCGGTCTGGGCCTGCTTGCGGGCTGCGTGCCGCAACGGCAGGCGCCCCCACCGCTGCCCCCGCAGCCGCGGCAGCCGGTCCAACCGCAGCTCCCGCCACCTCCGCCAACACGGCTAGATTGGCGCGACATGCCGCTGACGCCGGGAAGCTGGGTTTACAGCAATCAGGGCGGGACGAGCCAGGCGCTGTTCGGGGCAGCGAACAGCGGCGCTTCCTTCGTCATCCGCTGTGAGCGTGCGGCGCGCCGGGTGACGTTATCGCGCGCCGGCAACGCCGCCACCAACGTGATGACGATCCGCACCTCCGAAAGCGCGCGCAATGTGGGTGTGACGGCGGAAACCGATCCACTCCCTTATCTAAACGCGCGCTTGGCGGCGAACGATCGTCTGCTCGACGCCATCGCCTTCAGCCGGGGCCGCTTCACGGTGGAGGTCCCGGGATTGCCGATGATGGTGCTGCCCGCCTGGCCGGAGCCGGCGCGGGTCGTCGAGGACTGCCGCGGATAAAGAAAAAGCCGCCCGAAGCAGGGCGGCGCGAAGCATGGAATCCTAGCGTCAAAATAAATGAGATCAAGACTTGATCGGGGATTCACGGCGAATCATAGTCGTCCTGTCTTCAACAAGCGAAAGGAGGTGATCCGATGTCTCATGGTTCAGCACAGAGGTCGGTTCTGCTCGTTCGGGAGATGAAAGCCTAAGGCTTTCCAAGGTCTCCCGGGCTGGAAGCATCCGGCCGCTGACCATGTAAGGAGGGTCGTCGAACCGAGGTTCGGCGGCCCTTCTGCTTATGCGGCGACCGCTTGGCATCGGCGCGCCACCCGCCCCTGCCAGAGCACTAACGCCGGCGTCACCAGCAGCTCCATCGCAAGCCCGAACACGTGCCCGGCTCCCGGGGTGCCCTGCTCGATCAGCGAGAGCAGGCGGCCGATGCCGCCTACAACCACCAGAAAACCGAGCACCCGAAAAAGCGTGCTGCTCTTCTCGATACGTGGGATTGATAACGCAAAGGCAATGCCTATGCCGAGCAGCAGGCCGGAGAGGTAGCGGAAGTGGCTGTCGAGATCGGCGGGTGCCGCATCGACACCCTTCACCATCGATGGACCGGTGAGAACGCCCTCGCCGCCGGCAAATAGCGGGACGAGGCAGGCCAGCGCCACGAATATCTGGAGCAGCCGCCGTTCGGTACTAGCGGTCATAAAGCGGCTTTCCTTTCAGCACGAACTGCTCGCTCACCCGCACCCAGCGCGTGGCGATCGTCACCTCGCCGAGGAAGAGCAACAGGCCGAGCGTTACGCTCACCATCGCGCCGATGAAGAGAAGCGAAACCGGCACGGCGAAATTGAGCGCGCTCAGCACCGCGACGAACAGCACCATCACCACCACGCAGACCAGCAGGGCGGCGAAGGTGCAAAGCCCGATCGCCCAGTGGCACATAGTCATGCGCCGATCGAGGATTGCGAGTTCTCTTATCTCCGCGCGCTGCACTTCGGCATCGGCGGTCGGCACGTCCATTTCGAGGCTCCTGGCCCGGTCGACGATCCGGGCAAGCCTCGCCGCCAGCACGTTCAGGATGCCGGCAATGCCTGCGAGGAGGAATACGGGCGCAACCGATAATTGGATGATGCTCGCGACCGTGCTGATGCTAGTGTGGCTGATCATTCCTTTTCTAGGAGGCAAGGCGGCGCTCGCGTCAACCGCTGGAACGGGAAAGTCGGCCCGCCTGTTGAACGAACATGATCAGGACCGCACTTGCAACCCTTTGTGTCGGCCTCATCGCCGCCTGTGCCGAAGAACATCGTGCGCCTGCCGATCAGGCAGGCGGCGTCGAGTTGCCGGAGCCGTCGGGACCTCCCGTTGTCCAACAGGCCGAGCCGCATCGCGAGAAGCCAAGCGAGGCGGAGGAAACGGCTTGGTCGGCCGAGGGCGGCGCACTGCGCTTAATGTCCGGTGACAAGGTCCTCCTCACGCTCCGCTGCAACGGCGGCAACCTCGCCGCGCGCGCCGAGACCTTTAAGCCGATCGGCAGCGAAGACCGGTTCAGCCTCGGCCTTGACGATGAGCCGATCACCTTAGTGGCCGACCCGACGCGCCAGTCCGGCCCGGGCGTCACAGCGGAAGGGCCTGCTCCGGATAATTTATCGACGTTGCTTGGAAGCGCTAGAGCACTAAGCGCTGTCTACGGCACCCAGCAGGTGGGGCCGCACCCGGCACCCTCCACGCAGGCCGCGGCGGCTCTAGCTGCGAACTGCAAGTAAAGGGGCGCGGCAGAACCGCGCCCCTCCTGCGAGTGAGGCCGGGGCCTCAGCTGTTGGACATATTCTCGTGCACGGCGCGCCACTTCTCCTGACCCGCGCGCACCGACTCCCACGCCGACGTGATGGCGCTGCGGGTTTCCGGAGACAACTGGTCATCCTTCAGCGCCGTTTCCCACTTTCCGCGGAGGTAACTTTCGCCATGATCCACTTCGGCGATCACCGCTTCATCGTCGCTGCCGGTGGCGCGGTCGCGGAGGGTGAGGAAGGCGCGATGCGCGGCGGCGAGCACGCTGCCGTCATCTTCAGGATTGCCGCCCAGGCGCCGCACTTCGCCCTGAAGCTGACGGACGACCTGCTCACGCTCGTTGGCGCGGCTCAGGAACTCTGAGCTGAACCGGCTTGACGTCGCTTCTTCGGCCGAGCGGCGATAACCGTCGACACTGTCCAGCGTCATTTCGATCAGGCTGTTCAGCACGGTGATGTCGTGGCTTTTGTCGAACATTGGCTTCTCCTTCTGGATCTCGGCGCTTCAACGCGCAGAGCAGATGAAGGGTGCCGAGTCTGCGACCGGCCGCTGCCGAGACGCGCCGATCCGGTGCGGGGCCGGAACGGCTGCGCGAGCCTCCGCGTTGGCAGGTGAGAGGAGAAGATGGTGCAACCAGAAGAAACCGAACGCGGCAAGCCCGCGACCTTCGACCCGAAGACCGGCGAAGTGCAGGGCAGCGGCTCCGGCGCGGGCGGCGGCG
This sequence comes from Allosphingosinicella sp., assembly GCF_036402135.1. Lineage (GTDB taxonomy): Bacteria > Pseudomonadota > Alphaproteobacteria > Sphingomonadales > Sphingomonadaceae > Allosphingosinicella. The sequence goes on along the minus strand of NZ_DASWTN010000001.1, from coordinate 65,619 downwards.
GCAACCAGGGCGAAGACTACGACGCTGATCCTATGGCCGGCGCAGGCAAGGACCTGCCGGGCGGTCCGAAGCCGATCGATAAGTCCGATGACCGCCCGATCGACAAGGACGAGGGCGTGTGACCGTGGTTGACGATAAGAAGGGACACCCGCTCCCTGAAAGCGACGAAGCCCGCCACAACGAGATCCCCGAGCAGATCGAGGAGGAGAAAGGCCGCGGCGCGGAAGGAAAGGCGGTCGTGCAGCCGCTTCAGCCTGCAAGCAACCCAGACGGCGAGCCCTACCGTTACGATGATCTGGGGCGCGGACCCGGCAGCAAGGAAGACTGACCGGAACGCCGCCTGCCGCGCCTTCGTTCAAGTCTCAAGCGAAGGAGAAGGATAATGCCAAACCAGAACGATCAGAATAGCGGCCAGGGTGTGCAGGCGGAGGGCCTCAGCGGCGCCGAGCTTCAGCAATCGCAGGCTGGCGGCGGCAGCGGCGAATTTGGCGGTAACCGCGACCAGCAGCAGAGCGGCCAGGCCGGACATGGCGGTCAGCAGATGGGCGGCGGCGCCGACCAGAGCGACTTCTCGCAATCCGGAGGCAGCAGCGGGACCGGCGGCTACGGGAACGCCCAGAACCAGGAAAATCATCAGGGCCAGGACGGCCTCGCTTCCTACGGTACCAACAGCGAGCAGGAACAATCGCGCGGCGAACGCTTCGACGAGCAGCAGGGCGGCGGCAGGGGCGCGGAGAGCGTCTCGTCCGACGAAATGCAGCAGGACCAGCGCGAGCATCAGGACCGCGGCCAGAGCGTCGCCGAGGCCGAGCAGGAGTAGGTTTGGCTTCTTATTCTGACCTTTAAGAGAGGCTGCTCGCGAGAGCGGCCTCTCTTTTCATTGCCTTACATTAGGGAACTGTTCACGCTTCTCCGCGTCTGTTACGGCTGAGATACGAAATGACGGGAGACTGAAATGGCAAAGTCGAAGTCGTCTGGTGGGAACAAGGGCAGCCGCAAGGGGAAGAACGGCGGCTCCAGCTCCAATGAAACTCCAATGACAGCAGCGCTTCGCGACGCGGGCGAGAAGGCGGCAGAGCTCGCCCAGAACCCCGTTGCGCGCAGCATGCTTGCCGCTGGTCTCGTCACCGCGGCCGCGGCTTTGACGGCCAACAAGAAAGTGAGGGAGAGCGTGAAGGAAGGGGCAAAGGACGCGCAGGAGGTGGCCGATCAGGCCGCCGACAATGCGAGCAAAATTGGGGCCGCCATCATCAGCGCAGCGACGGACGCGGTCCGCCGACTGCTTGGCGGCGGCCGGTCTTCTTCTTCAGGGGGATCGGGCGGCAGCTCGGGCAGCTCGCGTTCGGCGAGCTCCGGGAACGGAGCGCGGAAGAGCAGCAGCTCCACCGCCAAAAAGGCGAGCGGCAGCGGCACGAGGAAGGCTGCGGCCAAAGCCGGCGGCGCCAAGTCGGGCGCGAAGGCGAAGGCCGCATCGACCGGCACGTCGAAATCGAGCGGCAGCAAGTCGGGCGGGTCGAATTCAGGTGCGACGAAGGCGTCGCGGGCGGCCGGCGGTGCGGCTAAATCGTCGGCTTCCACCGGCGCCAAGACTAAATCCGCTGCGAAGAAGGGCGGCGGGACTCGGAAGAGCGGCGGCGCCAAGAAGAGCTCCGGCTCCACCGGCGGCGGCAACGGCTCCAGCGGCAGCTAAAGCGGCCTTCCCGCAGCGCAACGTTCGAATTCGACAGGGTCGTGCGCACAGATGATGCGCACGGCCGCTTTTTCATCGAGCGACAGGCCGCGCAGGCGGTCCTGATTGGCCAATCGCCGGTCGCGATCCACCTCCATCATCGTCTGGTAGAAACGGAGACCGGGCGTGCATCGCCGCTTCAGGCTTCGCATCTCGCCGCGATAGAAATACGCATCGCCTGCGTGGAGAAACCAGCTTTCGCCGGTGCGGATCGCGACGCCCGCATGACCCCAGGTGTGCCCCGGAAGCGGCACCAACAATAATTCCGGCGGCAGGCCTTCGAGATCCCGAACGCTGTCGAAGCCGAACCAAGGTTCGCCTTGACCGGTGTAACGCCGCCATTCCTTCACTTCGTTGAATTGGCTTGGCCGATAGCGGTTGCGCGGCACAAAGCCGCGGCGAGGGCCGGTCGCCGCGCTATACTCGGCATCCATCAGATGGACGGTGGCATTGGGGAAATCCTCAAGGCCGCCGGCATGGTCGAAATCGAGGTGGGTAAGGAGGATATGCCGCACGTCGGCCGGCGAATGGCCGAGCGCCTCGATCTGCCGGATCGCCGTCTCCTCCTCGCGCAGCTTGATGTTGAGCATCGACCGCATCGTCTTGGTGATCCGCTCGTCAGGCTTCCGATGGGGATGATCGACATCCTTCAGGCCATAGCCGGTATCGACCAGCACCAGCCCGTGCGCCGGTGTCTCGATCAGGAGGCAGTGACAGACGAGCCGTCCCGTCAGACCCTTGCTCCGCCCGTCGAAGATTGCGCCGCCGAAGGGGCAATCAGTCCCACAGTTGAGATGATGGATTCGCATGTCGCCTCCCGGGCAGCTGGAGAGGAGGCAAACGAAAAGCGGGACGCCTTGTTCAGGCGCCCCGCTTTGAAATTAGCTAACCTGCTTTAGGTTAGCGGCAGGTGTAGCCGCCCTTGCGGTTGCGGTCGACATGACGGCCGAGGAGGGCGCCAGCGGCCGCACCGAGGATGGTGCCCGTGGTGCGCTCACCGCGCGTGTCGATCGCACGGCCGACCAAGGCGCCGGCAGCGCCGCCTACGATCAGGCCGGTGGTGCCGTTACGACGCTTGCAGTAGAGACGCCCGTCAGCGCCCCGCCAGGTCTTGCCAGTATAATAGCCCTGCGCGTGGACCGGCGCCGGCATCGCAACCGGAACGGTCATGGTCGCGGCGGCAAAAGCAAGAGTAAGCTTACGCATAAAAAATCCTTTACTTGGTTGCTCCCTAAAAACGCGGCCATTGTTGCGGCGGTTTCATTAACCTTAAACAACGAATCCGAAGCGTTTCGTTCAGGTGGAAAGGCTCCAAACCGTGGCGAAGAAGAAAACCCCTAAGTCGAAGATCCCGAAGGAAGTGGCGGGCGTAAAGGTGCCGAAAAAGCTGAGGGAGGCGGCTAAGTCCGGGCTTCGCTGGGCGGAAAATCCCGTTGTTAATCAGGCGCTTTCGGCCGCCTTGGTAGCGGGTGCGGCGGCCTTGGCCGAACGGAAGAACAAAAAGACCGCGGCTAAGGCGGCAGGCCTCGGCGCGGGCGCAGCGGCCGTGAAGGCGAGTGAAGGGGTGAACCGCCTCGGCGTTGCGCTTGGCGTAGCGCTCGGCGAGCTTGCTGCGGGCTTTGCTGCTGCTGCGGCTGAAGGACGCGGAAACACGACGAAGCGTGGCAAGACTTCCGCAAAGAGGAAGCCGAAGCGGCGCTCGAACGCCTGATCAGCCGTTTCGCAGCCGTAAAAGTTATACCCGTTATCCTCGTTATCCACAGGCTGATTCCGCTTTTCCGACTCAGGATTCCGTGACAGCTTCACCTCATGGCCGAAACGGTCCTCCGGAAGCGGAAGGGAGTTTCACCAAAGCCAAACCGCCCGGCGGGAAAGGGCTCAAAGCCGAAAGGCGAAGAGCTTAGAAACCATCGGGCAGGGCGCCGGAAGGAGGCGCGCTGAGGCTGAGGCAAGGGGCGAAAGCCTTGAGCTGAAGCGGAGCGAGCAACCGGAAATCGCCCGGCAGAGCCGGAGCCTTCGGGCAAGGGCCCTGCACAAACAGGGACTGCGAGAGGCTTCGGTTTCGACCAGGACCAGTTCCGATCCATCGGCGGGGGCGACCCTGAAGATGGTGAGGAGACGGACACTCACCGGAGGCAACTTCGGCAGAGATCCGGACGGGACGGCGCAAGAGCAATCTGGCGACGATCCGCGGCAGCCCGGCAGAGGCAACTTTGCAGGGGACCGGAAACAGGGCACTTGAGTGAAGGCGACTTCGCAGAAAGGCCCGAACGGGATGAGGCTGGGGCAACCAGGCTTCGTTCCGCTGGCAACCGGCGGGGAGCAATCCTCGAAAGGTATCGGGAAGGACCTTTTTCGAAGGCGACTTCGAAGAAGAGCCAAACGGGACTGAAAGAGGGGCGACCTTGTTTCAGCTCCGCCGGATGATCGGTCGAAGGCGACTTCGGCAGGATACCGGAAAGCCGGTTCTTCAGTCGGGGAGCGATCCCTGACGGAAGGCCAAACAGGATCGGAAGAGGGCGACCTTGGAAGAACCTGACCCGCTCAAGCTGGAGCCTGTCCTACCCAGACGAGGCGAAGGGAACTTGAGACAGTGGGGGTTGGTGGCGACACCAGCCCCCATTACTGTTTCTGGCCCAGGCGCATTGCGGAAGGAGAAGAGGGTGGGAACGCACATGGCGACGGTCAGCTGGTCGAGCGACGGCGAATTCCTGTCCGGCAAATATAGCCGCGCGCATGAGTGGCTGTTCGACGGCGGCGCGGTGGTGCGGGGCTCCTCCTCGCCGTCGGTCGTGCCGCTGCCAATGTCGGATGCCACGGCGGTCGATCCGGAAGAGGCGCTGATCGCCTCCGCCTCCTCTTGCCACATGCTCTGGTTCCTCTCGCTCGCGCAGCGGGCGGGGCTCGACGTCGCCAGCTATCGTGACGAAGCGAGCGGCGTGATGGGCAAGGATGCGCGCAGCCGGATCGCCATCACCCGCATCACACTTCGCCCAGTGATTGCCTTCAAGGGTCACCAGCCCGACGCTGCAGAGCTCCAGCGCCTCCATCATGAGGCGCATGAAAAATGCTTCATCGCCAACTCTCTCCTCAGCGAGATTGTAGTCGAGCCGGCCTGAATTTCGAGGCGGGCTGAACGGTCCCGCCCGCGCCGCGTTCTTGCTCCGGTAACGGAAGGAAGGATGCCGGCATGGTCAATCAGCAGAATGGATCGACGGAGAAAGACGGGCTGGTGAGCGGAAGCCCCGGCGGCACTTCGGGAACGGCCGCGACCGAGAATACCGGCAGCGGGGCGGGCGCCGGTGCGGCGGGACCTGCAGACGAAAGCCTCATCGGCCGCCGCGGAGGCGAGGATGATACGGGCGGCCTTGCCGGCGCGCATGAGGCGGGCGAGGTGCCCGGCCGGGAAGAAAGCCGCAATCTCGGCACCGCTATTCCGCAAAGCGACCCGCAGGTCGCCCGCGGTCCCCTTGCCGACGATGAAGGCGAAGCCGCAGGTGGCACCGACACGATCGAGGGCGCGGATGCGATCGGACGCGGCAGCCCGAGCGCGGGCGATCCCGGAGGAATGGGCGGATCGCGCGCCGGCCTCAATACGCACGGCCGCCCGCCTGGCGGCGTCAGCCCGATGGACAGCAGCCGCAGCGAGGATGAGGGCGGGCAGCGCTAGCCGGAGCGCTGGCTGCTCCCCACATCCGAAACATGAAACAGCCGGCTTTTTTCCTGCCGCATGGCGGCGGCCCCTGCTTTTTCCTGAACGAGCAGGGGCCGATGCCGCATGAATGGCGGCATATGGGCGAGTTCCTGGCGCGGGTCATTGCCGATCTGTCGGAGCGGCCAAAGGCCATGCTCGTCATTTCCGGTCATTGGGAGGAGAAGCGCTTCACCGTCCATCGCGGCGAGCGGCCTTCGCTGCTGTTCGACTATGCGGGCTTCCCGGCCCACACTTACCAGCTCGAATGGAACGCGCCAGGCGCGCCGGAGCTCGCCGACCGCGCCGCGGCCTTGCTCGATGCGGCCGGCTTGCCCGCCGGCGAGGAGACGAAGCGAGGTTGGGACCATGGCGTGTTCATCCCACTCAAGGTCGCCGTACCGGAGGCGGACATTCCCGTCGTGCAGCTTTCGCTCCGTCAGGATCTCGATCCCGCCGCCCATGTCGCGGCTGGGCGGGCGCTGGCGCCGCTGCGCGACGAAGGCGTGCTGATCGTCGGATCCGGCATGAGCTTCCACAATATGGCGGCGCGCGACGGCCGCGTGCAGCGCATCGCCGACGAGTTCGACAACGCGCTCACCGCTGCCGTTGAGGATCCCGACCCTGCCTCCCGTGAAGTTCGCCTCATTCGCTGGCACGATCTGCCACATGCCCGAACCGCCCATCCGCGCGAGGAGCATCTCCTGCCGCTGATGGTGGTTGCGGGGGCCGGCGCGGACGGTCCCGGCCGCAACATCTTCCGCGACCATGTGATCGGCTGGACGGTTTCCGCCTTTCGCTTCGGCTGAACGGGAAAGGGCCGCCGGTCGCCCGGCGGCCCTCTTCAAAAGGAGCAATCTGCATCCGGCTCAGCCGGCGACGGTGAGGTCCACCTTCTCCACCCATTCCGGGTAGAAAGCCGGTTCGCGGTTCGACCAGCCGGGCGCGGTTGCGGCCGCTTCGCTGATCGACTGCAGCAGGGTCCGCCGCCGCTCCGGATGAAGGTGCGGAAGCGCCGCCGCCGCGCAGAAGGCGCCGGGGAGCCACGGGCGAACCGCCGCGCCGACTAACCGCTCATAGAGGAAGCGGTAGGAGGCAAAGTCCGGCAGCCGGTCCTGGCCCAGGTCGAAGGCGGTGACGGTGATGAGCGGGCCCATCATCGGCTCCATCGCATCAAGCCCGCTGTCGTCGGGAACGTAATCGCGAATATGGTCGAGCCTGCGATACACACGCTCCTGCGCGCGAATGCTGGCGGCTTCGCCGGCGTCGCGGGACCAGCGCTTGATCGCGTCGCGGCGGCCGAGCCCAACGTCGAGCGAGCGCCGGATGTAGCGCTGCGTGCTCTTCGAGAAGCTCGCAAATTCCTTCATTTCGATGATCGTCAGTGCGCCGTCAGGCGGCTTGATTTGCGTACCCACGTAACCCCGCTCCTTCTGCCCTGGCGAGATCATGCGCTCCAAAGGTTTTCCGGAGGCTTAACCACGCGCTCGCTCCCCGTTAATATTTGAATCAGAGAAGCCAGCGCCGCGCAACCTATTTGATTCACGAGGATTCAACAGCGCCATCACTGTCTCCGGAGTGCAACAGCGTAAAGCGAAGAAGGCGCGAGAATCCGCAGCATTCTGGCAGCGCAAGCGCGATGCGGCGAAATTATCCGCGATTATCCACAGCAGCCGCAGATGCCTCGGCGTTGATGCCGAAACGTGAGCCGAGCCAGCCGCCGACGAGCGGAAGCACCGTACCCGCCGCCCACATCCACGTGGGGTGCGGGATCATGACAAGATTGGCGATGCAGGCCGCAAGGATAAGCAAGGTCACGACCCATCCCGCTGCAAGGCGGCGGGCGATGCGGGTAGCGATCCAAGCGCCAGCGAAGGCACCGATCCCCCAGGCGAGCGCCACCGTGGCGAAGGCAGCCGCCGGAAGCTGCGCCATGATCTGCGGCTGATCGGCGGGATTCATTGGGTCGAGGCCCGGCGGTGGCGGGAAGATCGAGCGTCCCGCAAGCTCCACCAGTATGATGCACAGGAACGCCGCCACGACGCCTGCAATGATTCCGCCTGCGATGCGCATGAGTGTCTCCCCCTCCGATAAACGGCCGAGCGCACGCCCGCCCGTCTCACAAATTACGCCGCGCCGGTTTCACTGTCACGCGGCAGATGCGACGCTTCCGGCAGGCGCCAGTCGATCGGCTCCAGCCCCTGCTCCTTCAGAAAGGCATTCGCCTTGGAGAAGTGCCGGCAGCCGAAGAAGCCGGTATGGGCGGAAAGCGGCGAGGGATGCGGTGCCTTCAGGACAAGGTGCCTCCCGCCCCGTTCGATGCTATCGACGAACGCCGCTTTCTTCTGCGCATGGCTCCCCCAGAGCATGAAGACTACCGGCTGCGGCTTGGCGTTTACGAGGCGGATGGCGGCGTCGGTGAACCGCTCCCACCCCCGCCCTTGGTGCGACGCCGCCATCCCCATCTCCACCGTCAGCACCGCATTCAGCAGCAGCACCCCCTGCCGCGCCCAGTGCTCGAGGAAGCCGTGGGGCGGCGGCGGATGGCCGAGGTCGCTTTCCAATTCCTTGTAGATGTTGACGAGGCTCGGCGGCACACGAACGCCCCGTTTGACGGAGAAACAGAGGCCGTGCGCCTGCCCGGCGCCGTGATAGGGATCCTGCCCCAGGATCACGACCCGCACCTCCTCGAGCGGCGTCAGGTCAAGCGCACGAAACCAGTCGCATCCGGCCGGGAAGACGCGCTTCCCCGCCGCTTTCTCCGCAACAAGGAAGGATCTTAGCGCCGCCATGTAAGGGCTGTCGAACTCAGCCTTCAGCGGCTCGAGCCAGCTTGGATGAAGCATGATACTGTCCCCCACCCTCACGCCTCCTGCGGTTCACCGCCCTCGTTCATCCTCCCGACAGAAAAATCAACCGCCACGCGGCACCCTTCCGCCGCTCGGGAGTTATCGCGGCATGAAGAAGAAGCTGCCTGTTCGCAAAGCCTTAAGCCAGCTGGCGCTGATCGGCGCCGCTGCGGGCGCTGCGATCATGGTCCAAGGCAACACCCGCGCCGAGGCCGAGCCCCAACCTCACCCTGAGGAGGTGCAGCAATTCCTTGTCGAGCTCGAGGCGCGCGAGGCGGCCCTCGGCGAAGCAAAGCGCGAGAAAGGGCATGAAAAACGGCTGATGCGTGTCGTCGAGGACGCCGCGATCCGCACCCCGTCCGAAGCCGCCATCAACCGAATCGAAAGCGCTCTCGCCGGCTAGACCGCTGCGTCGCGGAGTAGTTTATCATAGGCGGCCACCATCTCCTCGGGAGAGTAGCGCCTGCTCAATTGGGTCCCGCTCTTCGTCAGTCCTATCGCAAGCTCGTAGTTGCTTAGAACACAGCGCGCATTTTCGGCAATGTCCTCGACATTTCCAGGCTCGAAAAACTTTGCGGCCCACTCACCGTTCAAGCCTGCGAGGACCTCGCGAAGCACCGGTATATCGCTCGCGATGACGGGCACACCTGCAATGGCGGCCTCTACTACCGAAAGACCAAAGGTCTCTTCGGTGGAGGCAAAGGCGAAGACATCTCCGGCGGCCAAAAAGATGGGGATTCTTTTGATGGGCAATTCGCCGACGAAGTGCACCCTAGGTCTCACTCCTAGAGCGACACTTAAATCCTCAAGCTCCGCTCTCAAAGGACCAGCGCCGGCCAGCGCGAGGTGCACGTCCGGCAAGAGGCAAAGCGCTTCCAAAAGCTGATGCTGGTTCTTGCCGACGGCCAGCCTCCCAGTGGTGACAATCAGCCTCGCGTCGGAAGGAAGGCCAAAGAGCTGACGCGCTTCGTTCTTGTCATATGTATGGGGCGGGGTGTGCACGCCATGATCGATCCTCGCCAATTTCCGAACATATTGGTGAGGATACGCGCTAAACGCGTCCTGAGTGGCGGCTGAATTAACTACGATCCCCTGGTATATGCCAAAGGTGCCAAACAGCTTATCCAGCCATGTCGCTAGGCGCCGGAAACCCGTTCCTCCCGGATTACCTGACTGGTTGGCAATAATGGGTCGAACTTTGGCGAGCTTGCCTGCGATGCTCCCGAATACATTGCCATAGTGCTGATAGGTTATGAGGGCGTCTGGTCTCTCCGCTCTGATGTAACGAGCGAGCGCGACAGTGACCGCCAACCGCGCTAACAGATTGCCCGGTTTCCGAAGGGAGATAAAAACCGCATTCGGATCTTCGTCATAAGCCGCCGTCTTCCGATACATGAATACGGTGCGCACTTCGTGACCCCGCGCGCGAAGTCCGGCACCAATCATATCCGAGACTCTTTGTGCCCCAGCGGCCTCGGCTTGGGTCTGTATCTGCAAGATCTTCATTGGGTTAGGCAATCTGCGCAGCGGGCGGCTGCGCCTTTCGAGAAGCTTTTCGCGGAAGTAAGTGGCGAACTTCATACTGCCTCCAGATCGACAGTGCGACGATCGTGAAGACAAACTGCTTCACGTCTGTAGAACGAAGCAAATAAGTCTCCGTCACATTAGAGGCTAAGAACATTGTCACGTAGGCGGTCGCCAAGGCCGGTAAAGAGTTGCCTCTACTCGCATGATAGGTCCTAATTGCCCGCAGAAGCGTAATCCCCAGACCAATGAAAATGAGTATTGCACCCAACAGACCAAGCTCAACAAGCGCGCGGATGTATCCGCTATGGAAATTGTCCAGCACCCAGCCAAAGCGATTGTAGAATATGTCAGCGCGCTCGCCTTCCCAGCCGGCGCCGAGCCCGTAACCGAGCCACGGCCTCTCTAAAAACAGGCTCATCGCATAGGACCAGATGTCGGTTCGATTGAGGTGAATGCTCAGATCGCCGACCTGCAAGTAATCGCCCTCGATGCTGACGATGATGCCGCTGTTGAAGAGAATGAGAAGTGCCAAATAAGCCACGGCTATCAGCACGATGGCAATGCTCCCGATGATGCGCGCCCTCAGCAGGACGAGAAACAGCAGGACTGATAAAGCGACGAGAAGGGCACCTCTTGAATCCGCTCCAATACACACGGAGAGCCCGAGCAGGAGCGAAAAGATGTCTGTCCTGGTTTTGCGGCAGAAGAGCAGCATCATGCCCGATAGCGCGACCAGATAAGATGCAGCGTAGCCTAAGCCATTCTTGGCCACGAAGACGCCAAGCCACGCGCCTTTCCAGAAATAGCTGTCGGAGATTGCAAAGGACGGTACGAGCGCCACAAGCAGTACGCTCGCTAAGCATAATGCGAGGCACGCTGTCCTCATCAACCGCAACGTGCCAAGAAGACCTATATGTCGCTCGCATATGAAGGCGCTGAAGGTAGATACCGCGAGTAGTAAAGTCGTAGAGAGAACGGCCGCGGGATCGTCCGTCCAAAAGGCGCCGCAGAAGCAATATGCAATGACTGCTAGAACGGAAAGAGCAGCGTAGTTAAGCGCAAGTTGTCGTTTCCCGTACCAGTCGAGCGCCAGCCCCAGGATAATTGCAGCTAGTAAGAATGCGACCTGCGCACCCCGCTGAAGGAGGTTGCTTGTCTCGGCATCAACAGGAAGATTCAGGTGCCCGCTAGTGAGTACGAACTGCCCGCAAAGAACTGCGATATAGACGCGATAGAGTCCCCTCCTTTGTTCGGCTGGGGCTCGCAGCTTGCGGTGAGCCAACGTGTTAGCTGCCATTCTGTCCCTCGGACCGACGGAATAGCTCAAACAGACCAAAGCCGATCCATATGGCATTTGTGACCAAGTAAGCGGCGGCTAAGCCTGTGACTCCTCCAAGGCTGCCGGCAAAATAGAGCCCGATTGCGCCAGCGCCTACGATGATGCCGAACACGCGGTGGAAGTATCGTCCGATATCGAGGCACTGCATCAGCTCCCAAAGACCGATGAAGGACCCATTCAGTGCTCCATTCAGGAAGACGAAGAAAATCGCGAGTTCGTATCCTTCAGTCGAAATCGAGAAGAGGCGAAGAAGTTCGGGCGAGAACAGCCAGAGCAGCGCGGCGACGGGAACGACAACGGCGGCAGATTGGACGAAAAGCTGACGTGCTGCGGCGATCGCCTGCCCGCGCTCGCCAAGCGAGTGGAGACGGGTGGCCTCCACAACCACGTTGGTGGCAAGCGAGGTGCCGGGAAGGACGAGAAGAGCCGAGAAGCGCACGAGCGTAAAGTAGATCGCAATGACGGCCGGTGGTGCGACCAGGCTGAGGATTAAGACGTCCATATATTCACGCGCCGTCGCGGCAGCGAGACGGGGGAGGAAGGTGACCCCCTCCTGAAACTGAACGGCGGCCGGTGCGCGCGCGCGATCCCGGCTCCCCAGACGACGGCGCGCGATAAAAGCGGCGGCGAGCAGCGACAGGACCGTGCCAACGCTCAGGACCGCTATCACGGTCGTGAGCGCTACAAGGCCGTTTGCGGCGATCGCCAGCATTCCTAGCGCAAGAATGGCGATGACGCGCGGAACGACCTCGCGGATGTAGACGGACAGATCCCCCTTACCCAGCGCGCGCAGAAGCTGGCTGTAATATTCAAGCGCGCCCTGAACGAAGATCAGCGCTCCGCAAAGCGCGAGCGCTCCAAGCCCGAAACCGGCCGTTGCTCCCGTATGAATGAGGTAGATGGGGACCGTCACCACCACAGCGACGGTGGCGGCCCCGACGATGGCGATGCGAGAGGAAAAGGCGGCGACGCTTGCAGCTGCATCTCGGTCAGTCCCAAAAAGTGCGGGGACGCGTCGAAGGACGACGAACCTTTGTCCGAGGCTCCCGAACAACGAGGCGAAGCCCGCGATCGTGATGATGATTGCAGCCTCGCCGTAGGTGTGAACATTTGTGGTGCGGGCCACCACGATCAGGAACAGGAAGGATATGGCCGCACCGGCCAGCTTCGGCGCAAAGCGAAGCGCAAAGGTCATGCCTCTGGCGGCGAGAGCGGTAGCAGTCACGGCTATCCCAGCCTGCTGAGTGCGAGCCACAGAGCATGCGGCGAGGTGGTGAGATAGCGCCAAAGGAGCCTTCGCGGCTCCGTTCCGGCGCGGTGGACCCATTCGAGGTTCGCCTTCTGCATCCATTCGGGCGCGCGGCGATAATGGCCGGTGATGTAGTTGAAGCAGCCGCCGCAGGTGACGATCCACGGCACGTGCAGCCGCTGGCGGGCGCGGATGGAGAAGATCTGCTCCTTCGGCTTGCCGAGGCCGACCCAGAGCACATCGGGCTTGGCCGCATTAATGGCGGCGACCACAGTCTCCTCCTCATCCGCGGCGAAGTAGCCGTTGCGGCGGCCGGCGATCTTGAGGCGCGGGTAGAAGCGCCGCAGCCGCTCTACGCATTCCGCATTCACCTCCTCCTCGCCGCCTAGGAGGTAGAAGGAGAGACCTTCCGCTTCGGCGACGCGGGCGAAATCGTGAATCATGTCCGTGGTGGCGCTGCGCTCGGCGATGCGGGGACCTGCGCCTGCCCGGGAGAAGGTGACCAGGAAGCCGCCGTCCGCATGGACCACGTCGGCCTGGTCGTAAGCCTCGCGGTAGGAAGCGTCCGTTTCGCGCAGCGACAGGCCGTGGCCGTTGGCGTCGAAGACAGTGCGCGGCCGGATCTCCCCTGTCTCTCGTGCGCGGCGGCAGTCGGCGGCCATGGCTTCGGCAAGCTCCTGACGCGAAGCGGTGGCGATCGGCACGCCTGCCACCTTCACGTGCGGGAGCGGCGTCCAGCCCGGCCACTGCGGCTTGCTTTCGATGGGCGCCTTCCGCTCTTCCTTCGCGCCGCTGAAGCGGGCCATGCGGTAAAGCGCGTCCGGATTGGTCGCGATGTAGCGGGGGCCGAGCCGGATCGGCTCGTGCATCGTGCGGTGTAGCCATTCGAGCCCCGCGGAACGCATCCACTCGGGCGCACGCGGCGCCTCGCCCGTGAGAAAGGAAAGCAGGCCGCCGCAGGTCTTCACCCAGCCAATGCCGCGCAGCCGCTCTTGATGCTCGGCAGACCAATATTCCTGGAGCGGCTTGCCGAGCGCGACCCAGAGCACGTCGGTGCCGCGGGCGACGATGTCGCGGCAGATCTCGTCCGCCTCTTCGGGCCTGAAATAGCCATTCCGGCGGCCGACGACGGAGAGGCGCGGATAGAGGGCGCGGATCGCCTCCACCGCGGCTGCATTCTGATCCTCCCGGCCGCCGAGGATGTAGAAGTTGAGGCCGGCTTCTTCGGCCGCGCGTGCGGCGTCGTGGAAGAAGTCCGTGGTAGCAATCCGCTCCGGGAGCGGCGCGTCGGTAAACCAGCGGGAGCCCTTCACCACCGACATGCCGTCGGCATGGACGATGTCCGCCTTCGCCATCGCGGCGGCGAACTCCGCCTTTCGCCCGGCAAGCGCGATGCCCTGGCCGTTGGAGGAGAAGACGAGCTTCGGCAGCGGCTTTTGCGACGTGGCGCGGACGGCGAGGCAGTCCGCCACCATCATTGCGGCGAGCTCGGCGCGGGTGGCGCGGATCGTGTCGAAGCCGCCGACGCGGACGGTGGAGGGACTTGCAGCGGAGTTCACGCGGCTGCTCCCGCGCGAAGGGCGACATTGTCGAAGCGAAGATCGACGGCCCGGCCTGCGCCCGAACGGAGGAGAAGCTGGAGCTGTTGCGCGCCACAACCCGCGGCGGGGACGGTGAAACTTTGGCTGACGCGGGTGGCGCCATTCAGCTGCCTGGTAATGGGTGGGTCGGGATAGATGGCGGCGTAGCTCGGAACACAGGTGAGCTGCCACGAATAGCCCTCGATGCGCGTGCCGGGCCCCGCCGCCACATCGTAGGAGAGGGTGTAGCGGCCGGGGGCAAGCACGGCCGTCTGCCGCGCCATTTCGAGGCGAATATTGCCATTGGAGGCGATGCGGAGGGTACGGTCTTCGCCTTCAAGAGCGGTTTCGCTGCCGGACGGCTGCGGGAAGGTCCATTCGAAGGGGCGGCCCTGACCTGCCACTTCGAGCGCTGCGACGGTGAAGCCGCCGTCGAGAAGCAGGTTGCCGCGCTCGACCGCCCGGCCCGCGGCATAGCTGCGCCATAGCGCCTTCGCTTCTGCATAGCGGCCCTGCTTGAACATCACATTCGTGAGGGGCGTCATTTCCCAGGGAGCAGGCCTGCCGCCCTTGGCAGCGAAATCAGCGAGGAACTGCGTGAAGGCGCCGTAGCGCTCGGGCGGCAGCTGCTGGACGCTATCGAAGAAAAGGCCGCGCCAGTTGGGCTGCTGCTGGAGGCGTGCGATCAGCGCCGGCCGCGCCGCCGGATCGAGTGCGGCGCCGAGCAGCACTGCCCGCATCTCGGGCAGGTGCTGGCGGCGGCGGGCGAGCGCATCAGCACGTTCGAGGGCGGCTTCATAGTCCCCTTGCCGGACGAAGGCGTCCATCAACCAGAGCTGTGTCGGCGTGTCACGCCAGCCGAGGCCGCCTGCGTGCGCCATTGCGGCCGTCGCCGTTTCGGGTCTTCCCTGCGCCTCCAGCGACAGGCCGAATGTGCGCAGAGCGGCAGCGGAGTAAGGCGTTTCCTGAAGCGCGGCGCGGGCCAGCCGCTCTGCACTTGGCGTATCACCGGCTGTCAGCATCGCCTCCGCCGCAAGCGCGGCGGAATGCGGAGATACAGGCGCCAGTGCTTGCAGCAACATCGGGTTGCGTGTGCGGACGGCATGGTCGGCAAGGTTCAGCGTCAGAATCTTGGCGGCAGCGGCCAGGGCAATCGCCGCAATCGCCGCCCGAATGGTCGTCCGCCTGAGGCCCGCCTCCGCCCGCCGTTCAGGCCGGGCAAGCATGCTTAGTCACCGTAGCGGTAGCCATAGCCGTAATCCTCGCCATAGCCGTAGCCGATCGTCTGCGCATCGAACTTGGTGAGTACCGCGCCGAGCAGCCGCGCCTGCGTCGACAGGAGGCGCCGGATGGCGATCTTGGCCTGCCCGCGATGGGCGCGGTTGGCCTCGACGACGAAGACCGTGCCGCCGACCCGCGAAGCGAGCAGCGGCGAATCCGACAGGCCCATCACTGGCGGCGCGTCGACCACCACTAGGTCATAGGCGGCGGTGAGTTCGGCCAGCAACTCGTCCAGAGGGCCGGCGGCCAGCAGCTCGGCCGGGTTGGGCGGGAGCGGGCCGGCGGCGATGAAGTCGAGGTTCGGTGCGACCTGCCGCTGCACCACTTCGCCAAGCTTCTTCTGGTGGGCGAGGAGGCTGCTGAGACCGACCTCGTTCTGAAGCTCCAGCACCTTGTGCATCGACGGCTTGCGAAGATCCGCGTCGACCAAAAGCACCTTCCGGCCGATCCGCGCGAAGTCGCGCGCGGTGGCGAAGGAGCTGGTGGACTTGCCTTCACCCGGCTGGCTGCTGGTGAACAGAAGGCTGCTCGGCAGACCGGCGGGCGATGAAAGCTCGAGCGACGTCCGAAGCGCGTGATAGGATTCGGTGAGCGTCGATCGCGGCTCGGCAAGCGCGGCAGCCGGTGTCTGGCCCTCCTTCAACACTGGGATGACGCCCAGCGGCGGCGTTCCGAGCTTCGCCTGGATATCGTCCGGCGACCGAATGACGTCGTCAAACCGCTCACGCGCAAAGACCAGCAGCAAGGCGAGGCAAGACCTGCCATGCCCGCGAGCGCGAGGTTGAGCACCGGACGCGGCGAGACCGGCTCCGAAGGTGTATCGGCCTGGTCGAGCATCGAGATATTGTTGGCCGTGACGCCGGCTTCGGCGCTGACCTGACGGTAACGCTGAAGCAGGCCTTCATACATTTCGCGGTTGGTATCGGCCTCCCGCTTCAGGATATTGTAGCGAACCGACCGGTCCTGCTCGGCGAGAGTCTCGCCTTTAAGGCGTGAAATGTTGCCGGAAAGTGCCTGCTCCTGCTGCATCGCCACCTGATATTGCTGGCGGATGCCGGATTTGATGTTGTTGGCGAGCGTGGCGATCTGACGGTCGAGTTCGGCGATACGGGCGGCTGCCTGCTGCACAGCAGGGAAATCCTCGCGGCGGCGCTGGCGCTCCTGTTGATAAAGGGCAAGCTGTTCGGCGCGCTGCTGGACGAGTTCCTGAATGGCCGGATTCGCGAGCACTTCCGGAAGCGCAAGCGGCGGCGTGGCACTTGCGGTCGCCCATTTCTGCTGGGCCTGGACGCGTTGCGCGATAGCGGCGGTATGGGCGTTGTTGAGTTGGACTAGCGAGGAGGTGGTCAGAGACTGGGGCCCGTTCTGCTGATCGCTGCCGGCAACGCCGCTACTGGTATCGATCAGGCGGGCGCCGCGCGCGTAGGCAAGCATGTTACGCTCGGATTCCTCTAGGCGCTGCTTGGCGTCGGCAAGCTGGCTCGACAGGAACTCACGCGCATAACTCGACGTGTCGAACTTCCGCTGAAGATTGCTGGTGATGAAGTTCGCGGCGAAACTGTTAGCTACGCGCGCGGCAAGTGCTGGGTCCGGACTGTCGAAGCGGATGCGAGCAATCCGGGAATTGCGCGGAAGCGAGACCGAACGGTTTTCCGAGATCGTCCGAAGCACGGCTTCCCGCCGCGTCTGCTCGAGCGTCAGCGCGCCCTCGGGGTCTTCGGGCGCCTTGATCTTCATGGCGTCGAAGAAGCGGTCGTTGCCGAAGAGCTTCAGATCCTGCGCCACGCGCTCGGCGAGGTAGCGGCTGCGGATGACGTCGAGCTGTGTCTCAAGGAAACGGTCCGCATCCTGAACGCCCGCCAAAGGCTCCTCTTCCTCGGTGCCGAGCACGCGGGAAGTCTGCTGCTCGATCTGCACGCTGGCTTCCGCGCGGTAGATGCGGGTCATCAGGAAGGTTGCGGCGAGGCCCAAAAGGAGGGCAACCGCAACGACGGCTGCGATCAAATAGCGATTCCGGTAAAGCGCGGACCAGATGGCGCGAAGATCGAGCGCGGCGCCGCGCTCCTCCTCGTACAGTTCGGGCTCGTCAGCGAAGGCGTCGGCATAGAGCCCGCTGGCCGGGACCAGAGGCCGCCCTCCGCCAGCCGGAAAAGAATTGCTGTTCATGACTTCTGACGCCCCCGAATTCGATTTAGTAGCCGAGCGGGCGGAACAGCGCCAATACCGGCACTGCCGAAAGCGCGTCGCGCCAGGCGGACTTCACATTGGAAAGCCCAACCACGACCTTGTCGTTGCCGCGAATTTCCGGATCCGCCGCCTCGCCGCGGCGGATTGCGCGGACGTCGAACAGAGCGCCCATCTGCTGCCCGTTGACCGTGCGAAAGACCGCCACCTGGTCGAGTGCTGCTACGCGGCTCGGCCCCTTCGCCATGGCAAGCGCTTCAAGCAAGGTCGTTTGCCCGCGCACTTCATAGACGCCGGGTTCTTCGACCGAACCTTCTACCGTCACCTTCTGGGAAACGGAGGAGGCGACGATGACGGACACCTGCGGATCGACAAGGAAGCGGCTATTCAGGCGCTCGGCAATTTCCTGCGAAAGTTCGCCGCTCGTCTTGCCGGCCGCGGCGACGCTTCCTATGAGCGGCAAGAGGACATTGCCGCCGGCATCGACCTGCACGTCCCGAAGCGAAAGCTCCGGCTCCTGAAAAACGGTGATGTTGATCTTGTCGAGGGCACCAATCCGGTAGTCCGTGGTTACCTGCTCAAGATTTGGCGCTGGAAAGGAGGCATAGGCCTGCTGCCCTACCGGCAGTTCGGGACGAGACGTGCAGGCGCTAAGCGCCACGAATAGCGTGAAGATCAGCCGTTTCATTGCCCCACCCGAAGCTGATTGTCTAAACGGCTGCCCCGCAACGATTCGCAGCCCGCGCCTCCCCCCGGAGACGCGGGCTCTTTATAAAACTATTATGTAATTACAAAGCTTTTTAGGGGCGCCTAGTGCGCGGCTTGCGGGCCTCGCTTTAAACCCGACAAGGCAAGCTGCTCGTCAATCTGGCCGACGAGGCGATCAAGCCCCGCCTGATCCTTGGCCTCGGCGCGCGCGACGAGCACGTCCTGCGTATTCGAAGCGCGGAGAAGCCACCAGCCGTCTCCGGTATTCACGCGCGCCCCGTCGGTGCTGTTGACGTTCGCTCCCGACGCAGCGAGCCGGTCCAGCACCTCCTGCACGACCGGGAACTTGCGAGCTTCATCAACCTGGAATCGCATCTCCGGGGTGTTCACCATGTCCGGCATCGCGGAACGGAGCGCGGTGAGGGAGCCGCCGAGGCGAGTGACAGCGCGGATCAGGCGCACTGCGGAATAAAGCGCGTCGTCGAAGCCGTAATAATCGTGCGCGAAGAAGATGTGGCCGCTCATTTCGCCGGCGAGCGGCGCGCCCGTTTCCTTCATCTTCGACTTGATAAGGCTGTGGCCGGTCTTCCACATCAACGGCTGGCCGCCCAGTTCGGCTACCCGGTCGTAAAGCGCCTGGCTCGCCTTTACATCCGCTATGATCGTGGCGCCGGGCACATCCTCGAGCACCGGCTCTGCAAGGATGGAAAGCAATTGGTCGCCCCAGATGACGCGGCCTTCGCCGTCCACCGCGCCGATCCGGTCGCCGTCGCCGTCGAACGCCATGCCGAAATCGAGTCCCTTCTCCGCAACCAGCCGCTTCAGATCCTTGAGATTCTTCTCCTCGGTCGGATCTGGGTGATGGTTTGGAAAGCGGCTGTCGACGTCCGTGTAGAGAAGGTGGTGCTCGCCAGGCAGCTTCTTCACGAGCTTCTCGACCACAGGCCCCGCGGCGCCGTTACCGGCGTCCCAGCCGATGCGGAAGGCTGCGCCGTCGAAATTCTTGAGCAGCCGGTCGACGTAGCCGTCCATGGCCTCTTCGTCGCGGACCGACCCCGAACCTTCCTCCCAGTCGCCCCCCGCAGCAACCTTGCCGAGGCGCTGGATATCCTGGCCGAAAAAGGCGCTGCCGAACATCACCATCTTGAAGCCGTTGTAATTGGCCGGGTTGTGGCTGCCGGTGATCATGATGCCGCCGTCCACGTCCAGCTCGCATTCCGCATAATAGAGCATTGGCGTGGGGCCGAGGCCGACACGAACGACATCGCAGCCACTCTCATTCAGTCCGCGGATCAGCGCTTCCTCAAGCCGTGGCGAGCTTTCGCGGCCATCCCGTCCGACGGCGACGCTGCTGCCATGGCCGCGCCGGACGAGTGTCGCAAAGCTGCGGCCGAGCGCATAGGCGTCCTCCTCGCCCAGCGTCTCTCCCACAATTCCCCGAATGTCATATTCGCGCAAAGAGGTCGGGTGAAAATTGTGGCTCATTCTGGACTCCGTAGGGGTGGTTCGCCCTCAAGACGCGCGAGGCGTCTTGCGGTTCATTTCGGCAACGAGCGTATCGCGCGCCATGTTGACGCGGCGGGCAAGCTCGGGCGAGCCGCCGGTGTCGGGATGGACTTTCGCAATCAGGCGGCGATGCGCCTCGCGTATCTCCTGGAGCGTCGCATGGTCGCTGACGCCGAGCAAAGCGCGGGCGTCCTCGACGCTCATGCGCGGGCGGCGGGAAAGCTGGCTTCGGCGATGCGCGCCCCAGAGCAGGGCGCCGGACATCAGGATCGCGCCGAGAAGAAGCTTCCCCGTCGTCAGCAGCCGAAGGCCGAGAAGGAAGACGACGCCGGCGATAGCGTCCTCATATGTGACGCCCTTCAGCTTCCCCTTCCACCAGAGCCACCCGGCCCCGGCAAGGATCAGGAAGATGATGACGCCGGGCATAGCTTCAGCCCGCGGCGGCGGCGCGCGGCGCGGGCGCGCTTTCCCCTTCGTCGGGGAGGCCGAAGCCCGCAATCATTTCGCGGAGTTCCTGCCGCGCGGCGATATGGCTAAGGCCGACTTCACCAAGCTGGCCGAGGTCGAGCAGGGTAAGCCCCTTCGGGAACAGCTCGCGGTAGATGACGCGTTCGCCAAGGCCGGGAATGATGCGGAAGCCAACCCGGCGGGAAAGCTCGTCCAGCGCCTGGCCGACCCGGCGCATATTCTTCGCCTCGATATGCTGAAGGCGGTTCCGGAGCACGACCCAGTCCACGCTGGCGCCGGTCGTCTTCGCCCGCTGCGTGCGACTGTTCCAGACGAGCTCCGCATAGAAGCTCGGCCGGCGGATCTTGTAGGTTTCGGGATCGACTTCCCCGATGAGGTCGAGGTCGACAAAGCTGTCATTGATCGGCGTCACGAGAGTATCGGCGCGCAGCATTGCCGCCCGCGCATAAGGATCGTCGCGGCCGGGCGTGTCGACGACCACGATCTCGGCATCGGCCCCGAGCCGATCCAGAGTGCCCTCAAGATTGTCGTCCTTCGCCGGATCAAAAGTCTCGAACATAGGCATCGGCAGCTCCGCCCCGAGCCGCCTCATGCTCGCCGCGCGATTGTCGAGATAGCGGCCAAGGGTCCGCTGCCGCGTGTCGAGATCGAGCGCGCCGACCCGGCGGCCGGCGGCGGCAAGGCCGACCGCGGCGTGGACGGCCGTCGTCGATTTGCCGGTGCCGCCCTTTTCATTGGCGAAAACGATGAAATGCGGCGCTGCCATCTACGCTCTCTACCCCTGCCCCTCTTGATCTTGCCGGAGCGGGACCGCAAAGCGCCGCCCAGGCAATGACGAAGCTCTATCGGAGGCGCTGCGGCCGTGCAAATCATCCGTGACGTTCCCGCGCTTCGCAAAGCCATGGCGGAATTGAGGAAAGAGGGCCGCGGCATCGCCTTCGTCCCGACCATGGGCGCGCTCCATGCCGGCCACTTGGCGCTGGTGGCGGAGGCGAAAAGGCGGGCGGCGCATGTAGTCGCCTCGATCTTCGTCAATCCGGCCCAGTTCGGTCCGAACGAGGACCTTTCCACCTATCCGCGCCAGGAAGCGGCCGACGCGGCGATGCTGCAAGAGGCGGGATGCGCCATCCTCTGGGCGCCGGACGCCGCCGCCATGTACCCCGAAGGTCATGGGACGAAGGTGAGCGTCGCGGGCGTCAGCGAAGGTCTCGATGGCGCCGCCCGCCCCGGCCATTTCGACGGCGTTGCCCTTGTGGTGACGAAACTCTTCAACCAGGTGCAGCCGGACCTCGCTCTGTTCGGCGAGAAGGATTACCAGCAGCTCGCCGTCATCCGCCGCATGGTCCGCGACCTCGACATGCCGATCGAGATCGTCGGCGTGCCGACGCAGCGGGATGCCGACGGCCTCGCCCTCTCTTCCCGCAACGCCTATCTCTCGCCTGAGGAACGGACTGCAGCGCGGGCGCTCCCGCGCGCACTCGGCGAAGCGGCGACTGCGATCCGCGAGGGCGGCCATGTCCGCGAAGCTTTGGACGCCGCCACCGCCAAACTCCGCCAGGCCGGCTTCGACCCCATCGACTATGTGTCGCTATGCGACGCTGAAACGCTGCAGCCGGTGGATAGCCTCGACCGGCCGGCCCGGCTGCTTGCCGCGGCGAAGATCGGCCGCACGCGCCTCATCGACAATCTGTCGGTGCTTCCCTCTTAAAGCTGCAGCAGCGCCTCCGGCTTCTTGCTGTCGAGGGGCCCCACCACCCACTTCAGCACCCGCATCGTGCCCGCTTTCGCCGGTCCGTCATTCGTGTTGTTGGTCAGGATTTCGGCATCCGTGGTGACCGTGAAGGTGCCTTCGGGTTTCTTCAGGGTGCCCGGCTTCATCATCTCGCCCATGCCTTGCATAGCCGAACTCACCGTCGCGGCGCTGAGGCTGCCTTCATTGCCTTCGATGAAGGCGGGGGCAGCGATCCGAACCTTGTCGCCCGTCCGCCGCGTCACCTGCACGAACGGGATGAGGTAATCGACGCCGGGGAACACCGGATAGACGAAGTCGTGATCGAGGCGGCCAGTGACTTCATACTGAATATCGAAGAGGCCGTTGCCCTTGTGCGTCACACTCTTCCAGCCTTCATAGCCCTGCAGCCGCTGCGCGAACTCGTCCATTGTCTTCGGATCTGTGGGATCGATGCCGCCGAGCATCGCCTTCATCATCGCGGCCTCACGCTTTTTCTCTTCCGCTCGCTCGTCCTTGCCCTCTTCCCACTTCTTTCGCTCAGCCTCGATCTCTTGGTCGGTGCAGTCGCGGGTTTCAGGCTCGGCATCGTCCGCGGCTTCGTCCCAGCAGACCTGATCCTCCGGCTGGAATTTGTCGTCGGCGGCGCTTGCCATCGCCATCATGGTGTGACCGGTAAGAAGGACGATTTCGCCGGTGTAGCGATAGGTGAAGGTGCCATCCTTTCGCACGGTAAGTCCGGCATCGAATTTGCCCGGCGTGAGCAGGCAGCCTGAAGCAAGCAGCCCAAGCGCAGCCGCAGCGAGAGTCCTGAAGAGTCGCATCGATATTCCCCCGTTGGCCCGTGCGGGCCGAGCCCCCTCTATGCGCGGACGGCGGCGCTGCGCAATGCGGCCAGAAGGTCACCGCGCCGTTAACCATTTCTTTAAACCGTCTGCGCGAGACAGGTGCCATAACAAGCGAGCAGGGGATGTTCGAAATGGCACATAGTCTGAAAACCGCCGCCTTCCTGATGGAAAGCCGCCTCGCCGACGCCGCTCAGGGGGACGTCGAGGCGCTTTACGAATTGGGCGTTGCTTATTCGACGGGAGCGGGGGGCGCCGACGTCGACCTGATCGAGGCGCATAAATGGTTCAATCTCGCCGCCCTCAACGGCAGCGAAGTCGCCCAGCAATGCCGGGCCGAAATCGCCGACGACATGACCGCCCGTGAGATCGCCGAAGCGCAACGTCAGGCCCGCGCCTGGCTCGCCTCGACGGTTCAGCGAGTAGCCGCTTAAGCCTTTTTGAAGGGCGTGAAGTTGCCGAGATAATCGATCTCGTTCGCGACGGCTTGCCGCTCACGCTCCAGATATTCCGACACTGCATCGCGGAGGCGCGGGTCGGCGAAATAGTGGGCTGACCAGGTGGTAATCGGCGCGTAGCCGCGGCTCAACTTATGTTCCCCCTGTGCGCCGGCCTCAACGCGGGCGAGGCCGTTCGCGATGGCATATTCGATCGCCTGATAATAGCTCAGTTCGAAATGGAGGAAGGGCACATCCTCCACCGCACCCCAGTAGCGGCCGTACAGCGCGTTGGCGCCGATCAGGTTGAGCGCCCCTGCGATCGGCACCCCGTCCCGCTTCGCAAGGATCAGCAGCACCTTGTCGCCCAGCCGCTCTCCCAGAAGCGAGAAGAAGCGGCGGGTGAGATAGGGGCGGCCCCATTTGCGGGAGCCCGTCTCCTGATAGAACAGCCAAAATGCATCCCAATGCGCCTCGGTAAGCGCCGCGCCCGTCACATGCTCGATCTTGAGGTCCTTCAGCGCCTCCTTCCGCTCCCGGCGGATGGTCTTGCGCTTCCGGGAAGAAAGGTCGGCCAGGAAATCGTCAAAGCAGCCATAGCCGCGATTATGCCAATGGAACTGCCGGTCCATGCGGACCAGCCAGCCCGCTTTCTCGAACAAAGGCACCTGTTCCTCGGCAACGAACGTTGCATGCGCGGAGGAAAGGCCGTTCTGCCGCACCACCGCCTCGGCGGCGGCGATAAGGCTTGGGATCAGCGTCGGGTCGTGCGTCAGCAGGCGCGGCCCCGGAACGGGGGTGAAAGGCACGGCGATCTGGAGCTTCGGATAATAAAGCCCGCCCGCCCGCTCGTAAGCGTCGGCCCAGCCGTGATCGAACACATATTCGCCCTGGCTGTGGCTCTTCGCATAAGCCGGCATGGCAGCTGCGGGCCTGCCGTCCGCGCCGTCGATCAGGATCGGAAGCGGCTGCCAGCCGTTGCGGGCGCCGACGCTGCCCGAATCTTCCAGCGCAGACAGGAAGGCGTGGCTGAGGAACGGATTGCTGCCATCATGGCAACAATCCCAATCCTCCTGCGGGACGGAGGCGACGCCCTCCGCCAGCCGCGCGAGGATCTCCCGGTCAGCCACGGCCCTGCGGAAGCTCGTGGATAATCTGGTCGGCATAGACGGAGGCGCGTTCCTCGTCGCGGCGGTTTCGGACCGTCCAGGTGAGGACCGGCAAGCCACGCGCCCGTGTCGCGGCTGCGAAGGGCGAGGGCAGGTCGCGGATGTCGTAGGCGAGGAAGTTCGCCCGCGAGCGCCACAGGCTGAAGGCGCGCTCAACCCTGCCGCGAAGCCCCCGCTTATTCTCCTCGGTGACCACCAGCCCCCGCTTCACGTCGGGCGCGTTTCGGGAGAACCAGCGGCCCACCTCCGGGTTGAACGACATCACGGCCGCCTCTCCGCCATGGCCTTGGAGCGCCCGGTTCACCGCCGCCGAGAGCTTCGCCGCATGCCGCCTGGGCGCCTTCACTTCGATCAAGAGCCCGCAGCGCCCGGCGATCAGCCGCAGCACCTCGCCCAGCGTCGGAATGGTTTCGTCCATGCCCTTCAACATTAGGCGCTGAAGCTCGGCTGCGCTCCGCTCGATCACCGCGCCCGCCTCGCCGGTAAGGCGGTCCAGCGCATAATCGTGGAAGACCATCGCCTCCCCGTCACGGCTCAGCTGCACGTCGAGTTCGATGCCGAAGCCGGCTTCGATAGCGGCTTCGAATGCGGCGCGGCTATTCTCAAGACGCCCCGGACCATGCAGGCCGCGATGGGCGAAAGGCCGCTCGATCAGGCGGGCGAGGTCAGGCCTGACGGACCTGGATGACCGCATCGACCTCGACCGCTGCGCCGAGCGGCAGCACGGGCACGCCGACGGCGCTGCGGGCGTGGCGACCCGGTTCGCCGAACACCTGCTCCATAAGCTCCGACGCACCGTTCGCGACCTTGGGCTGGTCGGTGAAGCTGCCGGCGCTGCTCACGAAGGCGCCGAGTTTCACGATGCGCTCGACCCGGTCGAGCGATCCCAAAGCCTTGTTGATCTGCGCGAGCAGCATGATGCCGCAGGCGCGCGCGGCCTTATAGCCAAAGTCGACGTCGCGATCTTCGCCCAGGCGGCCGGTCATCAGCTGCCCCTCGTCGAACGGGAGCTGCCCGGAGATGTGGAGAAGGCCGTTCGCCTCGACGGCGGGCACATAGGCGGCCACCGGAGCGGCGGGTTCGGGAAGGCTGATGCCCTGCTGGGCGAGACGGTCTGCAATGCTCATGGACGACGCGTAAGCACCGCCTTGGGCCGCCGGTCAAGCCCGCCGTTTCCTGGCTTCACATCACTCCGTCGTTCGGGATCAGCAGTATCTTGCCAGACACAATTCGTGATTCCAGGAGACGATGTGCTGAGGCTCCGTCGGCTAACGAGAAGGTCTTGGCGATCTTAACGCACACCGATCCGTCGAGCATCCAAGAGAAGAGCTCCTCCGCGCGGCGGCGGCGCTCATCCCCGGAAACCAGCACATTCCAAAGGTCGCCGCCAGTGACGCTAAGAGAATTCTCCATCAGCATCCGCGGATCGACAGCCGGGGGGTCTCCGCCGGCCATGCCATAGAAGACGGCGCGGCCATGTTGTCGCAAGGCACCAAGACTGTCGTTCAACGTCGCCCCGATGCTGTCATAGACGACATTGGCACCGCCATCCGTCAGCTGCCGAACCTCCGCAACCCAATTTTCATATTCGATTGCATGATCGGCGCCGGCGGCCTTAGCTGCCGCCCGCTTCTCAGGCGATGAAGCGGTGCCAATCACATGAGCCCCAAGCCTCTTGGCGATCTGCACGAGCAGCAGGCCTACGCCGCCGCCCGCTGCATGGACGACGACCCATTCGCCTGCCTTAAGCGGGTGGCTGTCGCAGGTGAGGTAGTGCGCAGTCAGACCTTGAAGCAGCACCGCGGCTGCGACTTTCGTGGTGATGCCGTCTGGAAGCGGGATGAGCTTGTCGGTTGCAACCACCGCGAACTCGGCATTCGCGGCTGGACTATCGGCGAATCCGATACGATCTCCAGCGCGGAATCCGGCCGCCTCTGCCTGCGGACCAAGCTCTTCGATGACACCAGCGCCCTCATAGCCGTTGATCCAGGGCGGGTTGCCCGCTGGCCGCCACCGTCCGCGTCGACGATAGATGTCAGCAAAGTTGAGCCCGGCGGCTTCGATGCGCACTAGTGCTTCGTTGGAACCCGGCCGCAAATCTCCAACCTCACGCCATTGAAGAACGTCCGCATCGCCGAATTCCTCAAACATCAATACGTGCATTTCATTCCTTCTGTTCTTTGGAGCGTGGGCTGCCGCCTGCAAACTGTGAGAGCGCCGCGGCAGCGTCGGCGACTATGTTGCTGAAGATGCACCGCACCGGCTCGACTGATCGGACGAGCTGGGCGCTGGCGCCCGCGTAGAGCGCGGCCGACTCCCAGTCCCCCTCCATCTGGGCCCACGGAGTGGCAACGTCGTAGCGGAGGAGCGGTCGTCCGTCGGGAAAGGAGCCGACCCGTTCAGCTTCGCCCGGGCGTGCTCCGGCCGGAGGACATCCCGCCTCCTCCCAACATCGGACCGTGGTGTTCCGAATGACGCGATGCGGGGCGTTGGACCAGCCGCCATCGAAAAGCTCGGTCTCGATCAAATCTCGCGCCCCAGCCCTCACAATGCTTTCTTTATGCCCGGGATGGTTCGCCGCCTCGATGCTGGCCACAAAGCGCGTTCCCATCCAAATGCCACAGGCACCCAGGCAAAGCGCCGCTGCCAGTCCCCTGCCATCAGCAATACCCCCCGCAGCGATGACCGGAACGCCCCGTGCTGCATCAACGACAGCTGGAAGCAACGACATGATTGGGGCGGTGCCAACGAGATGGCCACCCGCCTCGCTTCCTTGTACCACTAGAAAATCGACACCGAGATCGGCTGCATGCGCCGCCTCCTCCGGGCTTCCGACTGTCCAGAAGCTGGTTGCCCCTGCCGCCTTGATCAAGGGAACGTACGGCGCGGGATCTCCATACCATAGCGACACCAGCCGAACACCTGATCCCAACGCGGCTTGCAGCCGGCGCCGTTGATCCACGATCAAGGTGAGATTTACTCCAAAGCGTCCATTAGTGGCCGCTGTGAAGGGAGCCAGCCGCGAGACGACTTCGTCCTCGGGCATTGACAGCAGTGCGACGAAGCCAATGCCGCCTGCATCAGCCACAGCGCGCAGAAAGTCGGGTGTGGTTCCCCGCCCAAGTGGAGCGGCGATAATCGGATGATCAACCCCGAGCCGCCTCGTCAGCGGCGTGCTGGGAAAAGGCGAGGCGCCCGACTGCATGATAGAAGAATATCTTCTATGAAGCCCAAAATAGAGATAGAATCAATCTAATTTTATCGAGTATGTTACAGGATCAATCCCATTGGCCGCCTGTCAGAATGAAATCCACTTACAAGCTTGACCGTTTCGAAGCACGGATTCTCCGCCTGCTGCAGACGTATGGACGTCTGTCGCATGCGGAGATCGGCCGTAGGATTGGCCTGTCCCCGTCCGCGGTCGCTGAGCGCATCCGTAATCTTGAGGCCGAACAGGTTATCCTCGGCTATGCAGCTATCGTTGATGCCGAGCGGGTGGGTCTTCCGATTACCGCGATGATTACTATGACTTGCGATGGCGAGCGCTGCCGCAAGCTCCCGGGGGAGGTGGAGGCGATACCGGAAGTTGTCGAGTGCCATCGGCTGACTGGAGATGCCAGCGCGATCCTTAAGGTAGTAGTGCCAAGCATCCGAGCGCTGGAGGCTCTGGTTGATAAGCTTGCCTTGTTCGGGAAGCCCTCGACCGCTCTGGTCCTCTCCCGTCCCTTCACGCCTCGACCACTGCCTTACGTCGGCGATGCGGAGGGGACACCGAACAAGGCATAAAGAGCTCACCAAAAGAGAGGGAGCGATAATGGAGAAGGTCGATCTCGCCGACACGTTCAGCAGCTTCGCTGACTATCGGAGCCGAAGATCGCCGGCGACATCAACGACTTTCAGGTGAAGCTCGCAAAGCCTCAAAGGTTCTCGAGCCGAACACGACGCTGAACACGGATGTTGAAGAGAACCGTACCAGTGACTCACCTATATTGCTAATCCGCTGCAACCACGGGGACTGTTATCACAACAGAGCTATCCCTCCCGCGCCACCTGAAAGCCGGCGAACGACTGGCTGACCGGCATCAGCTCGATCGTGTTGACGTTGAGGTGCGGCGGCTGGCCCGCGATCCAGAACAGGGTTTCGGCGATGTCCTCCGCCGTCATCGGGTTCATGCCCGCATAGAGCGCGTCCGATGCCGCCTGGTCGCCCTTGGTGCGGACGAGGGTGAATTCGGTTTCAACCATGCCCGGCTCGATCGAGGTGACACGGACGCCGGTGCCGTGAAGGTCGGACCGGAGGTCCAATGAGAATTGGCGGACGAAGGCCTTGGTGCCGCCGTACACCGCGCCGCCGCGATAGGGGTAGGTGGCGGCGACGGAACTCAGGTTCAGGATCAGGCCCTTCCGTTCAATCAGGCCGGGAAGCAGCGCGCGCGTGATTGCAAGGAGGCCGGTGATGTTGGTGTCGATCGCCTGCCGCCAATCGGCGAGATCGCCCTCCTGCGCGGGGGCCATGGGCGGGGCCATGCCGGCATTGTTGAGCAGCACGTCGACGGCGCGGAACGGCTCCGGCAACGCGTCCGGCGCGGCCTCGACGGCGGCGATATCGGTCATATCGAGCAGCAGCGGGTGAAACCGGTCGCCCAATTCTTGGCCAAGCGCGTCGAGCCGCTCCTGCCGGCGGCCTGTCCCGACGACTCTCCAGCCTGCTTGGACGAAGCGCCGCGCAGCCGCCGCGCCGATCCCCGCTGTCGCTCCGGTGATGAAGATGGTTCCCGTCATGTCGACTCCCTCTGTGAGGCATGGACGTAGGCGCCGACGCCGTCTGAGAAGCGGGCGGCGATCCAGCGCGTCGCGTTGCCCCAATCGTCGATGCGAGCATGGGCGTGTGGCGCGCGCGGCATGTGCGCCGCGACTTTCGGCTCAGCGATCATGTGCAGTCGCCATACGTCCGGCGCGTGCTTCGCCACCGATTCGTGATGGATGGCGAGATCGTCGACGAAGACGGCGACGCTCGGCCGCACCTCCTCGATCAGCTCGGCGACAGGGCGTCCTTTGCCGCCGCGATTGCAAAGGACGCGGTGGCGGATGTCGAAGGCTTCGAGCTGCTCCACCCGGCCAGCCTCATACTCGTCGCCAATGTTCGTGAGGATGACGATGTCGGCTTGCTTGCCGATCTCTGCCAGCGCCTCGGCCGCGCCGGGCACCACATTCTGCCGGTGCATCTCGCTGGCGAAGAAGCCGTCGAGCAGCGGCCAGATCCGCTCCTCCGCTACCGGAAGGCCGGTATCCTTCTCGCGGACCGCCTCGCGAAAGCCGGGCGCATCGAGGGCGAAATGGAGGCTGTGCGCCTCGTCCACCCATTCCGCAAAATGGCGGAGCATGTGCAGCAGCACCTCGTCGCAGTCGGTAATGAGGAGGGGCCTGGTCATGCCTCAAGCCTCCGCCGCGCCTCGACTAACTCTTCCGGCTTGACGTTGAGGGCCTCGGCGCAGGCGATCAGGTCGGGCTCATGCCCCTCGAGAAAGCGGAGGACGGCGGAAAGGACTTGCGGATCGTCGAGGCGGCTGCGCAGAGCGTCCGGCGTGAGGCCGGTCAGCGCCAGCAGCCTTTCGGCCCGGCCGTTCTCCTGCAGCGTCCAGCCGAGCGCTGACAGCGCAAACGCCTCCAAAGACTGGTTTGTTTCGTTAAGACTCATGACGTAAGATCGGCGCCCCACAGCGAAAGGCATGCGCGTGGCGAAAAAAATTCTGGTTGTCGAGGATAACGAGCTCAATCTGAAGCTCTTCTGCGACCTGCTTCGCGCCCATGGCTATGAGGCGGAGCCGGTGCGCGACGGCCGCGAGGCGATGGAAAAGACGCGCGCCTTCGAGCCAGACCTCATCATCATGGACATCCAGATGCCGCATATCAGCGGCCTCGAGCTCATCGAGCAGATGAAGGCGGATGAGGCGCTGTGTCGCATCCCGATCATGGCGGTGACCGCCTATGCCGCCAAAGGCGACGAGGAGCGAATCCGCGACGCGGGCGCCGAGGGTTATGTGTCGAAGCCCATATCGGTGATGAAGTTCGTGGAATCGGTCGGCGCGCTCCTGGAGCTGCAGCCGAGCCTCTGAGGCGTCTCCCGCGGCGGGGCGCGGGAGAGCGTGATTACTTGATCTTGGCTTCCTTGAACTCGACGTGCTTGCGCGCGACGGGATCGTACTTGCGGAAGGTCATCTTCTCGGTGATGTTCCGCGGATTCTTCTTCGTCACGTAGAAGAATCCGGTGTCGGCGGTGCTCACGAGCTTGATCTTGACGGTTGCTGGCTTGGCCATGGCAGCCTCTAATTCCCAGGTTGTATCGAAAATAAAAAGCGGCGTCGCCGCCGCTCATATGCGCCGCCGCCTCTGCCTTGATCGGTCGCTTCTGTCAAGGCCGCTCCGCTTCACGAAAAAGTAAAGCTTCCATGCCATGAAGAGCTTGCCGGAACGGCGGGAGGCGCAAATGCGCGCGGGCATGGACGGAATGCTGGTTGTGCGGGCCGAGCTTTGCGAGCGGCTCGAACATCTGCAGCTTCTCTCCCGTAGCCGCCAAGGCGCCGATTATTCCAGCCGCGTCGCTTCGATCCGCCAGATGGCCGCAGCCTATGGGCTGACGCCGGTCGCGCGCCTTGCCGAGGCCATGGAGCGGGCGATTGCGGAGACAGGGCCGCGCTCCTGCACGGCCGGGCTCTACGTCGACCGGCTGTACGATGCGATCGGATGCGGCCGGACTGACGAAGCGGCGAGCGAGGCGCTGCTGGCGTCGGTAAAGATACAAACGAGGATGTGAGAGGCATGCGTTACAGAAGCTATGCGGCGGAGCGTTTTCCCTGGGCCAGTCTGATGCTGGTGGGACTTTATTTCAGCACCCTCACAGTCATCGCTTGATCTCGATCGACCGGCTGGCGGGGAGCCTTAAGGCGCAGCTATCGTTACGGCTGCGATGCGCGAATTCTCACAGCTCCTTGACGGTCTCGTTTACACCCGTTCTCGCAACGCCAAGCTGAAGCTGATCGGTGATTATCTGAAGCGCACGCCAGATCCCGACCGTGGCTATTCGCTCGCGGCCCTCACCGGCGAACTCAACCTTCCGGCGGTGAAGCCTGCTCTTATCCGCGCCATCACTGAGGAGCGGGTCGATCCGGTGCTCTTCCATATGAGCCGCGACTATGTCGGCGACATGGCGGAGACGGTGTCACTGCTCTGGCCGAAGGCGATCGATCAGCCCCCCGAGATCGACGATGGGACACTCCGAATTTCGAGCGTCGTGGAGCGGCTTGCCGGCCTCAGCCGGTCGGAAGCGCCGCAGGCGCTGGCACAGATGCTCGATCATCTAGACGCGAGCGGCCGCTATGCGCTGCTGAAGCTTGCGACTGGCGAACTCCGGATCGGCGTGTCGGCGAGGCTCGCCAAGGTCGCGCTTGCGGAAGCCTTTGGGCTAAACGTGGATGCCGTCGAGGAGGTGTGGCACGGCATCGGCCCACCCTATCTGCCGCTCTTTGCTTGGGCAGAGGGTAAGGGCGCCCAGCCGACCACTAAAAATGTGCCGGTGTTCCGGCCGTTCATGCTTGCCCACCCGCTCGAAGACGCGCGCCTGTCGATGGAGGAATATGCCGCCGAGTGGAAATGGGACGGCATTCGCGTGCAGATCGTGCGGGCGGGCGGCGAGACGCGGCTCTACAGCCGGGCGGGTGACGACATCACCCGAAGCTTTCCTGAGGTAGCAGACGCGTTCGAATCCGACGCGGTCGTCGACGGCGAACTGCTTGTGAAGGGCGAGTTCCAAGGGGCGGACGAACATGGCGGCGGCGCGGCCAGCTTCAACGCGCTCCAGCAGCGGCTCGGCCGCAAGGTCGTGTCGCAGAAGATGCTGAGCGACTATCCGGCCTTCGTTAGACTCTACGACATTTTGATTGAGGCGGGAGAGGATCTGCGCCCGTTGCCCTGGCAAGAGCGGCGGCGGCGATTGGAGGCGTTCGC
Organism: Allosphingosinicella sp.; assembly: GCF_036402135.1. Taxonomy (GTDB): domain Bacteria; phylum Pseudomonadota; class Alphaproteobacteria; order Sphingomonadales; family Sphingomonadaceae; genus Allosphingosinicella. The sequence goes on along the minus strand of NZ_DASWTN010000001.1, from coordinate 33,324 downwards.
CCCGAAGCTCGATCCGGAGCGGTTCGACATCTCGTCGCTGATCGACGCGTCGAGCTTCGACGAGCTCGAGGAGATACGCTCCGGCGCGCGGGATGCGTCGATTGAAGGCGTGATGCTGAAGCGCCGCAACAGCCCCTATGTCCCGGGCCGTAAGGTGGGGCACTGGTATAAGTGGAAGCGCGATCCGCTGACCGCCGACTGCGTGCTGATGTATGCCGCGCGCGGCAGCGGCAAACGCTCATCTTATTATTCCGACTATACGTTCGGCTGCTGGACCGAAGAGGGCGAGCTGCTGCCGGTCGGGAAGGCTTATTTCGGCTTCACCGACGAGGAGTTGATGTGGCTCGACCGGTTCGTGCGCAACAACACGGTGCAGCGCTTCGGCCCGGTGCGAGAGGTGGCGAAGAGCTTGGTGCTCGAGGTAGCATTCGATTCGATCCACGAGAGCCGCCGCCACAAATCCGGGCTGGCGATGCGCTTCCCGCGCGTATCTAGGATCAGGAGGGACAAGCCCGCTGCCGAAGCGGACCGGATCGAGACGCTGAAGCGCCTGGCGACTTAAGCGACTGCCGCCTTGCAGCCGAGCGGGATCGTAGCTTCGCTGGCATTCACGAGGGCGGTATATTTTTCGGCGAGTTCGAGATGGCGCGCCCGCGCCTCCGGCGTAACGGAGCGCTTAGCCGCCAGCATTTCGGCGACCGCTCTCCTGCGGAAATATCTCAAATCGCTTTCCATCGAGCCCCCTCGAGTGAAAAAATCAGTGCATTTCGTAGCGTAACCGTAATGACGGCGTCAAGTTATCCACAGGTTAACCCATTGATGCGGCTAACACGGGGGTAAAGAAGAAGGCCCGGAGGGTCGCTCCGGGCCTTTTCGAGACTTACTGGATCGGCTGGAGATTGACCGCCGCGGTCTTGCCCCGTCGGTCGACTTCCAGTTCGAATTCGAGCCGGTCGCCTTCGTTGAGGCTGACCATGCCGGCCCGCTCCACAGCAGAAATGTGCACGAAAGCATCCGGCTGTCCGTCGTCGCGGCTGATGAAGCCGAAGCCCTTCATGGCGTTGAAGAACTTGACGGTACCCGATGCCTTTTCGCCGGTAAGCTGACGCTGCGGTCCGCCCGCGCCGCCGGGGCCGCGGTCCTCGCGAGGGCCACGATCCTGAACGGGGAGCGGCTCACCTTCGATCTTGAGATCGGTCGCCGAGATGCGGCCGCCGCGATCGACGAGCGTGAATTCGAGCGGCTGACCATCGGCAAGGCCGGTGAGGCCGGCCTGCTCGACTGCCGAGATGTGCACGAACACATCTTCGCCGCCATCGTCACGAACGATGAAGCCGAAGCCCTTTTGCCCGTTGAAGAACTTTACGACGCCCGTGCCTTCGCCGACCACCTGGGGAGGCATGCCGCCGCCGCCGCGGGGGCCGCCGAAGCCGCCGCCACCGCCGCCGCCGCGGAAACCGCCGCCACCGCCGCCGCCGCCGAAGCGATCACCGCCGCCGAAGCCGCCGCCACCGCCGCCGAAGCGATCGCCGCCACCGCCAAAGCCGCCACGGCCACCGCCATAGCTGCTCCGATCTTCGAATCCGCCGCCGAAATTATCTTCGCCAAACCCGTCGCGCTTGTCTCTGCCGCGCCCGCCGCGCTCGCCGCGGCGTCCTCTGTCGAAACCCATGCCTTCAAATACTTTCCCGCGCCCGTAACCCTGTTAGATCCATAGCGCTGGGCTGAACGCGCAAATGGTCTTGGCGCGGAATTATGGCGCACCGCCGAATCCCTTAGCGTAAAAACAGGCATGTAGCGAGGCACTTTAGCGCGGTCGGGAGAGCAAGCTCTTTTCCGAGCACCCCGCATAAGGCAGACTGTGTTGAATTTCGGGGGAGACTTGGATGGTAATCGCCCTTTCGCTCACGGCAGCCGTGATTCCGCAGCCTACGAAGCTCGAACTCTTCAAGGACTGGCTGGTCGGCTGCGACAATGGCCGCGCCTGTCACGCGACGTCGCTCGGCCCCGATGCTGCCGAGCAGCGCTTCGACGTCAGCATCAAGCGCGGCCCCGAACCCGATGCCGAAGTGGAAATCGAAATCTGGTCGGTCGATCCGCAGGTGAAGGCGCTCGCCGTCGACGGAAAGCCGCTTCGCCTCACGCTCACTCCAAGTCGGGAAGTATGGCCGATCGAAGGCGAGGCGCGCACCTATTTCCTGGATGCGGTGAAGCCGGGACGGCAGCTCCAGTTCCTGAAGGCGGACGGCAGCATCCATGCGGTGACATCGCTGGAGGGCCTGAACGCCGCCCTCCTCTACATGGATGACCGGCAGAAGAGAGTGGAGACGATGAGCGCCCTCATCCGCAAGGGATCGGAACCGAGCTTCAAGGTGCCGAAGGCGCCGATCCTGCCGGTCGTCGAAGTGCCGCCCCCGTCCAAGGAGCCGCCGCTGACCATAGGAGAAGCGATGGTGAAGCAGCTGCAGAAGGACAATTGCGACTTTGAGCTTGAGGCCGAAGAACCGGGCGCGGAGACGGCGCGGCTCGATGCTCATCACACGCTCGCCATGATCCCGCTCCGCTGCTGGAGCGGCGCCTACAATCATGCCTCTTTGCTGCTGGTCAATTGGGGCGAGGGCAAGTGGAAACCGGTTCGGTTCGACACCGATTCGTTCGACGAGACCGACAATCCGCCGGGCATTGCCTTCAACGCTATGTGGGAGCCCGAGAAGAACCTTCTCACCACCTATATGAAGGGGCGCGGCATCGGCGATTGCGGCGTCATCCACAATTATGCCTGGGACGGCACCCGCTTCCGGCTGGTCGAGCGTGCCGATATGAGCGAGTGCCGCGGCTCGGTGGATTACATCACGACCTGGCGCGCGGAGATTCGTACCGCGCGCCAATAATCCGGTGCGTCAGGGGCTGGTGTTCGCGCCAGTCTTCCGCGCTGATTTGCGGTCGACTGAGGTCGCCGACTTCTTCTCGCCCATGATGGCGTTGCCCGACACGCCCTTGTCCTTTTCATGATCGCGCATAGTGGGATTGTGGTTGTTGTTCTGGCTCTTTCCGCCGCCGCTATTGTCGCGCATCTTCATTCTCCTTTCATTGACAACTGGATTGGGTGATCGGTGTTGCGGCGCATTTCAAAGCGCGCGGCGGGCCGTTAGAGGAAGCGCGACGTTCCGACAGATTTGGCGCGGAACGGAGCCTTGCCTGTTCGGTTCGGCCTTTCCGGAGAGTGGATGGGAATGCGCCTCAGCATAGACGCAGAGCTGGATTATCATCTGCCGCGCCGCGCGGATGTTCTGCTACAGCTCGAAGCGGCGCAGATGCCCGACCAGCGCGTCGTCGAGGACAAGCTGACGGTCGCCAGCGACCAGGCGCTGAAGCCGGTAGAGGGGCTGCAGGGCATCGGCCGCCGCGTCTGGACCAGCGGCGAGGGGCATTTCACCGCTCGTTACATGGCTACCGTCGAAGTGGAGCGAACGGCGTCCGACCTCTCCAGCATGAGGATCGCCGCGCTGTCTGACCTGCCTGGTGACGTGATCCATTTCCTCTGGCCAAGCCGCTACTGCCAGTCGGACAAGCTGCACGGCTTCGCAGTGAAGGAGTTCGGCAGTTTCCAGGGCGGAGCGAAAGTGCAGGCGATCGCCGATTGGACGCGCGAGAACCTCGATTATGTCCCCGGCTGCAGCGACGCGACCACGACCGCCCATGATACGTTCCAGCAGAAGAAGGGCATATGCCGCGATTTCGCGCACGTGATGATCAGCCTCGCGCGCGCTCTCGACATTCCGGCGCGGATGGTGAGCGCCTACGCCTGGGGCCTGAAACCGCCTGATTTCCACGCGGTGGTGGAGGTGTGGCTGGACGGCGGCTGGCAGCTCGTCGATCCGACCGGCCTCGCGCCGGTCGAGGGGCTGGTGCGGATCGGGGTCGGGCGGGATGCGACCGACATCAGCTTCATGACCATCTTCGGCGGATCGGCCAGCCTTAACCGCCAAAGCGTACGCGTCCAAAGGCTGGATTGAGCGTTGTCTCCGCAAAGGAGACGACGATGAACGACGACAAGCAGCAGTTGGTGGACGAGGAGACGATGGAGACCGCCTCGGTCGCACCGCCCAATCCCGAAGAGCGGGCCTTCAACGGCCACCCAGACCATCCGCCCGCGGTTCCCGACCAGCCAGTCGAAGGAAACCAGGAACTGATCCGGCAGTCGGATGAGTCCACGCCGGAGCAGGGTCTGGAAGAGGCCGAGCGTCAGCCGTCTTGAGGGCTGGCGAGGCTCGGCAGGCCCGCATTGGCCTCTGGCGCCTGAGCAGCAAACTGCTATAAGAACAGGCCGTGAACGACACGGGCGGCGCCTCTCCCTTGCGGAAGATCATCCATATCGACATGGACGCTTTCTACGCGTCGGTGGAGCAGCGGGATAATCCGGAGCTTCGCGGCAAGCCGCTCGCCGTTGGCGGCGGCCATCGGGGCGTGGTCGCGGCCGCAAGTTACGAGGCGCGGAAGTTCGGCGTCCGCTCGGCCATGCCGTCCGTCACCGCCAAGCGCCGCTGCCCTGACCTCATTTTCGTCAAACCGCGCTTCGACGCCTATCGCGAGGTGTCGCACCAGATCCGCGCCATATTTCACGAATATACGCCGCATGTGGAGCCGCTCTCGCTCGACGAGGCCTATCTGGACGTGACTGAGGACCTGAAGGGCATCGGCATCGCGACCCGCATCGCCGAGGAGATCCGCGCCCGCATTAAGGCGGAGACCGGCCTCACCGCATCTGCCGGCGTGTCCTACAACAAGTTCCTGGCCAAGCTCGCCTCCGACCAGAACAAGCCCGATGGCCTCTGCGTCATTACGCCCACCAAGGGAGAGGCGTTCGTCGCCTCGCTGCCGGTGAAGCGCTTCCATGGCGTCGGTCCGAAGACGGCCGAGAAGATGGCGCGGCTCGGCATCGAAACCGGCGCCGATCTCCGCGCGCAAAGCCTCGAATTCTTGCAGCACAATTTCGGAAGCTCGGCAGGCTATTATTACAACCTCGCCCGCGCCATCTGCCACCGGCAGGTGAAGGCGGACCGGCCCTACAAGTCCGTCAGCGCAGAAGACACTTTCTTCGACGACCTCACGGAGGACGAAGCGCTGGTTACCGAGCTTGACCGGATCAGCCGCACCCTCTGGACCCGCATCGAGGCGAAGGGGCTGTCCGGCCGCACCGTCAACTTGAAGGTCAAATATCAGGATTTCCGCATCGTCACCCGCGCCCGCTCGCTCGGACGTGCAGTGGCAAGCCGCGAAGAGATGCTGGAGATCGGCGCCGCGCTCCTCCGCAGCCTCCTCCCCGCCGAAAAAGGCATCCGCCTCCTTGGCCTCGGCCTCTCCAGCCTTGGCGAAGAAGCCGCCGCCGCGCCCCCGCCTCAGCTTGAGCTGCTCACCGCCTGATGTGCAACGATTACTCGAACAAGCTCGACATTACGCAGATCGCGAAGATGTTCGAAGGCCTCACCTATCCCGAAGGCGTTCCGAACCTCGAACCGCGCGACGACATCCGCATCACTGATCGGGCCCCGATCGTCCGCGCCTCAGCCGCCGGCTACGAACTCGTCCAGCGCCGCTGGAGCTGGCCAGGTCCAGGCGGCAAGCCCGTCTACAACTTCCGCTCCGACGGCCGTGACTTTCCGAACGGCCGCTGCATCATCCTCGCCGATGGCTTCTACGAATTCACCACCCACTCCGACCCCAAGTCGAAGCGCAAGCACAAATGGCGCTTCACCCTGACCGGCGCCGAATGGTTCGGCATAGCCGGCCTCTGGCGCGCCGCTCCAGACGTGGGCGAAGCCTTCACCATGCTCACTACCGAGCCCGGTCCCGACATCACGCCTTACCGCAGCCGCCAAGTCGTCGTCCTGCCACCTGCCCACTTCGCCCGCTGGCTAGATCCATCGGTCCCCGCCCGCGACCTCCTGAAGCCGCTCCCCGTCGGCAGCCTCGCCGTCGAGCAGATCTGCTAGGATCAAAGCCGCTCCGATGCCCTGGCCCGCACCACGATTTCGTCCTGCCGGAACCGCCGTTCCAGCTCTCGGCGACAGCTCGACCACCAGCCGCGATCAAGTTTGTCCACCATCACTTCGAAGATGACGATGTCGTCCCGCGCCACCTCACCTTCGTCCTTCCAAAGCCCCTCGGCAGGACTTCGCGTAAAGGCGGTGAGACCGCCGAACTTCTCTATCAGCTCCTTCCGCACCTCGGTGTAGAGCGTCCGCTCAAAGCGGCGACCTCTATTGTCGTAGAGCGGCAGGAAAATTTCGATTACGTTCATCGGGCCCTAACGCAGCCGCTTCCGTCCGGCTCCGATTGGGCCTATGCATGCGGCTTCCCCGGGGGACTCTGCGCACAGGGTTGAGAGGCGGCTGATACGGCTGCGACCCGCCGAACCTGATCCCGTTCACACGGGCGTAGGGAGGGAGCGAGCGCGAGCCCGTTCTCCTTCCAGTTGAGGAGATGAAGATGGCCGACGCACCTGCCCGCACCGAACTGAAGGTCACCACCGGCCCAATCCGCGGCAGCCGCAAGGTCTATGTCGGCGAGTACCGGGTCGCCATGCGCGAGATCGACCTTGAGCCCTCGTCCGGCGAGCCGCCGCTCCGCGTCTACGACTGCTCCGGCCCCTACACTGATCCCGCCGCCACCATCGACATCATGACGGGCCTCCCCGAGCTCCGCCGCGACTGGATCCGCGCCCGCGGCGATGTGGAGGAAGTCGCCCAGCGCGAGGTCCGTCCCGAGGATAATGGGCAGCTCGGCCCCGACCGCTCAGGCGGCGTCCAACCCTTCCCAAACGTCCGCAAGCGCGTCCTCCGCGCCAAGCCCGGCATGAACGTCACGCAAATGCACTATGCCCGGCGGGGCATCATCACCCCCGAAATGGAATATGTCGCCGTCCGCGAAAACCTTGGTCGCGAAGCCATTCGCGACCAACTGCGCGACGGCCAGGATTTCGGCGCCTCGATCCCCGACTACGTCACCCCCGAATTCGTCCGCGACGAAGTCGCCCGCGGCCGCGCCATCATCCCCAACAACATCAACCATCCGGAATCCGAGCCGATGGCGATCGGCCGCAACTTGCTGGTCAAGATCAACGCCAATATCGGCAATTCCGCGGTCGCGTCGGACGTCGCGAGCGAAGTCGACAAGATGGTCTGGGCGATCCGCTGGGGCGCCGACACGGTCATGGACCTCTCCACCGGCCGCAACATCCACGACACCCGCGAATGGATCCTCCGCAACTCGCCGGTCCCGATCGGCACCGTCCCCATCTACCAGGCGCTTGAGAAGGTCGGCGGCATCGCCGAGGACCTGACCTGGGAAATCTACCGCGACACCCTCATCGAGCAGGCCGAGCAGGGCGTCGACTATTTCACCATCCACGCCGGCGTGCGCCTGCCCTACATCCCGATGACGGCGAAGCGCGTCACCGGCATCGTCTCCAGAGGCGGCTCGATCATGGCCAAATGGTGCCTCGCCCACCACAAGGAGAGCTTCCTCTACACCCGCTTCGAGGAGATTTGTGAGATCATGAAGGCGTACGACATCGCCTTCAGCCTCGGCGACGGTCTCCGCCCCGGCAGTATCGCAGACGCCAACGACGAAGCCCAGTTCGCCGAACTCGCCACCCTGGGCGAACTCACGCAGATCGCGTGGCAGCATGACGTTCAGGTGATGATCGAAGGCCCCGGCCATGTGCCGATGCACAAGATCAAGGCGAACATGGACAAGCAGCTTGAGGCGTGTGGCGAAGCCCCCTTCTACACGCTTGGTCCCCTCACCACCGACATCGCGCCGGGCTACGATCACATCACGTCTGCGATAGGCGCCGCGATGATCGGCTGGTTCGGCACCGCGATGCTCTGCTACGTCACACCCAAGGAGCATCTCGGCCTCCCCGACCGCGACGACGTCAAGGTCGGCGTCGTCACCTACAAGCTAGCCGCCCACGCCGCCGACCTCGCCAAGGGTCACCCCGCCGCCAAGCTCCGCGACGACGCCCTGTCACGCGCCCGTTTCGAATTCCGCTGGCGCGACCAGTTCCACCTGAGCTTGGACCCCGACACCGCCGAGCAATATCACGACCAGACGCTTCCGGCGGAAGGCGCCAAAACCGCCCATTTCTGCTCGATGTGCGGGCCGAAATTCTGCAGCATGAAGATTACCCAAGAGGTGCGGGATTTTGCAGCGAAGCAAAACGCCAGCGCCGACACTTTCCTTGAGGCGAACAAGGGCATGGCCGAAATGAGCGAGAAATTCAGGGAGAAGGGCGGCGAAATCTACCTTCCCGCCGCCGAGTAGCCCGGGGTAGGTTGGCACCATGAAGGCGCTCGTCATCATTGACGTTCAGAAGGGCATGTTCGCCTTTCCCGAGGCACAGCCGCATGAGGGGGAGGCCGTCGTCGCCCGGATCGCGGAGCTCCTGTCCCGCGCCCGCGCGGCAGGGGCGCCGGTGCTCTTCGTCCAGCATAGCTGCGATGAGGAAGGCGACCCGCTCCACCCGGACGGCCCCGGCTTCCCCTTTCGCGACGAACTCGCCCCTCATCCTTCCGAACCCGTCATCGTCAAGACGAAGTGCAGCGCCTTTCAGGCGACCGATCTTGCTGAAAGGCTGAGCACCGCCGGCGTCGATCACCTCGTCATCTGCGGCATGCAGACGGAATATTGCGTGGACACCAGCATCCGCTCCGCCTTCGAACAGGGCTATGAGATCACGCTGGTGGCGGACGGCCACACCACGTTCGACACGCCGGTTCTTCCCGCCGCGCAGATCATCGCCCACCACAACCACACGCTCCGTGGCTTCGCTAAGCCGGTCCCGGCAGTTGACGTGCGTTTCGACTGAAGCGCCAGCTTCGCCCCCGGGGCATCCCGCGGCGGAACAACGGATCGCCCGCGCGTTAGGGGCATCATGAAAGTCTCCCGCCGCTTCCTCTCCACTGCGCTCCTGCTCTCCGCCTGCGCGATACCGACGTTCGCCGCCGCCCTAACTGGCACAGCGCAGCGCGCCTCCTCCCCCTCAAGGCCGCTCCTTGGCGCAGAGGTCACCCTTGCCGAATGGCGAAAAGCCGAAAATCGCTCGGCCTGCGCGCCGCTTGCCTTCTCCTCCAACGGCGGCGCGCCCGGCACGCCCAAAGGCGAAGCGCAGAGCGGCGGCTGGCGCGTGGCATTCGATATTCCCGGCACGTCGTCGGCTTACGGTGTTGCGGGGACCTGGCTGCGGCCGGACATCGACACGGCGGAAAAACTGAAGCGCGCGGCGCTCTGGGGCAGGCCTTATACGCGGGATCTCGGCCGTCCCGGAGGGCTGCCGCCGGGAAGCATCGCCGGCTACGGCATTGGAAGCTTCTCAGCCTATTCGCGCGATAACCCGCTTGGGCAGGGCCTGCGGTCGCTCGCTTATGTCTGGGTACCGGGGCAATCCTGCATGTAAAACGTCTGGAGCGATCTGAGCCGGACCCATCTGGAAGCCTTGCTGGACTCGCTGCGCCTGGTCCCGGCGCCCGATCCCCGCGGCTTGCCGCCGCTGCCGCGCTCGGTGTCGACCCTACCGCCTCCGCCGGCGCGCCCGCCCGCGCCGCGGCCGCCCTCCGTTTCTTCAACAACGGCGGGAGAGGAGCGGCTGCTCGATCTTGCCGGGGGCAAGATGATCCTGACGGCGGAGGGCTATAGCGAGATACGCGTCGGCAGCCTGCTCAAGGATGTGCGGAAGAGCTACAATTTCACCGGATCGCCTTACAACAGCAACGAATGCGGGCTCTATTCGGCCCCGGAGATTCCCGGCCTCCTGCTCTATGTCGAGAATATGCGCATAACGCGCGTCAGCGTCATGCCCGTCCGGCTATCGGCCTATGTCCGCGTGCCGCCGTTGATACGAACCGATCGCGGGATCGTCATCGGCTCGACGGAGGTGGAGGTCAGGGCAGCCTATCCGGAGGCGATACGCGAACCCTGGTCTCACGGCGCGCAGCAGCGGGGGCGTGACGGCAGGCTTTCCTATGCCGATCTCTACGTCCTCGGAGAAGGGCGAGCGCCCGCCCTCCGCTTCCTGTTCGACAGCGACGGGCGGGTGAAGGAAATCGCGGCGGGCATCGCGCCTGCTTTGCTCCTCAGGGAGGGATGCAATTAGGAAAAAGGCGCCCCGGCCGAAACCGGAGCGCCCTTACGCATACACGTTAGCAAGACTTAGCGGCGGTTGATCACCCGCACGATGTTCCCGGTGCGGCGGTCGATCTGGTAGATGCGGCCCCCGTCATAGCGGTACATGTAGCGGTTGGTGTCGCGAAACTCGTTCTGCCACTGGTTCGGCACGCCGCCCCAATTCTGGTCGTAACGCTGACCCATCTTCCTGGCCTGTCCCGGCGGCATGCAGCCATTGTTCTTCTTGGCGAGTCCCGGCGGGCAGTCGCGGCCGTTGCCATATTCGTAATCGTCATCGTCACGGTCGTAGCGTGGGCGGTTGTCGCCGTTGCGGGTCGCCATGCGGATCTGCTGGCGCAGCATCTGAATGCGCTGCTGCAACTGGTCGCGCTCCATGGCGGTGAAGCCGCCGCTTCTGAACTGCCGTTCTAGGTCGCTTAGCTGGCGAAGCTGGTCGCGAAGCGGCATTGCCTCGTTCCGGGTGATCCGGCCGGATTGGACGCCGGCCTGCAGGCTGGATTGCAGCTCGTTGATCCGCACCTGGAAATTGCCGCCGCCATATTGGGCTGCGGCCGGAGCGGCCGCGGCGAGCGCCGAAACCGCCGCCATCGTCATCATCATCTTTTTCATAACATCCTCCATCACGCCCCAGCGCTTGGGTGTGACAGAGCGCCTTGTGCTGTGAGGCCCGCCTGAACGGCATCGACAGGCGAGGTTCACAGGGGCGGCGGAGATGGAGCGGCTCACTCTTACGCCCCTCATTTCTCCTTGAGGGGAATCACAACAGCGGGATGAACTCGCCGCAAGGAAAACGCAGGCACCTTTTGCCGCCCAGGCGCAAGGAATGGCTAAGGCCGGGATATAGCTGCCGTCCGTTCATGTAGGAGTTGAGCCGCCCCGAGGACTGGAGCACAGGAGCACGTGAGCACATGGAGCACATTGAGCACATGGAGCACCGCCAGCCCGCGCTAAGCTGCTGCTATTAAATACTTCTCGTGCAGGTGCGCCACAGACTCGATCTTCGAGAATGCACGTGTATTGCACTATACGACCTCCCAAAATTGTCGCAAAAGAACATCAGCTGGTGCTCAGTTGCGCAAACTGAACAGTCGACTTTGCGCGAGCTATGATGCATTTGACTGTTGTCGCGACGATCCGGTGTGGTCGCGCCTCGGTCCAAACTTGGCGCAACCACACCACCCTGCGACGGGATCACAATCGGAGCGAAGGGTTGGTGTCCAAAGCCGACCCGCTCCCTCGGAGGCAATATGGCAGTTTTTCCATCTACGTCCAAGTTGGCGGCAAAGCGGAAGCTGGAACTCAGGCAGAAGCTCTGGCCCGGAGTAACAGAGGACCATCTTTGGGATCGGAAGAACCGAGATGGCTTCGCCACCATACCGCGAACGCTGCCACTAATGCTCACGATAATGAACGATTTAGCGGATAAGGGTAAGCCGGTAGCCCATGTTTACTTAGAACTATGGTCGCGGCTCCGCGACGAGGGCTTTCTTAGCTTAAATAGCGCCCAAGAGATGGCATTTGCGTCGGGGCACACCGGCCAGCGTGCGCTATATACTTGGCGTGATCGGGTTACAAAATTGAAAGAGCTCGGCTTTCTTGATGTCAAGCCCGGGCCATTCGGGCCGTTGTCATATGCGCTCGTCTGGAACCCATACCACGTCATCCGCAAGCACTACGAAGAAGGCCGCGTCCGCGAGGATAAGTGGCAGGCTCTGATATTTCGCGCGAGCGAGATCGGGGCAGACGATCTTGATGAAGATGTGCCGCCCGTTAGTCCCCCGAAGCCGAAGCCGACGCCGAAGCCGAAGTCCAAGGCCAAGGGGGCCAGAAAGAGCTCGGCAAAGTCTGTGGCGCTAATTGTATGAGTAGGTACATCCTCTACTGCGACGAGTCCGACGCTAAGGGTAAGTTCTACTCTCACTTCTATGGCGGTGCCCTGGTCGAGGCGCGCAAGCAGCAGGCAATCGAGGATGAGCTTCAGGCTGTTAAAGATAGCCTAAATATCTTCAATGGCGAGATGAAATGGCAAAGGATCACTGAGCCATACCAAGACAAGTACATCACGTTTGTTGACGCGGTTTTTGATATCGTGCGGCGGGGCGACATGAGAATCCGTATCATGTTCACTCAGAACAGGTGGATCCCGTTGCTGGACGACTTCCAGATCGATAATGAATACTTTCTCCTTTATCACCAGTTCATCAAGCATGCGTTCGGCTTCCGCTACTGCACGGAGGGGGCGGGTGATGCATCGGCAGCGGTTCTCTTGGACAAAATCCCGCACAACGCAGATAAACTACATGAATTCAGAAAGTACCTATCTAGCCTCTCTGACTTTCCAATCTGGCGCCGGGCTAGGTTTTCGATCGCGTACGAGGATATCGCTGAAGTAGACTCCAAGGAGCACAACATCATGCAGGCGCTGGATGTGGTGCTAGGCGCTGCTCAATCGCGGCTCAACGAGAGGCACACACGCCCGATACCCCCCGCTAAACGACGGACCAAGCGAGCCCGCGCGAAGGCAGCGGTGTACAAAGCTGTTCAGCAAAGAATTTGTGAACTCTACCCGAACTTCAATGTCGGCATCAGCACTGGTACCCCCCACGGTTTGTCGGATCGATGGCAGCACCCATATCGACACTGGCTATTCATGCCTTCGAGCGCGCGCGAAGATAGCGCTCGCACGAAAAAAGCAGCTGGCGTTAGGAAGTGACCCCATCGATCCCTACAGAGTACCTCTCGCAGGGCGTGAGGCTTCAGGAAAGACAGGGTCACACTCTATATGCGACTTTGTCGGATTCCGTCAAGAGTCTCAACAACTTAGTTAACTGAGATATCTATTTGATTTGACTCATTTTTTCGCTCTTCCAAAAAATATCTGGATGATTGCTATCGAGCTATGTCGCAGACCCTCGCCCACATATCTCTCATCGTCCGTGACTATGACGAGGCGATCGCCTGGTTCACGGACGTGCTCGGCTTCACGCTCGTCGCTGATGAATATCAGCCGGAGCAGGACAAACGCTGGGTGCTCATCGCGCCGCCGGGTGCGGGCGAAAATGCCTCCACCCTCCTCCTCGCCCGCGCCGCGACGCCGGAGCAGGAGAAGTTCATCGGCAACCAGGCGGGCGGGCGGGTGTTCCTGTTCCTCCGCACCGACGACTTCTGGCGCGACTATGAAGCGATGACCGCCAAGGGCGTGCGCTTCATCCGCCCTCCCGCCGAGCAGCCCTATGGCACCGTCGCCGTGTTCAAGGACCTGTATGGCAACCTTTGGGACCTGATCGGCCCGCCCGCTGCCTGAACAAGGCGATGAAGGCCGCCCCTTCCAATGTAGGATTTCGTCTGTTCTACACTCGGGATGAGCGACTCATCCGATCCCCGCACCGACCTCGATCACCCGCCGAGCCAGGCACTTGCCGCCACTGACGACGGCGCGCCGCCCGAGGACGGCTACGATCCCGCCGATTATCGCTGGGTGCCCGTCCGCCGCCGCCCGCGCTTCGATGGCTGGACCGAGGAGAAGCAGCGCCGCTTCATCGAGGTGCTGGCCGATACCGGCCTGGTCTCCGCCGCGGCCAAGGCGGTCGGCCTGTCGCGGGAAAGCGCCTATCGCCTCAAACGCTCGCCGCACGGCGCCGCCTTCGCCCGCGCCTGGGACGCGGCGCGCCACCATGCCGGCGGCCTCATCGAGGACACCGCCTTCGAACGCGCGATCGAGGGCGTCGAGCAGAATGTCTATGACGAATGGGGCGAGGTGGTCTGCACCAAGCGCGTTCACAACGACCGGCTGCTCATGTTCCTCCTCCGCAACCTGAAGCCCGAACGCTATGGCGCGGCCGCGCCCGCCCAGCCGGGGCCGGAGATCACTGTCGATGCCAGCCTCCGCGCGCTGGAGCCGCAGCTTCCCGCGCCGCCCGAGCAGCTGCTCGGTCCCGAAACGCTGGCCGACGAGCTGGAGATCGCCGACATCGCCGACGGCAAGCTGCCGCATTTCTTCTCCGAGCAGCGCCCGGCGAAGAGCGCGGCCCGGATCGAGGCGGAGGCGCGGGCGGCGCAGGACGCGCGCGGCGCTGAGGCCTGGGAAAGAAGCCAGCGCGGCGACAAGGATTTGAGCCGCCAGGAATTCACCGACATGTGCCGCTATCTCGACCCGCTCGGCCGGGCAGAGCGGTCGCGGAAGCATTACCGGTGATGGGTTTTGGTGTGACCTTAGTGTGACCTTCCGGCGTCGGCGGGACGCGCTTCCCCAACGGAAAAGCGCCCCGGCCGGGGCCGAGGCGCTTCATTGATTCCGATTAGGATGCGGTCTTACGGAATGTCCCAGACCCGCGTCACGACCTGCGTCCGGGCATCGATCTGATAGATATTCTGCCCGTCCGACCGGTAGACGACGCCGTTGCCGTCGCGGAACTGGTTCCGGTACTGGTAGGGCACCGCATAGAGGTTGGCGCCCGCGCGCATGCCGACGCGGAGGCCGCAGTCGTTGTCTCGCCCCAGCACGCTGTCGAGCACGCCGCCGATGCCGCCTCGGGTTTCGCAGGCTTCCTCATAGGGGCCGCCCTGGCCGTAGGTGGCATCAATCCGGCCGTCGCGGTTGGCGTCGCGATCGTCCCAGCCGTCGCGATTGGCGTCGATGAAGCCGGAATTGCCGTAGCGTGTGGCGTCGTTCCGCGCCGCAAAGCGGATCTGCTCGCGCAGGTTCTGGATGCGGGTCTGGAGGTCGCGGCGTTCGGTCTGCGTCAGGCCGTTCGCGCTATACTGCCGCTCCAGATCACGAAGCTGGCGATATTGCTGACGAAGCGGCTGCGCCTCGGCGCGGGTGATTGTCCCGGCCTGCACGCCCGCCTGAATTTGGGTCTGCAGGTTGCCGATGCGATTGACTATATTGGCATTCGCCGTCTGTGCAGCCGCCGGTACGCCGATCGCCAGCGCCGAAACGGCCGCCATGGTGAAGATCGTGCTTCTCATGTCCTTTACTCCTACTCACGCCCCCCACGCGTCAGTGTTCAACCGCATGAGAAAGCAGGGAGTTTGCTCCGACGGGACAGGTCGTGGCGGAGAAGAGGTGAGAGGAGCCTTACTAGCCCACTCACACTACCTGCACACCGTCAAAGGAAATAGCGTATCCGCACATTTTGCTGCGCCTCGCCCGCACCGATCGTGAAGCATGCCGCGTCGAACTTAGGCGGCCCGAAGCGGACGACGGGATTGCGGGAGAAGCCGATGCCTTCGCGCGGAATCCTGGCGAAGGTGTCGAGCTGCGCGTTGTCATTCTCGTCGTGGATCACGGAGAGGGCGTAGGCGCCGCTCGGCAGGTTTCGGAAGCGGAGGCGCTCGGAGGCTGCAGGCGCCGCAAGGCGATGGGCGGCGGGATCGCCCTTGCAATTGGGGAAGTGCTTCGGATTTGCGGTGAGGCACAGGCGGACATGTCCGTCGCCGCTGCGGAGGTTCGAAAGCTCTACTTCAAGCTGTCCCGCCGGCGCGGCGCCTACGGCGATCGGCGAGGCGAGGATCAGGGCCAAAGTCGCCAAGGCCTTTGTCCGTGCCGCACAGCCTGTCCCAGAAGCGGAAATAAAGCCCATAATTGCACCTATACTCGCGGTGGTGCCGCTGATGATGGCTTGCCGTGATCAGCCAGCGCCCAGCGCCGCCTTCCACCAGCCATTTCGGAAACAGCTCCCACCCCATGTGATTGGTGACACCCATAACCGTCATCACCATAAGCACAAACAGCAATGCCCCGTAATGAATAGGGATGAGGAGGATAAGCGCCGGGATCACGATCGCGCCGGTCAGCGCCTCGACCGGATGGAAGCTCATCGCCGCCCAGGCTGTCGGCGGGCGGGAGGCGTGGTGGACCGCATGGGCGATGCGGAACAGCTTCGGCCGGTGCATCCAGCGATGGGTCCAGTAGAACCAGCTGTCGTGCAGGAAGAGGTAGGTGAGCACCGACGCGGGCAGCCACCAGAGCGGGTAGTCCGCAACATTCGAATAGATGCGCGTCCAGCCATGCTCCTGCCAGCCCCAAGCGAGGACGCCCGCAGGGACGCCATAGATGGCGGCGCTCGCCAGCGACCAGCGGATCTCCTTCCCGATCTGCGCCGACTGATCCTTGTAGAGGCCCGGGTGACGCCGCTGCGTCAGCCAGGCGAAGCCGCCGCTCACCGCCAGATAGCGACCGCCAACGATCAACGTCATGGCAAGCATGGAAAGGAGCAGCGCCGCGGTCATCGGCCCTGCCCTACAACAATGATGGCCTGCCGCGAACCGCTTCTATAAGGGCCGACCTGATGGCAAAGGGCGACGAGCGGCGATTGCTGATCGCGGGCGGGGGGCTGGCGGGATGCCTTGCCGCGCTTGCGATGGCCCATCGGCGGCCTGACGTGCCGCTGCTGATCGTCGAGGAGGGCCAGAGCTTCGGCGGCAACCATATCTGGTCCTTCTTTGATGCCGACGTGGCGGCGGAAGACCGCTGGCTGATTGAGCCGCTGATCGGCGCAAGATGGCGCGGCTATTATGTTGCCTTCCCCCAGCACCGGAAGAAGTTCGCCCACGGCTATAACAGCATGCCGTCCGAACTGCTCGACCGGCATGTGCGCGAGACTTTGGGGTCGGATCGCTATCGCCTCGGCGCCAAGATCGTCGCGGTGCGCGAGGACGAGCTGGTTTTGGAGGGCGGGGAGCGGCTTAAGGGCGCAGGGGCGATCGATGCGAGGGGTGCCGCCAACCTGTCGCTGCTCGACCTTGGCTGGCAGAAGTTCGTCGGCCGTGAATATCGCTTTGCCGAGCCGCATGGCGTCGACCTTCCCGTGATCATGGATGCGACGGTGGACCAGTCGGAAGGCTATCGCTTCGTCTACAACCTGCCCTTTTCCGACGAGCATATGCTGGTCGAGGACACTTATTATTCCGACACGCCCGACCTCGATCTGCCGGAGCTTGGGGCGCGCATCGAAGCTTATCTCCAGAAGCGCCGCTGGAACCCGGCCGAGATGGAGCGGGAAGAGAAAGGCGTGCTGCCGGTCGCGATGGGCGGCGACTTTGCCGCTTTCTGGCGGATGGGCGGCGCGCGGGTGGCGAAGCTCGGGCTCCGCGGCGGCTTCTTCCATCCTACCACCGGCTATTCCCTTCCCGATGCGGTGTGCTGCGCGGCCTTGCTGACGCGGCAGAAAGATCTTTCGGGCGCGGCGCTCCACGATCTCTTTCAGCGTGAGGGGGCAAGGCTCTGGAACGAAAGGCGCTTTTACCGGACGCTCAACAAGATGCTGTTCCGAGCGGCGGAGCCGGCTGAGCGCTACCGCGTGCTGGAACGCTTTTACAGGCTGGATCCAGCGCTTATTGCGCGCTTCTATGCAGGCCAATCCACCATGTTCGACAAGCTTCGGATCCTCAGCGGCAAGCCGCCCGTGCCGATCGGCCGCGCGGTGAAGGCGCTCCGTTCGTGAAGCGTGTAGCCATAATAGGCGCCGGCTTCGGCGGCCTTGCGCTCGCTATCCGGCTGCAGTCTGCCGGTATCGCAACGACCGTCGTGGAGGCGCGGGACAAGCCCGGCGGACGCGCGTATCACTGGAAGAAGGACGGCTACACTTTCGACGCCGGCCCCACCGTCATCACCGACCCCAATTGCCTGAAGGAGCTTTGGGCGCTTTCGGGTGCGGACATTTCGCAGGATGTCGAGCTCCTGCCGGTTCACCCCTTCTACCGTCTCAACTGGGGCGACGGCACGAACTTCGACTATTCGAACGACGACGAGGCGCTGGCGCGGGAGATTGCGAAGCTCGATCCGGCTGATGTCGGCGGGTATCAGCGCTTTCTCGATTATTCGGCGGGCGTCTATGCCGAGGGTTATGAGAAGCTCGGTCATGTCGCCTTCCTCGACTTCAAGTCCATGGTCCGGGCGGCGCCGTCGCTTGCCCGTTACGAGGCGTGGCGGTCGGTCTATTCGATCGTGTCCCGCTATGTGAAGAATGAGAAGCTCCGGCAGGCGCTGAGCTTCCACACCCTCCTCGTCGGCGGCAATCCGATGACCACGAGCGCCATCTATGCGCTCATCCACAAGCTGGAAAAGGACGGCGGCGTCTGGTTTCCGCGGGGCGGCACCAATGCGCTGATCGCGGGCATGGTACGGCATTTCGAGCGGCTGGGCGGGGAGCTGCGGCTCGGCGATCCGGTCGAGGAGGTGACGACGCTCGGCGACAGGGTGACCGGCATCCGCACTAGGAGCGGCTGGTCGGCCGAGGTCGATGCGGTCGCATCCAACGGCGACATCGTCCACAGCTACGGCCTGTTAAAGCACAACCTTCATGCCCGCCGGGCGCAAGACAAGTTGAAGCGCAAGCGCTTTTCGCCCTCGCTTTTCGTCGTCCATTTCGGCGCGAAGGGGCGGTGGGAGAATATCCCGCACCACATGATCCTGTTCGGCCCGCGTTATCAGGGGCTGCTCGCCGACATTTACGATCACGGCGTGCTGTCGAAGGATTTCTCGGTCTATCTGCACCATCCGACTATAACGGATCCGGCGCTCGCGTCTGAGGGGAATTCGACCTTCTACGCGCTGGCGCCGGTGCCGCATCTCGGCAAGGCGCCGGTCGATTGGGACCAGCTTGGGCCGATCTACCGCGACCGCATCCTCGAGCTCGTCGAGCAGCGGGTCGCGCCGGGGCTTCGCGGCCAGATCGAAACCTGCTTCCACTACACGCCGAAGGATTTCGAGACGGACCTTGCCGCGCATTTAGGTTCCGCCTTCAGCCTCGAGCCACTGCTGACGCAGAGCGCCTATTTCCGCGTCCACAATCGCGACGATGCGATTCCGAACCTCTATTTCGTGGGCGCGGGCACGCATCCGGGCGCCGGCATTCCGGGGGTGGTCGGAAGCGCCAAGGCGACGGCGGCCCTGATGATCGATGACCACCGGGCCTAGCCGCGCCGCGCTCGTCGCGACGGCGGGCGAGACGATCGCGAAGGGCTCCAAATCCTTCCGGCTGGCGAGCCGCCTGTTCGATCGCGCGACACGGGAGCGGGCGTGGCTGCTTTACGCCTGGTGCCGGCATTGCGACGACATTTCGGACGGGCAGACTCTGGGCGGGGCGCGGGAGCGGGTGGCGGATGCGCAGGCGAGGCTTTCCTACCTTCGCGTCCAGTCGGCGCGGGCGTTGGCAGGGGAAGAGGTGGGCGAAATGCCGTTCGATGCGCTCCGCATCGTGGCCGCCGAATGCGCGATCCCGCACCGCTTCATAGACGATCATCTGGAAGGCTTCGGCCTCGACGCGCAGGAATGGCGGCCGCGCACTGAGGAGGACATGCTCCGCTACTGCTACCATGTGGCGGGCGCGGTCGGCTGCATGATGGCGGTGATCATGGGCGTCGACCCAGAGGATGAGGAGACGCTGGATCGCGCGTCCGACCTCGGCATCGCCTTCCAGCTCGCGAACATCGCTCGCGACCTCAGCGAAGACGATGCGGTGGGGCGAATATACATTCCCGAGGAATGGCTGTCGGAGCTCGATACGCCTCCGGGGGAGCATATGAAGCCCCATTATCGCCAGCGGATCGGACAGGTCGGTAAGTGGCTCGGCGAGCTGGTCGAGCGCTACGAAGCCTCGGCACGGATTGGGGCGGCAAGGCTGCCCTTCCGATCACGCTGGGCGGTGCTGGCGGCGGCAGGAATTTACGGCGACATCGCCCGCGAGGTCGCACGGCGCGGCGGCCATGCCTGGGACAGACGCGTGGTAATCGCCAAGCGGCGGAAGCTCGGCTGGGTGGTGGAAGCATGGCGGAACGCGCGAGGGTCCGCGCCTGCTGCCTCCCGCGACGGCCTATGGACCCGGCCGCGCGGCTAGGATCTCCAGCGCATCGGCGATCCGCCGCCGCTCCTTAAGGCTCCGCCAGAGGATGAGGGCGCCGAGCGCGGCGAGGCCAGCGATGGCGAGCAAGGCATAAGTGATCGCCTCCAGCCATTCCGCCGGATCGACGGGCTCGTCGGGAGCGGGCGCGGTCGTGACCATATCCCCACGAGCAGCTGCCGAAGTCATCACGTTGGTGTCCTGTTGCTGTTGGGGCGCGGTGACATTCTCCTCCGGAACTTGCTGCGGCGGCTCCGGCTGACGCTCGGCGTCCATGCCGACGCGGCTTTCGATAATGCCGGAGGGAATGGCGGCGATCGAGCCCATGATCGAAAGTGTCACCATGCCGGCGAGGACCAGCATAACGACGCGGCTGATCCAGTCGAGCGGCCCCTGCATTAGGCGGCAGGCTCCCGTGGGCTTCGGACGCCCTGGCGGCCGCGACGGGCGAGCTCCGCCTTCAGCGCCTCGGCGGGCGGGGCCCAGAGGAAGCCGAAGCTGACCGTGCCCTCCTTCGTCTCCACCGCATGATGGAGGCGGTGGGCCTGGACGATGCGCTTCATGTAGTTGGAGCGCGGCACGTAGCGGTGGCCGACGCGCTTGTGGACGATGACGTCGTGGAAACCGAAATAGATGGCACCGTAAGCGGCAATCCCGGCGCCGACCCACACCGCCCAGACGCCCCAGCCGCCATGCACGCCCATATAGAGGAGCGCGATCGAGGGCAGCGCGAAGATCGCCGCATACCAATCATTCGCCTCGAACGGCCCTGTGCGCGGTTCGTGATGGCTCTTGTGGAGGAACCACCCCGGTCCATGCATCACCCAGCGGTGCGCCGCATAAGCGACGGCTTCCATCGCAAGGATGGTGCCGAGGAAGAGAAGAAGGCCGAGCCATATAGGCATGAACCCCATATAGGCGCGGCTTCCCATCGGCGCGACTCTATGCTTTAGGGCCGCCACACTTTTCTGCCCGAAGGACCGTCATGAACATCCACGAATATCAGGCCAAGGAACTGCTCGCGAAGTTCGGCGTGCCGGTGCCGGCCGGCCATGCCGCGATGAGCGTCGAAGAAGCGGTTGCGGCCGCCGAGAAGCTTCCGGGGCCGCTTTATGTCGTGAAGGCGCAGATCCATGCCGGCGGCCGCGGCAAGGGCAAGTTCAAGGAGCTGGGGCCAGACGCCAAGGGCGGCGTCAGGCTGGCGCGGACCATGGAGGAAGTGCGGGCCGCAGCCTCCGAAATGCTCGGCAATACGCTGGTGACGATCCAGACCGGCGCCGAGGGCAAGCAGGTTAACCGGCTCTACGTTACCGACGGCGTCGATATCGCCAAGGAATTCTATCTTGCTTTGCTCGTCGACCGCGCCACCGGCCGCATCGCCATGGTCGCCTCGACGGAAGGCGGTATGGATATCGAGGAAGTGGCGCACTCCAGCCCTGACAAGATCCACACGATCACGATCGATCCGGCGCAGGGCTTCATGCCGCATCACGGCCGGGCCGTGGCGTTCGCGCTGGAGCTTGAGGGCGACCTCAACAAGCAGGCGCAGGCAATGGCGAAGAAGCTTTACGAGGCTTTCATCGGCACCGACGCTTCGCAGATCGAGATTAACCCGCTTGCGGTAACCGACAAGGGCGAACTGCTCGTGCTCGACGCCAAGGTCGGCTTCGATTCCAACGCTATGTACCGGCACAAGGATATCGAGGAACTCCGCGACGTCACCGAGGAGGACCCGATGGAGGTAGAGGCATCCAAATACGACCTCGCCTACATCAAGCTGGACGGCGACATCGGCTGCATGGTGAACGGCGCCGGCCTCGCCATGGCGACGATGGACATCATCAAGCTGAACGGCGCCTTCCCGGCCAATTTCCTGGACGTCGGCGGCGGCGCCAACAAGGAGAAGGTGACGGCGGCGTTCAAGATCATCCTTTCCGATCCGGCCGTGAAGGGCATCCTCGTCAACATCTTCGGCGGCATCATGCGCTGCGACATCATTGCGGAAGGCATCATCGCCGCGGCGAAGGAAGTGAACCTGGGCGTGCCGCTGGTCGTCCGTCTCGAAGGCACCAATGTCGAAGAGGGCAAGCGCATCCTTGCAGAGAGCGGCCTTCCGATCGTCGCCGCCAACGACCTTGGCGATGCCGCGAAGAAGATCGTCGCACAGGTGAAAGAGGCTGCTTGACGTTAACGTAAGGGCTGTGGAAAGCGGCTCCACACGAATTTGGAAGGTGAAGCAATGAAGCTGCTCGTGCCGGTCAAGCGCGTGATCGACTACAACGTGAAGCCGCGGGTGAAGGCCGACGGCACCGGCGTCGATCTCGCCAACGTCAAGATGAGCATGAACCCGTTCGACGAGATTGCTGTCGAAGAAGCCATCCGCCTGAAGGAAAAGGGCGCGGCGACCGAGATCGTCGCGGTGTCGATCGGAGCGGCCAAGGCGCAGGAGACGCTCCGCACCGCACTCGCGATGGGCGCCGACCGCGCGATCCTCATTCAGACCGATGCGGAGGTCGAGCCGCTCGCCGTGGCGAAGCTGCTGCAGAAGGTCGTGGACGAGGAGCAGCCGCAGATGGTGATCCTCGGCAAGCAGGCAATCGACGATGACAGCAACCAGACCGGGCAGATGCTGGCGGCACTCCTCGGCTGGGGCCAGGGCACCTTCGCCTCGAAGGTCGAGGTGAATGGCGATGCGGTGAACGTCACCCGCGAAGTGGACGGCGGCCTCGAAACGGTGAAGCTGAAGCTGCCGGCGATCGTCACCACCGACCTTCGCCTCAACGAACCGCGTTATGCCTCACTTCCTAACATCATGAAGGCGAAGTCGAAGCCGCTCGCGACCAAGACGCCGGAAGATTATGGCGTAGACATCGCGCCGCGCCTCACCACCGTGAAAGTCACCGAGCCGCCGAAACGTTCGGCCGGTGTGAAGGTCGGATCGGTGGACGAGCTCATCGACAAATTGCGTGAAACGGGAGTGATCGGATGAAGACGCTCGTCCTCGTCGAACATGAAGGCGGCCAGCTGAAGGACGCCACCCTGGCGGCGGTGACCGCAGCCTCGAAGTTGGGCGACGTGAGCCTGATCGTCGCGGGCAGCGGCGTCGGCGGCGTAGCCGAGCAGGCGGCGAAGATTGCCGGCGTCACCCGGGTCGAAGTCGCGGATGATGCCTCGCTGGAACATGGCCTTGCCGAGAATGTCGCGCCGCTGATCGCGGAGCGGATGGCGGATTATGACGCCTTCCTTGCGCCCGCCACGACCACCGGCAAGAATGTCGCGCCGCGTGTGGCGGCCCTGCTCGACGTGATGCAGATTTCCGACATCCTCTCAGTCGAGGCTCAGGACACCTTCACGCGCCCCATCTATGCGGGCAACGCCATCGCGACCGTGAAGTCGGCCGACGCGAAGAAGGTGATCACCGTGCGCGGCACTGCATTCGAAAAGGCGGCACTGGAAGGCGGTTCGGCCGAAGTGGCGCAAGTCGGGGGCAGCGGCGACAAAGGTCTGTCCAGCTTCGTCGGTCAGGAGGTAGCGCATAGCGAGCGGCCGGAGCTGACCAGTGCCAACATCATCGTATCGGGCGGCCGCGCGCTTGGGTCGTCCGAACAATTCCACGCTCTGATCGACCCGCTCGCGGACAAGCTCGGCGCGGCGGTCGGCGCCAGTCGCGCGGCGGTTGATGCCGGCTATGCGCCGAACGACTATCAGGTCGGCCAGACGGGCAAGATCGTCGCGCCGGAAGTCTATATCGCAGTCGGTATCTCCGGCGCGATCCAGCACCTTGCCGGCATGAAGGATTCGAAGACCATCGTCGCTATCAACAAGGACGAGGACGCGCCGATCTTTCAGGTGGCGGACATCGGCCTCGTCGGCGACCTGTTCAAGATCGTCCCGGAGCTGACCGAGAAGCTCTGATGATCGTCGAGCACATCCGCTATGTTCTGACGGACCATAAGCCTGAGGATGTGATCGCGGGTTACGAGGCGGCAGCGGAGCATTTGCAGGCGGCGCCTGAATGCCTCGGTTACGAGCTTACCCAATGCGTGGAAGAGCCGAACGTCTTCCTCCTGACTACTCGCTGGACCTCGGCCGGCGATCACATGCAGGGCTTCCGCCGCGGGCCGAACTTCCCGCCCTTCCTTGCCGCCATTCGGCCGTTCGTCGGAGAAATCGCGGAAATGCGTCACTATCGGCAGACCGACCTAGTGTGGCAGCGCTGAGCCTCGCAGACGGGTAAAAGGCGCCCTTTGCGCGACCAAACGAGCCGCCGACGAAACGTTTTCCGCGCTGCCGTCGTTCAGAATGCTCCACCAATTGGCTAGGAGTATTCATGCCAAAGCTTATCACTATCTTGGCGCCGCTCGGCTTCGCAGCGGCAGCCCCCGTTCTCGCTCAGGCGACCGACAATTGGCGCAGCGTAGCGACCGCAGCCGATGAGAGGCGCATCGCGGAATCCGCCGACGCTTGGCAAACCGGTCTTGCGGAAGCGCGGCGTGCCGACCGCCGCGGCCTCGCCCGCCTCGGCACCGTCGTCAACAGAACTGCCGCTTTGCCACGGCCGCAACCAACGCCGGGCAACTACCGCTGCCGCACAATCAAGCTGGGCAGCAAAGGCGAAGGAACGTCCGGCTTCATTGCCTATGGCTGGTTCAACTGCCGCGTCACCTTGTCGGCGGGAGGCGACCTGACGCTCACCAAGACTACAGGGTCGCAGCGACCGATGGGCAAGCTCTATCCGCACAACAGCCGGGCGCTCGTGTTCGTCGGCACGCTTGCACTCAGCAGCACCGAGCGGACCTGGCCTCGCTACGGCACTCTGCCTGACCGGGACGTGGTCGGCATCTTTGAGCGTATCGGGTCCAACCGCTACCGGCTCGTGATGCCGCAGCCTTCCACTGAGTCCGAACTCGATATCCTAGAGCTCGTGCGCTAGATCTGAAAAAGGGCGGCCAAGCATCAGCGCTTGGCCGCCCCATTCATTCCGAGAGATTTCAACTTAGGGGGCTGCGCTCGCCATCTGCGTGCCTTGGCCACCGTAATTAGCTTTGGCCATGGCGAGCGCAGCCTTCGGCGAGCCGGGCGCTGCGTCCATGATGTAGACGGACGAACCGAGCGTCGTTGCCGCGAACAGTTTCTGCGCGAACTTGTGCGGCAGGCGGACGCAGCCATGCGAGGCCGGGTAGCCCGGGATCGCGCCGCCGTGCAGGGCAACGCCATGCCAGTTGAGCCGCTGCATGAACGGCATCGGCGCATTGTCGTACTTGTTCGAGAAGTGCTTGGCGCGCTTCTGCAGGATCGGGAAGTGGCCGACTGGCGTGTCGTGACCGGGCTTGCCGCTCGACACGGTGGACGCGCCGATCAACGTACCGCCGCGATAGACATAGGCCATCTGCTGCGAGAGGCTCACAACGACTTCAAGCGGGCCGGACGAGGCACGTTCAGGATGCCAGGCGAATTGGCCGGGCTTCAGGGTTTCGACGGCGATTTCGGGAGCAGCGCTCTTGGCTGCGAGAGAGTGAACGGGCGCGAACGCGAGCATCAAAGCAACAGCCGTTCCGCGCACGAACCTGACAGGTGTGCGGACCATAACATTGTACCTTCTTCATCAAAGAAAGGCAGTTTGGGCCCGCCTTTCTTCACCTGTGTTGGTAAACGCGCATGTCGCAAAAGGGTGCCAAGGCCCGTTTGCAGGCCGCGCAACATTGACTTTTTGCGCTGCAGCATCCATGTAGCTCGCAGCGAAGCATCATTGCAGCGTGATCGAGCGTCAACCGCTCCGGCTCTGCTTCGTCGTTTTCAAGGTCTTCCCTTATCACGCGGGTTGGCAGAACCCGCCGCGTATTCGCGCGCCCTTTTGGCGTCTGCGATTGCGCCGCACTTTATGTGAGTTTTTCATGACTGAATTTTCCGACCTCGGCCTTTCGCAGCCGATCATGCAGGCGCTGGCCCTGAAGGAATATGGTGAGCCGACGCCGATCCAGGCACGGGCAATCCCGATCCTTTTACAGGGCCGCGACCTGCTCGGCATTGCGCAGACCGGCACCGGCAAGACGGCAGCGTTCATGCTGCCGTCGATCGACCGGCTCATCAACAGCGACAAGCGCCCGCAGCCGCGCACCTGCCGCATGCTGGTGCTTGCGCCGACGCGCGAGCTTGCAAGCCAGATCGCGGAGAATGCGAAAAGCTACAGCCGCTTCTCGCCGCTCAAGGTTGCGACTGTATTCGGCGGCACTTCGCTGCACAGGAATAAGCAGGACCTTGCCGGCGGCGTTGACGTGCTCGTCGCTACGCCGGGTCGCCTGATCGACCTTATCGAGCAGGGGTTCCTGATGCTTCGCAACGTCGAGATCCTGGTGCTGGACGAGGCCGACCAGATGCTCGACCTCGGCTTCATCCATGCGCTGAAAGCCATCGTGAAGCTGCTTCCGGCCAAGCGCCAGAGCCTGTTCTTTTCGGCAACCATGCCGAAGACGATCAAGGAGCTTGCCGACAAGTTCCTGACCGATCCGGCGCAGGTGTCGGTCGCGCCAGCCGCGACCACGGCCGAGCGCGTCGATCAGTACGTGACCTTCGTCAACCAGATGGAGAAGCAGGCGCTTCTCACCATGATGCTGCGCGCGGGCTTTTCCGAGCGCGGCAATATGGACCGCGTCCTCATCTTCACCCGCACCAAGCATGGCGCGGACCGGGTGGTGAAGCTGCTCGCCGGCAATGGCATCGCGGCGAACGCGATTCACGGCAACAAGAGCCAGCCGCAGCGCGAACGCGCGCTCGGCGAGTTTAAGTCGGGCAAGGTGAAGATCCTGATCGCGACCGACATCGCGGCGCGCGGCATCGACGTGTCGGGCGTCAGCCACGTCATCAACTTCGAGCTGCCGAACGTGCCGGAGCAGTATGTGCACCGGATCGGCCGCACCGCGCGTGCGGGCGCCGCGGGCGTCGCGATTGCCTACTGTGCGGATGACGAGAAGGCGTATCTGCGCGGCATCGAGAAGCTCACCAAGCAGAAGATCGAGGTGGTGCCGCTGCCGGAGAACTTCCTGGCCGAGGCCGAGCGGATCAAGAAGAGCCGCGTTGCGCCTGCTGCGACGACGCGATCCGATCAAGAGGAGCGGCCGGAACGTAACCGGGTGCGGCGTCCGAAGAGCCGGCGTCCGAATTTCGGCCATGCGGGGAAGCCGAAGACCAACAGGGCCCGGCGGCGCGCCTCGAGCAGATAAGTTTCGGATCGAAGTGGCACTTCGGCCCGGGAATGCTAACGAGGGAGGATGTTGCGTGGCTTCATCCTCCCTTTTTTTGTCGCCGCGTCACCGGCAGTTGCGCAGGAGGCGGAGATCGTCGTCACCGGGCGCGGCCTTGGCGCGGCGCTGGGCGACGACGTCTATGACGTCGTTGTTCTCAATCGGGAGCGGCTGACCGGGTCGGCTTCAAACCGGCTCGACGAGTTGCTGAAGGAAGTGCCGGGCTTCCAGCTCTTCCGCCGATCCGATGCACGTTCGGCCAATCCGACCAGCCAGGGGGCGACCCTGCGCGCGCTCGGCGGCAATGCGTCGAGCCGCGCGCTGCTAGTGCTCGACGGCGTTCCGCAGACGGATCCGTTCGGCGGCTGGATCAGCTGGCCCGCTTACGATCCGCGACGGCTCGGCGAAGTGCGGGTCGTTCGGGGCGGCGGCAGCGGCGCGAACGGATCCGGCGCGCTCGCGGGAACGATCGAACTTTCCAGCGCCCGCCCTTCCGAGTTGCGGGGCGCCGGCGGCAGCTTTGCTTATGGCAGCCGGGACAGCCTGGACGCCTTTGTCGGCGCGGGGCTGACATTGGGCGCCGGTTTCCTCAGCCTCTCCGCCAGCTATGCGCGCGGCGATGGCTTCATCCCGGTGGTCGCGGAGCAGAGGGGCCCGGTCGACCGTCCCTCCCCCTACGAGCAGGGAAGCCTTGCCGTTCGCGGCGTGGCGCCGATTGGGGCCAGTACGGAAATCCAGGTGAGCGGCTCGTTTTTCCGGGATAAGCGCGAGCGGGGCACGGCATTCAGCGACATAAGGACTGCCGGAGCAGATGCATCGGTGCGGCTGGTCGGGCGGCGCTGGTCGGCGCTTGCCTACGTGCAAACGCGCGACTTCTACAACAGCTTCGCCAGCGTCAACGCTGCGCGGACCAGTGTCAGTCGCGCGTCGGAACAATATGATGTGCCCTCGACCGGCACCGGCGCGCGGGTCGAGTTCCGGCCGCTCTTGGGGCCGGTCGAGCTTCGGGTCGGCGGCGACTGGCGCGCAACGGAGGGCGAGACGCGCGAGCTGTTCAACTTCCAGAACGGCATCGGCACGCGGCAACGGATTGCGGGCGGCGAGACGCAGACGCTCGGCGGCTTTGCCGAGGCGGCGTGGCAGGTGGGGCCACTGATGCTGACCGGCGGCGGCAGGATCGACCGCTGGTGGATCGATGACGGCAAGCTGCACGAACGAGTGATCGCCAACGGCGCGGTGCTGACCCACCTTCGCTATGCCGACAGAAGCGGATGGGAGCCGACCGGCCGCGCCGGCGCAGCATGGCTGCTGCGGGAGGGGCTGACGCTCCGGGCCGCCTCCTATCTCGGCTGGCGGCTGCCGACACTCAACGAGCTCTACCGCCCCTTCCGCGTCGGCAACGACACCACACGCGCCAATGCTGCGCTGGAGCCGGAGCGGCTTAAGGGAATAGAGGCAGGGATCGACTTCAGACCCGCCTCAGCGGCTCGGATCGGTGTCACGCTTTTCGCCAACCGGCTGGAGGACGGCATTGCCAACGTGACTTTGTCGCAGGGCGCCGGCGGCACGATCCGGGAACGGCAGAATATCGACGCTATCGTCACGCGTGGCATCGAGCTGGATGGCCGCGTAGCGCTCGGCCGCTGGTCGCTCTCCGGCGGCTACAGCTATGCGGATGCCGAGGTGAAAGCGGACGGACCTGCGCTGCCGCTGAACGGCCTGCGCCCCGCCCAAACGCCGAAGCATAGCTTCGCGGCGACCGCGGCCTGGGCAAGCGAGGCTGGCGCGAGGGCCTCCCTCACAGGGCGCTACGTCGGCAGCCAGTTCGAGGACGATCTGAACGAACAGGAGCTTCCGGACGCGCTTACCTTCGATGCCTCCGCCGCATGGCCGCTGACCCGAACGTTCGCGATCGAAGCGCGCGCGGAAATATCGGCAACGAGCAGGTGGTCGCCGGCGTCAGCGGCGCAGGCATCGTGGAGCGCGCAACGCCGCGGACCTTCTGGGTAGGTCTTCGGACACGCCTCTAGCCTCAGCTATCGTGGGTGCGGGTAAGTTAGCTGAAGTCCGCCGCCAAACTTAGGCCGAAGCGCCGCGACGCATTATAGCCGAAGGCCCCGTTACCCGATACGCGCCAGCCGTAATTGTTAAACACATTGCCCAGGAACAGCCTGAGGGTGGCCGGCGCTTCTCCCAGCTGGAAACGGTAGCGCGCACCAATGTCGAGAACTGCTCGGCCGGGGACGGTGAGTTCGTTGTCCGCGCTCGCGATCCTCCTGCTGAAATTGGTGAGCGTACCGTCGATCGAGAATGCCGGTGCCGAAGGAAAGCGATAATCGACATTGAAGATCATCGTACGGCCGGCGCTTCCCACCGGCTTCTCCCCAATGAGGCCCGCATCCACCTCCTCGCCCGTCACTTGTGGGTCGAGGAGCACGGCGCCGAGGACGGCGTTCAGGCCGGGCGCAACCGTACCAGCCAGCGAAAGCTCCACGCCGCGGTTCTTGATCTCGCCCAGCCGCCGGTAAAAGTTTAATGCGTCCACGTTGTAATACGGCTTACGGACGTCAAAGACGCCCGCGACGAAGCGCAGGTCGCGGCTGATCTCGTAACGAATGCCGGCGTCCTTCTGCTCAGTCCGTATGGCAGGCGCCGCGGAACCCCGATTGGTGGCGTTGGAAGGGGCGACACCCCCTTCCTCAAGGCCGCGAGTGTAGCTGCCGTAAAGCGACAGACGGGGGCTCAGATAGGCTGCGGCTCCAACATTGTAGAGCCAAGGCTTGTCCTTGTCGGTGGTCGCCGGCAGCGTCGGGGGTTGGACCGTTTTCTCGTAGAACGATTTCTGGATACCAAGGCTGAGCTCGCCCACATTCCGCCAGCGCCCTTCATAGGCAGTGCCAAACGTCATTTGCCTAACGCGGTCGCGCGTCTGCGGGCCGAAGTCGAATTCGGGCTCCTCGACGTCCACGGGGACGCCAATCGTTCCCATGCCGAGGTCGACGACATCCCCTCCTCCATAACGACGGCGCTGGTCCCGGCCACGCGCGGAGAGATGCACCACATGCCTGAGCCTTTCGCCCGTAAACCCTTTCGACAGCCGCGCTTCGCCGGACCATGAGGCGAAGCGTTGCCCCGGGACCGCGACGATCAGATGCTCGCCTGTCCCATCCGGCTGCACGTTACGGAAGATGTCGGCAAAGCTTGCGCTAGGCTCTGCGACCGAGCGGAAGGCGCCGAGGCGAAGCGTAAGATCGCTGCCGAAGCCGAAGCGGGATGCAACACCGTAATTCATGTTCTGGCCGGCTCCCTCGGTCCAGTCCTGGCCATAGTAACGGCCTCTCTCGATCTTCGGCGGGAGATAGTTGCCGCCGCTGAAGATGATCGGCGCGGCCTTTGCCTTCGAGTAATCCACCATCCCCCAAAATGGCATGATTTCGATATTCTCGGTCGGCTGCCATCGGGGAAGGACGGCGGCAGACCAGGCTAACTGGCCTTGGCCGGACTCCCACTCATTACGGTAGACGCCCGCACCCGCCGCGACGGAGAGGCCCTCGCTCACGGGAAAATGTCCGTCGAACTCCGCTTCAATCGTCTCCCAGGGGCCGAGATTGACAAGCGGGCTCACGAGTAATTTGTCGCCCGCTTTCCTCAGGCGGAAATCAGCGATACCGGTCGGTGCGGGGAACGGGTAGCCTTGCGCGGACAGGCCGACGCGGATCGTAGATCCTTCGATCAGGTGGGACGTAAAATCGGTCTGACGATCGATGTAGAGACCCTCGACACGAATATTTCCGGCATCGACGGCGCTGAACCCCCGAACATCGAAAGGATTGTAGAGGCCAACGCCATAATTGCCGACGCTCGTCCCGAACGCGTCGTCGGCCGACGTGACTGCATTGTCGTCCGTCCGTTGCGCCGCCGCGGGCGCGCTCGTCAGAGCCAGGCCGCTTGCCGCGACAAGAAGAGCGGGTTTGGAGAGGACAGACGAAACGAGAAGCCGTCGGAGGTGCATACTCAAATCTCCAAGCATGACGCGCGGTTACAGCTTCGCTTCTACGGCCGGATCAAAGGCGCTGCGCGCACATTTCGACAAACGGCGAACTAGGGGAGACAAGCGTAACATCGGAACACAAGATTTTTAGGGTGTCTTCAGCGCGTAACGCTGCAGCTTGCCGGTGGCGGTTTTCGGCAGCGCTTCCACGAATTCGATTTCGCGCGGATATTTGTAGGGCGCGATCACCTGCTTCACATGCGCCTGCAGTTCGGCATCTGCGACCGGGGCGGACGCGACCACGAAGGCCTTCACCTTCTGGCCGCGCTCCTCGCAGGGGACGCCGATCACGGCGCATTCGGCGACGGCGGGATGGGAGAGAAGCGCATTCTCCACCTCCGGCGCGGCGATATTGTAGCCGGCGGAGATGATCATGTCGTCGGAGCGGGCGAGGTACCAGAAATAGCCCTGCTCGTCCTGCCGGTAAGTGTCCCCGGTGACGTTCCAGCCGTTCACCACGTAATTCGCCTGTCGTTCGTCGTCGAAATAGCGGCAGCCGGTGGGGCCTTTGACGGCAAGGCGGCCGGTGGCCGGGGCGGGCAGCGGCTGGTCGTCGTCGCCGAGCACGCAGGCCTGATAGCCCGGCACCGCCTTGCCCGTGGCGCCGGGACGGATGTCGTCTCCCGAGGCCGAGATGAAGATGTGCATCATCTCGGTTGCGCCGATGCCGTCGACGATCCTGAGCCCGGTCGCCTCGTGCCACGCCTGCCATGTGGCCGCGGGCAGATGCTCGCCTGCAGACACGCAGGTTTTGAGGCTGGAAATGTCGTAGTCCGCCAGCATCCCAGTCATCACCTTGTAGGCGGTGGGCGCGGTGGCGAGGTGAGTGGCGCGATGCTTGCTGATGGCTTCGAGAAGCGGCTGCGGCCCCGGCTGCTCGATGGTGACGGCCGCCCCGCCGAAGCGACAGGGGAAGACCAGCAGCATGCCGAGGCCGAAGGTGAAGGCGATCGGTGCCGAGCAGGCCCAGCGGTCGCCGGCGTTCGGCTTCAGCACATAGCGGGCGAAGCTGTCGGCACTGGCGAGGACGTCACGGTGATAGTGGACGCAGCCCTTGGGACGCCCGGTGGTGCCCGAGGTGAAGGCGATCAGCGCCACGTCGTCGCGGAGCGTGTCGACGGCTTCGAAGCCCTCGGCCACGCCCGCAAGCCGCCGCTCAAGCTCGCCGGTCCCGAGGTCGCCGTCATAGGTGAGGAGCGAGCGGACCGTGCCCGCCTGCTCGGCGCCTGAGCGGAAATCGTCGAGGCTTCGGCTGTCGACGATGGCGTGGCTGACCTGGGCCCGCTCGAGGATCGTCGCGACCTCGCCCGGCCGGAGCATCGGCATCGTCGCCACGACCACGCCGCCCGCCTTCAGCACGCCGAGCCATGCGGCGAACATCGTCGCGTTATTAGGTCCGCGCAGGAGCACGCGGTTGCCCGGCACCAGCCCTTCCTCCTCGGTGAGCAGCCGAGCGATGCGGTCGGACAGCGAGCGCATCTCGCCATAGGTCCATTGGCCGGCGTCGTTGACCACCGCGAGGCGCTCGGCCGACTGCCGATCGATCAGTTCGACCGCGGCATTCATCCGGTCGGTCTATTGGAGCTCCGGCAGCTCGAAGAGGAATTCCGGCTGTGTCTCCGCCGGGGGCAGGCGGTCGCGGACGAAGGTGTCGACATGCGCCGTGGTCATAGCTCGGGCACCACCGCCGTGGTTTCGATCTCGATCCTGGCTTCCGGCTCGACCAGCGCGGCCACCTCGACCACCGCCATGGTGGGGAAATTCTTGCCCATCAGCTCGCGCCACGCGGCGCCGATCTCGGCGAGGCCGTCGCGATAGTCGGCGACGCTGGTCACGTACCAGGTCATGCGCACGACATGCTCCGGCCCGGCGCCGCCCTCGGCGAGGATGGCGAGCGTGTTGGCGAGCACCTGTCGGAACTGGCCGCCCAGATCGCCGGACACGAACCTTTCTTCCTCGTCCCAGCCGACGACTCCGCCGGTGAAGACGAAGCGCCCCT